>JAWLHA010000149.1:0-2980 GCA_041690535.1 Gammaproteobacteria bacterium | reverse complement strand
CGCCTCTCCCCGGTAGGAGCCCAGCCCTCTGGGCGATTGCTGCGCGAGCTTTACCGATGCAATCGCCCAGAGGGCTGGGCTCCTACGTGAGGCACTCGGCTG
The DNA here is from genome assembly GCA_041690535.1 of Gammaproteobacteria bacterium. Classification (GTDB taxonomy): domain Bacteria; phylum Pseudomonadota; class Gammaproteobacteria; order Thiohalomonadales; family Thiohalomonadaceae; genus JAWLHA01. Next base: position 2,878 of record JAWLHA010000149.1, on the reverse strand, counting down.
TATGGGGGTTTCTACTAGATGCCGGTTGGGGTATTCGCTGTTACAGTTACCTATAGATAGGGGAGATTCTTAAGCCTTCGGTCGTAGTGGTCTCCTCCAGAACAAAACGACAGGGAACAGGGGGGGAGCTATCATGCGCACCGTTATCGCCCGCTTCATTCAGCGGCTGCTCAAGCACATCGGCATCAAGACGCTGGACAAGCAGTTCTTCTTCTCCTATCTGCTCATTTTTCTGTTCGCCCTGGTCTCCGCCGTCTCCCTCTTTTCCACCCTCCGCTCCGACGCCACCGCCATCGATGTGGCCGGGCGCCAACGCATGCTGAGTCAGAAGCTGGCCAAAGAGGCGCTGCTGGCGGCCGAAAAGGTGGAGAGCCCGGCGGCGGTGCAAGCGACCATCCAGCTGTTCGAGACCTCCCACCGGCAGCTGCTGGAGGGCGATGCCGAACAGGGCATCGCGCGGGTGGAGGATCCGGCCATTCGTGCCCAGCTGGAGAAGGTGCAGAGACTCTGGCAGGGCTACAAGGAGCACATCCTCGCCTATGTGGCCGAGCCGAACCGCGCCACCCTGGCGGCCATTCACGAGCAGTCGCCGCGGGTCCTTGGGGAGATGAACCAGGCCGTGGGTATGATGGCGTCCCAGGCGGATGAGGCGGTGCGCGCCCAGCAGCTGATGGCGCTGATGATGATTGGCGGGATCCTGCTCTTGGTGGTGTTCGGACGGATGTTCGGCATCACCGTCCTGATGCAGCAGATCGAGAACCTGCGCCGCCATCTGGGGGAGGTGAGCAAGGGCGACTTCTCGCAGCCCATTGCCGTGGATGACAAGGACAACGAGATCGGCCAGATCTTCACCGCCTACAACACCATGCTCCAGCGCACCGGGGAGATGGTGAGCGCCGTGGCCCGGGTCGCCTCGCGGGTCAGCACCGGCACCGAAGTGGTCGCCTCCAACCTGGAGGCCACCGACAAGGGGGTGGCGCAGCAGCACACGGACATCGATCAGGTGGCCACCGCCATGAACGAGATGGCGGCCACCGTCCAGGAAGTGGCGCAGAATACGGTGCGCGCCGCCGAAGCGGCCCGCCAGGCGGACGAGGCCGCGCGGGAGGGGCGCGATGTGGTGAGCCGCAACCTCGATACCATCGATGCGGTGCAGAGCCAGGTGGAGCGCACCCACGCGGTGATGGGCGAACTGGAGACCGACAGCGAAGAGGTGGGCCAAGTGCTGTCGGTGGTCCGCAACATCGCCGAGCAGACCAACCTGCTGGCCCTCAACGCCGCCATCGAAGCGGCGCGCGCCGGCGATCAGGGACGGGGCTTCGCCGTGGTTGCCGGCGAGGTGCGCACCCTCGCTCAGCGCACCCAGCAGTCCACCGAGGAGATCCGGGCCATCATCGACCGCCTCCAGGGCCGTGCCCGTGAGGCCGCCACCCTCATGGGACAGACCCGTGAGCAGGTGCGCACCAGTGTCTCCCAAGCCGGGGAGGCAGGCGGGGCCCTGCAAAACATCGTCACCGCGGTGGCCACCATCACCGACATGGCCAACCAGATCGCCAGTGCGGCGGAGGAGCAGAGTCACGTCGCCGAGGAGATGGACAACAACATCAACCGCATCGCCGCGGTGGCCGAGCGCACCAGCCGTTCGGCCCAGGAGACGGTCGCCGCCACCGGGGAGATCAGCGAGCAGATGGGGGAGCTCTACACCCTGGTCAACCGCTTCCGCACCACCAGTCGGGGCGTCGATCTCACGGCCGCCAAGGCTGCGCACCTGGCGTGGCGCGGCAAGCTGCGGGCCTACCTGGACGGCACCGGCACACTCACCCGGGAGCAGGCCGTCTCCCACCGCGAATGCGCGTTCGGCAAGTGGTACGACGGGGAGGGAATGGCCCGCTACGGCGGCATCCCGGCCATGCGGGAGATCGCCGCCCCCCACCAGGAGCTGCATCGCGTGATCCACACCATCGTCGAGCTGCGCGAGTCCGGCCGCCGGGCGGAGGCGGAGAGGGAGTACGAGAAAATCGGTCCGCTGTCGGCGAAGATCGTGCGCCTGCTCGACGCCATCGAGGAGGTATCCGCGAAGGGTTGAGCCAACCAGGGTGGGGGAGCGCTGCAGGCCCGCCAGAATATCGATGGAGCCCGGATGAAGCAGAGCGGCAATCCCTTCAATCCGGTTTGATCGATTGCACCTCCCGACCCTTTGAGGCGCCGGCCTGGGGTGACCCTGAGTTACCGTAGGTCGGGTTAGCGCAGCGTAACCCGACAAATCCGGCACGGAACGGCACCACAACCGAGGCGATAGCCCTGCGGGCCACAGGCCGTTCAAAGTCCCCGGGGCGGCACCACGGTATAATGAATGCTCATGGCGTGGATCCGCCCGTCCCGGATGAGGTAGGAGTCTGCGCCATCCTCCACCCGGGCGCCGTTGTCGGCCTCGGCCGTCCACTCCAGAAAGCCGAGCTCCCCCTCCGCCATGATGTTGCGGTAGACCCAGCGGCCGTTGGGCAGATGTTCATCCAACAGCGCCACCTTGGCCCGCACCCCTTCGATACCGCGGTAGATGCCATAGGTGGTCAACAGCACGATATCGTCGGCGAAGTTGCGCCCGAGATCGGTTTCGAAGTCCCAGGCCGCCGCCAGCCGCAGATGATCATCCAGAACCTCACGCGCGCTACGCTGTCGTAGATTCATCGCCCTCTCCCAGGGTAAACGCATACTTACGTCACGGCCGTGCTGTGAGCGATGTAAGTCCTTGAAAGCAGGTGCGCTGTGAATACGACCGACATGGATGTCGGGAGTGAAGATTATGCAGGAGCAATCATCTTCCGACCGACATGGATGTCGGGAGTGAAGATTATGCAGGAGCAATCATCTTCCATCC
>JAWLHA010000148.1:0-3345 GCA_041690535.1 Gammaproteobacteria bacterium | reverse complement strand
TGGTGCCGAGGAGAGGACTCGAACCTCCACGGAGTTTCCCCCACTAGCACCTGAAGCTAGCGTGTCTACCAATTTCACCACCTCGGCCTCGGCGTCGAACTTTCGTTCAGTGCCCAGGAGCCGCGTACTTTACAGACGACTGATTCGCTTGTCAACACCCCTATCTCATTACTTCGCGAAACCCGGCCGCAACCCTGTTAAACTAGCCGTTTCAAGCGACCCAACCGCACATCCAAGGATCCCATGACCAAACGCCTCCCCCGTAAAGATCCGCACCTTCAGCGCGAAGCCCAGAAATACGACCGTCCCATCGCAAGCCGCGAGTTCATTCTGATGCTCCTGGAGAAGCAGGGGAGCCCCCTCAATCGTCACCAGATCGCGCGTTTGCTGCGCATCGAGGGCGACGAAGAGGCCGAGGAAGCGCTGCGGCGGCGGTTGCGGGCCATGGAGCGGGACGGGCAGGTAATCCGTAATCGCAGGGGCGGCTACGGGGTCGTCAGCAAGATGGACATGGTACGTGGCCGTGTGATTGGGCACCCGGACGGCTTCGGTTTTCTGGTTCCCGACAGTGGCGGGGACGATCTCTTCATCCCGGCCCACGAAATGAAAGCGGTGCTCCACGGGGACCTGGTGGTGGCGCGGATCTCGGGCATCGATCGCCGGGGGCGGAAGGAAGCGGCCATTGTTGAAGTCCTGGAGCATGGCACTAAGGAGCTGGTCGGACGCTACTTCGTAGAGGCGGGCGTCGGATTCGTGGTCGCGGACAACAAGCGGGTGAGTCAGGACGTGCTGGTGCCGACCGAGCAGGCCTACGGGGCGAAGCACGGGCAGTTGGTGGTGGTACAGCTGCTGGAGCACCCCACCCGGGTCCGCCAGGCCATCGGCCGGGTGATACAAATCCTGGGAGAGCACATGGACCCGGGCATGGAGATCGACGTCTCCATTCGCGCCCACGGTCTGCCCCACGAGTGGTCGCCGCTGGTGGAGGTGGAGGTGGCCGAGCTCCCGCCCGAGGTGCTGGAGGCCGACAAGGTCGGACGGACCGACCTGCGCGATCTGCCGCTGGTGACCATCGATGGTGAAGACGCCATGGACTTCGACGACGCGGTCTTCTGCGAGCGTCGGGGCAAGGGCTGGCGGCTCGTGGTCGCCATCGCCGATGTCTCTCACTACGTGAAGGCCGCGACCGGGTTGGATGCCGAGGCGCGGGTGCGCGGCAATTCCGTCTATTTCCCCGGGCGGGTCATCCCCATGTTGCCCGAGGCCCTTTCCAACGGCCTCTGCTCACTCAACCCCAAGGTGGATCGCCTGTGCATGGTCTGCGACATGGAGGTGAGCGCGTCGGGTAAGCTGACGGGACATCGGTTCTATCCTGCCGTAATGCGTTCCCATGCCCGGCTGACCTACACCAAGGTCGCGGCCATGCTGGTCGATGGGGACGAGGCGCTGCGCGCCGAGTACGCGCCGCTCGTGCCTCACCTGGAAAATCTCTACAAGCTGTTCAAGCTGCTTCTGAACCAGCGGGAAAAGCGGGGTGCCATCGACTTTGAGACCACCGAGACGCGGGTTGTCTTCGGCGAGGGCAGGAAGATCGATCGCATCGTGCCGGTAACCCGCAACGATGCCCACCGCCTGATCGAGGAGTGCATGCTCCTGGCCAATGTGGCCACGGCGGATTTTCTCACCCAGGCCAAGATCCCGTCACTGTTCCGCGTCCATGAAGGGCCGAGCGCCCGGAAGCTGGCTGACCTGCGTGAATTCCTCGGCGAGCTGGGCCTTTCCGTCCCTGGCGGCGACCAACCGGGCGCCAGGGATTATGCCAAGCTCCTCGCCACGGTAAAGGGGCGGCCCGATGCCCGGCTGATCCAGACGGTCATGCTGCGCAGCCTTTCCCAGGCGGTGTATACGCCCGAGAACAAGGGACACTTCGGCCTGGCGTACGACGCCTACGCCCATTTCACCTCGCCCATACGTCGTTATCCCGATCTGCTGGTGCATCGCGCCATTCGCCATGTCCTGGGTGGGGGAAAGCCCGAGCAGTTCCGTTACGAGCCCAGTGACATGGCTGTGCTCGGGGAGCACTGCTCCATGACCGAGCGTCGTGCTGACGAAGCCACCCGGGATGCCCTCGACTGGCTCAAGTGCGAGTACATGATGGACAAAGTGGGCCAGGAGTTCGATGGTATCGTTACGGCCGTGACCGGTTTCGGGGTCTTCGTCGAACTTGACGAAATCTACGTGGAGGGATTGGTCCACATCACGGCGCTCAGCAATGACTACTACCACTTCGATCCGGTGACCCACCGGCTCGTGGGGGAGCGGACACGACGGATCTACCGCTTGGCGGACAAGATGCGGGTAAGGGTGGTACGGGTGGATCTGGACGAGCGGAAGATCGACTTCGAATTGGCCAATCAGCCGCCCCGGACCCCGCAGCCCCCGCGCAATAACCGCAAGTTCGGCGGAAAGGGCAAGAAGGGCAGGAAAAAGCAGTGAGTGAGTCGCTGATCTTCGGCCTTCATGCCGTCCAGGCGGCACTCGCATCGGGTCAGGACGGAATCACCTCCATCTACCTCGATCGGCAGCGCTCCGATCGTCGCCTCCAGGCCCTCATCGGCGCTGCGGAGGCGGCCGGTGTGGCGGTCTGCTTCGTCGACCGTGTTGAGCTCGATCGCCTCGCGGGCGGCCAACGCCACCAAGGGGCGGTCGCCAAGGTACGCGCGATGGGGCCCCGCAACGAGACCTTTTTGGAGGAGCTTCTCACGGGCCTCGGTGAGCCGGCGTTCCTGTTGGTACTGGATGGCGTCCAGGATCCCCACAATCTGGGGGCGTGTCTCCGCACTGCGGATGCCACGGGAGTGCACGCGCTCATCGCCCCCAGGGACCGCGCCTGTGGCCTGACACCGGTGGCGCGCAAGGTCGCCAGCGGGGCGGCTGAAACCGTCCCCTTCGTTCAGGTCACCAATCTTGCCCGGACCCTGAGATTTTTGCGTGAAACAGGGATCTGGGTTGTCGGGACGGCGCTCGAGGGGAGCGAAGGGGAGCTGTTCGACACCGATCTCCGCGGCCCTTTGGCCCTGGTGCTCGGGGCGGAGGGCAAGGGGTTGCGGCGCCTGACCCGCGAGAATTGCGACCGCCTGGTCCACATCCCGATGGCGGGCACCGTCCAAAGCCTGAACGTATCGGTCGCTGCGGCGGTCTCTCTTTACGAGGCCTTGCGTCAGCGCCGGACCTCAGGGTGAACGGATACTAACGTCACGGCCGTGCTGTGAGCGACGTAAGTCCTTGAAAGCAGGTGCGCTGTAAATACGACCGACATGGATGTCGGGAGTGAAGATTATGCAG
>JAWLHA010000147.1:0-3397 GCA_041690535.1 Gammaproteobacteria bacterium | reverse complement strand
GGCCGTCGAGCGTACACGGATGTATTCACAGCGTACCTGCTTTCAAGGACTTACATCGCTCACAGCACGGCCGTGATGTGAGTATGCGTTCACCCTGCTCGATCTCGAGCGGCACGGAGCTGGCGGCGCCATTCACCAGCCGAAAGGCTCTGAGCTCCAACACCCCTTCGGTATCCAACGACACAATGAGATAGTAGGCCTCGGGATAGGCGGCCTCCTGCAGGTCCGTGGCCGAGGGCTCGGCGGGGGCGTGGGGGTGAGAGTGGTAAATGGCATAGAGCGTCTCGCCCGCTTCGCGGATGGTGCGCATCGCCTCGATTTGGCCCGGGGGCGACATGGTGAAGCGTCGGTGCGGTTCGGGCGCGACGTTTTCCACCGGCACCAGCCGCACCGGTACCCCACTCTTTGCCGCGATGAGGCCGCACACCTCTGCCTCGGGGTTCTGCTGTGCGTGCCGCAGCAGGGCGGTTACGATAGTGCGCGGTAGTCTGATACCTTGCATGCGCTCGTTCCTCGTTGGATGTGGGGATTCTACCACGCCCGGTCGAACTGGCTTCAAGGCGGAAGTCGGTACGTAGAGGGAGCGCATACTAACGTCACCGCCGTGCTGTGAGCGACGTAAGTCCTTGAACTCGGTCGTATTCACAGCGGACCTGCCTTCAAGGACTTACGTCGCTCTTGGGTGAGTATGCGTTCACCCTGGTTCGGTGCGGGGCGAGGGCGAAAGAAACAAGATAGATTCAGCAAGCGAAAGGTCAGGGAATGTTCTCACCCAAGACAGCGAGCTATTCGCTCTTCTTTCTCCTGGCTGCCACCGGCTTTTGGCTCGGTGATGCGCTCCTCGACGCCTATGTGTTCCAGAAGGGGAACGTCGGCGCGCTTATCTTCACCGGGCTGACCGCCCACGAGATCTACTCCCGACTGCTGGTGATTGCCCTGCTGGCGATCCTCGTGGCCGGGCTGCACCGCCAGAGCCTTTGCCACGTGCGGGCGCTTGCGGAGTCGGCTGAGAAAGAGCGGATGTTGCGTGCCATCACCGGCGCGGCGCCGGATGCGGTCGTTTTGATGGATTCCCGGGGTCGGGTGGCGTTCTGGAACGCCGCGGCCACGCGGATGTTCGGCTATCCCGCCGCGGAAGTGATGGGGCGGGACGTTCACGCCATGCTCGCGCTGGATGAGTCGCACCCCCTCTACAGGCGCGGACTGGAGGCCTTCCGGGAGACCGGCGACGGTACGGTGGTGGATCACACCAGCGAGTTCACCGCAGTGCGTCGTGACGGAACCCATTTCCCTGTGGAAATCTCCGTCTCATCCCTGCAGCTGGGAGGGGAGTGGCACGCGCTGGCCATCGTCCGCGACATCCGCGAGCGGAAGGCGGCACTGACCCAGTTGGAGGAGAGCTATCGTGCCTCGGCCCGCGCCGAGCAGGAGTGGATGGACATCTTCAATGCGGTGCGCGATCCCATGTTCATCCATGATGGCGAGGGGCGTCTGCTCAAGGCCAACCAGGCCTATCTGGAACTGGTCGACGGGGAGGCGATGCTGGGACGCCCCTACTGGGAGGTCTTTCCCCGCAGCAGCGGCCCCTTGCCCAACTGCCATCACGCCATGGAGGGCCATCGGGATCACGGCACCGACGAACTCATCAGCGGCAGCGGCCGAACCTTCATCTCACGCGCCTTCTCCTCCCGCGACACCGACGGCGCGTTTCGTTGGGGGGTTCACATCCTGGAGGACATCACCGAGCAGCGCGTCGCCGAACAGGTGCTGCGGGAGCGGGAGGCGCGCCTGGCCGCCATCCTGGAGGCAGCGCGCAACGTAGCCTTCATCGTTACGGACCTCCAGGGGGAGGACGCGCGCATCCTGGAGTTCAGCCCCGGCGCCGAGGCCATCTTCGGCTATCGGCGGGAAGAGATGTTCGGCCAGCCCGTGGCGATGCTGCACAGCCCGGAGGAGGCGGGTCGCTTTCCGGACGTCGTCGCGGCTATGCGGGAGAGACGCGAGGGGTTTTCCGGGGAGATCGAACTGCTCCGCCGCGGGGGCGAGCGCTTTCCGGCCCTGTTCAGCAGCTACCCGATCTTCGACTGCGACGGCAACATGATTGCGGCGTTGGGGGTCTCGGTCGACATCAGTGATCGCAAGCGCGCCGAAGCGGCGCTGCGCCTTTCCGAGCAGCGCCTCTCCGAGGCCCAGCGCATCGCGCACCTGGGGCACTGGCACTGGGATATCCGTACCGATACCCTGGACTGGTCGGACGAGGTCTACCGCATCTTCGGTCTGACTCCCCACTCCTTCGGGGCCACCTACGAGGCGTTCTTGGAGCGGGTCCATGCCGATGACCGGATGCGGGTTCAGGCGATGGTCGACCGCGCCCTGGTCACAGGCCAGTATGATGTGGAGCACCGGGTCATGCGGGCGGACGGCAAGGAGCGGGTGGTGTATGAGCAGGCGCGCATCAGCCGGGATGCGCGGGGCAAGCCGGTGGAGATGTTCGGCACGGTGCTCGATATCACCCAACGCAAGCAGGCCCAGGAGCGGCTGGAGTGGGCCCGGCGCCTCTATGCGGTGTTGAGCGAGGTCAACAAGGCGATTGTTCGGCTGGACGATCGGGCGGCCCTGCTGGCCGAGATCTGCCGCATCGTGGTGGAGCAGGGGCAGTTCCGAATGGCCTGGATAGGGGAGTTCCAGGAGGCCAGCCACTGTGTCGTCCCGCTCCTCTCGTGCGGCCACGTGGAGGGGTACCTGGATCACTTCTGCATAGACATCGACGACAGGGCTCAGGGGGGAGGACCCACCGGGCAATCCCTCAAGCGCGGGACCCACGTGGTATGCAACGACATCGCCAACGACCCCGGCATGGGTCCATGGCGCGACGCGGCGCTCGCCAGGGATTACCGCGCCAACGCCGCGTTTCCGTTCAAGGAGGAGGGGCGGACAGCAGGGGTGCTTACCGTCTATGCCGAACAGCCTCTCTTCTTCACCGACGACATCGTGCGCCTCTTCCTGGGGTTGGCGGACGACATCTCCTACGCGCTGACCGCGCTGGCCAATCGCGACCAGCGCAGCCGCGCCGAAAGGCAGTTGCGCCAAGCCCACCAGAAGCTCTCTCTGCACATGCAGAAGACCCCCCTGGGGGTGATCGAGATCGACCGCGAGGGGAGAGTGGTGCAATGGAACCGGGCCGCCGAGCGGATCTTCGGTTATCGCCGCGCCGATGTGGTGGAACAACCGGCCAGCTTCCTCTGCGTCCCCCCCGCCTCCTGTCTGGCGCAGGTGTTTGCCGAGATGTTGCGGGAGGGAGAGAATATCTCCCTCTCCCTGGAGAATCTTGCCGCCGGTCAGCGGCTGATCACCTGCGAATGGTACAATACGGCGGTGGTGGACAGTGACGGCCGCG
>JAWLHA010000146.1:0-3515 GCA_041690535.1 Gammaproteobacteria bacterium | reverse complement strand
GCTTGCCGCCCACCCGGGCGGCGGATTGATCCAGACGGCCGTGGGTTTTGGCGGCGGCTGGGGATGCGCCCGGACGAAGCGTTCGGGATTCCGTTGGAAAGCTTGGCTGAGGACAACCTGACGTTGGGCGATGACGTCGTCGGCGCGGCCGTAGTGGAGCACTTCGGGCGTGAGCAGGCCGATGCCGGAGTGATGGTGCTCGGTGTTGTACCAGGGGAAGAAGGTCTGGCAGAAGGCCCGGGCGTCCTGAATGGAGCCGAAGCGTTCGGGAAACTCGGGTCGGTACTTCAGGGTCTTGAACTGGCTTTCCGAGAATGGGTTGTCATCGGAGACATGCGGCCGGCTGTGGGTCTTGGTGACGCCCAGGTCGGCCAGCAGCAAGGCAACCGGCTTGGAAGTCATCGAAGTACCCCGGTCGGCGTGGATGGTGAGCTGATCCGGGGCGATGTCCTGCTTGCGGCAGGTCTCGGCGATGAGGCGCTTGGCCAACTCGGCGCTTTCGCGTTCGGCGACCATCCAGCCGACCACGCAGCGGCTGAAGATGTCCAGGATCACATAGAGATAGAAGTAGGACCATTTGACCGGGCCGAGGAGTTTGGTGATGTCCCAGCTCCAGACCTGATTGGGCGCGGTGGCCAGCAATTGGGGTTTCTGATAGTTGGGATGGCGGAGTTGATCGCGGCGCTCGCGGATCTCGCCGGAGTCTTCGAGGATGCGGTACATGGTGCGCAAGGAGCACAGATAGGTGCCCTCATCCAGCAGCGTGGCAAAGACCTCGGCCGGCGCCTTATCGCGGAAGCGCTCCGAATGCAGGATGTCGAGGACCTGTTGTCGCTCGGGCACGGTGAGGGCGCGCGGTGGACCGGGCCGCGGAGGCGGTGGCGCAGCCGGCTCGGAGGGCGCGCGAAAGTGGCGATACAGCGAGGCCCGCGGCACGTTGAGCGCGCGGCAGGCGGCCGCCCGGCCTACGGATCGGCCGAGCTGGTGGGCGGCGTTCATGAGTTCTCCTCGCCGGTTTTGACTTCCGGCAGAGAGATCCCCAGCAGGGCCGATACTTTTTTTTGCACGTCGATGATGAGCTCGGCCTGTTCGAGGCGGCGGCTCAGACGGGCATTTTCTTTACGTAGGCGCTGGCACTCTTCCGTGAGTGGGTTAGCGGTGGGCTTGCGGCCGCGCCTTTTGGGAGCCAACGCATCGAGTTCGCCTTGCTCGCGCTGGCGACGCCAGGCGGTCAGATGAGACGAGTACAACCCCTCGCGGCGCAGCAACGCGCCGATGGCGCGGTCATCGCGGCAAGCCTCGGCCTGGGCTACTATGGAGCGCTTGTACTCGGCAGTGAACTGGCGGCGTTTGGGCTTGGCCGGGACCTCCGGATCGGGGACGGTGGCCGGGGCGGCGCCGCCGGAGTCGGCAGCTCCTCCGCTCCGGGTCGAGTAGGCACGGCAGGTTGCCCCGCCGCGCCTCTCACAGAACCGGACTTGCGGGCCTCGCATCCGGCTCTTTGGATCGATGTCTCACCATGCCAGACTGAGCTGGCTGGGAACTTGCGGTAGAGGATTGGCCACGCGCCAGCGGTCGTACAGCGACCCGATCTGACCGTGAAACCAATCGTTGGGGTATGCCTTGGTCATCCCCCGCCGGTTGCTACGAGACCAGACACCTTGCCGGTAATAGGCAACTCCGGCAGCTTGCCCGGAGCTGGCGCCTCGTCTCACCAGGTGCCGGTACAGAAAACGGGGCCGCTTCTTCTGGCAGATCACGATCGCCCGCAACCTGCGGCGTGCGTGCGCGTCATACCGCCGAAACTCGTCCGCTCCTGCTTGGGTACAAATCCGGAAATATGCGATCCAGCCCTGGAAGTATTTGTTCAGTCCATCCATGCAGGCCCGTAGCGAGCTACCCCAGCGCCTTGGAGTCAATTCCAAGATCCTGGCGTTGAGCTTCACCTTGGTCTTGGCCGATATCAGCACCTCGACGTTCGGACCGCTGTTCGTCCCAAACCGAAATCCCAGGAAATGAACCTTCTCCGGCTGAGTCACAGAACTCTTCGCCTCGTTGATCTGAAGCCGCAATCGGTTCTCAAGATACCGACGCGTCGAAGCCATGACCCTTTCTCCGGCTCGTTGGCTCCGCACGAAGATATTACAGTCATCGGCGTAGCGCACGAACCGAAGCCCACGGCGCTCCAGTTCCCAGTCCCATTCGTCGAGGACGATATTGGACAGTAGTGGAGATAGGGGCCCTCCTTGCGGAGTGCCCTCCTCCGTGGAAACCTTTGTGCCGTCCGGCAACACCACCTTCGCTTTCAGCATCCGCCGCACCAGGCTCAGAATCCGGACGTCGCCCACCCGCTGTCCCAAACGGTTGAGCAGGCGTTGATGATGGACTCGATCGAAGAATTTCGATAAATCCAAATCGACCACGACCCGGTACCCTTCCCCCAAGTACTGCTTCGCCTCCGCAATGGCGGTGTGAGCACCCCGGTTCGCGCGGAATCCGTGACTGCTGTGGTGAAACCGTGGCTCGAAGATCGGCTCCAGAACCTGGAGTACGGCCTGTTGAACCCATCGGTCCACCACATTCGGAATACCCAAGCCGCGCTCGCCTCCGCCCGGTTTCGGGATCCATACCCGCCGGATATCGCCCGGCCGATACGTTCCGTCGAGAAGAGACTTCTGCAACTCAGGCAGCAGAGCCGGGGCCTCGTCGACCACCTGCTCTACACTCCGCCCGTCTATGCCGGGTGCGCCCTTGTTTCGCAACACATTCAGCAACGCCTGCGCCAGATTGCGCGCCGACGCCACCGACTCCATCGACCGCCCTGCGGCGGCCGTGCAAGTGGCAGGTTCCATCCGGCCGTTGCCCTTCGCTGTATGCGCCAAGAATCGCTTCCCATGGGACTCGTCCTGCGGGCCGCGAGCCTTGTCCCCTTGCGGGCTATCGGCGAACACGAAAGCCAACTGCCGTGGTTCTGCGCTTTTCAATCCATCTCCCCCTTGGCTCCGCTGGCTTTCACCAGCTTCCTCGCTACTACGGGGAGATCCGACTTCTCCCTGTGCTTTGGACGGTCGTCTTCACTTCCTTCCGCCCTACCGCCTGCGCGGACCCAAAGAGATCTCTTGGAGTAAGAACGATCAATATCCTGCCGCTCCCGTCCCCCATACCGTCCTGGCAACGGTTGAATATCGGGCGTTGCGTTTCCGAGCACGCTTGCCTCCACCAAGCCGGCCTCACGGGGCTTCACTCGCGTTCGGTGCTGCAGTTCGTCTACGGCTTCTTCCCCACGCGCCCTCGCGGTGCCGCGCAGTTGCCTTTGACTCACAGTTGCCTCCAACAGGCCCTGTAGGGGACTTGCACCCCCAATCGATCATTCATGTCCAACACACTCGGGCTCGCTACGCTCGCCCTCCCTGCGCTGCGGAGCTGCCGACTCCGCCTGTGTGGGTTCCAACTGCTTGATCTTCGACTTGAGCATTGAACATGAATTCCTTCTCCGCCCTCGACAGTAATTAAAA
>JAWLHA010000145.1:0-3684 GCA_041690535.1 Gammaproteobacteria bacterium | reverse complement strand
TGGTGTGTGTTCGACATCGTCTGCTCCTCTAGTTCAAGGTGCAGACAGTGTCCAGCAGGGGGCCTATGGGCGAAAAGATGGGGTTAATTGGGCGCTTACGTTCCTCTATATGTACGTCCGCAAGGAGGCGGTCCTCTCCTCCATGATCGAGGGGACCCAGTCTTCCCTGTCGGACTTGCTGCTGTTCGAACTGGATCAGGAGCCGGGCGTCCCGCTGGATGACGTGCGGGAGGTCAGCAACTATGTCGCGGCTCTCGACCACGGCCTTCACCTGCTGGAAGAAGGCTTGCCGCTGTCGTTGCGGTTCTTCCGCGAGGTCCATGGTGTGCTGCTGACCAAGGGGCGGGGCAGCAATCAGACCCCGGGGGACAAATCGGCAGGAGAGCCGATTTGCACGACCGAAGGTCGCCCCGTAGGGGGAGAGCCCAGGGACGGGCTCTCTGAATTCCGGCGCAGCCAGAACTGGATCGGCGGCACCCGCCCGGGCAACGCTGCCTTCGTTCCGCCTCCGGCCCAAGAAGTGCTGGAGTGCATGAGCAAGCTGGAGCTCTTCCTGCATGACCAGCCGGAGCCGACCCCGGTACTACTCAAGGCAGCGCTGGCCCATGTGCAGTTCGAGACGATCCACCCGTTCCTCGACGGTAACGGTCGTCTGGGGCGTCTGCTGATCACGCTGCTGCTGTGCTCGCGATCAGTGCTGCGGGAGCCGATGCTTTACCTCAGCCTCTACTTCAAGACTCACCGGCAGTATTACTACGAGCTGCTCAACAACGTGCGCCTGACCGGCGACTGGGAAGCCTGGCTCGACTTCTTCGCCGAGGCGGTCATCGTCACCGCCACTCAGGCGGTGGAAACGGCACAGCAACTCCTCGACCTGTCGAGCCGGGATCGCGACAAGATTAGTGGACTGGGCCGGGCGGCGGCATCCACCCTGCAGGTCCACCGGGCGCTGATGGAACACCCTATCGCCACCTCGGGCTCACTGGTCGAGAAGACCGGCATCACCCCGGCTACGGTCAACAAGGCGCTCGGCCACCTGGAGAAACTCGGCATCGTCAAGGAGCTGACTGCGCAGAAGCGCAACCGTCTGTTCAGCTATGCGGGCTACATCGAGATCATGAGTCGCGGCACGGAACTGCCGGGCAGGTAGGTCAATTCGATTCCGGTTTTCGGAATCGAACCGGATTCACCGAGAAACCAGGTTTGGGCGGCGATATCGGTGACCGATCCAGACGAAAACCGTTTGACGGTCTGCAGTGCGAGGCCACCAGTCCGCGCTATCCCCCTGAACCCGCAGGCATTTGCATCGGCCCACGACGCTTCGATTCCGTACTTTCAACAGTGGTTTGGTCCAGGCTGCCGCCCCACCACCAAGAGAAAAAGGCCAACCGTTCTCGGTTGGCCTTTTTCTTTGCGCGCTCGGGATGCACGCCACCTGGGTACCCGCCATGAGCAGTAATATACCTGCGCGCGCAACTGAGACGCAGTCAATGCCTGAGCCCGATGGCCCGCTGTCCTGTTGCCCTTTGCCGCCCCTGGCGAACGCTAACCCGTACATTCCAGCTGCGAATGTTCTGCGCAACAGCAGCCACCATCAGAGCGACGAAACCGGCCCACACGGCCACGAACAGCCCGACCACCCATTCGAACATCGATTCCCCTCCTTGCCATCCACTCCATTGGACTGCAAGCGGGCACGGGTGTTCTGTATCGCGCCCGAAGGTCTTCGTGTTCGCTGAGCGCACCGCAATGCAAATGCACGAGAAAGATCAAGGCACTGGATGCCCGCCCCTCGACTGAAGCGCTCGGGGGCAGGGTTCGCGGGCCTGACGAATCAAGCAGCGGTTCCCTAACGGGCATTGTCGATCCAAACCCCCTTCAGCCCAAGCACGCGCTCCATCGAAGCACCAATGCGAAGGGCCTCCTCCCGGTCCGCAATGCCTGGGATCTCCACTTGATGCCATGTCTTGCCGCGGCGCTCGATTCGGTGGACGCTTACGCCATAGCCCGCGTCCCGGTACTGCTCATACGCTCTAACCGCATTCTGCTCAATGCGGAAGGCTCCGAGGACCACCGACCACCCGCTCCTCGGGGCGATCCCCGCGGGTGCTTGCACCGGCGTCGGAGTTTCTGCCTTTGCCCGCGCTTGTACCCCCGCCGGCAGCTGTGCCTCCGGCGGTGCTTGTGCATCCGCTGGTGCTTGTGCCTCCGCCGGAGCTTGGGTGCCCACTGGTGCACGGGCCTCCGCCTCAGATCTCGCCACCAAGGTCACAGTGACGGGTTCGCTCTCCCGGGTGCCGTCGCTCAACTTGTATGTGAATTCATCGACGCCGGCGAATTGGGGATTGGGTTCGTACAAGAAGGCACCGCTTGGAGACAGATCCACCTTCCCCTGGGAAGCGTTGGTCACCAAGTGCACTTCAGCCGTTCCCTCTCCCGAGTACTCGTCGTTGGCGATGACACCTGGCGCGGGCACCCTCAAGGATGTGCCATGCACTTCAAACTGATCAGCTCTCCCGTTCAATGAGGCGGCGACGGCCCTCTTCACCTCGATGTGCACCACGGCGATGTTGCTGGCGGGGGCACTGGTCGTGTAGGCGAAGGTGTCGACACCCTCGAATTCCGCCGACGGGGTGTAATCGAACGACCCGTCGGGACGCAACACCAGCGGGCCCTCTCGCGGAGGATCGACAAGCCTCACAGTGAGGTCGCCGCGGTCGACCGCATCGTTGGCCAGGACACCGGGAACCGGAATGCGAAGTGCCCCCCCTGAGTCCAGGACATAGGTGTCATCCTCCGCAACCCGCGTTACCGCAAAAAGGGTATCCCCCGGTTCGTTCGAGGCCACGACCCATCGGTAGGGATTTTTGCTGCAGTCCCCACAATCGTGTTGGGGGACAGGGTCCGTTGCTCCCGCTACTGCAGCTGCGGGAAATGCGAACCACAAAATCGCAATGCCGAGTTGCATAAAGACTCCTTTCTGTCGCTTCCGCTGTGAGATCAGGCGTCGCCAAGTCTGGCGACGTTAGCCTCTCCAAATTCCGCTGACATTCGTCAGATCCCCGTTGGGGAATCCGTGTTCCAATCACCGGTTCTGCTGACTCTTTCCGAGCTGTTCAGACGTTTGGGTGATGGGCGCCCAAGCCTTGAGATGGCGTGCGGGTCGGTGAGACACCAGTTGTTATAGCACACACTTTTTTCTTGCCTTGGGCCGTTTGGCCAGCGTGTACATAAGAGGTAAGGGTTTTCTTACACCTCAGGCAGGGGGTGGCTGGGGGGGATCGCCGAATCGGCCGATACGGGCCGAAATGTCATGGCCATTCAAGGCCGTGGGGATGGCGTTGACGGATCTTAACGAATTTCACTTACCCACACACACCACTGTTATCCGCATCTAGCGTCGGTCGTGCGCATTGGAAGCAAGGATTGGTAGGGGCAATCCCTTGGTATTCGGTGGCTGGCCCCCATTGAAAACTTCAAAATATGTGGTTCAGGATCGGCAGCTACACAGGAACCCTACGCTAAAAAAAGTAACTACTTGCCCCCGACTGCCTCCCGCTTATGCAATTAGGATGCGGTCGCAGGCTCACCGCACTCGATCCTCGCTACTTGTACTGTTCGTCATTCCCGCGAAGGCGGGAATCCATAAGGCACCCAGCCCAATACCCCTGGCCCTCTGAAGTC
>JAWLHA010000144.1:0-4184 GCA_041690535.1 Gammaproteobacteria bacterium | reverse complement strand
TGAAAGCAGGTCGTCGGCCGCATGGATGGGTGCAAGGACGCACTTATGCCGCGGGAGGGCAGGATGCCCGAAGCGGCCGCGGCCGTCGAGCGTACAGGGCTGGAAGATGATTGCTCCTGCATAATCTTCACTCCCGACATCCATGTCGGTCGTATTCACAGCGTACCTGCTTTCAAGGACTTACATCGCTCACAGCACGGCCCTAACGTAAGTATGCGTTCACCCTGCCGCTCTCCCCGGGGATCCGGCCTTCTCGCCCCTTTGCGCCAGCGCCCGCCAGCGCTCGTGCACCTTGAAAAGGGCCAAAAGGGCCGGTCGCCTCATCCTATGCTTAGGGGGACGCCGTCATCTTCGGGTGGGGAGGTGCCGGAGGTGGAGGCGCTGCCCCGGAACGGCCCGGCGGCAACGGCTGTCCCGGCCTTGCGGCCGAAACCGGGGAGGCGCAACCGAGCAGGCCGAAACCCTCGAATTGCTCCGGCCTGCCGCCCGCGGCCAAGCACTGGCGCGACCGAACTCGATGAATTTGAGACACCTGTGGGAGGGAGCCATGTCGACCCCGTTCGCAACCGGTCATGAGCTGCTGAAACATATGCAGGACCTCTACGCCGCGCGTGAGGTGTTCGTGCAGTTCGGACAGGTCCTCCCCACGGTGCGTCCGGTGGTGTGGGATGCCTGGCGCCGCTGCCAGGAGTACGGCGTGGACCCGCACAAGGTGAGGGCACAGACCCCCGATCCGAGCCGTCTCGAACAGGTCCGGCAGACCAACCGCCAGCTGTATGAGGCTGCCGGGCCGATTCTGGAGGCCGCCAACGAGGCCCTGAGCGATCTGCCCCACATGCTGGTGCTGCTCGACTCCGAGGCGGTGCTGCTGCGCCTGCTGACCGACCCGGTGGCGAAGCGGCTCGCAAGCGCGGGCTCCAACCTCTTCGAGGGTGCCTCCTGGGCGGAGAGGGACCTGGGGTGCAATGGCGGGGGATCCGCCCTCGCCATCGGCCAGCCCGTGATCTTGATCGGCCCCGAGCACCTGGTGGAGGACTACATCAACTGGACCTGCATCGGCGTCCCCATCCACGCCCCCGACGGCAACATCGTGGGGGCCATCGACCTGTCGGTCCCCAATGAGCGCATCCGCGTCCACACCTGGGGCTGGATCCTGCGGGTGACCCGAACCATCGAGGAGGCCCTGGCCGGCAGGAGCTTGGGGCGGGAAGCGGTGGATGCCCTCGGGGAGATCGACAATCCCCTGCATGCGGCCCACGGGGTGCTCAAACTCCTCGCCCAGCAGATCGAGCTGACGCCGCTGCAGAAGCAGTTCATCGAGCAGGCCGGCGACGAGATCGAGGAGGCGGAGCGACGCTACCAGACCGAGGAGGCCGGACGGCGCCTGCAGAGCGCCGCCGAGCAGCTCCAGGTGGCGGTGAAGCAATTCATGGATGCACAGGCCCGACAGGCCATGCACTGATGCGGGCTGGCAGAAGGCGCGGCGTTCGCCCAACCTGAAAGCGGAGGATGGATCCGGTGGCTCAACCTCCCCCGCCCGTCCTTGACTCCTGCACCGGACGGGTCGGGCCCGGCGAGTTCCCTCAACCACCCGCGGAAAAATGCGCCTGCACCAAGGGGGCTCGTCTCTCAAACGTCTCGGCGGGGGCCGCTTCTCGCCATGGGTGAGACGAGGGGCGATGGCCGAATCGCCCCCCCTTGCGAGGAGGCGCTGGCACAGTGTCGCCGTACCCTGGAAGCCCTGCGGGTCACCAGCACCTACCATCGCAGCCTGTTCGAGGCCAATCCCCACGGGCTGTTCACAATCGCCCCAACCGGAACCATCACGGATGTGAACGGGGCAGCGGAGACAATGCTCGGACGCCACCGGCAGGCACTCATCGGCAGCGACTTCGCCGCCCACTTCACCGAACCCGAGCGGGTGCGGCGCGCGTGTCGGCACGCCCTACGCCTGGGTACGGTGCGGAACCAGCGTCTCGAGCTGCGGCATCCCGATGGCCCGGGGGCGGCGGCCTGCTGTGACTTGACGGTGTTGCGCGATGAGCCCGGCCGCACGGTAGGGCTTCTGGGCACCCTCCGCGACGTCACTGCCGAGCGCTACGGCGCTGAAGAGCAGCTGCAGGTGAACCGCCGCAACCAGGTCATTCTCGATGCGGCCGGCGCCGGCATATACAGCCTCGATCTGCAAGGCCACTGCCGATTCGCCAATCCGGCGATGCTGCGCCTGCTCGGTTATGACCCAGAGGAGTTGCTGGGCCGCTCCCCTCACGAGACCTTTCACCGGAGCTTGCCGGACGGGAGCCCCTTCCCCCAAGCGCAATGCCCTCTGCATGGGGGAGCCGACACTCCCACCGTCTCCCGCGGCTCGGACGTGCTGTTTCGGCGCAAGGATGGCACGACCTTTCCCGTCGAATATGTGAGGACGCCGATTTTTGGCAACGGCTGGGTTGATGGGGTCACCGTGACCTTCTGGGACATCACCGAGCGCAGACGGGCGGAAGAGGCGCGGGAGGAGAGTGAAGCGAGATTTCGCACCGTCTATGACTCCAACGCCATTCCTCTGGCCTTCTGGCAGGCGGACGGACGGGTCACCGAGGCCAACGACGCCCTGTTACAGCTGATTGGCTACAGCCGCGCAGAGTTGAACGACGGGCAAATCAGCTGGAGCACCCTCACCCTGCCGGACCTGGGGAGCGTTGAAGCAGCCCCCACTATTCCCTTCGAAAGGGAGTGGGTGCGCCGGGACGGCCGACGCATCCCGGTGCTGATCGGCATCACCCGGTTACCGGGCAAGGAGAACGGCGTGGCCTTTGCTATCGACCTCACCGAGCGCAAGCGCATGGAAGAGGCGGTGCGCATGGCCAATGCCTACAACCGCGGCCTTATCGAAGCGAGTCTCGACCCGGTGTTCGTGACCGGACCCAACGGCCGGGTCACCGACCTCAACGCCGCGGCGGTGAGTGCCACTGGCCGCTCCCGACGGAGGCTCATCGGCACCGATGTAGCCGAGCATTTCAGCGATCCGGCCAAAGCCCGAGCACTCTACCACCGCGTGCTGCGCGAAGGGGCCGTGCGCGATGTCGAATTGGCACTGCGCCAGCAGAATGGGCGCACCATGCCGGTCCTGTATAACGTGACCGTCTATCGCGACGATACGGGCAAGGTCGTGGGCATCTTTGCCGCCGCCCGTGACATCACCGCGAGCAAACAGACCGAGGCGGCCTTGCTCCTGACCAACCAGGAATTGAAGCAGGCACTGTCGGATCTGCGTGCGACCCAGGCCGAACTGGTCCGCAGCGAAAAACTGGCCGCCGTGGGGACCCTGGCCGGCGGTGTGGCACACGAGATCAACAATCCGCTCATGGGCGTGATGGGCTATGTGGATTTCGCTCGCCTCACCAGCGCCGAACCCCGCCTGCAGCGAATCCTCGACGGCGCCAAGAGGGAGCTGGAGCGGATCCGCGACTTGGTGAAGCGCCTCGTCGCCTCCAGTGCCCCGGTGGAACGGGAGTGGCAGCAAGTGGACCTGCCGACACTCCTGGCCCAGGCCCTGGAGGCCCAGCAGAGCGACTTTTCCTCCTGCGGCATCACGGTCGAGACCGACCTGCCCCCCGACCTGCCGCCGGTCAAGGCCACCGAAGAGAGCCTCATGCAGGTGTTCGGCAACTTGCTGAGCAACGCCCGCGACGCGCTGCTGGAGTGTCCCACCAGGCGGCTGCGCATCACCGCCCGTCTCAGGGGCGACAAGGTGCACGTTGCAGTGAGCGACAGCGGCCCCGGTATCCCCGAGGCCGATCAGGGGCGTATCTTCGATCCATTCTTCACCACCAAACCACCGGGGAAGGGCACCGGCCTGGGCCTGCCCATCACCCTCAACCTGGTGGAGGCGCTGGGGGGGAGCGTCACTTTCCAGAGCGAAGGCGCCGGAACCACCTTCACCGTGGAACTCCCCGTCGCGCTCCCGAACGAGTCGGCGCCGACCCACGGCGGGTAGCGATGGATCTCTTCGAGGGCCACCGGTGGTGAGAGCATCCGGCCACGTCGATGCCGTACGGGGATGCGCAGGGCAAGCGCATACTTACGTTACGGCCGTGCTGTGAGCGACGTAAGTCCTTGAAAGCAGGTGCGCTGTAAATACGACCGACATGGATGTCGGGAGTGAAGATTATGCAGGAGCAATCATC
>JAWLHA010000143.1:0-4190 GCA_041690535.1 Gammaproteobacteria bacterium | reverse complement strand
TGTGCTGTGAAGCAATCTTCGAAGAGCGTAGTGCGGGAAATCCGCACGCTACGTTCTGTGGGAGCCGGAGGCGGGTAACCGCCTCCGGCGACCTGGTGGCGCCGGGTAACCGGGGTCCCTACCGCGAGATGCGCTATAGAACTGATGACACGACGAACTAGAACAATAGTCCTGGCGGTGACTTTGGCCCTTCTTGGCGGGGCGGCCTATTTGGCCGATGCGCACCTCCCCGGTCTGCTCGCACAGCCGCTGCCACGGGCAGATGCCGTGCTGGTTCAGAAGGCTGAGCGGAAGCTCTACCTAATAAAGAACGGGATAGCCTACCGAGAGTATTCTGTCGCGTTTGGTGCCAACCCGCAGGGCCATAAGAAGCAGGAGGGAGATAAACGTACCCCAGAGGGTGAATATATTCTCGACTGGCGCAATCCTAATAGCGCTTACCATCTGTCTCTTCACGTGTCTTATCCGAATGATGCAGACAAAGCGCAAGCGACTACTCGTGGCGTCTCACCCGGCGGCGTGATCATGATTCATGGTCAGCGAAATGGCCTTGGTTGGCTTGGTGGCTTGCTTCAGCGGTGGAATTGGACCGACGGCTGCATTGCCGTGACTAATGTTGCGATGGAAGAGATTTGGAAGGCGGTGCCCGATGGTACTCCCATCACCATCAAGCCGTGAAGCGCACATTGGTTCCAAGGAATTAAATGGGCCGGTGACAAATGCAAATTGTTGGATTGCCGTTTGCCATCGACCCCTTTTTGCTCTTGCGTAATTAGGCTCTGATCTCAGCGGGCACTCCCAAGTCTTTCCGATTCGCTTTCGTGAAGGAGGTCGTCATGGCACGATGATGAGCGGGTTATCGAAGGCGCGAAGGCTGTCAGTTTCTTTCATCAATGCGAACGGGAAGCTGTCGCACGATAGCACTCGCATGCTATCGTGCGACAGCTGATCCGCAGTGCGCGTGCGTGGGCAGCATCTTTGCTGTCGATCGTTTTGTAATCAGGAAGGAGATAAAGATAATGAGGAAGCTGCATCTTGCGCTGGCCACTACTGACATTGAGGCGACCGTAAGGGACTATTCGAGCAGACTTGGGCAAGAGCCTGATCTCATTGTTCCACAGACGTATGCGCTATGGCGCACGGAGCAACTAAACCTGTCCGTCCGAAACACCGGCAGCGGAGAATCGGGAACGCTTCGCCACCTCGGCTGGGAAGCGGACGATGCCGAGGCCTTTACATGCGACGTGGATTGCAACGGTATTCTGTGGGAGAGGTTTGCCCCTGAGCACCAGGCTAAAGAAATCAAAGATGCTTGGCCGGATGTCGAGTATGAGCCGAAGGTCTAAGAAGTGCCTCTGGTCCGGTTATGCGGGTTACCGGGATGAGTCGAAACTTGTACCCGTTATTCCCGCGAAGCCTGCCCCCGGGAGCTTTAGTCGGGGGCGAGTAGTTAGGTCGCGAACACCCATGTAGCCGGGTAGTACAGGCCCAATAAGTCCATTGAACGGACGGGCAAGGAGCCGCGCTTGCGTCCGCAGCGGATGTTCCGCGTTATGCGCCATGGAGAGTTATGTGCAGGTTGAAACGAGCAATACCGTAATCGAGGAAATCCTCGGCTTATGGCGGGCACGGATCGGGTCCCAGTACGAGGCGTACAGGGGGCACGTTTATCGTGTGTATAACTATTGCCTGCAGTTCAGGCTGTTTTCGGAAGAAGAAAGGGAGAAACTCGCCATAGCCGCTTGCTTTCACGACATCGGTATTTGGTCGGATGATACTCTTGACTATATTCCGCCCTCAGTTGCGGAAGCAAAGAAGTACCTCGCGAGTTCCGGTCTCGAAGAATGGAGTGAAGAAATTGCCATGATGGTTGAATTGCACCATAAACCGTCCCCTTGCCATGACGAGCGATTTCCTTTGGTTGAGGTGTTTCGGAAGGGGGATTTGGTCGATTTCTCATTCGGCCTATTTCGCTTCGGGATTAGCCGTGAATATGTGCGCCACGCCAACGCCCAACTCCCGAATGCAGGCTTTCACAGGTTTCTCCTTAGAGTTGGGTTCGATTGGATGTGCAAACACCCTTTCAATCCATTTCCGTTTATTCGGTGGTCGCACAAATGACAAGGGGCGGTTGCAAGCGGTCATGCCGCTTCGTGTTATGCGCCAGGCCTGCAGGCCGTGAATGCCTCATGATGGGTGATGGTCCCACAGGCTTGTGCATTGGCGCCGATAGGAAGGGACAATACGTACTCCTGGGGCACGCCATCGAGGGTGCAGCACGGATCGCTGCGGAAACCAAAACGTCCATAAAACGCGGGATCGCCGACGAGAACGCAGCCCTTCGCGCCCAGCTCGCGCAACCGCGCGAGCCCGGCCCTGACCAAGGCCTGGCCTATGCCCCGGCGCTGAAATTCCGGCGCGACTGCCAAGGGTCCGAGGCCATACCAATCGGGCGAACCATCCGAGATGGTGACCCGCGAGAAGGCCACGTGCCCGACGATCTGGGCATTGATGACCGCCACCAGTGAAATGGAAAGCGCTCCGCTGCGACGTAGCGCCTCAATAATGAACTGCTCGGTGTTTTGGCTGTATGGATGCCCACGGAACGCCGCCTCCGTAACGCGGGAGATGGCTTCGAGGTCGGCCGGACGTTCCGGGCGGATGGTGATTTCCTGGGTCATAGCGATTCTCCTAAGAAGCTGGGCCGGCGCCGAACGGGGTCACGTTCTCGCGGCTCGGTGGGGTCTGACCGGCCGCTGACCGCCAGCCGTCTGAACTATGTTTACCGTGAAAGTGCGCCGCAGGCGCAAAATCCTTCTCCCTCTGGGAGAGGAATGGGGTGATGGCAACGGCCTTGCCGCCCGCGACTTGAAGCGCGTTGCTGCCGCGCGGAAGGCGACTTGCCCCGCGGATCCCACTACCAACCGGAGGATGCGCATGGCCGGGAAGATGAAGGCTGCGGTGTTCGTGGAGCCGGGGCGTATCGTCCTGGAGGAGAAGCCGATCCCGGACGTCGGCCCCAACGATGCGCTGTTACGCATCACCACCACCACCATCTGTGGGACCGATATCCATATCCTCAAGGGCGAGTATCCGGTCAAGAAAGGCCTCACGGTCGGTCACGAGCCGGTGGGCATCATTGAGAAACTGGGCGCCAACGTGGCCGGTTATCGGGAGGGACAGCGGGTGATCGCCGGGGCCATCTGCCCGACCGGCTGGTCCAACGCCTCGCTGGACGGCTCGCATTCCCAGGATGGCGGCGCCGCTGCCCACGGGTTCAAACCGATGGGAGGCTGGCGCTTCGGCAACACCATCGACGGGTGTCAGGCTGAGTACGTTCTGGTGCCGGACGCCATGGCGAACCTGGCGCCGGTGCCGGACGGGCTGAGCGACGAGCAGGTGTTGATGTGCCCCGATATCATGTCCACCGGCTTCGCGGGGGCGGAACGGGCACGAATTCGTATCGGCGATACGGTGGCGGTGTTCGCCCAGGGGCCCATTGGCTTGTGTGCCACCGCCGGCGCCAAGCTGACCGGGGCCAGCACCATCATTGCCGTGGAGTCGGTCCCGGCACGTCAGGAGATGGCGCGCAAACTGGGGGCCGACCATGTGGTGGACTTCAGCAAGGTCGACCCGGTGGACGAAATCCGCCGCCTCACCGGCGGGCGCGGTGTGGACGTCTCCATCGAGGCGCTCGGGCGGCAGTCCACCTTCGAGGCGGCGCTGCGGGTGCTCAGGCCGGGCGGCACTCTCTCCAGCCTCGGGGTCTACTCGGACAACCTGGCCATCCCCCTGGATGCCTTCCACGCGGGGCTCGGCGACAACACCATCGTCACCACCCTCTGCCCGGGCGGCAAGGAGCGCATGCGCCGCATGATGAACGTCATCGAAGGCGGCCGCATCGACCTCGCGCCGTTCGTCACCCACCGCTTCAAGCTGGACGACATCGAGGCGGCCTACGACCTCTTTGGCAACCAGCGGGATGGGGTGCTGAAGGTGGCGATAGTCCTTTGATACGCTCATTGCACGCATTTCCCCAAATACCCTGAACGATAGGCCCCGCCGACCCGCAGGGTGAACGCATACTCACATCACGGCCGTGCTGTGAGCGATGTAAGTCCTTGAAAGCAGGTACGCTGTGAATACATCCGTGTACGCTCGACGGCCGCGTCCATGCGGCCGACGACCTG
>JAWLHA010000142.1:0-4330 GCA_041690535.1 Gammaproteobacteria bacterium | reverse complement strand
TCGCCATTGTCGTCGGCCTCGCCCTCTGGGTGGTCTCGACCATCTCTCGCGGCGGGCTCATCGCCGGGGTCAGTGCCATCGACGCCGGCGCGACGTCGACCTTCGGGGACGCCTGGCGCGCAGGGTGGGAGAAGGGATGGCGGCTGATCGGGATTGGCGTGCTGCCGGCGATTCCCGCGCTAGTCCTGCTCATCGTCGGTCTGGGCGCGGCAGGCATCTTCGCAGCCATCTACGGCCTGGTGGGACAGCGGTCTGCCGTTGTGCCCGCCGCCGGGCTGGGAGTGGTCTGGGTGATGCTGGCCTGCGTCTTCGTGCCCATCGCCATGGTGCTGAGTCTGCTTCAGGCGTTCGCCAACCGGGCCTGCATGCTCGAGGATCTAGGCGTCATCGCCGCATACCGCCGCGGGCTGAATGTGTTGATACAGAACATCGGACCGGCCATCGTTCTCTTCCTGCTCCAGATCGCGATCAACATCGTACTCGGGGTGGCGCTCCTTCTGCCCGGGCTGGTGATGGTGCTGTGTTGCATCCTGTGGCCGCTTCTGCTTCTGGTCCGTGGCGCCATAGCTGCCTACTTCTCCACCATGTGGACCCTGGCCTGGAGAGAGTGGACAGGTCTCGGGCACACGGGTGAGCTAGCGCCCACTCATAGTGTCGCGGCCGAGGTGTAAGGGGTTCGGACTCAGGGAAGAACCTCGGGCAGCTTGCGCCGTGCGAAGCAAGCGACCGGGTATGATACCAGCAGCCCGGCGTAGCGATCGGAGGATGCGGTCGATGAGCCATGGCGTGGATGTGCGGCGCGTCTTGATCTACCTCGGTCTCGCATTTGGCATTGCCTGGGCCACATCTCTGGTCATCTATCTGACCGGCGGTCTCGGGCAGAGCCCGATGCTGTTCCCGGAAGCGGGCGTCTCTCTGGCACTGGTGCTGCTGGCCGGCCCCGTCATGTGGGCCCCAGCGATCGCGCACGGGTTGACCCGTCTGCTGACGCGGGAGAGATGGGAGCGCGTAAGTCTGCGGCCCCAGCTCAGGCGCGCCTGGCCGTATTGGGTGGCGGCGTGGCTGCTGCCTGGCCTCCTGACCATCGTGGGAATGGCAGCCTACTTCCTTACATTTCCGCACCACTACGATGCCAGCCTGGGGGCACTGCGGGAGATGCTTGCCGCTCAGATGCCCGAGGGAGTCGGGCTTGAGGAGCTCAACGTGTGGGCTCTGGCCGCTGTCCAGGTGGCGCAGGCGGTGCTCCTCGCGCCCATTCTCAACAGCCTGGCAACCTTCGGGGAGGAGTTCGGCTGGCGGGGCTATCTGCAGCCCAAGCTGCTGGGGCTGGGCCCGCGCCGGGCGCTGCTGCTGACGGGCGCGATCTGGGGGATCTGGCATTGGCCCGTGATCCTGATGGGCTACAACTACGGATTCGACTATCCGGGGGCGCCGTTCCTCGGGCCTCTAGTCATGGTTTGGTTCACTATCGTCGTTGGAACTCTTCTCGGCTGGTTGACGCTTAGGAGCGAGAGTGTATGGCCCGCGGTGATTGGGCACGCGGCGCTGAACGGCGTGGCAGGGCTGGGGATCATCTTCGTACGGGGCGATCCCAACACGCTGCTGGGGCCGACTCCCGTAGGACTCATCGGGGGTATTGGTTTCACGGTGGTGGCTGGCGCCATTCTCATGTCGGTCAATGGGCGCCCGGGCGCGGATGAGGGGATCGGGTAGGTACGCACGTTTCCGGGGCTCCTCCTTGACTAAGTGCCTGTTTGGGGTATCCTAGTCGCGCTATGTTCTACGATGAGGCGAAGATCCACGTCAAGGCCGGGGATGGCGGTGACGGTGCGGTTGCCTTCCGTCGAGAGAAGTACGTTCCCCACGGGGGGCCGGCCGGCGGCAATGGAGGCCGCGGCGGTGACGTGGTGCTCTTCGTGGACTCGAGCCGCAGCACCCTGTACCACTTCAGTAAGCGCACCCACTTCAAGGCGGGCAGAGGTCAGCATGGCCGGGGCAGCAATCAGCAGGGAGCCTCTGGCGAGCATGTCCATGCTGCGGTGCCCCCGGGGACGGTGGTGTACGATGCAGAGACCGGCGAGCTGCTGGGCGATCTGACCGAGCCCGGTGAGGAGCTGGTCGTGGCGCGAGGTGGCCGGGGAGGGCGGGGCAACGCCAGCTTCGCCACCGCCACCGACCAGGCGCCGCGGGTGGCCGAGCACGGGGAGCCGGGCGAGGAACGCTGGCTCCGTCTGGAGCTGAAGGTGCTCGCCGACGTGGGCGTGGTCGGCGTGCCCAATGCCGGAAAGTCGACCCTGTTGGCCACGACGACGGCCGCGCGTCCCAAGATCGCGGCCTACCCATTCACCACGCTCCAGCCCAATCTGGGCGTCGTGGTGCTCGATCCTGAGACTGAGTTTGTGATGGCCGACATCCCGGGCCTCATCGAAGGGGCCGCAGAGGGGAAAGGGCTCGGCCACGAGTTTCTGCGCCACATTGAGCGCACGCGTGTCTTGATCCACCTCATTGATGGGCTCTCGGAGGCCCCGCTGGATGACTTCGCTGCCATCAACCGGGAGTTGGCGACCTACAGCGAGAGTCTGGTGAAGAAACCGCAGCTGGTGGCCTTCAACAAGATCGACATGCCCCGGGCGGAGGAACGCTGGCCGGAGATCGAGAAGGCACTCAAGAGCCAGGGGTACCCGGCGATGCCCATCTCTGCCCTCACTGGGGAGAACACACGCGAGTTGCTCTACCGGGTCGCGGAGATGCTGGAACGGGTCCCGGAGGAGAGGAAACCAGAGCAGGTCCCGGTCTTCCGCCTGGAGGAAGACGAGGAGCGGTTTACCATCGAGCGCGTCGCGGACGGCTGGCGCGTGAGCGGTGTGGCGGTGGAGCGCTTGGCTGCGATGACTGTCTGGAACCTGGACGAGTCGGTGCGCCGTTTCCAGCGTCAGCTGCGCGGGATGGGTGTGACGCAGGCGCTGCGCGAGGCAGGCGTGGAGCCGGGGGATACCGTATACATCGGAGACACGGAGTTGGTGTGGGAGGAATAGGAGAGCGGGCCGCAGGTCACTATGTGGGTTCCAGAACGGCAGACCTCCAGGCTCGCCACTCCGATTGTCGGCCGGAGAGATTGGGGGTCATAGGAGGCACGTTTGACCCGCCGCACTATGGGCACCTGGTCCTGGCGGAGAACGCCCGCGTGCAGCTTCAGCTTGACCGCGTCCTCTTCGTGCCCGCCGGGGAGCCCCCCCACAAGCCCGAGAGGCCCATCACCCCAGCGCCTCATCGAACGGCAATGGTGGAGGCGACCGTTGCCGAGAACGCCGCGTTCGTGCTGTCGCGGGTGGACCTCGACCGCCCGGGTCCTCACTATTCCGTCGACATGTTGGGCATCCTGCGTGATCTGCATCGGGCGGCTATGCTCTTCTTCCTCATCGGCGGGGACAGCCTGGCCGAGTTTCTCAGCTGGCGGAACCCGGGGGGCATCGTGGAGCAGGCGCATCTGGCGGTGATGGGGCGACCGGGCTGGGAGGCCGATGTGGCGTCGCTGGAGGAGCGGCTTCCCGGTATCCGGGAGCGCCTGACCTGGCTTGACGCCCCCCATCTCGAGATTTCCGGTACCGACCTGCGGCGGCGGGTGCGGGACGGGCTTCCTATTCGATACCTGGTGCCGCCCCCGGTTCTGGGGTACGTGCGCGAGCACGGTCTCTATCGGCGGTAGCTTCCTTGGTCCAGATGGCCCCTGGGGGCCGGGAGTCCTCATCGTATGCATTGCCGTCTCCCGTTTCTTGACCTGACGGATGTCAGTGACGAGTCCAGACGACGGGTCCAATCCGACCCAAAGGAGATCTCCTATGACACCTGATTCGCAAGTCGCAGCTCAGAGCCCCGAACCCCTGGTCCGCATCGGCATCATCGGCGGCAGTGGGCTCTACCGAATGGAGGGCTTGTCTGACGTAGAGCACCGCAGTATCAGCACACCGTTCGGCGAGCCGTCCGACGACGTGATTGTCGGGGCCCTCGACGGCGTGCCTGTGGCCTTCCTGGCGCGCCACGGGCGCGGGCACCGTCTGATGCCCACCGAGGTCAACTACCGGGCCAACATCTTCGCTCTGAAGAGTCTGGGCGTCGAGCAGGTCATCTCTGTGAGTGCCTGCGGCTCACTGCGGGAGCAGATTCATCCGGGCGAGGTCGTGATCCCCAACCAGCTCTTCGACTTCACGAAGAGGCGGGACTACACGTTCTTCGGCGACGGGTTAGTGGCGCACATTGGCACGGCGGAGCCCTTCTGCCCGCGCCTCTCGGCTCTGGTGGCGGATGCGGTGGGGGCGGCTGGTGGGACGGT
>JAWLHA010000141.1:0-4370 GCA_041690535.1 Gammaproteobacteria bacterium | reverse complement strand
GGATAAGCGCAGCGCATCCACCAATTCGACGCAGCACGGTGGATGCGCTGCGCTTATCCACCCTACATGTTGGGCGCCTCGGATTTATCTGTTCGGTGCTCAAGTGAAGAGGGTGTCGCTACGCGCTGGTGGTGTGATCGAAAGTTGCGCGCAGCGCCTCTACCCTCTACCCTCGTCTCTCGTCTCTCGTCTCTCGTCTCTCGTCTCTCGTCTCTCGTCTCTCGTCTCTCGTCTCTCGTATCTCGCACCTCGCATCCGTGATTCACTCGCCCGGGTGAATCACTCCCCGAGCCCACTCCAGGATCGGCAGGAGGCGGGGGGGGAGCAGTGCCCGGGCCTCGCCGTAGCTCACCCAGCGGTATTCGTGGTGTTCGGGCCGGCCCAGCTCGGGGCTGATGGGAAGGGAGGCGATCTCCTGGTCCGTCCGGGCAAGGTAATAGCGCGCCACCTTGCCGCGACCATAGGGCGCGGTTTCACGAAACACCTCGCCCCAGCGAAAATCAAGTTCCGTCAGGCCGGTCTCCTCCTCCACTTCGCGGCGGGCGGCCTCCAGCGGCGTCTCGCCCTCTTCCAGCCCTCCCTTGGGGAAGTCCCAGTTACGGTACGCCCGCAGCACGAGCAGGCGCTCCCCCGGCGGCCCCCGCCGGACGATCACCACCCCCGCGGACAAGCTCCCCACTAGCGTCCCTCCCCGTCGGCGGGGCCGGCGAGGGTCTGCGCCTCCGCGCGGGTCAGGTGCCGCCAGGGGCGCGGGATGATCCCCGGGACCCGCTCACAGTAACGACGATAGCGCTCGCCGTAGAAGGCGAGGAGCTTGCGCTCTTCCAGCCAGGCCCCGGCAAAGAGGTAGACGGTGATGAGCAGTGTCCCGCTGAGGCGAAACAGGTCCATGTCGCGGCTCCAGAGGATGATGAGCCCCAGGGTGTACCACGGATGGCGCACGTGACGGTGCAGCACCGAGATACAGAATCGCTCCCCCTCCTCCACCCGTCGGTCACCCTGACGCCAGCGCCGCAGCCCCAGGAATTCCGGCATGGAGTAGCAGCGGGCGGTCCAGAGAAATCCCCCGGCGGCGGCCAGGGCCAGCCCATCGGCCAGCGCGCCGGCCCACCCGGACCAGTGCCAAAGTGCCGGCGCGCCGGAGAAGAAGGTGGCCAGCGACAGGGGCAACACCAGCAGGGTGGCCACCGCATTGAACAGCAGACGATAGAATGGCATCACCCCCGGCCAGAGACGGGCCACCCATCCTTTAACCGTCAGGGAGGCGAGCGCCGAGTGGAGGGCGAAATAGGCCACCCAGGCCGCCATCAGCACGAAGAGGTTGGCGGGAGTGGGGGCGATGACGAAGAGTTGAATGTCCATGCCCGACTCAGCATAAGCGGATGGCCTCGCCTTGCCAAATTTCGGGGTGGTGCAGGCGGGGTAAACGCATACTTACCCCAGAGCGATGTAAATCCTTGAAAGCCGGTTGTCGGCCGCATGGATGGGTGCAAGGAGGCACTGATGCCACGGGAGGGCAGGATGCCCGAAGCGGCCGCGGCCGTCGAGCGGACCTGCTTTCAAGGCAGGGTAAACGCATACTTACCCAAGAGGGATGTAAGTCCTTGAAAGCAGGTCGTCGGCCCGCATGGACGCGACCGTCGAGCGGACCTGCTTTCAAGGACTTACATCGCTCACAGCACGGCCGTAACGTGAGTATGCGGCCACCCTACGGGACGGTGTCGCACCGGACCCTCCCTGGACTAAAATCGCCTGCTCGACCCACCGATCGACCCCATGGCAATGACCCAACCGCTCCGCATCGAACGGCTCACCGGCAACGCGCTGGAGGCCCACATCCCGGCACTGGCGCGCCTGCGCATCGAGGTGTTCCGTGAATTTCCCTACCTCTATGCCGGCAGTCAGGCCTATGAGGACCGCTATCTCCGCACCTACATCGAAGCGCCCGATAGCGTCGTGGTGTTGGTGTTCGACGGCCCGAGAGTGGTGGGCGCCTCCACCGCGGTTCCCCTGCGCCATGAGACCGAGGAGGTGAAGCGCCCCTTCCTGAGCGCCGGCATCGATCCCGCCACGGTCTTCTACCTGGGCGAATCGGTGCTGGCCAAGGCCTACCGAGGCCAGGGGCTGGGGGTGCGCTTTTTCGACGAGCGCGAGGCCCACGCCCGGGAAGTGGGCGGGTTCACCTGGAGCGCCTTCTGCGCGGTGGAGCGCGCTGCGGACCACCCGCGCCGGCCGAGCCACTACGTGCCGCTGGACCGTTTCTGGAGCAAGCGCGGCTACGCAAAACGACCCGACCTGACCACCACCTTCAGCTGGCAGGAGCTGGATGAGTCGGGCGAGTCGCCCAAGGCGATGACCTTCTGGCTGAAGCGGATGGCGCCGTGAGCCGGGTACGCATCGCCGCGGCGCAGTACGACATCGGCTTTTTCTCTCACTGGCAGGAGTACGAGGCCAAGCTTGAGCGGTGGGTGGCGGAGGCGGCCGGCCAAGGGGCCGACCTGCTGCTGTTTCCCGAGTACGCCAGCATGGAGATCGCCTCCCTGCTCCCCGAATCGGCCCGCGCCGATCTGGCCGGGCAGCTGCACGGGTTGCAGGCCTACCTGCAACGGTTCATCGCCCTCCACGCCGCCCTCGCCCGACGCCACCGCCTCTATCTGCTCGCCGCCTCCTTCCCGGTGGCGGTGGGCGAGCGCAACTACCGCAACCGCGCCCACCTCTTCGCCCCCGATGGACAACACGGCTACCAGGACAAGCTGCAGATGACCCGCTTCGAGGCCGAGCGCTGGCTGATCAGCCCGGGGGAGGCGATGGTCCTCTTCGAAACCGCACTGGGCCGGCTCGGGGTGGCCATCTGCTATGACGCAGAATTTCCGCTCCTGAGCCGAAACCTGGTGGAGGCGGGGGCGGAGATCCTCCTGGTGCCGAGCTGCACCGACACCCTGGCCGGCTACCACCGGGTGCGTATCGGCGCCCAGGCGCGCGCCCTCGAGAATCAGTGTTACGTCTTGCAGTCCCCCACGGTGGGCGAGGCCCCCTGGTCCGAGGCGGTGGACCGCAACATCGGCGCCGCGGGGGTATTCAGCGCCCCCGACCGCGGCCTGCCCGACGACGGGGTGCTGGCCCTGGGCCCCATGAACGTGCCCGCCTGGGTCTACGCGAACCTCGATCTCAAGCGGATCGCGCGGGTGCGCCGGGTCGGACAGGTGCTCAACCACCGCGACTGGCCCCGCCAGGGGCGGTGGGCGAACGTACCGGTGGCCCAACAGACATTGTGACGGAAAGCGCGCCTCGCCCCCGGGGCCAATCCGGGGGGAGAATTCGCGCGAGATCGCGCCCAAGCAGGTTCCGCCGTGCAAGTCCGCCCTCAGGGAAGACAGCGGGAGAATGGCGCGCCACTGTCTGGCGACTGCACCAAACAGAGTCGACGCCCCCTACCCTCTTTCTTGAGTGATGGAGCCTCAGAACTTGTGGCTGAAGATGTGCGACTTGGCGCTCTCGTAGTAGTAGTCGCTGATCACCTGCTTGCGTGCCATGCGCCGCAGCATCCGGACTTCCCCCGCCTTCAGTTCCCCCTCACTGAGTCCACGCTCGGCCACGGTCGCGCGGATCCGCGCTTGCAGCAACTCGACGAACGCCTTCAGCCGTTCCCCGTCACGGTGGCGCAGGTATTGGATTTCGATCAGGGGAAACTCCGCATAGCGGGTACGAATCACAAACTTGCGGTGCGACTTGATGTAGAACATCAGCAGCGCCAACGACCCGAGCAGGAGGAACACGAAGACCGCGAGGCCCAGCTCGGCAAAGGTGCGGACGTTCAACTCCCCGAGAAGCCGGATCAGAAAGCCGATGCCCGGCACGAACATGATTGCCGACGCCAGTACCCAGTGCCAGCAGATGTCCTCCTCCCAACCCACCTCCGGCGAGAGGGTGGCGAGGTCCACCGAATAGGAGATGGTGCGGCGAAACCGCCGCCGCTGGTAGTTCAGATAGTGGCCATTGAAGATCTCCACGGAGAGGGATTCCCGCTTGAGCGAGTCCTCCAGGGTGAATTCCGCATCGGTGGTCCGGGACATGAGGTCACTACCGGTCGTGGTCACGCCCCCATTGAACCGACTCCGTCCCACCCGGGCCATGAACGCCATCACAGAAGCCCCTCTGGAGCAGTGGGCGTGAGGCAGTCCTGTGAACGAAATCACCCTCTCGGGCCGTTTGCCGGTGGAACCTCCGCATGGTTCGGAGCAACGCCGGTAACACCACAAATAGCTGTTCCGAAGCTTGCGACACTCTTGGGGATGGAGGTGCGGTGCCCGGGTCCGAGACACGCTGTAACAATACCTCCCTGCAGGCTCGTCGGCCGCATCCCTGCGGCC
>JAWLHA010000140.1:0-4427 GCA_041690535.1 Gammaproteobacteria bacterium | reverse complement strand
GGCCGCATGGATTGGTGCAAGGACGCACTTATGCCGCGGGAGGGCAAGGATGCCCGGTGCGGCTGCGGCCGTCGAGCGTACAGGGAGGTATTCACAGCGGACCTGCTTTCAAGGACTTACATCGCTCACAGCACGGCCATGACGTGAGTATGCGTTCACCCTGCACCCTGCCTATGGACGGGCTCGGGCGGGTACGCGCAGCGGTTGTTGGATATGCTCCGCGTACCCATAGATGCTCCGGCCCGCTTGCAGGAGAAAATCGGGCTAACCGCCTGAGCTCACCCGCGAACCTGCCCGGCCGCCGGTGTGACAGCGACGGGCATTCTGTTGCCCTCCAGGCGGGTGAAGAGATTGATCCCGAACAGTGCCAGCCCAAGCATCGTCGTCACCGAACCGATGCCGATAAACGGCAGCGCCCCTTCGTGGCCCAGGTGATAGGCGGCAAGCCCGCCCATCATCACCGGCAGCCCAAGGTTGTGCAGCCAGAAGTGCCAGCGGGCCAACACGGTCTCGCCAAGCTTCGGGAACAGGCAGTAGACCACCCCCGCAAGGCCAAGAGTCGCCCAACCGAGGAGATTGACGTGCGTGTGGACCGAGCGCAGCTGGAACTGGTTGGTCACCGCCATGAACAGTCCCAGCCCGAGCGCGATGAGCAGGTAAATGACGGCGATCTTCAACAGCCAGATACCCTTGTTCGAAACTTCTTGCGTGTGGTTCATGGCACGACTCTCCCTCTCGATGCATAGTCAGATAGACTGCCCATTATAGACAGATTAGCTGACGAATTCTCAAGATCAGATCCTTGGACAAGCGGCGTCGGGATGGATTGGGCGCAGCACTTCTCCCCCCTGCCCGGCGCATCGGATTGAGCTGTTCGGCGCCCCAGGGGGGGCTATCCTTATTCCGTAATCCTGCAAGGGGGAGATCCCCCGTGGCGAGGGCGTCGGCATCAGAGCCCGCCGGGGCGCAACCGGTGCGAGGAAAAACACTGGCCCGCATTTCTCGCCGGGGACCGTAGCATGCGCAGCCGAGGGGTGTTGGCCACCATGGTGAGAATGCCCCGCTGGTTGCCGAAAGCGCAGGCCCGCCGCCCCCGAAACCGGCTCAGGTGCGGACCACCTGAGACGGGTGGAGGCACACCGAAGCGCAGGAGGGACTTCATGCCCGCAGACGGACCGACCAAGCGCTACCTCTTGCGGCTCTACAACGCCAACCGGAAGGTGGAGACGGAGGCCCTGGCTGAGCGCTTCGCCGAAGCCATCAAAGAACATGCGGGTGGAGAGCACCCCGAGATCGAGATCGTGGATGTGCTGGACGACCCTGAACGGGCGATCACCGACGAGATCTTCGCCACCCCGACACTGGTCAAGGCGCTGCCCGCGCCGCTGCGCCGGGTGGTCGGCGATCTGTCGGACCAACGACGTGTGCTTCTCATGTTGGAGGTCCTTGTTCTGGAGAAACCGGAGGCGGAGGATCAATCCTGAGCAGGTGTCCGTGAACTGCCCGGGCGCCGATGCGCCGGCCCCTTCCGGCGTACTCGCTACGGTCTCTGGTGAGAAGTCCGGGCCAGGGCAGGGCTGGGCAGGCGCAGAAGCTGCCCACTGAGCGGAGGGTTCCAATGGCGGAGTGGATCCTGGTCATCGATGACGAAGCGTCCGTACGCGATGCCTTCCAGCTCGCCCTGGAGAGTGCCGGCTACCGGGTGGAGACCGCCGCCGACGGCGAAGAGGGGCTGGAGAAAGCCTGCGCCCACCCGCCACAGCTGGTGTTTCTCGACCTCAAGATGCCCGGCCTGGACGGGGTCGAGGTGCTGCGCCAGCTGCAGACCCGGTTTCCATACCTGCCGGTCTATATCGTCACGGCGTTTCGCCGGGAGTTTCTCACCCGCCTGAAGCAGGCGTCCCGGGAAGGGCTGCACTTCCAGGTCGCCGACAAGCCCCTGGATCTCAACCAGATCAGACAGATCGCCCAGGGCATCCTCAAGGGCGGCACAGTGGTTGAGTGACCCGGGCCAGGGTGAACGCATACTCACATCACCGCCGTGCTGTTAGCGATGTAAGTCCTTGGGCAAGTATGCGTTTGCCCTGTGACCCGGGCGCCCGGGCCGAGGACCGTCGGGGCTGTTGAACTATACTTGCTGGCGTCACCGCCCCCCGAGGAGGCCCGTTTGAGCAACTGCACGGAGCCACCGCATCCTGCGGAGCTGGTGAAGGCCAGGACCAACATCCCCGGGTTCGACGAGATCGCCGGCGGGGGCCTGCCGGCAGGCCGCGTGTCACTGCTGCTCGGGGGGTCGGGTACCGGAAAAACCGTCTTCGCCCTCCAGACGCTGGTGAATGGCGCCCGCGACAGCGGCGAGCCCGGGATCTTTCTGGCATTTGAGGAATCCTGCGCTGAGATCAGGGCCAATGCCGCCACGTTCGCCTGGGACATCCCCGGACTGGAGCGCGATGGCAGGCTGCTGTTCATCGACGCCCAGCTCCCCCTCGATACCGTCCGCTCCGGCAGCTTCGACCTGCAGGGCACACTCACGGCCTTGGAGGCACAGGTCAGGGCGACCGGGACCAAACGCATCGTTTTCGACTCCCTTGACGTGTTGATGGAGATGCTCCGGGATCCCGAACTGGCCCGCCAGGAGCTGCGGCGCATTCACCGCTGGCTGATGGAGCTGGGCCTCACCGGGGTCTTCACCGCCCGCATCGAGACCGAACAGGCGGGAGCCCTGTCCCACCCCTTTCTGCTGTTCCTGGCCGACTTCGTGTTGCTGCTCCACCACCGCGTCACCGATCGGGTGGCGCTGCGGGAGCTGCGGATTCTCAAGTACCGCGGCTCCGCCTTCGAGCAGAACGAATTCCCCTTCACCATCGGCGCGGAGGGGATCGAAGTGGGGAGTTTCGGGGTGGCGCGGCCGAACTTCCCCGTCTCCAGCGAGCGGGTCTCCAGCGGTATTCCGCGGCTCGATGCCATGCTGGCGGGGGGCTATTATCGCGGCTCGAGCATTCTCGTCACCGGCGCCCCGGGCACCGCCAAGACCACGCTCGCGGGCACCTTCGTTCAAGCCGCCTGTCGACGCAAGGAGCGAACCCTGTACATCGCCTTCGACGAGTCACCCAACGAGATCATCCGCAATCTCAGCTCCGTCAACGTGCGTCTGGCGCCCTTCCTGGACAACGGGCTGCTGCAGCTCCATGGGCTGCAAGGCGGTTCGCGCAGCGTGGAGGAACACCTCATCCGCATCAAGGCCCTCATCGAGGGCTACGAGCCACGCTGCATGGTGGTCGACCCCCTGTCGGCCCTGGCCTTCGGGGGCGGGCGCCTGCCCGCACTCGCGGTGGCCCAGCGCCTGATTACCCTGGCCAAGGGCCAAGGCATCACCCTGCTCGCCACCAGTCTCATAGAGGCGGCCGGCGAGGCGACGGTGGAGGCGGCGAAGATCCGCGTCTCCACCATCGCCGACACCTGGGTCCACCTCACCTACGTGGTGAACGGCGGAGAGCGCAATCGCGCGCTCACCATCATCAAGGCGCGCGGGATCGGCCACTCCAATCAGGTGCGTGAGCTGGTGCTGAGCGACGAAGGGGTCACCCTGAGCGATGTCTACACCGCCCGCGGCGAGGTCCTGATGGGCGCCCTGAGGGCCGAGCGCGAGGCCGAGCAGCAGTTCGAGCAGGAACGCCTGCGGGCAGAGGCCGGCCGCAAACGCCGGGAACTGCAGACGGCCGAGGCCGAGATGGCGGCACGACTCAGCGCACTGGAGTTCGAGACGCAGACCAAGCGGGGCGAGGCCGAGCGGCAACTCGAGCTGCAGCGCTCCTCGCTCCTGCGGGAGTTGGAGACCAGGCGCATCGAGCTGGAGCGGCTGGAGGAGGAGGAGCACCTGCGCGAGCAAACCGCCGCGCAGCGGCTGGAGGCGTTGCGCTCCATGCGCCGGGCGGATGTGGACGAGCAGACCGCCGGGCCCGGCCAAGTCCGGGAGTGAGTGTGGAGGCCGATGTGCCGAACCCGGACGAAGGAAGGCCGATGCGGCTGAGACTCTACATCCTGAGCAACTCCGCGCCGTCCGACGCCGCGGTGGCCAACCTGAAGGCGATCGTCCAGACCCATTTGGCCGGCCACTGTGAGCTCGAGATCGTGGATGTGCGCAACGAGCCGTTACGGGCCATGAACGAGGGGGCGCTCATGCTCCCGACGCTCATCCTCAGCACCGAGCGGGGGGTGCGAAAGATTGTCGGTGACCTCACCGACACCCAGGCGCTGCTGAGAGCGCTCGGGGTGGCGGCGCCCTGACAATGGCCGGCCCAACCGAACAGGGTAAACGCATACTTACCCGAGAGCGATGTAAGTCCTTGAAAGCAGGTCGTCGGCCGCATGGATTGGTGCAAGGACGCACTTATGCCGCGGGAGGGCAGGATGCCCGAAGCGGCCGC
>JAWLHA010000139.1:0-4571 GCA_041690535.1 Gammaproteobacteria bacterium | reverse complement strand
TCCTGATCACCCACAACAAGAATCGTCGTCTTGCCGTTAACGCTGGTTGGAACGTCGGCCCCCGCCTGAGCTGCAAGGGTGGCAGCCTCCCGCCTGGGCATCGTCAACGCACCCGTGAAGACAATCACCTCCCCGGAAAGCGGGCCGTCCAGGTTGCCCTGAAGCGCTCTCAATCCGGACGAGCTAGTGCCGCTGTGGGACGATCTCCTGAGCCTGTCCAACCACTCTGCGAGCGAGAGGCCCGATTGCTCTATGGCTCGGGAGAGGACGTGTCCACAAGCCTTGGCGTCCTCAAGTGCATCATGTGCCGTATACGAATACCCGAGCTGCTTGCAGACGTTTGACAGTCCGTAGCCGCGCTTGGAGAACTGCTCCCAGGCTCGTCGGACGACCCGGGCAGAGTCTAGCCAGGTGCAGTCCGGTGGGGCTAGATCATACCTGACTGAGGCGCGATGAACTGATGTGCGGTCGAAGTGTGTATGGCAAACGACGATCTGACCGGCACACCAATCAGAAAGCACATCGTGAATGTCCGCATACGTTGGTGCATCGCTGACACGGTCCTCAGTGATTCCGTGGACATCCACGTTCCACCAGTCGAACTCTGCCTCGGGGTTGACGAGTGAGGACCATTCACGAACCGGATGACCTCCCTCGTATCGGACCAGGCCCACCTGGCAAATGGATGCCATGTCGGCATTGGCCGTTTCGACATCGATAGCTACGAACGCCTCGTCAACCATGGCCAAACTTCGACGTATCGCGGGTGAAAGTAACCTTGATGCCGGTGCGTGAGCAGACCACCTGTTCCTCTCCATCCAGCGGAACGTCCAGGTCGTCGCCCCGTAGCCCCTGCCACATTGCCAGGTACTGCATGACTCCATACTTGGACTTGATCTTCAGCTCGCCGTCGATCCCGCCGCGCCAGGGGAGTATGGGCAACTCCCCTCGTGATGCTCGAACCGCCAGATCAGGACGCTCCCGCTGCATTTCGCGGCCCCGCTCCCAGCACCTAATCAGTCCGTGATCTTCACGTTGCCAGGTCTCGCACCATGACGTCCGCTGGCGGATTGGCTTGGTGATTGATCTAGTGAGTCGGCTCATGAGCCCCCTCAGACCCCCAAGGTTGGAGCCTCATCGAAGTGGAACCATGCATCGGCAAAGCCTTCGTTTTCAAGTACCCGCCAATTGATGCCTGGAAACTTCTCATCCCAGAACCAATGGGTAAAGCGCTCTCGTTCGCTGGCTAGGGTCTTCCCAGGGACCACGAAGTACTGCACGGGCGTGCCGACCGGATTTAGGATCACGAACACGTACATGCAGCTTGGGTCGATCTTCCCATGCGCAATCGGAAAGGTGTTCTTCTTCCGAACTGTCTTGACCTGGACTGTAAAGGTTCGGCCCGTCTCGGGATTCGTGGTGAAAAGATCAATGCTCTTTGCGTTGCCGAAGGTTACCGACGTCTGGAACCCGCGCTTCAGAAGTTCCGCGGCCACGAAGAACTCCCCGGCCAGTCCGGTGATTTGTCCATCGGCGCGTTTCTTCGGCTTATTCATGGTCCCCTTCCCCAAGTGCAAACATTTGCAGACCCTGTGCTCGAAGTCGCTGGGCGTGCCTCAAGCGCTGCTAGTCCGAAGGCGTCGCAATATCCAAATTTCAATTTTGCTCGCTGTGTTGTCCGTGCCAGGCCAGCTCCACCGTGAAAGGGAACGGCAAGCCTGCGACGGGGCGTAGCCAAGTTCGCCCGTCTTCGAGAATCAGGGCTACAGGCATCTCCTTGTAGTTCTTGGTAATCGTGGGAAGAATCGTCAGCTTCTTGCTGTAGGCAACCGGCTCCGGATCGAATCGGAGCGGGGTCGCAAGAAGCAATGCGTAGGTGCGCTCAGGGGGCACTGTCTGCTCCAGGTAAGAGCACCCCGGGCATGTTCCTACGTACTTGTCCGGGGGGCGTTTGGAATGGATCATCGGATGGCCGCAGTCCTCGCAGACGGATATCCAATACTTGCCCTTGGGCGACATACACTCCCCTCCGAACGTCGTCCGTGCAATATTTGCACAAGCGGCGCTTGAAGTCTCGGGCCGGAGGAACGCCTAGAGCGCTCCCAGGCGTGACAGAACAGTCTTGACCGAGGCCGCGTGCCAACGGCCTTCCCGTGCCGTTCTGATTCCCCGCTGATTGAGCAGCTTGGCCGCCCCCAGGAGGCTTCCAGCCTCTTTGTACGCGCCCTCCACGGCCCACCGCACGGACTCGGCCCGCTCGTCCGCAGCGGCCCTCACAGCGGCTCCACCGCCCTCTGAGGTGGCCTTGGGGCGGGCCGCTTACCATGGAGGTAGGCTCACGAGTCGCCTAAACTACAGCTAGGGGTTTAAGGAGGGTGC
The DNA here is from genome assembly GCA_041690535.1 of Gammaproteobacteria bacterium. Lineage (GTDB taxonomy): Bacteria > Pseudomonadota > Gammaproteobacteria > Thiohalomonadales > Thiohalomonadaceae > JAWLHA01. Next base: position 2,192 of record JAWLHA010000139.1, on the reverse strand, counting down.
GAGTGAAAATCCTACTTGGGCTGCTTGCGCTGTGGTTCGCAGCGGCATCGTGGGGGGAGCCCGACTTATCACAGTTGGCCGAGGACGACCTTGAGAAGATGTCTGAGGAGGAGCGCAACGCGTTACCTGCTAAAGAGGTCTTCCTCAAATTTGTGGAAGAGATTGGCCCGGCGCAATATGACCATCTCGTGCGGGGTGCATTGTACGCGCGGATGTACATGTTCGAGTATTCGCCCCCACTTGATGGGTTGATACGGGAATATCAGCAGGATATCGGGGTCGAGCCCACGGGATGGCTAACTCTCGGGGAGGCGACCCGACTGTTTGAGGACGACTACTTCCCGCTTCCGACGCCGGTCTATGCATCGGGTTCCGGAAAGCCTTACATCGTAGGCGGCGTCGCTAGCGCCCAGGGAACCTGGGTTATCCTGGGTGACGACATCGCGATGCCAGTAAACACCTCTGATATTAGGTGTTACCGGTCTAGAGACATGTGCTTCGAGTTCATCGTCCAACTCAAAACGCACGAGGTGCAGGAGGGGGATGGCCGCGTTCCATCTTCCCCCTACTACCTCTACACGGATATCGAGACATGGGAAATAATCCATTGGGGTGAGGAGGAGATAGTTGCCCGCGGTGGCGGTGAATGCCGCCGAACGACCATGACCATGAACTCCAGGAGCGAAGAGGTCACGCAAGTGACAAGAAACGCAGGCGGATCATGTGACTTGGGCCTTGCATCCCTGCCCCCGCTGGAGCAGCCGCGCGTTGCGGTGCTCAAAGACGGCTTTGACGTAACGTATGCCTACTTCAAAGAGCTTCAGGAGGCCACTAGGCAGGGGTGGTCTTCACGATACAGAGAGTTACTTGGTTCGATGCAGCAAAAGACAAGCACCCCACGTTGAATGGCCCCGGTGAAGCGCCTGTGATCCTACGACGCACCAGAGCACGCTTCCTGGGCTCGCAGACGCCGCCAAAGCGTGGTCCGGTCAACCCCCAGCAGCTTGGCTACCTCAGGCACTGTCCGGCCCTGAGACACCAGCTCAGCCGCGTGCCGGACCTGATCTGCCTTCAACTTGCGGCGACGACCCATCTTGACGCCCCGGGCCTTGGCCCGCTCCCGCCCTTCCATGGTGCGCTCGCGAATTAGGCTCCGCTCGAATTCCGCGAAGGCCCCAAGAATCTGCCGCATGAGCGTCCCCGTTGGCGACTGATCAGTCGTATTCATCAGGGGCTGATCCAGGCACTCGAATCGAATCCCCTGATCCGTCCACGCCTCAAGTTGGTTTAGCGCCCCGCTCAACGAGCGGAATAGCCGGTCCATCTTGACCACGCAGACCACGTCCCCCGCGTGCAAATGTTTGCACATCTTGGTCAGCTCGGGACGGTCGTGAGCCGCTCCGCTGATCACGTCAGCGAACACCCGCTCGCAGCCCGCCGCCTTAAGCTTCTCCACTTGGGCCTCTACTGACTGCCCCGCCGTTGATACCCTTGCATAGCCGACTTTCATATTTTGCATCCGATTTATGCAACGCCAGAAGCCGCATTCTACGGGTGTCCCAGGATGGTTGCAATACTCTTGATTTACGCAACAACGGTCGTGATGTGCAAACATTTGCACGTGATCGGTCGTCGGCTACGGGGAACGAGCGTTCACGAAGCCGCCACCCACCCGGCGGTCGGTGCGGCCCGGTGGTGAACATCAAGAGGCCTCAGGGGCGGGTCAGCAATTCGGGGACTGTGGGCAGCTCCGGGTGGTCGAAGCGGAGCCAGGCGAGCTGCTGGGTGATCTCATCCAGTCCTTCCTGCAGCTCGTCCGCCAGGTGAACCTCGAACTCGCGCCGGTAGTGGGGGTCCGTCAGCTCGCCCCGCACCAGGAGACTCTGGCAGCACAGCACCTTCCAGCAGACGTAATCCGGCAGTCGGGTGGCGTTGGCGATCCACCGCGCTTGGTCGCGGAGCTGGGCGCGACGCAGCAACGCCTCTCGGGCCCGCCGGTCGGCGGATGTACCCTCCTGGGGTGGGTGCTCTTGGGGTTGGCATTCTTGAGGTGGTTGCTGCTGGTGTGGACCCTGCTGGTGTGGACACTCTTGAGGTGGTTGCTGCTGGGGTGTCTCCTGCCCGGGTGTACTCATGCCCGCATCTCCTCCTCGAAGACTTCAAGTGCCCGCGATACCACGGTTACGTGGCTC
>JAWLHA010000138.1:0-4666 GCA_041690535.1 Gammaproteobacteria bacterium | reverse complement strand
AAGTCCTTGAAAGCAGGTCGTCGGCCGCAGGGACGCGGCCGTCGAGCGTACAGGGATGTATTCACAGCGTACCTGCTTTCAAGGACTTACATCGCTCACCGCACGGCCGTGATGTGAGTATGCGTTCACCCTGCAAGGTAAACGCATACCCACCCATCGGCGCCCTGGCTCGTGTATAGTGCCGGGCTGCTGTTCCGCCCGCCCACTGCGTTGGACGCAGGCCAGCCACGCCGCCAGTACAGTCGACGGACGGGGAGCGCGCCTGGCGCCGAACTGGCGCGCGATCCGGAACGTTCGTTCATTGGCGCCCAAGACCCCTTCGATGTTGCTCCATTTCGATCTCGCGCAGTCGCTGCTCGTCGGCCTCATTTTTCTCTGGACCGGGTTCGTTCGAAGCGGCCTCGGCTTCGGCGGAGGGGCCCTCGGGCTGCCCTTGCTGCTGTTCATCGATGACCAGCCCCTGCTGTGGCTTCCCATCATCGGCACGCATCTGCTGTTCTTCTCAGGGCTGACCCTTCGCACCCGCCTGAGCAATGTGGATTGGCGCTACCTTCGAAACTCTTCGCGCTTCATCATTCCAGCGGCGATTGTGGGGGTCTTGGGACTCATCAGTTTGCCCACCCGATGGCTGCTGGCGTTCATCTACTCGGTCACCCTCTTCTACGCCTTCACTTGGGTGCTGAACCGCACCATCCGCAGCCGCACGGGGTGGGCCGATCGCGTGCTGCTCGTTCTCGGCGGCTACATCGCCGGCACCTCCCTCACCGGCGCCCCGTTGATGGTGGCTGTGTTCATGCGCAATGTCGCCCGGGAGCAGCTTCGGGACACGCTGTTTGTACTCTGGTTCATCCTGGTCACCATCAAGATGAGTACCTTCACAGCGCTCGGGGTCGAGCTGCACCTGCTCGCAGCCCTCACCCTGATTCCGATCGCGGCGGTGGGTCACGTGATTGGCCTGAAGGCCCACCATGCCATTCTGCGCAACGACGATCTTTTCAAGCGGGTGATCGGGGCGGGACTGATGGTGGTGAGTCTGCTCGGGTTGTGGAAGCTCTTGTAGCCCGGGTCTCTGCATGGGCGCCGCAGGCCGATCCACCAATGCCGCACGGCTCAGCGCCAGACCGCCTCACAACGCCCGTGGGGTGCGGCTCTCTTCCACGCGGTCTCTAGTGCAGCGCGGATCCGCAACATTTCTCGCCCCCTGTCATTCCCGCGAAGGCGGGAATCCAGTTTGGTCAAGGCTGGGAAGGTAAGACTGTTTGATCCTCCCTGCGCAAGTGGAGAACACCACTCGTTCACTTGTCACTTGGATTCCCGCCTTCGCGGGAATGACGGTTTCGGGGGGGCGAGTAGTTACAACATTTCTTGTACTTCTTACCGCTGCCACAGGGACATGGGTCGTTACGGCCCACCTTCGCACTGTTGGCCGGGGCGCTTGGCAACGCTCCCTGTTGCACCTTGCGGATGGCCCGGCCGATGAGCGCATACTCGTTCATGGCATCGGGCAGTCGGGCGAGGTTCGCGGCGGCCATCTCCCCCAGGCTGACCGGCGCGTGTCTCAGGTGGGCGCGGACGGTCTCCGCCTTCTCGCGGCTGGCGAAGAAGCCCGCCACCAGGCAGGCGGAGAGAAACCGCGTCTCGAGCTCTTCCGGCAGGAGCGCTGCCCAGATCTCCCGGAGCCACTCCCGTCCAATGAGGAAGCCGCGACTCCACTGCCCCAACTGCCCTTGGGGACCGAAGTTGGCCAACGGATCCGGCGCCGGCTCGCATCCGGGCGGCAGGGCCACGGGGGCGTTCGGGTCCTCACTGCTGTACCCGTTGTGGAGAGCCAGGGCCGCGGCCAGGAACTGCTGCGCCTCTTCCGGGTCGGCATAGGCCGGATCAGCCTCATTGAAGATCGGGGGCAACCACAGCGAAGGGGGGATGAGCTGGGGTCCGCAGGCCACGGCGAAGAGAAATCCGGCCAGTTCGGGGTAGCCGAACGTACTGTGCGGGCGCTCGGGCGCGCCGAGAAAGCGGTCAAGCCAAATGGCCTGTTCGGCCGTAAAGGGTGAGACGCATGTCATGGCTGTATCGACTCCGGTCTGTCGGCACTGACGGCTTCAGGGAAAGCTGACGCTTACATGCCGATCGTGAGCGCGCGCCAGATCGCCCACCCGATCGCAAGCCCCAGGGCGCCGGCGGCAATGGCCGGACGGGCATAGGCGCGCTGCCCCTGGATGATCTTCACATCCGCCTTAAAACGCTCCCTGTTGTCCCGGCTCATTCGCTCCAGTTGCTCCCAGGCGGCACGAAGGTCGGCCGGAACGGCTTCGAGCTCGGGCGGGGTCTGGGCCCGCAGCTCGGCCGCCGTGGCCACCCCTTCGGGTTGCCCCTTGGGGAACTCACAGAGACAGGCAAACAACACCATGCCGTGGACCGGGACATCGGGAAAATTGTCCCTCAAGGCGTAGGCCCGCTCACGGCTGCGGGTTACCGGGTTGTCGAAGCGGGTGGTACGCCGCCCCACCACCTGCGCCCACTGGTCCAGCCCCTCCGCCCCGAAGATCACCCCGCGGTTGCGCAGCACCTCCACTGCCACGATCCCCGCGGGGGTCAGCACCAGCTGTTCAAAGTAAGCCAAATTGCCTACCGCATCCTCCAGCAACGCCCCGTCCATGTGGGCGGGGCCGAGATGACGCAACAGCCTGGCCAGCGCCCACCGGACATAGGCGCGCCGCAAGGTGGGCCACAGCAGGTAGCCGGCCGCCGCCAGCAGCACAAGGGGGGGGACCCAGGTGAGTACGTGATCGTCAAGGAGAATGGCGATCACGCTGATATCGATCTCTTGCACGCTGACAGACTCGGACAATTCGGCGATTTTGGCGGGGTAGTGTAAGGCGCGGGGGCGGGAATGGGTATCTCCCAGGGTGGAGACACAGGGAGTGCATACTTACCCAAGAGCGATGCAAGTCCTTAGAAAGCCGGTCGTCGGTCGCAGGGATGGGTGCAAGAACACCCTGATGCCGCGGGAGCGCAGGGTGCCCGGAAGCGGCTGCGGCCGTCGAGCGTACAGGGATGCTAGAGCACCGAACAGGTAAACCGAAAAGATCGCCAATCGCAGCCAAGTTGCGCCGCAGGTGGCGGGGGCAGCGAACCGAGGGTGGATAAGCGCAGCGCATCCACCAATTCGACGCCGCACGGTGGATGCGCTGCGCTTATCCACCCTACATGTTGGGCGCCTCGGATTTATCTGTTCGGTGCTCTAGCTGATTGCTCCTGGACACTTCACGTGACTATCAGATCCCCCCGCCGGCCGCCACAGGGGCGGGATGAGCACGGCAGGGGCCGCGCTGCGGATCAGCCACAGCGGGCCCAGGGCCTATTGCGCCTCCGGTGTGAACGTAGCCCGCTGCACGGCAGGCGCTTGGGGAAGGTAGCTGGCCACCTCCAAATGACGCGCTTCGCGGCTGAGTCGATCCAGGGACTCCGCTTGAGCGTAGAACGCGTTCAAGTCCCCCTGGTTGAGGCGAAGCATCGCCAGGAACGCGGGCACCAGTTCATGGTAGGTGGCAAAGAGGGCCAGGTGGGCATTGTTGATCTCCCGGGCCATCCAGGCATCGTAGCCGCCATAGCCGCCCCAGGAGGCCTTGAGGACGGCGTAATCCTCCCGCAGCCGGGCGAACACCGCCTTCTTGCCCTCCCGCTTCTGCTCCTCGGGCAGGGAAGAGGCGTAGAGCCCCTTGAGGCGCTGCCGGGTGGTGGCCAGCAGCGTGTGGAAATCCACCTTACGCTCCTGGGCGAGGGCGTATTCAGCGTAAGCCTCGGGTTGGTTGTGGGTCTCGAACCAGCGCTGCACACCATAGTGCGCCACCGCCGTGGCAAAGGCTTCGTTGAAGGGTGAATCCCCCTTGATGTAGACCTTCTGGTGGGCCAGTTCGTGAATGATGACGTCGATCAGGGCCCAATCCTGAGGCGAGAGCATGGTGCTGAGGAGGGGGTCGTCGAACCACCCCAGGGTGGAGTAGGCCCGCGCCCCGGAGACCTGGACGTCCATCCCCTGTGCGCGCAGCTCGGCCGCGTAGCTGTCGGCGTCATCACGGTTGAAGTAACCCCGGTAGGCGAGACAACCCACGAACAGGAAGCACCAGTTCTTCGGCTCCAGGGACAGCTCCGGGGTCGCCACCACGTTCCACACCACGTAAGGGCGTCCGAGATCGGCATAACGCCGGTAACTGCCATTGTCGGGCAGGTGAAGCATCTCCACCGCGAAGTCTCGCACCTGTTGCGACAGCATGAGCTGGGCCCGTACGCCGGGGGGCGGGTCGCCGCGCTCGAGGACGGCCTCCACCGGTTTGGCCCGGGACATCAGCCCGATGTGGCCGCTGATGGACTGGCCGTAGTAACTCAGGGTGGAGCAGGAGGAGAGGAGAATCAGCGGCAGCGGAAGGAGCCCCAAGCCCAGGGGGAGGGCGAAGACGCGACGGAGAGTGGTGCCGACGGATGCCATCGCAAGTGCCTCGAAACCGGCGAAAGCAGGAGGTTAGCACGGGGGAGCGACAGGGATCTATTTTCCGACCCGCCTTGTCAGGGTGAACGCATACTCACATCACGGCCGTGCGGTGAGCGATGTAAGTCCTTGAAAGCAGGTACGCTGTGAATACATCCCTGTACGCTCGACGGCCGC
>JAWLHA010000137.1:0-4795 GCA_041690535.1 Gammaproteobacteria bacterium | reverse complement strand
CCTCACAGCATTTGACAATATCTCCGCAACGTGTATAGTCGTAATGCGGTGTGCATGGGGCAGCGCGAAGCGCTGACCGACCTATACTAGCCATGGGGTGCGGGCCAACCGGCGGCGAGGGAAAGGCGGCGGGAACCCTGGCCAAGGCTCTAGGTCTACTCAACAACTTGTGGAAGCACGTTGAAGTGCCCACAAAGCAGGCGACAGCTCCAGTCGCGGGAGCGGACGGCGCGGGCCGATACTCGCGACGCCGCCCGATTTGGCTAGCAGAGTTGGATTCGAGATGGGGTCTCAGGAGGTGTAGTCATGGGCATTCTGTTGTGGATCGTTTTTGGACTGATCGTGGGGGTGGTCGCCAAGTTCCTGATGCCTGGTGGCGGCCCCGGGGGGATCATCATTACCATTGTGCTCGGCATTGTCGGCGCGCTGCTGGGCGGCTGGATCGGGAGCCAACTCGGACTCGGGGGCATCACGGGCTTTGACTTGCGCAGCATGCTGATCGCCGTCGGGGGCGCGATGCTCGTGCTCTTGATTTACTACATGGTGATGCAGCGACGCTGAGGCCCTCCTCGCGTTCGCGGCGCAGCTAGCGTGAGCCGCGCCCTAGCTGGGGAGAGCATTGGTTGTCTGGTGCTCGCCGCCGCGCTCACTGTCCCGAGAGGCTGCCAGGCAACCGGCTTGCGCGCGACGGCGCCAGGACTCGGGGGCGGGGAGCTTCGCGGTGCTGAGGGGCTGACTGTGACCAATACCGGTCCGTCCGTAGTCAACGGAGAGCTGGTGTCTGCCCTGACCAGCCAGCCGTGCGATTTCGATCGTGAACGGATGACGAGGAACAGGTAACGAGGAAGCTGGAACGGCTTGGCCCAGACGAAGCCGAGCGCATCGGGGATTCCCTCGGCGTGGACTGGGGCCAGGTTGATCTGGAGTCCTTTCGGATGGGCCTACAGGTGGAGCTTCAGCACGGAACCAGCGATCCCGAAACGAATGTGACCGACGATGACCCGAGTCGGACCGGCAAGATCGCACTGGCTCACCTCAGATAGTTCCCAGACCACTACACCCGTCTGGCAGAGCTGGAGGAGGAAGCCGCAGCAAACTGGGCAAAGACAATCGGATAGAGTTGACGGGCGAATACGGTGGGATCACTGCGGCAAGGCGGACCCCGCAACTGGCAAGCGCGTTGCCCTGGCATTGGCGCTCTGGCACACGCACACTCGTTGAGGGCTCTCCACGACTGGTGAGCGCCACGGGGCCAGGAGAGTCATCGAACAAAGAATCTTCAGACATACCACTCAGGAGGGAACAGATGAACGTGAAGACGAATGCTCCGAAGCAGATCACCTGGATCGTTGCCTTGATCCTCGGGGTGGTGGGGATCCTGGCAAACCTGACGTCAATTCCGGTCGTTACCCCTGAAATTGGCTTTTGGCTGGTGGCCGTGGGATGGGCGCTGCTGGTGATCGCGAGCATCGCACGCGGCTTATAGCTCGGCAGCTGCAGCACTAGCCGATCTGGACGCGACGGTAGCTCAGGCGGGTGGCCGTCTGAGCTGCAGTTGCAGCAGCGAACTGCGCGCCGGGGAGGTTGTTGGTGACGGAGAAGGGTTCAACGACCTCGTGATCGTCGCGCTGATCCACTGCGCGGAGGACGATGTCCTTGAGATGGACATCGGTACCGACGGATAGAGGTGCGTCATTCATGCGTACTCCTTTGGGTGATGAACTTGAACCGTGTCACCCAGAGAGGCGGTGGGTATCCCAGGGAAGCGAGCAGGGGACAACTAGAGGGCGTCTAACACGGGGGCCGACGCGAGACATTGACAAAGGCGACCCAGATCATCTGGCTGGTCACCGGCATTCTGGAGGCCTTGATCGGCATTCCCGTCGTGTTGAGAATCTTGGCTGCCAGTCCCGAGGCCGGATTCGCTCAGTTTATCTACAGCATCACGGGAGTCTTCCTCGCGCCGTTTAGCCTGCTGTTCAAGGACCCTTCGGCCGTGGGCGCGGCACTCGAAGTGTCGTCCGTGGTGGCCATGCTGATCTGTGCCTTGGCTGCCTGGGGACTGGTTCGCATCTTGTGGGTCACATAACGGACAACGTCGACGGACAACGGACAGGCCTAACACGGCCTCCAATTCCTGCTTGATGCCGACAAGGGTCAACCTCACTTGGTCTTGGCAAGCGCGTATAGACATCTCCAGAATTCCTTAGAAGCTGAGTGGCGAAGAAGTGACGAAGACGGTGCACGTTTGTATCTTCGACACCTGCTCGCTCTCCTATCTCTGCCACCAGCTATAGACCCGTGAGCAGGAAAGGTGACCACCGTCGGAGCTGGCAAACAGCGGTGCGTCGGGGTCATATCGGTCATCCCGCTCCACGAGATATCGCCACACTGCCTTGCGCGCGACACTGCCGAGGAAGACCACACGGCTCTTCCCCCTTTTTGCCAACTCGGCGGTGCGGTGTGTACTCGTTGCGGAGATAGTCGAAGAATCGGCGCAGGTCGTCAACGGTGATATCTTCAGCCCGAGGATTACCGAGGAAGTCTGCCAGAAGTTGTATCTGACGCTCATAGCCTTCTAGCGGGCGCGGGGAGAGTCCTTCGATGCGCTTGCCTAGGAGAAACCCGTCGAGTGCTTGTAGGAGTTTCATGACTTGTGGCGACCTCCTTGAGTGCTAAAACAGCTACTCGCCACAAGTCTTGGGCAGAACACAAGACTACGGGAGTGGATGGGAGTCGAACCCACCGCGGCTTGCGCTGTGCAACCCGCCACCGGTTTTGAAGACCGGGGGAGCCACCGGGCCCCAACCACCCCCACGGGTCATTCATAAGGATATCTCGAATCGGTCGATTCGTCAAGCGAAGGGGGATTGGGCGGAGCGCGGGTTGAGAGGGTGGTGAGGGTGGAGATTGCTTCGCTATGCTCGCAATGACGGGCCGGCGGCGCTGGGCTAGAGCGGGGGGCTATGCCAGTTTTGATCGATGGGCACAATCTGATCGGGCGGGTGCCCGACATCCACCTGGAGGATCCGGACGATGAGGCGCGGCTGGTGTCCCGCCTGCAGGCGTACGCCGGCCGGACGGGGAAGCGGGTGACGGTGGTCTTCGACCGGGGGATGCCGGGCGGGTGCTCGGAGAATCTGTCCGGCGGGCGGGTGGAGGTCGTCTTCGCCCCCACCGGGCGGAACGCCGACCGGGTGCTCATCGAACGGATCCGGCGCTCGCCGAATCCTCAGGGGCTCATCGTGGTCACGTCGGACCGGGAGGTGATCGCGGCGGCCGAGGGTCGGGGCGCCAGGGTGGTGCACTCGGAGGCGTTCGCCAGCGAGCTGGACGCCACACCCGTGTCCAGCGGCGCGAAGGAAGAGGCGCAGCTCTCCGAGGAGGAGGTGGAGGCGTGGCTGGCGGTGTTTGAGGAGGGGGAGACGGGCGGGGGCGTGTGAACCCCCGCCTGTCTGTACTCGACCGGCGCACCGGAGCTACTGAGACGGGACGTCGGGCAGCGCTGCCAGCGCTTTTTCGAGCGCATCCTCGCTCAGCTCGTAGTCGGGCAGCTCCTCTCGGTGGTAGGCATCGTAGGCCGCCAGGTCGAAGTGACCGTGGCCGCTGCAGTTGAAGAGTATGGCCTTCGACTCCCCCGTTTCTTTGCAGGCCATCGCCTGGTCGTAGGTGGCCTTGACCGCATGGCCTGTCTCGGGCGCGACGATGAAGCCCTCGGCCTGCGCGAAGCTGTGGGCCGCCTCGAGGACCTCATTCTGATTGAAGGCAGTCGCCTCGACGAACCCATCCTCCATGAGACGGCAGATGATGGGCGCCATGCCGTGGTAGCGTAGACCACCGGCGTGGGTGGGGGCGGGGATGAAGTCGTGGCCCACGGTGTGCATCTTGGCCACCGGGCCCGTCTTCGCCGTGTCGCCCCAGTCGTAGGCGTAGAGGCCCCGCGTGAGGCTGGGGCAGGCGGTGGATTCGACGTTGATCACCCGCATATCCGGCCTGCTGCCGTCCAGCTTGTCCTTCATGAAGGGGAGGAAGAGGCCGGCGAAGTTGCTGCCGCCGCCGACGCAGCCGATGAGGATGTCCGGGTAGTCATCGGCCAGCTCCATCTGCTTCTGCGCCTCCAACCCGACCACGGTCTGGTGGAGGAGGACGAAGTTGACGACGCTGCCCAGGGAGTACTTCCAGCCCTCGCGGGTGACGGCGTACTCGATGGCCTCGCTGATGGCGATGCCCAGGCTGCCGGAGGTCTCGGGGTCGACCTCAAGAATTCTTCGCCCGGCGTTGGTCTCTGAGCTGGGGCTGGGCACCACGTTGCCGCCCCAGGTCTCCATCATGACGCGCCGGTAGGGCTTCTGGTGGTAGCTGATGGTGACCATGAACACCTTGCACTCCATGCCGTAGAGCTGGGTGGCGAAGGCCAGGGCGCTGCCCCACTGACCGGCCCCCGTCTCCGTGGCCAGGCCCTTCAGCCCCTCCTGCTTCGCATAGTAGCACTGGGCCACGGCGGTGTTTGGCTTGTGGCTGCCGGGGGGGCTGACGCCCTCCCACTTGTAGTAGATCCTGGCCGGCGTGTCGAGGGCCTTCTCCCAACGGGCGGCCCGGTAGAGGGGCGAGGGGCGCCACATCTTCAGCACGTCCTGCACCTCATCCGGGATCTCGATCCACCGCTCCGGGCTCATCTCCTGCTCGATCAGCGCCTGGGGGAAGACCGGCGCCAGATCGTCCGGCTGCATGAGGTCGAGGGTCACCGGGTGCCGGTACGGGGGCGGGGGTGTCTCCCTGTCGGGGAGGATGTTGT
>JAWLHA010000136.1:0-4855 GCA_041690535.1 Gammaproteobacteria bacterium | reverse complement strand
CTTTACCAAGACGACCATCTCAGGTCGCTGAATTTCATGCGCTTTCAAGGCGCAACCCGCACAGACCCGGACGTGCAGTTTTCCCGCATCCGGTTCCTCAGTTGCACTCGCTTCCCCGCGGACCTTCACAGTTACCCGTTTCAAGGGCCAGTTGCTATTCCCCTCAGTGAGGTTGGCTCGTGTTCTCCGATCCGACTGTGTCCGGCACGAGTTTCCTTTGAGGGCTGCGTGCTTCCGTGGGGTCCTTCGCCATGTGGCTGGCTTTCCCAACCTCGGACTACTATGCCCCATAAGACACCCCACCGGCATATAGCCATTTCTGGCCCACCTGCTCGCTCCTTGTTCCAAGATTCCACCCGAGCCCACGCCGTTTCCGGGCTCTTCACCCGATATGTGCCCCAACTCTGACGGCATCATCTGTTCACCTCGACCAGGAGCCCAATGGGGCTTCCCGGGTTCTCTGTCTCTGTGTACGCTTACCTCACGTATCGTTCGCGGTTACCCACTCCTCATTGAGATCAACACTCGATACGGGTGGGTGGCTAATCCTTACCCGACAGGGCCTTTCACCCTGCAAGATACGCCGAGCTTATCCCGGCGCGATAACGACCTAGCTCAGCCGACCGCCGGAGCGGGGCTTATTTTGTGCATTTTGCACAAAATAAGTGTCGCGGAGGTGGGTCGGATGAAGCGCCGTGTTATATTCATGCTGATATATCTACTTGGTTTCCGCACTGAGGACAGTAGCGAAAATCTACTTTATTGTTTTTAGCCTGTCCAATAACCTCAAATAGATCAGCGCCACAATTACTGCAAATAGCTTGTTTTGCGATGCGACGGAGCATAAACAAGAAGTAACCGGTAATAATTGTGAGTATTGCTGCAAGTAGAATTGGGTCTGTTTTCTTAAACATTGCAGCAACCATAACGACTAACACCATTACAAACCATGCAGCGCCATATTGTTACGTCCCCCGCTGATCCCGACTTAGTGCCCCCAATCGTCCCAAGGTGCAGCAGGGCGCCTTTGAGTTTCTTCCCCAATCAAGCGTGAGACAAGGCAGGTAAAAGAAGAGGCCGGTCCTCCTCTGGTATCGTGGTGTTTGCGAGCATCACTAACCAGAAAAAAAAGAGACCGGCCATGACCTGCATCCTGCCAGGGATCACCACGCTTGAGCAACACCGAGATCAGCTTCAGCGCCACCCCGAGTCCTACCGTCCAGAGCGCTGCCCCCACTGCGGTCGGTCAGGGCTTTGGTGTCACGGGGGCTACGGGCGCAAGGCCGATCGCGGCTCAGGCGAGCTGAACCCTATCTTCATTCCCCGTTTCCAGTGTCCCCACTGCACCCGCACCTGCTCAGTGCTGCCGCAGTGCCTGCCGCCCCGGCGCTGGCATCTCTGGACGGTGCAGGCGGCGGTCTTGCTTGGGGTGCTGGCCGGCCAGTCGCTGCGCCGGTTGAGCCGGACGGTGGCCCCGGGCCGGCATACGATGCGCCGCTGGGTGGCGCGCTGGCGCGCCAGCTTTCCCCTGCATGCCTTCCATCTGAGAAACCGCTTCCCCGCGTTGGGGCGTCACCCCGACATGGAGGCGTTCTGGCCCGCCACACTGGCGCTTTTGCCCCTGGGCGGGGCCATGCACCTCCTTCACCAAGCCGGGGTCGCCATCCCGTGAACGGCCGGGTCCATGACGCGGCGGGACAGGGTTAAGTCCATGTTTTGACGACTCCACACACTTTGCCCACTTCGCGGAGAGGCAAAGGGGCGGTTTCCTGAGAGGGCATTCTCAACGTTAGGAGAGATCATGACCCTCATCCATCCCATGGCCCTGTTCCGCCTCTCGGTGCTGGGGCCGCTGGCCTCAAGGGAGGCTCTGGCGCGGGGCGAACTCAAACGGCTGCTGCAGGAGCTGGCTTCCCGCACCTACGTGGAGCCCAGCGGTCAACCCCTCCGTCTGGCCGAGAAGACCATCGAGAGCTGGTACTACGCCTGGCGCCACGGAGGGATTGAAGCGTTGGTGCCCACCCCTCGCGCCGACCGGGGCCAATCCAAAATCGACCTAGCGGTCCAGGCCGCCCTGCTCGCCGCCAAGCGGGAGAACCCCCAGCGCTCCCTCAATACACTGGTTGACCTGATGGAGCGCCAGGGCCGGGTGGCCAAGGGGAGTCTGCCGCGCTCCAGTGTCCACCGCCTGCTCAAGGCCCACGGCCTCTCGCGCCCCACCGGCGCCGCCAGCGAGCCCATCGAGCGGCGGCGCTTCGTCGCCCTGCAGGCCGGCGATCTGTGGCAAGGGGATGTCATGCACGGGCCGAAGGTCCCCGTGGGAGGACGCCTGCGCAAGGTCTATCTGGTCTCGCTCATGGATGATGCCTCCCGCCTGATCACCCACAGCGCCTTCTGCACCCACGAGGGGGCGCTGGCCATCGAGGGGGTGCTGAAGCAGGCGGTGATGAAGCGTGGCCTCCCCGCCCGGTTGATGGTCGACAATGGTCCGGCCTACCGCAGCGCCAGCCTCCAGGGGATCTGTGCCCGGCTGGAGATCCGCTTGGTCTACTGTGCCCCGTATGAGCCGGAGGCCAAGGGCAAGCTCGAGCGCTGGCATCGCACCGTGCGGGACCAATTCCTGAGCGAGCTGGACCTGCGTCAGGTGCGTGACCTGGACGACCTCAACGCCCGCCTCTGGGCCTGGCTCGACCAGTGCTATCACGTGAGGCCCCACAGTGCCCTGGAGGGGCTGACGCCCCTGGAGCGCTACCAGCGCGACCTGCTTCGCGTGCGGCCCCTGGGGACGATGGCCACGCACCTGGATGCGCTGTTCCATCACCGCCACCCCCGCACCGTCCGCAAGGACGGCACCGTCTCGTTCGAAGGACGCACCTTCGAGGTGCCCTATGAGCTGGCTGGAGGCCGGGTGGTATTGGTGGTCGACCCCCACCGCGGGCAGGTGGTTGGCGTTGAGAGCGACAAGGGCGAGGCGCTGGGTGGGGCCACCCCCGTGGACGCCGAAGCCAACCTCACCCGCAAGCGCCGCCGGCCTTCGGCCCCGACTCCCGAGACCACCGGCCGTGGACCCAATGCAGTGGAGCTGGCCCTAGCCCAACAGCACGCCGCCCTGACCCTTTCCCTGAATGACCACGAGGAGGACTACTGATGTATCGCCAACACTTCGGGCTGACCCACCACCCCTTGGGCAAGCAGGCCCCTGAACTCTACGATGGCGGTCGGCTCGCCCCTCTCAAGGAGCGTTTCGACTGGCTCCTCAACTCCCCCGGCGTGGGGCTGCTCACCGGGCTGCCCGGCGTGGGCAAGACCGCCGCGCTGCGCGCGCTCACCACCCCCCTCAATCCCCACCGCTACCTGCCCATCTACCTCGCCGAGACCGACTTCGGCCGCCTCGACATCTACCGCTCCCTCGCCTTGGCCGTTGGCCTGGAACCCCCCCATCGTCGCGCCGCCCTCTGGCGGGAGGTCAAGGCGCGCCTCATCGAGCTGGTCGACCAGAAGAACCTCCTGCCGGTCTGGATCATCGACGAGGCCCAAAACCTCCCCAACGACTTCTTCCGCGACTTCCCCGCCTTCCTCAACTTCGCCTTCGACTCGCGCGACCTCATGACCGTCTGGCTGGTCGCCCACCCGATCCTTGCCAAGACCCTCGACCGCGCCCTCTACGAGCCCATGGCCAGCCGCCTCCAGGTCCGGGTCCACCTCGACCCCATCGACGAGCGCGACGCCTTCCGCGCCCTCATCGACCATGCCCTCGCGCAGGCCGGTTGCCAGCAGCGGCTGCTCTCCGACTCCGGTTTCGAAATCCTCCGCCTGGCCAGTCAAGGGCGCCCCCGGCAGGCCGGCCTCCTCCTGCGCACCGCCATGAAGCTCGCCGTACCCCGGGCACTGAACCATCTGCCCGACGACCTTCTCCAAGAAGCCATCGAGACACTCCGATGAACGACTCACCGCAACAGCTCCCCTTGGCCCTTCCACCGGGGCTCGACGACGAGACCGTCCTTGCCCTTTGGAGTTTCCTCAACAACCTGATCTCGCAGTTTGAAGCCACCTACTTCCTGCAGCTGCGAAGAGCCCTCGACGCCCAACAACCTCCCCGCGACCGAGCAGCCCTGGCTGCCCCTCAACCGTCCGCGCTGAAGCGCTAACATCCCACGCTGTGCGAGAGGCGATCCGCCTCTCATGCAGCGTGGGACACCCACTGCTGTTTCACCTTGAATAGGTCGGGATGGTTTTCATGGAAGATGGCGGGACGTAACACCATATGAATGTAGCTTTTTCTTTGATGTGCTGTATTTGATAGCAGTTTGTTTGTTCATTTTTAAATATAACGGCCGAGCTCAGCGACGCCAAAAAGGCGGTAGCCTTTTTGGCGTACGATGGAGCGACGTGTTAGCTGTTTATAGCAATTTCGTACCCAGCGGCACCGGTTTATCAGGAACACAAAGTGCAACCTCGCCATTGGCGTTATGAAATCCAGTAACCAAACACTCCGACATCAATGGGCCAATCTGCTTTTTTGGGAAATTAACCACTGCAACTACCAATTTGCCGACCAGCTCCTCCGGCTTATAGAGGTCAGTGATCTGAGCGCTCGACTTCCTCATACCTACCTCTTCGCCAAAATCGACGTGCAACACGTATGCTGGCTTACGTGCTTCGCGAAATAATTCAGCACTTACCACGCACCCAACACGCAATTCTACTTTCAGAAAGTCATCCCATGAGATGATTTGCACGACAGTCTCCGATTACAGCTAATCGGGATAGGAGGACGCCTCACGGCGCCCCTCCTCCCACACCACCGTGCGTACGGATCACGTACACGGCGGTTCGATGAATACACATCTACCGC
>JAWLHA010000135.1:0-5102 GCA_041690535.1 Gammaproteobacteria bacterium | reverse complement strand
GCGCAGCGCATCCACCAATTCGACGCCGCACGGTGGATGCGCTGCGCTTATCCACCCTACATGTTGGGCGCGTCGGATTTATCTGTTCGGTGCTCTAGGGGCTCATACCCGCAGGCTGGGGCTGTCGTCACCAGCGGCGGGGCGGAAGTCGCGGCGGTAGAAGCGGAAGGCGTTTTTCCCGGCGGACTTGGCCTTGTACATGGCGTGATCAGAGTGGACCAGCAGGGTGTTGACGTCGTCCCCGTGGAGGGGGTAGAGGGCGATGCCGATGCTGCTGGTAACCCCCACCTCGCGCCCATCCACGGTGATGGGTTCGGCCATGGCCTCGATGATCTGCTGGGCCACCACTGCGGCATGCTCGGGGATGGCGAGCCCTTCCAGCAGGATAAGAAATTCGTCGCCGCCCAGGCGGGCCACGGTATCGCTCTCACGCACGTGGCGGATCAGGCGCCGGGCGGCGTGGGAGAGGAGCTGGTCGCCGGCGGCGTGGCCGTGGTTGTCGTTGATGGCCTTGAAGCCGTCCAGGTCGAGGAACAGAAAGGCGACGAGCTTGCCTTCGCGGCGCGCCTTCACCAACGCATGCTGGGCGCGTTCGTAGAAGAGGTTGCGGTTGGGCAGCCCGGTGAGGGCATCGTAGTTGGCCTTGTAGTGCAGCCGCGCCTCCATCTCCTTGGCGCGAATGGCCTCGCGCTCCACGCGCTTGCGTTCGGTAATGTCGATGCCGATCCCCAGGCGCGTGCCGTCGGAGAGCCGCACCCCCGCCCAGGAGCTCTCCAACTCTTGGTCATTTCGGTTCATGAAGCGCAGGTCCTTCCAGCCGGTGCCTTCGCGCAGGTGCAGTGTCGCCTCCTCGCGCGCCTCCGGGCTGGGATAGATCTTGCCGAGCAGGCCGTGGATGTCTTCCACCTCCTCCGCGCTCCAGCCGGTGAGCCGCTCCAGCTCGCTGTTGGCGAGCTCAATCTCGCCGTGCTCGCCGTAGGCGGTGATCATCACCGGGATGTTGTCGATGATGGCGTGCAGCAGCTCTCCGGTGCGCCGACGCTGGGCCTCGGCCTGTTTCCAGCCGTCGATGTCGTACCAGGCCACCAGCGCCGCAGGACCGCCGCCGTAAGAGAGGGCCTTGATGGAGCTCTTCACCCACACCGGCTCACCGCCGGCGCGGCGCAGCCGCAACTCCACGTTGCGCCCCTCCCCTCCCTGCTTCACGATGCCCTGAACGCGCGCGCCGTCGTCGGGGCTGTAGTAGAGTTCGTCGGCCTGCCTGCCGACCAGCTCCTCGGGGGTGTAGCCGAGCACCAGTTTGCTCTGGGGGCTGACGTAGAGCAGCCTGCCGTCGGCAAGGCTCTGAATGGAGGTGACCGCCGGGATGTTCTCCAGCACGGTACGGAACAGTTTGTAGCTCTCCTCCCGGGCGCTTTGGATCTCCTTCTGCTCGGTGATGTCCCGCAGATGGACCACCGCCGCGGGCTCTCCGCCGTACTGGGCGTGTTGCAGCCGGTATTCGAACACCTTTCCGAGGATGGGCGAGGTGAGCTCGCCGCGCCGGGGGCAACTGTCGCTTAGGGTCTTGACGAGGTCCTGATCGATGCGCTCATAGCCGGCAGCAAAGTCGATCTCCCTCCAGCGACATCCCCGCAGTTCACCGGCCGCCTTGCCGAACGTCGCCAACAAGCTGGGGCTGGCATAGATGCAGCGCAGCTCGCGATCGAGCAGCAGGAACATGTCCGGCGAGGCGGCAAGGATCGCGTCCAGTAGACGACAGTGTTCGGGATCGGCATTTTCCATGTGATTTGAGGGGGGCCAGAGTCCATTTGCACGGTTGGCGTGGGAGGCCTGGCCCTCTTTCCGCCAGGGCGATTTGAACGACCGCTTTGAGTATAGATGAATCCTGCCGGGGGGCCGGCCGCGGTTCTGGCAGGTCGGGTAACGGTGGTTTTTCGCTGCGCTCACCCCATTCTGCGGGTGACCCGGGGCCCGGGCAGGGGGCGGTGGGAACCGCTATGCTTGGCTCATGGGAACGAACGATCTCGCATCCTTTCGGTTGCGCCTGTTGAGTTACCGCGACTCGCTCATCGCGGCGGCGGACGGGAACGACGGCAACGAACTGGAGGACAATCGGCTCGGGCGGCTGTCACGCTTCGAAGCTATCCAGTCCCAGGCGATGCTGCGCGAGGCGGAGCGGCGCCGCAAGTCGGAGCTGCAGCGCATCGAGGCGGCTCTGCGCCGCATTGAGGAGGGCGACTACGGCCTTTGCCAGTCCTGCGGCGAGGAGATTGCCCCCAAGCGCCTGGAGGTCGAGCCCGCGACCCCCTACTGTATCGACTGCGCCAACAAATCCGAGACCCGCTGAGCGCAGCGGAATCCGGGGAGAGCGCGCGGCGCTGCCCGAACCGAGCCTCAAGGCATACTTACCCAAGAGCGATGTAAGTCCTTGAAAGCAGGTCGACGGCCGCATGGACGCGGCCGTCGAGCGTACAGGGATGTGTTCACAGCGTACCTGCTTTCAAGGACTTACATCGCTCACAGCACGGCCGTAATGTGAGTATGCGTTCACCCCGAACCGAGCCTGTCCTCAGTTATCAACCACTGCACCCCTGTGTTAGTCTCTGAAATCAGATAAGGAGATCGGGAAAACGCAATCTGAATGCCCATCAGGACGAATCCGTGGTTCCACCGCCTGATTCTGCTGTCGCTGTTTGCCGGTGGCGTTGCGGTCCTCTTCCTGCTGGACCGCTTCCACCGCCACGAGCTGCAGCAAGAGGAAGAGAGACACCTTGCCGCTGCCGTAGAAGAGACCCAGCGGCAGATCACCCGCAGCATGGCCATCCGCATTCAGGCGGTGGAGGATCTCGGGACGTTCATGCTCACGCACGAGAGCGGTCTTCCCCCTTCGCAGGCCTTCGATGAGTTCGGCGCCAACCTGATGGACCACCATCCCGCTCTGGACGGTGTGAGCTTCGCGGACACAAACCGCATCATCCGCCACATCCACCCCCTCGAGCGCCATACAAAAGCCGTTGGCCTGGATCTGACAAAGCACCCGTCGGCAGACTTCATAGAACTGGCCATCCTCAACCGCCACACCACCGTCGACAATCCCCACCAAATCCTCAGCGGCCATATGGCCGTCGTGGTACGGGTACCCCTCTTCAAGGGGGAACGGTTCATGGGGCTGGCGCAAGGGGCGATCAAGATAGGCGCTGCAGTGCACGAAGACCTCTCCCACCTGGAACCGTACTATCGCATTCAGCTTCACGACCGAAACGGACACCACTTCTGGGGAGAGGACCTCTCGGCCTCCGACGAGGCGCGAACGGCAGCGGTGAGCGTGGGTGATAACGCCTGGTTGCTCACCATGGCTCCCCGAACCCCCGCCGTGCAGGTGGGTACCTTCGGCCGCGTGCTCATCTGGACGGTGGGAGGCGCGCTCCTTCTGGCGTTGCTCGCGGTCTTCCATCGTGATCGGCTGTACAAGCTTGGGCTGGATGCCGCCATTGAGGAGAAGACCTTCGAACTCCAGGTGCGCAATGCGGAGTTGGAGCAGGAGATTAGCCAGCGCATAGAGGTCGAACGCGCGCTTCAGGAGTCCGAGCACAAGTACCGGGCGGTCATCGAAACCGCCAGCGACGGCATTGTCCTTGCCGAGCCGGGGGGCCGGCTTCGTGAGGCCAACCCCCGTTTTCAGGCAATCTCCGGCTATAGCGAGGCCGAGCTGGTGAGAATGCACGCCTGGGAACTTCACCCCGAGTCCGAGACGGCAGGGATAAAGGCCGACTTTGGCGACATCCGGTCGCAAAGAAGCGTCCATACCGAGCGCCCGTTGATCCGCAAGGATGGAGAGGTGATGCAGGTGGAGATCCACGCCACACTACTTCAGTTGGAGGATCAAGAGTTGCTGCTCGGCGTCTTCCGGGACATCACCGAACGCAAGCAGGCGGAGCAGGAACTGCAGCGCTATCGCCATCACCTGGAGCAGGTGGTGGCCAAGCGAACCGAAGAGCTCACCCTGGTCAACCGCGAGCTCGAAGCCTTCAGCTATTCGGTCTCTCACGACCTGCGGGCGCCGTTGCGTGCGATCAATGGCTTCGGCGAGGCGTTGCGGGAGGATTGCGGTTCACAGCTGGACGACACCGCGAAGGACTATCTGAAACGCATCCGCAGCTCCACGGAGCGGATGAGCAAGCTCATCGACGACCTGCTCAAACTCTCGCGTACCATGCGTGCGCGACCCAAACAGGAGCGGGTCGAACTCACGGCCATGGCCAGTGAAATAATCCAGGAGCTGGCTGCCACCTCCCCCGAGCGCCGTTATCAGTTCGTCGTTGCGCCCGACCTGGTCGCCGAGGGGGACGCCACCCTGCTGCACTCCGTGCTGGCCAACCTCCTCGGCAACGCCTGGAAGTTCAGCCACGAGCAGGAGACGACCATTATCGAATTCGGTGTCGAGGAGCAGGGCGACGAGCGGGCGTTCTTCGTTCGGGACAACGGGATCGGCTTCGACCCCAGGTATGTCCGCAACCTCTTCCAGCCCTTCCAGCGGCTCCACCGCCATTGTGAATACGAGGGCAGCGGCATCGGCCTGGCTACCGTGCAGCGCATCATCCACCGCCACGGCGGCCGTATCTGGGCCGAGAGTCTCCCCGACCGGGGGGCAACCTTCTGGTTTACCCTGGGGTCCGTGGACCGGGATCAGTGACAGTGGTGTAACCACACCTCTCACAGCCGCCCACTTGCGGACGCCCGGACAGCTCTCGCGTGCCCCCTGGCGCACCGAACGGGCAAATCCCACGCACCCCAAGCCGCAGGACACCAGGCAGGTAGGGTGGATAAGCGCAGCGCATCCACCGGATTTGCCGCCGTGAATGGTGGATGCGCTGCGCTTATCCACCCCGGGCCGTTCCGGCCGCCAATCAATGAACAGGTCTGCGGTCGACTAGCTTCCGTTGATCTGTTCGGGTGCTGCAGAAATTTCCCCACATTCCGCCGTGACCTCCCCCGGCCCTGCAGGGTGAACGCATACTCACCCAAGAGCGACGTAAGTCCTTGAAAGCAGGTCGTCGGCCGCATGGACGCGGCCGTCGAGCGTACAGGGACGTATTCAC
>JAWLHA010000134.1:0-5473 GCA_041690535.1 Gammaproteobacteria bacterium | reverse complement strand
TCCGCGGCTGCTGTTCACAACAACTTGGCTGCGATCGACGACCTTTCCGACCTATTCGGTGCTCTAGTCGCGGCCGTGAACGGTGGATGCGCTGCGCCTATCCACCCTACGCCGCGGCTATCCGCGGCTGCTGTTCACAACAACTTGGCTGCGATCGACGACCTTTCCGACCTATTCGGTGCTCTAGTCGCGGCCGTGAACGGTGGATGCGCTGCGCCTATCCACCCTACGCCGCGGCTATCCGCGGCTGCTGTTCACAACAACTTGGCTGCGATCGACGACCTTTCCGACCTATTCGGTGCTCTAGTCGCGGCCGTGAACGGTGGATGCGCTGCGCCTGTCCACCCTACGCCGCGGCTATCCGCGGCTGCGGCTGAGCTCTCGCAGCCGGTTATTGCCCAAGGAAATGCTGATTGATTCGCTTTTGTACGCGCCCACTTCCGATTAAGCCATTCGAGGGCAGGCTTCGGGGGAGCCGGGGAAGATCAAGGCGCTGGATGCCCGCCTTCGCGGGCATGACGAATCAATCAGGCTCCGCGGGCATGACGAATCAATCAGGCTCCGCGGGCATGACGAATCAATCAGACTCCGCGGGCATGGCGAATCAATCAGGCTCCGCGGGCATGGCGAATCAATCAGGCTCCGCGGGCATGGCGAATAAATCAGCGGTTTTCTAACGGGTTTTTGCGAATCATCCCCCTGAAGTCCTGCGGATTCCGGCGAAATCGCTCACTCGTTTACAAATCGTCGCGGGCTGTTCAGGAGCCCGCTGTTTTACGCTGGTCGTAGTTGCGGGAAATCCAGTCGCGGTAGCTGCCGTCCATCACTTGGCGCCACCAGGTTTCGTGGCTGAAGTACCAGTCCAGGGTCTTTCGCATGCCGGTCTCAAAGGTCTCCGCGGGGGAGTAGCCGAGTTCGTTGCGGGACTTGTTGGCATCGATGGCATAACGCCAGTCGTGCCCCTTGCGATCTTCAACGAAGGCGATGAGGCTTTCGCAACGTGTGCCGTTGGCGGCTGGGCAGGCAGGGAAGCGCTCGGCAAGGCTCGGGTCGGCGGCGAAGCGCTGGTCCAGAGAGCGGCACAGCAGCGTCACGATATCGAGGTTTCTCTGCTCGTTGTTGCCGCCGATGTTGTAGGTCTCGCCCCGGCGCCCTTTATCGATGACCAATTCAATCCCGCGGCAGTGATCCTCCACGTAGAGCCAGTCACGAATGTTACTGCCGTCGCCATAGACCGGCAGGGTGCGCCCTTCGAGCGCATTGATCAGTACCAGCGGGATCAGTTTCTCCGGGAACTGGTACGGCCCGTAGTTGTTGGAGCAGTTGCTGGTGGTGGTGGGCAGCCCATAGGTGTGGTGGTAAGCGCGCACCAGGTGGTCCGAGGCCGCCTTGCTGGCCGAATAGGGCGAGTTGGGCGCATACGGCGTCGTCTCCCTGAATGGCGGGTCGTCACGGTCCAGGGAGCCATAGACCTCGTCAGTGGAGACATGGTGGAACAACACCTTTTGCAGGTCCCGCCCCGCTTCGACCCACGCCTTCTTGGCAGCCTTGAGCAATACGTGAGTCCCCACGACGTTGGTCTGGATGAAGGCATCCGGGCCCTCGATGGAGCGGTCCACGTGTGACTCCGCGGCGAAGTGGACGATGGTGTCGATCGCCTCCTCCGCCATGATGTTCTCCACCAGCGCCTGGTCGCAGATGTCGCCCTGCACAAAACGGAAGTTCGGCAGCAACTGGACGGGCGCCAGGTTGGCCATATTGCCCGCGTAGGTGAGGGCATCGAGCGCGACCAGTTGGTCTTGCGGGTGTTTGTCCGCCCAGTAGTGCACGAAATTGGCACCGATGAATCCGGCACCGCCGGTCACGAGCAGTTTACGCATGAGTCAACTCTTTCATCATCTCTCGAAGGCAGACACGCCAGTGTCTCCCCTCCTGCTCGAAATCACGCCATGCCGATGTCTTGTCCAACACACTGTAGGGGGGACGGCGTGCCGCGGTGGGGTAATCCGAGGTGCGGAGGGGGGTGATGGGAATCGCCTTATCGAGCAACCCCAACTGAACCCCCTCTTCCTGAATGGCGACGGCGAAGTCGTACCAACTGGCCACACCCGCGTCGCTCCAGTGATAGGTGCCGCTCAGGCCAGGCCTTTGCGCAACCGCCCAGATGGCCTGTGCCAAAGTGTGGGCCCAGGTGGGGGTGCCAATCTGATCGGAGACCACCCCCAGACGCTCCCGATCACCCATGAGGCGAAGCATGGTGTTGACGAAATTCTGGCCGTGGGCGGCATAGAGCCACGCCGTACGGATGATTACCGCGGTTCCGTCGGTGATCCGCCGAACCGCCTGCTCGCCCTCCCACTTGCTGGCCCCGTAAACCCCCAGCGGCGCTGCGGTGTCTTCGGGCAGGTAGGGCGATGACTGACCTCCGTCAAAGACGAAATCGGTGGAAATGTGGATTAGCCGTGCACCCAATGCCTTCGCGGCGCGGGCCAGGTTGGCCGCCCCGGTGGCATTGACCGCGTAGGCATCCTCCCGCGCTTCCTCGGCGCGATCCACTGCCGTGTACGCAGCGGCGTTGATGATCAGCTCCGGCCGGACGATGCCGGTGAACTCGACGGCAGCGGCCCCATCGGTGATGTCCAGACCGCCGGCATCGAGGGCGATGACCTCCATGTCCGACGGGGCCGTGCGCTGCAGTTCCGTACCTGCCTGCCCCGCCGCACCGGTGATGAGCACCCTCATGGGTAATACGTGGCCTCAGCGAATGCGGCACCGGCCTCGTCTTTGGGGGAGACCAGTGGCGGCGCTCCATTCACGAGGGGCCAGGCGATCGCCAGATCGGGGTCGTCCCAACGAATGACCCGTTCAAATTCAGGGGCGTAGTAATCCGTGCACTTGTAGACGAAATCGGCGCTCTCACTGAGGACGTAGAACCCGTGGGCAAAGCCGGGAGGGACCCACATCTGGTGCATGTTCTCGGCGGAAAGGATCGCGCCGACCCACTGGCCGAACGTGGGTGAATCACGGCGCATGTCCACCGCCACGTCGTAAACCGCCCCGGCGACGACCCGGACGAGTTTGCCCTGGGGCTGACTCACCTGGTAGTGCAGACCTCGAAGAATCCCCTGACGCGAACGGCTGTGGTTATCCTGCACGAAATGCGCAGCAATTCCGTAATCGGCGAAGCGGCGCGCCTGCCAGGTCTCCATGAAAAAACCTCGATCGTCCCCGAAGACCTGAGGTTCAGTCAGGACCACATCGGGGATTGCGGTGGGAGTGAATTTCATCCCCATACGCGATCTTTCACAATCTGCCGCAGATATTCGCCGTAGCCGTTATTTTTATAACGGTCCACCAGCCGGGACACCTGCTCCGCATCGATGTAGCCCATGCGGTAAGCGATCTCTTCCGGACAGGCGACCTTCAGCCCTTGCCGCTGCTCGATGGTCTGAATGAACAGGCTTGCCTGCAGCAGAGTCTCGTGGGTGCCACTGTCCAGCCAGGCAGTACCCCGCCCCATCACCTCCACGTGGAGGGCACGCTCCTTCAGGTAGTGCCGGTTCACGTCGGTGATCTCCAGCTCACCGCGAGCCGAGGGTCTGAGATCCCGCGCAATATCCACGATGCGGTTATCGTAAAAGTAGAGCCCGGTCACGGCATAGTTGGAACGGGGGTTGGCAGGCTTTTCCTCGAGGCCAATGGCCTGCCCGTCATCATCGAACTCGACCACGCCATAGGCCCCCGGGTTGCTGACGCGGTAGGCAAACACCGTGGCCCCGGTCTCCCGCTCGTTGGCTCGCCACAGGTCGTCCACCAGGTCGTGGCCATAGAAGATATTGTCCCCCAGCACCAGGGCGGAGTGACCACCACCGACGAAGTCACGACCGATGATGAACGCTTGGGCCAGCCCCTCCGGAGCGCGCTGCTCGGCATAGTGCAGGTTGAGGCCCCAGTGCGCCCCATCCCCCAGGAGCGCCTCGAATCGGGGGAGGTCCTGCGGGGTCGAAATGATGAGAATGTCCCGTATCCCCGACAGCATGAGCGTGCCAAGGGGGTAATAGATCATGGGTTTGTCATACACCGGAAGCAACTGCTTACTCACTGCGCGCGTGAGCGGATACAGCCGGGTCCCGCTGCCCCCGGCAAGTATGATCCCTTTTCTCTCGACCATTGGCCCACTCCACCACAGCCTTCCAGTCGAGGTTAGTTCGCCGGGATATGAATGCAAGTGCCCACACCAGGGAAACGCTGATTAAATGTAACTACTCACCCCCATCCGTCATTCCCGCGAAGGCGGGAATCCAGTGCTGGACTTCAGAGGGCCAAGGGCATTGGGCTGGGTGCCTCATGGATTCCCGCCTTCGCGGGAATGACGAACAGTACAAGTAGCGAGGATCGAGTGCGTTGAGTCTGCTTCCGAATCTTACTATTTGCATAAGCGGGAGGCAGTCGGAAGGCGAGTAGTTACGATTGAATCCGCTTTCGTCGCTCCCGCCCCCGATTGGGGCATTCGAGGGCAGGCTTCTGCGGGCGCCCAGAAGCATCAAGGCACTGGATGCCCGCCCGGCAGACTGAAGCTCTCGGGGGCAGGACGAATGAATCACCTCTCCCTGGTAGCTGTTCAGGCCAGCGTGACCGGTTGCCCGGGACGAATTTCCGCCCAGTCTGCCGCCCGCCCCTGGTTCACCGCGATTTCAGCCAGCCCGTTGGCGTTCTCGTACCAAAAAGGCTCCCCTTTGGGCACCTCGCTGAAGGTGCTGGCGCGTTTGATCCTCAAACCACCGGTTTGAAGCACTGTGTCAGGCTCCAACGTATTCGCCCGGACTCCCGTCATGGCGTTCCCAAAGTGATCAATGTACACCACTTCCCAGAGATCAGCCGGCCATCCGCCCCTCACCCAGGAGTGGACTTCCGGACCGAGCAGCGGTTGCCCGGTGGCGATCGACGCGACCACTGGCGCGAAGAGGTCGCGTCCGTGGAAAGTCGCTGAGAGTCGCTCAGGCCGCCAGTCGATCGCCCACGCCTTACTGTGTGTTGCCCGGGCACCGACCACATTGAAGAGTCCGTTGTCCGGCCCAACGAACCACCGCCCGTCCGCATGCACCACCATTGGGCGCCGTTCAGCACTGCCAACGCCAGGGTCGATCACGCAGAAAAAAACCGTGTCAGGGGGAAATTCGGTGCAGTAGGCGGCGAGCAGATAGGCCGAAGCCTTGGGATTATGCACGGGGGCGTCTGCAGACAAATTGATAACCGGCGCCCCGGGAGCCTCCCGCGCCAGCACCGCCTGGACTTGCCCAATGTATGGTCCTTCCAAACCAAAATCGGTGAAAAGGATGATCATGGGTCAAAGGATACATGATGGGAGGCCCAACTCCCCCTCCCTAGAGCACCGAACAGATAAATCCGACGCGCCCAACATGTAGGGTGGATAAGCGCAGCGCATCCACCGTGCGGCGTCGAACTGGTGGAT
>JAWLHA010000133.1:0-5563 GCA_041690535.1 Gammaproteobacteria bacterium | reverse complement strand
AATGTCGTCATTTTCCTGGCCATCCATAGCCACTATCGTCGGCTTCGACTAACGTCGAACGAAGCCCCTGTTATCTACCGCGAAGCGGTTTTGTGCAACAGTGTGTTAGACGGAACCGGCCTAATCGATGCTATACGGAATCTGTATAGCACCGGGCTCCCATCCATCTTTTCCCGGTTTCGGCAGGACTTCCCTACCCTCCTGACGGGAAGATACAGAAGGTTCGCCAGTGACGGAAGGGTCCGTTGCCGAGTCTGGCAGATTTGCTAGGGAGTGAAGCGAAACGACAGCACTTACAAGGTGTTAGCCGACTTCCGGCAGGTGTTCGGGCGCGACGTGTACGATGTCGCAATAGCAGCGCACCCGTTCAGCCACTGGGGCTCGCCCCATAAATGTGGTGGGTGAAGCCCCAGCTGCCCGGCCGATGCTATACGGAATCCGTATAGTTCCAATAGTGCGGAATCGGCGCCCGGCGGCCCCTTGGGGGAGCACGAAGGGGAAAAATCACTCCCGCGCGAGAAGTCTTCAGGTGGGACACTGCTATTGCGATGCCGACGCGCAGGTGCTGTCTGCCCCGCATTCACTCGGAAGGGATTGCACCGATCACGTAGACATCGAACCTGTGCCGTTCGGTGTCGATGGACATGGTGGGCCGGCGCCCGGCAAGCGGCTCGGCGTACTTGGGCCGTTTCACGACGACCCGCTTGCGCGCGGCCCTAAGCGCCGCCGGAAGGAGTCGGTCGGCGTCGGGATCGGGGCCGACGACCTCGTGGAAGTAGCGCATCTCCTTCTTCACCAGGGCGGATTTCTCCCGTGGTGGATACATGGGATCGAGATAGACCACGTCCGGGCGCTCGGGCTCCCCAATCGCGGCGAGGGTGGTGACGGCGTCTCCCTGCCGCAGCCGCATGCGTTCGCCCACCCAGGCGCCGATCTCCGGATCGGCGGCGGCGCGGCGCAGCCCGTCGGCCAGCAGGGCCGCCACCACCGGCGATCGCTCGATCATGGTCACCACCGAGCCGAGGGAGGCGAAGACGAAGGCATCCCGCCCCAGTCCGGCCGTGGCATCGAGGATGCGGGGCAGCTCCCCCTTCTTCATGCCCACCGCCCGGGCAATGGGCTGACCGCGTCCACCGCCGAAACGCCGGCGGTGCCCCACGGCGCCACCCACGAAGTCGACGTAGACGGGTCCGGCCGCATCGGGGCCGCTCTGGCGCAGCTCCAGCCGCTCCGGGGTCAGGATCAGCCGGTAGCGCTCCTCGCTCGCGGGTTCGAACGGCAACCCCCAGGTGGTGGCGAGGGCGCGGGCGGCATCGGCCAGATCGGGTTTTTCGGGGACCACCGGCACGTGCATCATCGGCTCACCCGAAGAGGTAACTGCATGCCACGACCGCCGCCATGATCCCGACCACATCGGCGGTGAGGGCGGTCAGCAGGGCGTGGCGAATGCGACTGACTTGAACGGCGCCAAAGTAGACCGCCAGCACATAGAAGGTGGTCTCGGTGGAGCCCTGGAAGGTGGAGACGAGATAGCCCACGTAGCTGTCCGGGCCAATGGCCGGGTCGTTGATGATGGAGGCCATCACGCCATAGGCCCCCGAGCCGGAGAGCGGCCGCAGCAAGGCCATGGGCAGTGCCTCGGCAGGCAGGCCAATGGCGGCGGTGAACGGCGCCAGCCAGCCAATGACCACGTCCAGGGCCCCGCTGCCCCGCAGCATCCCCACGGCCACCAGGATGGCCACGAGGTAGGGGATGATGCGTATGGCCACCTGAAAGCCGTCCCGCGCCCCCTCCACGAACACCTCGTAGATCTTGACCCGCCGAACGAAGCCGAAGCCGAGAAAGCCCATCATCAGGCCGGGGATGATCCAGGGGGCAATGGCCTTGCCGTGGATCACGGTGATGGGGATGAGCGCCAGCAGGATCCCCATGGCCAGCAAGGAGACCCACAGGGGATAGGCCTCCCCCGCCTCGCTTGGGAGCTCCTGCGGCTCGGGCGCTGGCGGGGCCTCCTGGGCCGCAGGCATCTCTGCGCCCCCAAGGGGGAAGAAACGGCGGAACAGCAACGCGGCGGCGATGGCCGCCGTGGTGGAGACAATGGTGGCAAACAGCGTCGTCGGCATGATTCCCGCCGGATCGGCCGAGCCCGCCGCCGCGCGCAGGGCGATCACCCCCGTGGGCAACAGCGTCACGCTGGAGGTGTTGATGGCAAGGAAGAGGACCATGGGGTCGGTGGCGGTGCCGGGGCGGGGGTTGAGCCGGTTCAGCTCCTGCATGGCGCGGATGCCGAAGGGGGTGGCGGCGTTGCCCAGGCCGAGGGCGTTGGCGGAGAGGTTGAGGACCATCGCCCCCATGGCGGGGTGATCGGCCGGGACCTGGGGGAACAGGCGCACCATGAGCGGGCGAATGAGGCGGGATATGATGGCCAGCATTCCCCCGGCCTCGGCCACCTTCATCAGGCCGAGGAACAGGGTCATGACGCCGACCAGCCCCAGGGCCAGCTCCACCGCCCCCGAGGCGGCGTCCACCATCCCCTTGGAAAGGGCATCCATGGGTGAGATGCCCCCCGGCTCGGGCGACCAGCCGATTTGGCGGACAGCGGCGGTGAGAAAGGCCCCCGCAACGATGATGAAGAAGACGAGATTCATCGCGGCATTGTCGCAAATGCCGCCACCATTTCACACGCCCCCGTTGTGGGCCGCATCGGGCCGCTCTACAATCGCCGCGCCGCCGGTGAGCGGTGGGGCCCTTCGGCCCCGCGCTCACAGACCGTTCGCTCGTCAGGAAACGGCGTGGATGGGACGACCTGTGAGGAGGTCCGGGGGCCGCAACGCGACCTGCCGGCTGGGACTTAACGAGGCTGCCGCCTGGAGCACGTGGAATCGAATCATGCCCTTATTCCTGCCCGAACGTACCGCCCCGGTCCCTCTGGGATGGCGTGAATGGGTGGCCCTGCCCGGGCTGAACATTCTCCATATCAAGGCCAAGGTGGACACCGGCGCACGAACTTCCGCCCTGCATGCCTTCTTCGTGGAGCCCTACACTGAAGGGGGCGTTCCCATGGTGAGGTTCGGCGTCCATCCGGTGCAGAAGCGCAACGACATTGCGCTGATCTGCCACGCTCCGGTGAAAGATCGGCGTTTCGTGTCCGACTCGGGCGGGCATCGCGAGAAGCGGTATGTCATCGAGACGTCCCTCTCCCTCGGCCCCTACCGCTGGCCGGTGGAGGTGACGCTGACTAACCGCGATTCCATGAAGTTCCGGCTACTCGTTGGCCGAACCAGCTTGCAAGATCGTTTCGTGGTTTACCCGGCCGATTCCTATCTGCTCGGCCGCCGGCCCGACCCGAGGCTACTCGAAAGCCCCACTGGTACCTGAACAAAGAAGGACTCTGCATGCAGATCGCGATCCTCTCGCGCAACCGAAATCTCTATTCCACCCGCCGTCTCCTCCAGGCAGGAGAGCAGCGTGGCCATCGCATGCGGGTCCTGGACCCGCTCAGGTGCCAGATCGACATCGCCTCCCAGCGCCCGGGGATCCACTTCAAGGGCGAACGGCTGCACGATATCGATGCGGTGATCCCCCGCATCGGCGCCTCCATCACCTTCTACGGCATGGCCGTGCTGCGGCAGTTCGAGATGATGGGCGTCTACCCGCTCAACGAGTCGGTGGCCATCGGCCGCGCCCGCGACAAGCTGCGCTCCCTGCAGCTTCTGTCACGGGCCGGCATCGGCCTGCCACTGACCGGCTTCGCCCATTCGGTGGATGACACCGAGGCGCTCATCGAACTGGTGGGAGGGGCCCCCCTGGTGGTGAAGCTGCTGGAGGGCACCCAGGGCAAGGGGGTGGTGCTGGCGGAGACCCGCAAGGCCGCGGAAAGCGTCATCGATGCCTTCCGCGAACTGGACGCCAACTTCCTGGTGCAGGAGTTCATCAAGGAGGCCGGGGGCGCCGACATTCGCTGCTTCGTCCTCGGCGACAGGGTGATCGCCGCCATGCGGCGCCAGGCCAAGGAGGGTGAGTTCCGCTCCAACCTCCACCGGGGCGGCAGCGCCACGGTGGTGAAGCTCACTCCCGAGGAGCGCTCCGCCGCGGTGCGGGCCGCCAAGACCATGGGTCTCAATGTCGCCGGCGTGGACATCCTGCGCTCCAACCACGGCCCGCTGGTCATGGAGGTAAACTCCTCGCCCGGTCTGGAGGGCATCGAAACCACCACCGGAAAGGACATCGCCGGGGAGATCATCCAGTTCATCGAGAAAACCGCAGCGCCCCACCGGACCAAGACGCGCGGCAAGGGCTGATGGCGAAGGAGCTATACCTCAACGGCCAGAGCATCGCCCCGAACAGCCGGGTGACCATGGAGCTGCCGGCAGCCCGGCTCTACACGCAGACGCCCATGACCATGCCGGTGCATGTGGTCCGGGGCCGCCGCGAGGGGCCCCGTCTGTTCGTCTGCGCGGCCATTCACGGAGATGAGCTGAACGGGGTTGAGATCATCCGCCGCCTGTTGCGCCATCCGGCATTGAAGCGGTTGCGCGGCAGCCTGCTGGCCATTCCCATCGTCAATATCTACGGCCTGATCCAGCACTCCCGCTACCTCCCGGACCGGCGCGACCTGAACCGCTCCTTCCCCGGGTCGGATCGCGGCTCCCTGGCCGCCCGCCTGGCGCATCAGTTCATGACCGAGATCGTGGCCAACTGCACCCACGGCATCGACCTGCACACCGGGGCGCTGCACCGCAGCAATCTGCCGCAGATCCGCGCCAAACTGGACGACCCGGAGACCGAACGGCTGGCCCGCGCCTTCGGGGTGCCGGTGCTGCTCGATGCCGATGTGCGCGACGGCTCGTTGCGCGAGGCCTCGGCCGAACGGGGGATCCCGATGTTGCTCTACGAGGCCGGCGAGGCGCTGCGCTTTGACGAGCTCTCCATCCGTGCGGGCCTGCAGGGCATCGTCAACGTCATGCGCGCCCTGGAGATGCTCCCGCCGGCCAGCCACAGGCGTCGACGCCCGGCCCCCGAGCCCTTCGTCGCCCGCAGCACCAACTGGGTCCGGGCCCCCGAAAGCGGCATTCTGCGCAACATCACGGCACTGGGCGCACGGGTGAAGAAGGGGGATGTTCTCGGTGTCATCGCCGATCCCTTCGGGGAGCGGGAAACCCCGCTCCTTGCCCCCGCCGGCGGCATCGTCATCGGCCGCAGCAGCCTGCCCCTGGTCAATGAAGGCGAAGCGCTGTTCAATGTGGCCCGCTTCCAGGACATCAAGGAGGTGGTGGCCCACCTGGAGGCCTTCCAAAACGAGTACGCCGCCGACGACCTCATGCCGGAGCCGCCCATCGTCTGATCGCCTGAGCGTCTGCGGCGCATCAAGGTAGGGTGGATGCGCTGCGCTGATGCCCCCTCTCACCGGCCCCCTGCCCCACCACTTACGGGGCGCAACTTACCCAAGTGCGATATAAGCAGCGTAGGGTGGATAAGCGCAGCGCATCCACCGTGCGGCGTCGAATTGGTGGATGCGCTGCGCTTATCCACCCTACATGTTGGGCGCGTCGGATTTATCTGT
>JAWLHA010000132.1:0-5723 GCA_041690535.1 Gammaproteobacteria bacterium | reverse complement strand
AAGACCTATGGCTTCGTGTTGCCCAATACAATCAACTTGCAACCAAAACATCGGACTTGACTGGGCTATGAGAGGGTGGATAAGCGCAGCGCATCCACCAATTCGACGCCGTGAATGGTGGATGCGCTGCGCTTATCCACCCTCTCACGCACATCGGAATTTACCTGTTCGCTGCTCTAGGCGGCTTTGACGCTGTGCAGCACCGCCTTGTAGTTGGACCACTCGGTCGCCGGCAGTACCTGGGCGTTGGCATGACCGTAGGTTCGGGTGAGCAGGGCCACCTTCTGAGCGGTCTGGATGTCCGGGGCTTCGAAGATGTCGATGTACTCATAGGGACCGAGCACCGCATAGCTGTGCTGCCACTTCACCTCGGGACACTCGTCGCGGATGTGGCGCATCACATCCTTTTCCCGATCCTCGATGGACTTGGGCGACTGCAGCGTCTCGGATGACAGGCTGGTCATCATGACGAAGGTCATCATGGCTCTCTCCTCCCTGTGGTGTGTGCGGACCGTCGGGCCCCGGGGTCGCTCCGTAACCTGAGTATAGGTACCGCAAGCGGATTCGAAAGATGTCCTCCCTGCGTCACGACCCGGCGATCAGGCGCCGCAGGTCGAGGGCGTTGTGCAGGGCGTGGCCCCACATGTCGTTGTTGAAGTAGGCGTAGACATCGAGTCCCTGCTCCAGGTACTCCCGCAGCTGGTGCGCCTCCCGCTGAAGCGCCGCATCGGAGTAGTTGCCGTCCTGCTCCCCCCCGTGGAAGCGCTGGTAGATGAAATCAGCGGTGATTGGGCGGGGGTGGGGCACCAACTTGTCGTGATAGCAGAGGGCGGCCCGATGCCGCCCCAACACCCCGTAGACCTCCTCCGTAAACCAGCTGGGGTCGCGGATCTCCACGGTCCAACGGTGTTGCCTCGGCGCCACGGTGAGGAAGTGATCCAGCCGCTGGGGATCCACCTTGAAGTGGGGCGGCAGCTGCACCAGGATGGGGCCCAGGTGCCCCCCCAGCCGCTCGGCGAGGGGCACGAAATGGCCGATGGAGTTTTCCGGATCCAGCAACCGCTTGACGTGGGTGCCGAAGCGGCTGAATTTCAGGGCGTAGAGAAAGTGTTCCGGGGCCTGGGCCCGCCAGGTGTCGAACGCCTTCTCCCCCGGTAGCCGGTAGAAGGTGTTGTTGATCTCCACCGTATCGAAGGTCCGGGCGAAGTGCTCGAACCAGCGCCGTTTCGCCACCCCCTCCGGGTAGAAGATTCCCTTCCAGTGATCGTACTGCCACCCGGAGGTGCCTACGCGCAGGTTGCCGGGCTGGGCCCCCATCTCTCAATGCCCCCTCCAGTGGGCTCGCCTCGACCAAGGCACCTATGAGATTCGAGAGGCGAGTGGCGGGGAGTCCTTGCCCCCGATCCCCGCATTCGGTCACTCGCGTTGGCCTGACCGCTCAGCCACACGCCGGTGCAAGAGGGTGGACAAGCGCAGCGACGCCTTCCCTCGCCATCTCGCATCCGGTGTCGTCTCTCCAGCTCCGCCGTTCGTCAGTCGCTCTGACTCAAAAGGGCCGCGACTCGCCGGTGCAAGCCGCTCGCCAACCGGTCGCGGCGTAGCTCGCCCTCGCCCTCGCCCTCGCGCTCCAGCTGGTCGGGGTCGACCGGTGCGCCGACACGCACCTCAATGGGCACAGGGCGCGGAATGCGGGTGCCTCGGGGCAGCGCCTTGCGACTGCCGACGACCACCACCGGGACCACGGGCAACGGTGTGGATTCGAGCAGCAGCCCGATCCCCGGCTTGAAGGGCTGCAGCTCCCCATCGGGCGAGCGGCCCCCCTCGGGGAACCACACCAGGCTGTATCCCCCTTTGAGCACCGCCGCCCCGAGCGCCAGGCTGGAGAGGGGGCCCTGCTCCGCATCCACCGGCACCACCTGCGCGATGCGGCTGCCGAAGCGCAGAATGGCATTGCGGAACGCCGCCCCGGTCCATCCCCCCCAGTAGGTGGTGCGCACCCGCCGGTAACCCAGGGCGATGGCCACGGCAAACGGGTCGAGGTGGCTGAGGTGGTTGGGGGCGAAGATGTACTGCGCGTTCGGGTCGAGGCGCTCCGCGCCCTGCACGCGCAGCCGGAACGCTCCCCGCATCACCACCCAGTCGAGTGCATAGATGAGCCGCTGGAGGGCTCGCAACCCGGGTCCCAGCGGTCGCAGCCAACGCCGCTGGCGCTCGGAGATGACCGCCTCCGGCCGCTTCAACCGCTCGGTGGGCGCCATCGCCCCCTTGCCGGTCCCGGTCGCCTCCACCATGGCGTGCAGCAGGTCCCGCACCGATTCGACCCGGGCGATCACCTCATCATCCAGCTCCACCCCAAGGCGCTCGCCGATCTCCATGGTGAGGTTCAGCCACTCCATGGAGTCCACCCCCAGGTCCAGCTGGGGGCTGGTGTCAGGGGTGAGCCGATGCTGAGGATAGCGGGCGGCCAGCCAGTCCCACAGCAGGCGGGCGGGCGGCTGCTCCAGCAACTCCCGATCGTCGGGCGCCATTTCGTTGAGGGAGAGGGGCCCCGCGGGGGCCTCGCCCGCCCCCTCCCGCCGGGCACGCACGAAGCGCTCCGCCAGCAGATGGCGTTGCAGCTTGCCCAACCGGGTGCGGGCCAACGGCTCCCGGGAAAGGGCAAACTCACCCACGCGCTGGTAGGAGGGGAGCCCACGGGCGACCTCCGCGAGGGCCCCGCGAACGTGCGCCTCGGCCTCGCCCTCCAGGCGCCGCAGCTCCCGGCTCTCCGGAACCACCACTCCCAGCAGCGGCCCGTCACGCTGAAACACGCCGATTTCCCGAATGAGCGGGTGAGCCTGATAGGCCTCCTCCACCTCCTCCGGCTGCACATTCTCCCCCCCTTCAGTGACGAGGAGGGTGGAGGCGCGGCCCAAGAGAAAGAGGTTGCCGTGGCGGTCCAGCCGGCCGAGGTCACCGGTGCGAAACCACCCCTCGGCAAAGGCCTCGGCGGTCTTCTCCGGGAGGTGCCGATACCCTTCGAAGACGTTGGGGCCGCGGGCCAGGATCTCCCCCACCCCCGATGCGTGGCCGCCCTCGGTCGGCGCGCCTGTGGTGTCGATGCGGATCTCCACGCCGGGGACCGGCCGGCCCACACTCTCCAGGGGCGCCTCACCCGGGCGGGCCAGCGTCAGCAGCGGCGCGGTTTCGGTGAGCCCATAGCCGATCGCCACCTCCCAGCCGAGGGCCTGAAGCGTGCGACCGAGCTGGGGATTGAGGGCGGCCCCACCGCTCGCCAGCAGCCTCAGCCGGGGGCCAAACTGCCGGTGCAACGCCCCGAAGAGGCGTCGACCCAAGGGCAATCCCATGCGGTTGAGCCCCCCGGAGAGGGCCAAGAGGGCGCCAAAGGCCGTTTTCGGCACCCGGCCTGCCGAGGCGAGTCGGGTCTCGATCCCCTCCACTAGGGCCCGATAGAGACGGGGCACCCCAATGATCACTGTCGCCTCCCCCTCCTGAATGGCGCGCAGCACCTGCGGCCCGGTGAGCGCCTCGGGGATCACCACAGGCAGGCCCAGCCACAGGGGGGCCAGCAGGCCCATGGCGAAGGGGTAGACGTGATGCAGGGGCAGGGGCAACAACACCCGATCGCCCCCACGCACGATCCCGGCCCGTTCGATGGTGATCGGCTGGAAGGCGAGGTTGCGGTGGCTCAGGGGGACGCCCTTGGGCGGACCGGTGGTTCCGGAAGTATAAAAGAGGGCGGCGGGGGCCTCCGGGGCGGGCGCTTCGAAGGGGGCCGGCTCGCCGGCCAGGCGCCCCCAGTGGTTTTCATCCCACGCCTCACTATCGAACAGGGCCAGGCGCGGGCTGCGTTCCAGCCCGAGCCGCCCCAGCTGATCGAGCTTGCGGCGCACCGTGAAGATGAGCCGCACCTCGCTGTCCTCCAGCACGTGGCGCAGCGTCTCGTCATTGAATTGGGTATCCACCGGCACCACCACCGCCCCGCAGGCGATGATGCCGAGGCAGGCCGCAATCCACTCCGGCCGGGGTTCGGCCATTACCGCCACCGGCTCGCCCGGGGCGATACCGTGGTCACGCAGCCCGCCGGCGAGCTGTGCCACCTCGCCGGCAAGCCGTTCGTAGCTCCAGGTGTCCGCCCCCTGCCTGCGCAGGGCGATGACGGCCACGCCGCTGCCGGGGCGGGCCAGCCGTTCGAGAAGGGGCTGGAGCGTCTCCCCTTGTGGGGGGGTCCGTGGCGACATGGATTGATCCATGGCTGCTGGGCCTGCCTTTAAGCATAGGCACAAGGGGGAGGAGGGGGCGAAACACACCTGGACGCTCCGGGAGAAGGGACACCCAGGGGGGCCGAAGTTGGGCACATCGGTTTAAGAGGCGCAGCGACTACACTGGACAGGTACGCCTCCCGGGGAGAGCCACCATGCGGAACGCAATTATCACTGCGGTGTCGTCAGCACTCGCCCTGCCCTTTCTCACCCCCGGCGCGCTGGCCGGCTCCCTGCTGCCCAAGGAGGAGTGCCAGCGCACCCTCGGCCAACAGCATCTCCCGGGGCGCGTACTGAACATCGACACCCAGCTTGGGCTGGTGCATGTGGCAACGGACATCACGCCCCTGGCGCTCTATTTTCCCCCAGAGAGCATCCGGGAGCTGAAGGCAGGCGACCCTATCGTTGTGCACCTGAGTTATTCCCTGGGGTGTGGGGGGGGAAGAGTTACGAGTGGCGAGTGACGAGTCGTTGGTCGTTGGTCGTTGGTCGTTGGTCGTTGGTCGTTGGTCGTTGGTCGTTGGTCGTTGGTCGTTGGTCGTTGGTCGTTGGTCGTTGGTCGTTGGTCGGCGGTGGTTGGTGGTCGCTGGGTCGGTGGTGTTAAGTGGATGCGCTGGGCTTCTACCCTACCTTACAAGTCGCGACAGCGACCGCTACCGACCAATGACCGATGACCGGGACCGGTCGCGCAGCTCTCCCACCGGTCGTAGATGCGCTTGACCGACAGCGCCATGGCTCAGCGTGCCGAGAGGTGCTCGATGATCGCCCGGCAGAAGGCCGGCAGGTCGTGGGGGTTGCGGCTGGAGACGAGATTGCCATCGCGCACCACCGCCTCATCGACCCACTCGCCGCCGGCATTGACGAGATCATCCCGGATGGAGACGGCCGAAGTCACCCGCCGTCCCCGCAGGATATCGGCCGAGGCCGGCACCCAGCCCGCATGACAGATGAAACCCACCAGTGCCCCGCGCTCGTGGAGGGCGCGCACGAACGCCACCAGCTGCGGGTGGCGGCGCATCTTGTCCGGGGCGTAGCCGCCCGGGATGACCACCCCGTCGAACTCCCCGGCCGTAACGTCCTCCACCCGTCCATCGGGCTTTACCGGCAGCCCGCGTTTGCTTTCGAACCGCTCCTTGCCCGTGCCGAGGATCACCACCTCGGCCCCCGCCTCGATGAGGCGGAAGTAGGGATACCAGAGCTCCAGGTCCTCGTACAGGTCCTCGTACAGGTCCTCGGCCAGGACCGCAATCCGCTTTCCGCTCAGTAGCATGACGGCCTCCCTGCACCCGGAATGTGACCTGCGCCATTGCCCTGCAGGGTAAACGCATACTTACGTCACGGCCGTGCCGTGAGCGATGTAAGTCCTTGAAAGCAGGCACGCTGTCAATACATCCCTGTACGCTCGACGGCCGCGTCCATGCGGCTGACGACCTGCTTTCAAGGACTTACATCGCTCTTGAG
>JAWLHA010000131.1:0-5896 GCA_041690535.1 Gammaproteobacteria bacterium | reverse complement strand
TAAGTCCTTGAAAGCAGGTCGTCGGCCGCATGGACGCGGCCGTCGAGCGTACAGGGATGTATTCACAGCGGACCTGCTTTCAAGGACTTACGTCGCTCACAGCACGGCCGTGGCGTTAGTATGCGTTCACCCTGGGGGCACTGCCGGAATGGTTGACAGTGCAGGGGGCGGAACTACGGTTGTCTTAGCTCGCGCTCGGGATGGGGCGGTCAAGGGGCACGCGCCGGAGGCCAACAGCCGTGCGGTGCCAAACCTTCAAGGCAGCAAGGGAGCTCACGCCATGCTTGTGCGGGATCTCATGATCAAGGACATCAAATCGTGCGACTCCGACGCCAATCTCGAATCGGTCGCCTTGCAGATGTGGCACAACGATATCGGCTCGCTGCCGGTGGTGGATGCCAGCGGCTACCCCATCGGCATCATCACCGATCGGGACGTCGCCATGGCGGCGGCCCTCAACCACCGTCCCTTGTGGGAGCTCTCGGTCAAGCAGGTGATCGACAGCGGCAGGTTCTTTACCTGTCACGGCAGTGACGATGTCCGCCTGGCGATGAAGACCATGTGGGCGCAACGGGTGCGGCGCCTGCCGGTGGTGGATCAGGAGGGGAGGCTCGAAGGGATGCTCTCCATCGACGACGTGGTGGCGCGGGCGGAGCGCGGAACCCGCGGTCAGGCGGTCCCCCCGGAGCTGACCTATGACGACGCCATGAACACCATGAAGGCGGTGGTGATCCACCACTGACCACGGTTTGGGCGTGCCCGGGGACTCAGCGGTGCGCGTCCCCGGGACGCTGGGCGAGGTAGTGGGTCGGCTGGCCGTCGAAACTCTCCGCTGCCTCCGAGAGGGTCTCGGAGAGGGTGGGGTGGGGGTGGATGGTGAGGGCCAGGTCGGTCGCAAGGGCCCCCATTTCCACTGCCAGTGCCCCCTCGGCGATGAGTGATTCCGCGTCCCGTCCGACCACCCCCACCCCCAGCACCCGCCCGCTTTCCGGATCGGCCAGCACCTTGGTGAGTCCCTCCGCGGCATCCATGGTCAGCGCTCGCCCCGAGACACGCCAGGGGAGGCGCAG
This sequence comes from Gammaproteobacteria bacterium, assembly GCA_041690535.1. GTDB lineage: Bacteria > Pseudomonadota > Gammaproteobacteria > Thiohalomonadales > Thiohalomonadaceae > JAWLHA01. Next base: position 4,826 of record JAWLHA010000131.1, on the reverse strand, counting down.
CACCCGCACCGGGCGCCCGGCGGCCCGGGCCTCCTGTTCGGTCAGGCCGCACCAGGCCACCTGGGGATCGGTATAGACCACGGCGGGGATCGCCTGGGGTTCGAAGGCGGAGGGGCGCCCGGCGATGGCCTCCGCGGCCACCTTGCCCTCGGCCATGGCCTTGTGGGCCAGCAGCAGCCCGCCCGCCACATCGCCGATGGCGTAGATGCTGGGGTCGGTGGTACGCCGCTGCGCATCCACGGCGACAGAACCGTCGGGGTTGCACTGCACCCGGGTGGACTCGAGGTTCAGGTCGTCACTGTTGACCTGCCGGCCGGTGGCCACCAGCACCCGATCGAACACCACATCGCCGATGCGCCCCTCCCCCTCGAAGCCCGCGTGAACCCCGTCCCCCCTCTCTTCGAGGTGGTGCACGCGGGTGTTGTAGTGGATGGCCTCGAACTGCCCCTCCAGACGCCGCGCCAGGGGCGCCACCAGCTCGGCGTCGGCGGAAGGCAGGAGCCGTTCGTGCCGCTGCACCAGGGTCACGCGGCTGCCGAGGGCCGCATAGACGCTGCCCATCTCCAGCCCCACATAGCCGCCCCCCACCACCAGCAGGCGCGTGGGGATGTCCGCCAGGGCCAGTGCCCCGGTGGAGTCCATGATGCGCCCACCGCGGCGCAGGGCGACCCCCGGCAGCGGTTTGGGACGGGAGCCGGTGGCGATGATGGCGTGCTTGAAGTTGATGCCGGCCAGGTCGGAGTGCTGCAGGCGCACCTTGCCGGAGCCGTCGAAGCGGGCATACCCCTTGACCCACTGCACCCCCCGCCGCTCGCAAAGCCGGGCCACCCCCGCGGAGAGGTGGTCCACCACCCCCTGTTTCCAGGCGCGCACCCCCTCCAAATCCACCTCAGGCTCCCCGAAGCGGATCCCCATGCGTTCGGCCCCCCGGGTGCGCTGCAGCAGATCGGCCAGGGAGAGCAGGGCTTTGGAGGGGATGCAGCCGCGCAGCAGGCAAACCCCGCCGAGCTGCGGGTCGGCCTCCACCAGGGTGGTGTCCAGCCCCAGGTCGGCAGCGCGAAATGCAGCGGCATAGCCGCCGGGGCCGCCCCCGATCACCAGCACCTCGGTGTGGACCGGCAATTCGCCCATGACCATGATCAGCGCCTCCCCTCCGGCATCGGACCGATAAACGGAAATATCGCCGCACGCCCCCAGAGTGCCCGGTCGTGGCGGGGCTGCGTCGGTAGTCACACGACCAGCAGAAACGACTCCGGATCGGCCACCAGATCGGCGATGGTGCGGACGAAGGCGGCCGCCTCGGCGCCGTCGTTCAGGCGGTGGTCAAAGGCGAGGCAGAGCGGCAGCAGCAGCCGGGCGGTGATGCGGTGGCGGTCCAGGTCGCCCTCGGCCACCGGGGTGAGGTGGGAGTGGGCCATGCCCATGATGGCCGATTCGGGGAAGTTGATGATGGGGGTGAATACCGTCCCGCCGATGGCCCCCGGGTTGGTGATGGTGAAGGTGCCCCCATGCATCTCCTGCGGCTGCAGCTTGCCTTGGCGGGCGCGCTCAGTCAGCGCGGCCAGCTCCACGGCGATCTCCGTCACGCTCTTGCGGTCGGCCTCCTTCAGCACCGGCACCACCAACCCATCGTCGGTGGCCACCGCCACCCCGATGTTGTAGTAGCGCTTGAGCACAATCTCCCGACTCTCCGGGTCGAGGGAGGCATTGAAGCGGGGAAACTGCTTCAGCGCTGCGACGATGGCCTTCAACACCAGCACGGTGAGGGTCAGCTTCCCCCCCTGAGCCTCCACCTTCGCCTTGTGGGCGCGGCGAAAGCGTTCCAGGGCGGTGATGTCGGCCATATCCTGGTGCATCACATGGGGGATCTGCGCCCACGACTCGGCGGTGCGCTGGGCGGTGGCACGGCGGATGGACACCAGGGGCAGCCGCTCCACCGCCCCCCACTGGTCGTACGCCCCGGCGGGCGGGGGCACGGCCTCGGCCGGCTTCTTTGGGGCGCGCTCCGCCTTGGCCTCAGCTGCGAAGGCGCGCACGTCCTCGGCGGTGACCCGTCCCCCCGGCCCGCTGGCGGGCACCGCGCGCAGGTCCACCCCCAGCTCCCGGGCCAGTCGGCGGGTGGAGGGGGCGGCGGGGACCGGCCCCGCCCTCGGCGCAGTCGCCGGGGGGGGCTCTTCCGGCACAACCGCGGGGGCTTCGCCGTTGCGGAAGGTCATCAGTACCTCGCCCACGCGGGCGGTATCCCCCACCTTCACCTTGATGGACTCCACCGTCCCGGCGTAGGGGGAGGGGATCTCCACGGCGGCCTTGTCGGTCTCCACCGCCAGGATGGGATCCCCCTCCTTTACCTCCTCCCCCTCGGCCACGCGGATCTCCAGGATTTCGGCCTCGTGAATGCCCTCACCGGGGTCCTGCAAACGAAACTCCTTGCTCATTGTTCTTCTCACTCCTGCAACGCCTGCCGGGCCGCCGCCAGTATGCGGGCCACATCCGGCAGGTAGGCCTGTTCGCGGGAAAACAGGGGGACCTGGGTGTCAAACCCGGTCACCCGGCGCACCGGTGTCTCCAGATGGAAAAACGCCTTCTCCACCAGCCGCGCCACCACCTCGGCCCCGGGGCCGAAGCTGCGCGGGGCTTCGTGGATCACCACCACCCGCCCGGTCTTGAGGGCCGAGCGGACGAAGGTCTCATCATCGAGCGGGGCGATGCTCTGCAGATCGATCACCTCCGCCTCGGCCTGGTCCTCTGCGGCCAGGCGCTCCGCCGCCTCGAGGGTGCGCCCCAGCATGGACCCGTAGCTGATGAGGGTCAGGTGGTGTCCCTCGCGCACCACCCGGGCCCGCCCCAAGGGCATGAGCTCCTCCTCCTCGGGCACCTCCTCGCGAAAGGCGCGGTAGATGGCCTTCGGCTCGTAAAAGACCACCGGATCGGGGTCGCGCATGGCGGCCACCAGCAGGGCCCGTGCAGTGCGCGGCCCCGAGGGGATGACCATCTTCAGCCCCGGGGTGTGGGCCCAGTAGACCTCCTTGCTCTCGGAGTGGTGCTCCAGGGCCCGCACCCCGCCGCCATAGGGCATGCGCACCACCATGGGCACCGTGAATCGCCCCTGGGAGCGCCAGCGCATGCGGGCGGCGTGGTTCTCCATTTGCGCCAGGGTCAGGTAGCTGAAGCCGGAGAACTGGATCTCGCACACCGGCTTGAGGCCGTTGATGGCCATGCCGATCCCCATGGCGACAATGGCCGCCTCGGCCAAAGGGGTGTCCATCACCCGGGTGGCCCCGTAGCGCTGGTAGAGCTGATCGGTGACCCGGAAGACCCCCCCGTCGACCCCTACGTCCTCGCCCAGGACGTAGACCCGCTCGTCGCGCGCCATCTCCTGATGGAGCGCCCGGTTGAGGGCCTGCACCATGGTGAGCTTAGCCACGCTGCTCCCTCAGGTGGCGGGCGAAGGCCTCTCGCTGTTCGGCGAGGTAGGGCGGGGCCTCGGCATAGAGGTGCTCGAACAGATGCAGCGGGTCGCCTGCCGCGGCGATGCGCCGCTGGGCCTCCTCCCAGGCCGCCTCGATCTCGGCCTTCACCTCCTCCTCCAGCGCTGCCACGGCAGCCTGGTCCAACAGGCCCTTGGCGTGGAGATAGCTCTGGAAACGGCTGATGGGATCCTTCTTCTCCCACTCCCGCAGCTCCTCCTCCTTGCGGTAGCGGGTGGGGTCGTCGGCGGTGGTGTGCACCCCCATGCGGTAGGTGAGCGCCTCGACGAGGGTCGGTCCCTCGCCGGCACGGGCGCGGTTCACCGCCTCGGCGGTGGCGGCATACACGGCCAGGATGTCGTTGCCGTCCACCTGAAGGCCGGGGACCCCGTAGGCGAGGGCCTTCTGCGCCAGGGTCCGGGCGCGGGTTTGCCGCTCCCGGGGCACGGAGATGGCCCACTGGTTGTTCTGGCAGAGGAAGATCGTGGCGGTCTCGAACACCGCGGCGAAATTGAGCGCCTCGTGAAAGTCCCCCGTGGAGGTGGCCCCGTCGCCGAAGAAGGCCAGGGCCACCTCGTCGAGGCCCCGCTGGCGGGCGGCGTAGGCCAGCCCCACCGCGTGGGGGATCTGGGAGCCCACCGGGATGGAGATGGGGAGGTTGTTCCATCCCTGGGGCGGGGCGCCTCCCTCGTTGAAACCCGCGTCGTAAAGGAGGAGCCCCCACAGGGGCGTGCCCCGCCAGATCAGGGCCGGCCCCTCGCGGTAAGTGGGCAGGACCCAGTCCCGGGGCTCCAGGGTCGCCACCGCGCCGATCTGGGCCGCCTCCTGGCCGGTCCCCGGCGCGAAGGTGCCGAGGCGCCCTTGGCGCTGCAGCATCAACAGTCGCGCATCGAAGCGGCGGCTCAGCAGCATGGCCCGATGCATGGCCAGCAGCGTCTCCGCCGGGATCGCCGGCTCCAGGTCGGGGTCGACCTGACCGTGCTCGTCCAGGATGGAGAGGTGCTCCACCCGGCACTCCAACTCGATGGGCCGTCTCGGCATGGCTGTCTCAACGCTCAAAGGGCGCCGTCGCTCTGGGCGCGGCGATACCGGCTAACCTTTAGGGAAACGCTGATCAAATCCGCGGTCGTCGCCCCCGCCCCCGATGAAGGCATTCGAGGGCAGGGTTCGCGGGCATGGCGAATTAAGCAGCGTTGCCTTAGGTATCAAGTATGGACCCTGATTGCGGTCCGGGTTGCGGGGCGATGCAGGGTAAACGCATACTCACTCAAGAGCGATGTAAGTCCTTGAAAGCAGGTCGTCGGCCGCATGGACGCGGCCGTCGAGCGTACAGGGATGTATTGACAGCGTGCCTGCTTT
>JAWLHA010000130.1:0-5918 GCA_041690535.1 Gammaproteobacteria bacterium | reverse complement strand
TTGCTCCTGCATAATCTTCACTCCCGACATCCATGTCGGTCGTATTTACAGCGTACCTGCTTTCAAGGACTTACGTCGCTCACAGCACGGCCGTGACGTTAGTATGCATTCACCCTGCCGTGTGGGGTGCAGGAACCGCCGCTCTCTTGTATCTTCTCCCTTGTCTTCACCACACCAATGTGGCCTTCGATGGAACGCTTCGTCCTGGACACCAGCATCTTCACCAACCCCGATGTCTACGGTCAGTTCGGGGGCGAGGCGCTCGAGGCATTGGCCGCCTTTCTGGAGCTGGCCGCCGCTGCGGATGCCGAGTTCTTCATGCCCGGCTCGGTCTATGAGGAACTGCGCAAGATGAGAGATCTGGACGGTTTGGCGGCCGACTTCGAGCTCACCGTTCGTATCCGCTCGCCACGGCGCTTTCAGCTGCAGGTCCCGGCCGATATCCTCTATGAATTCATCGAAGAGGTGAGGACCCGCATCGACCGGGGGCTGCGCATCGCCGAGGAGCACGCCAAGATGGGGCGTCAGGCTGGCGAGGTGCAGGAGGTGGGGCGGGTGATCACCCGCTTGCGGGAGCGCTATCGCGAGACGCTGCGCCGCGGCATCATCGATAGCCGTGAAGATGTGGACGTCCTGCTGCTCGCGTATGAACTCGATGCGACGCTGGTCTGCGCCGACGAGGGATTGCGGACCTGGGCCGATAAGGTGGGGGTCAAGCTTCTCTCGCCTGCCTACCTGCGGCATGTGCTGGAGAGTCTGCATCGATAGGCAGGGCCACTTGGTTGCGGCCATCCCGCCCCGTAGCCTCAATCGAACACCAACCCCCCTTGCAGCAGGTGACCAAGCAGGCCGCTCATGCCAGGGTAGATGCGGTCGAATGCCAATACCCAATACCCACCCTCCTGCCGCAACTCCCGCTGCACGACCTGCACTTTGTGCCCCCCGGCGCGCTTGAGATGGGTGAGCAGCGCTTCGGCCGCCTCCCGGGTGCGCAGGCGGCAGCGGTAGGTGTAATAGACCCGCTGCTCCCTTTCGTAGCGCTGCATCCCTTCGAGCAGGCCGTCAAGAAACGCGGCTCCCAGCCGCTGATCGAGTTCGGCCGAGTGGCCGAGCCCCTGCTCGCGCAGGAAGATCACGAGGCGCAGGATGCGGTTGGTAAAGTACTCCGCGGGCAAGTCCAGAAAGTTGGAGGTGGTGGAGCGGATGTCGGCGATACTGGAGTTGCTGGTGACATACTTGGCGCGGTGGTTGGTCTCGGAATCCTCCTTGAACACCAGCCCCTCCCGCCCCTCCGCATTGAGCTGCCGGAGTACCTCCTGGATGGCCGGCACCTGGTTCACCGTGAACCGTCCGAAGCACTGAACGGCGGGGAGGCGGAGCCGCTCCAACAGCCGCGTCTTCTCGTGGTGGGGCAGAAAAGATGGCCGGTCCAGCCGCATGAGGTCAAAGGTGAACAGCTGCACGTCATGTTCGATGAAAGGGGGGGCGCTCTCCTGGTAGGGGTTGCCCGGACCGGCGATCTCGGCGCAGATCACCAGATCGGGTTCGGCGTCGAACACCGAAAGGTCCAGGAGGTCGCCAAGGCGATCGGTGGTGAAGGGACAGATATAGCCGCCGCGGGTCAGGGCAACGGCTTGGCCGTCCACACGAGTGATGCGCACGTTGTAGCCGTCGATCTTCTCTTCGGCCCAAAAGGGGGCGGAAAACTGCTCGCTCAACCCTTGGAGGAGGGCGAGCACCCGGCCGATGTGGGGGTAGCCGAACACCACCCGCCCCCCCAGGATCGCTGTGCCACGCACCACCTCCGGTGTATCCGCCACGTAGTGGACGTACGGTAGCCCGTGGTATTCCGAGCGCCGCGCCTGGCGCCTTTTCAGCGCCTCCTCCAGGGCGGGGGGCACTGGCCCGGTCATGGGACCGTACCGCCGGGCCGCGCCGCGAGGAACCACGTCAGGAACCCGGCGCAGCCGGCGTCCCCTTCCGCAGGGGCCCAGGTGGCGAAGTCCTTGTCATCCATCGCCGAGTAGGGGCCCTGCTTGAATTCGAACAGCACCGTCCCCGGTGCCCGTGCCGCCAGTGTGTGCCACGCACCGGCGGGGATCTCGACCGCACGCACCGGACCGTCGGCATCCAGCTCGGCGCGGCCGATCACCCGCCCCTCCTCATCGAAGGTGAGCACCACGGCGGAGCCAGAGAGGACCACGAACAGCTCCCATTTGGGAGGTGCCGTATGGCGGTGGGGGCGCACGTAGCTGTCCGGTTCGATGGCGTTGAGAAAGCGCTGTACGGGGTCGCTCAACTCGGGGTGCAGGTTGAAATTGGTCCTACCCCGCGCCGAGTCGGCGGCATTGCGGCTGAGGCGCTCCATCAGCTCGGTGGTGATTAGTTTCATCGCGCAGGCCTCTTACATCTTCTCCTGGACCATAGTACAGGCAGGGGCCTCCTGGCGCCGTCGAGCAGGGTGAACGCGCAGGGTAAACGCCTACCTACTAACGGTTTGCGGGGACTTTGGAGATTTTGTCTGTTTCGCGGGATGTTCCTGGCGCGGCGCCCGGCCTGACCGAATGGTCCCGCGACCGGTTCGGCCCGCAGCTCGCCTGGGCGCTGCGACTGGTGCCCGACGGGGTAATGGAGGGGGTTTTGTCTGTGTGCTCGGCAAGCGGGGGGCCACCTTGCCGTCGGGCCGCTGAGCGTCCCGGTCCCGCAGCCGTACAAAGGCGCCCCCGGGCGGCGAGGGGGGCAACCGGGGCGCACAGTCGGTCTACTGCTCCACCAACTCGTCGAGCTTGCCTTCCATGTGCATCTCGGTGAGTTCGTTGAATCCGCCAATCCATCGGCCGTCGATGGTGATCTGGGGGACCGTGCGGGCGTTGTTCGTGAGTTCGAGTATTTCGCGCAACGCGTCGCGGTCCCGGTCGACGCGGATCTCCTCGAAGGGGATCTGCCATTTTTTCAACAGGTTTTTCGCGTTGTCGCAGATGATGCAAATGCCCGTGCTGTAGACTTTGACCCTGGCCATGGATTTGCCACCGTTTGAAAGGGCTGCAGCCTAGCAGGAAACCCCGGGAGCGGGAAGATCCGTACTGACGCCCCCAGGGTGAACGCATACTAACGTCACGGCCGTGCTGTGAGCGATGTAAGTCCTTGAAAGCAGGTCGTCGGCCGCATGGATGTATTCACAGCGGACCTGCTTTCAAGGACTTACATCGCTCTTGGGTAAGTATGCGTTCACCCTGCTGACGCCCCTACAATTCCCGCCAAGCCGATTTCTGCCGGCGCCGCAGGCGCGGTAGCAGCAGTCCCAGCACAATTCCAACGGCCAACACCCCGGCGCCGGTGACAAACCAGCTGCGGTAGGCCTCGTTCCTCAAGGCGTCATCGTAATCCTTGAGATCCTCGATCTCCTGTTCCAAGGCGACGATACGCTCGCGCATGACCTGATTCTCCGCGTTCACGCGCATCGGCTCGGCGGCGAGGGCACGGAGCTCCGCATGCTGGTTCGACAGACGCTCGTGCTGCCCCTCGAGCTCGGCCCTGGCCTTGGTGATGGATGCCTTTTCCATCTGCAGCTCCCTGAGCTGCTGCTGAAGATCCCTGTTCTTCGCCTCGACGGCGGTCAGACGCTTTTCGGCGGCAGCGAGTTTTTCCCTTGCGACGGGCTCGTTGACAAGGTATTGCGTGCGAACCCAACCCTCCAGTCCCGCTGTGAGCCGCACCCGAGCGAACTCCCCATCTTCCTCCAGGATGTCGAGAGCCGTGCCGCTTGGCAGGCTCCTGAGGATTTGATACTGATTGCCCTTGCCGGTGCGCAGCGTGATGACGAGGTGATCGCTCACGTAACGCGTCTCTGCGAGCGCCAGTCCACTCCCCAGGAGTCCCCCCAGGGCGATCAGTACGGCAACATGTCTGCGGCAGGTAATGTTGGGGCGAGTCATGGGCGGGATCGTCAGTGTCAATGGTTTGATTGCGAGGGAGTTCCCGCAGTGAGCGAGCCCTTGTTTTGAGTCCCGGAGTTCGCCATTGGTTCGCCCCCTTTTCGACCCCCCAGCCCGCAACCGGCCGTGCCATGGAAAATGCCGCTGACATTTTCCCGTAATGTACATGGGGCATTGTTCGGCTGAGACAGCGAGAAACGCCAAGGATGCCTCGCCCTGGTCGCTGGGGCCCCTGGTGTCCTAACCGTGGTGTCGTACTCGGATGGGAAGCGGTAAAGGCGTCAACAACAGGTGAACGACGGTTCTCCTACTATTGCAATCGGGAATTTGTTACTCCATTATTCGCATCTTTTCGATTACCGAACAGGAACAAAGCAGATGTTGATCACCACTGATGAGAAGTCCGAGTTGCTGGCGCTCATCCGCCGTGCGAAGTCTTCCCACATCCGCTGGCGGGCCTATGCCCAGGGAATGCTTTCAGGCGTTCCCGTCAGTGAAGAACGGTTGCCGATCAAACACACGGAATGCCGTTTTGGGCACTGGTACTATGGCGAGGGAAAAGTGCAGTTTGGTGACCTGGAGATCTTCCAGGACATCGAAGGGCCACACGAACTGCTGCACGCGATCTACGAACAGATCCACTCTCTTGTGGAGCGCAAGAAGGTGGACCAGGCCAAGGTCAAATTCCAGGAGCTCCTGGAGATCTCCCGCAGCCTGCTTGAACAGATGGAACTGCTCGAAAGCGAAGTCCAGAACCTCGAGATCGCTTCTGCGGCATAGAGGCTAATGATGGGCGGCAATCGCCGCCCTTCCCCCTAACAACACATTTCTCTCACCGCATCCGAGGTGAGAAAATTCCTAACCGAATCCCTCTCCGCTTTTGCACTCTCGTTGCATTGACAATTCAGAATTCTCATCTTTACTTCTACTTGCGTAACGCAAAATTGCAGCCGCAAGAGTTCCAGGAAATACCGTCATAAAGGATGGAGACTAACATGAAAAAACTGACGAAGTTTGCTGCAGTTGCTGCAGTGTTGGGTGCCAGCGCTCTGCCTCTGCAGTCTGCGAATGCGTGGTGGGGAGGACCCGGTTGGGGTGGTTGGGGGCCCAACAGCGGTTGGGGCGATATGTTCGGTGATGGCAGCTTCAACATGAGCTTCAGCGGTCGTGGCAGCGGCAACGGCTACGGCTACGGCTCCGGCTATCACAACCCCTACTACGGTGGTTACCCCTACTACGGCGGTTACCCGGGCTACTACGGTGCACCCGCCTGGGGTGCTCCGGGGCCTTACGCTTACGGTCCGGGCTTTGCACCAGCGCCAGAGCAGAAGCAAGAAAAGAAATAAGGTGTAATGTCCCACAGTTAAGGGCCGGCAGGGATTCGCCGGCCCTCGTTTTATCTGCCCGCCAAACTTCCTGTGTTTACCCAGGCGAATCCCGGCTTTCCTCCTCCCCAGCTTGTCATTGAATCTGATCGGGATTCACCACTCCAGTTCCTGGCATAATGCCCTTTTCAAGGAATCAGTTGGAGTTGCCCATGAGTTGGGGATGCCCTCATGATGCCGGCGGCAAGTGTCAAAGCGTGACTGGGGTGGCGTGCGACCCCGGGATGAAGGGCTGTGTCCTCTTTGGCCGGTTCGTGTTCTCCAGGGAGGAGAAGAATCGCCCCGCAGGTTTGCGACGACGCGAGTCGATCCCAAAGAAGGGAGACCCATCGAAGCCATGAATGGCCGCAGCTTCGGGAAGGCCATCCAATGGTAACTACTCGCCCCAGCTGATCACGCAATGCCTTGGAAATTCGTCATCCCCGCGTAGGCGGGGATCCATTTTGAGTCATGCATCTGTTCTCTGGATTCCCGCCTTCGCGGGAATGACGGGGGGAGTAGTGTAAGCGCCCAATTAACCCCATCTTTTCGCCCATAGGCCCCCTGCTGGACACTGTCTGCACCTTGAACTAGAGGAGCAGACGATGTCGAACACACA
>JAWLHA010000129.1:0-5935 GCA_041690535.1 Gammaproteobacteria bacterium | reverse complement strand
AGCCCAATACCCTTGGCCCTCTGAAGTCCAGCACTGGATTCCCGCCTTCGCGGGAATGACGGATGGGGGTGAGTAGTTACGGATTTTCAATCTTAACTGGAGACCTCACGGTCGCCTTCGCGGGCATGACGGCTTGGGGTCGGCTCCTGCCAAAGTCGGCCAGGAGCGGACACGGGAGGGCGGACGGAAATGGCAGGTGGGCGGTGGATAGCGGCCATGCAGGACCGGGCAAAAACGAGTCCTGGCCGCGCTTCAGTCCGCTCCAGGCATCTGTAACAGGCGCATAATGGTCGCCGTCTTGCCGAGTTCGCCAATGACCCGGCGTTGAGGCGGCGGCGCCTCGCGCACCAGAGTGGGTGTCGCAAAGACCCGCTCCTGCATTGCGTGTTCCGGCTGTGCCAATACATCGATGATGAAAAGGCGCAGTGGGATCGCGCGCTCGGCACACCACTGGCGAATGCGCTCGGCCGCCGCCTCGATGGCCGGGCTGGCACCGGCGCTGTACAGCGTGAGTTGATAGGCCTCAGACGACCCCTTGAACATCTGCTCACCCATGGGGCTTGCTCCGCGGCAGCGGGCCGACGCGGCGGCTCATTGCTGCTTCTCGCCGATTTCGATCCCCTTTCCCGTGATCTCGAAACGGTAGATCCCCGGGTCGTGGGGACTGCCCCGGACCTTCAGCACGCTCATCAGCTTATCGACCCGATCGGCGTGTTCCACGTAGTTCAGCAGGATGATCGCATCGACGATGGAGCTGAGGCGCGCCTCGGTAATGGCCGTCCCACCCAGCAGCTGCCCGGCGGCGGCGCCGAAGGCCCCGCTGATGGCATAGGTCAGCAGTGCGGTGATCCCCTCCGCCTTGCAGAAGCTCACCAGCTGCTCCAGAAACAGCCGCACCTCCCGTTGCGTCGCCCCGCTGGAGATCAGCGCCGAGATCGAGTCCATCACCAGGCGTTTGGCGCCGATCTCGCCCGCCTTGTTGACGATCTGGTAGAGGATCTGGTCGGTGCGCATCCCGGAGAAGGGGACGTCGATGAAGGCGAGGCGCCCCTGCTCGCGGGCCGCCGCCAGGTCCCAGCCGAAATTCCTGGCCTCGTGGAGCAGTTGCTGATGGCTCTCTTCCACGCTGACCACAATGGCGGGCTCGCCGGCCGCCAGCCCGGCCTGGACAAACTGCAACCCGAACACCGTCTTGCCCGATCCGGTACCGCCGGAGAGCAGGATGACATGGCCGCGCGGAAACCCGCCATGGAGCAGGCCGTCCATCTTCCCGATCCCCGAGGAGACGCGCCCGGTCAGTACCTCCGGGGCCATCCCGGTCTTCAACGGGATGCGCGGGAAGACCTCCAGGCCGTGGGCGTCGATCTGGAATTCCACCAGGCCCGACTGGTAGTTGAGCCCGCGCAGTTTGGTGATGGACAGCCGCCGCACGGTGCGCAGCTCCCCCGGGCTCTGCCCGAGCACCACCACCCCCTCGGCCACGAACTCCTCCAGGTGGTGCTCAGAGAGGGCGCTGCGCCCGTCGTGGCGCTCCGCGGAAATGAACGAGGTCACCCCCAACGCCTGGAGGTGGGCGGTGAGCTGATGGAACAGCTCGCGCACCGCCGCTTCCGAGCGGTAGCGCACAAACAGGTTGGTCAGGTTGTCGATGGCGACCCGACGGGCGCCCAAACGTTGCACCTCCCCCTCGATGATCGCCAACAGCGGCGCCAGGCTGTAGCGCTCGTTGAGCTCCACCGTGACCAGCTCATGGGGGGAGGGGCTGACATCGACGATGGCCAGCTTGCCGGCCGCCTCCAGCGCCGGATAGTCCCAACCGAAGCCGGCCACGTGGCGCCGGATGGCATCGGCCGGCTCCTCGCAGGTAACCAATACGCCGGGTTCATCGAGGCGGGTCATGCCCCGGTAGAGGAATTCATTCAGCAGCACCGTCTTGCCGGTGCCGCTCTCGCCGGCGACGAGCAGGCTGTACCCCCTTGGCAGCCCACCGCCCAACACGCGGTCGAAGCCGGCAATGCCGGTGTCCAGGCGCTCAACCGCGGGGGGAGAATTGGCATGTCCACCATCCATGGCTTGGGGCCCCTTATCGGCAAAATGACGATTCATGTCTGAGTCTAGAAGGCTACGGAGCCATGTCATTCGAGGGATGCGGTGGAGCCCCATCGCCGCTCCAGACCAAAAAGCGGGGGCTCGCGCCAACTCAACCGCGCCTTCCACCGCGGCGCTGGGCGGCCACCGGTTGCGCTGTCCGGTCTGCGAGCACGCCCACATGGCCCCGCTCCGGTGAGGTGCCGGAAGACCTGCGCCTCTTCCTCCCGCTCGTGGATCCAGGTGGTGATCTCCCGCAAACCGCTCGGCCGCCCACGCTTCCAACACATCCCACTGGTACTCGGTCGCCTGGCGTTGGCATAGGGCCCATCCCGCCCCCAGGGCGAAGAGTGCGAAAAGCCCGAACAGGACCCAAAGACGGGATGGCGTAGCTAGGCTTGAGAACGCGATTTTCGCTTCATGGCTGGGCGGGACCTTCCCGAGATTCTGACGCCGGTAGTACCACCGAGAAGGTGGTACCCCGACCCGGCTCGCTGTCACAGGTAATGGACCCACCGAACACCTCCACCACATTACGGGCAATGGGCAGGCCAAGTCCCGTGCCCTGGCCCGGGGGTTTGGTGGTGAAGAACGGGTCGAAAATACGCTCTTGGATCTCAGGCGGGATGCCGGGACCGCTGTCGCTCACTTCGACGACCACCTTCTGCTTCTCGCGCCGGGCGCGGATGCTGAGCCGCTTCTCGGGGCTGTCGGCCAGGGCATCGCGGGCATTGCTCAGCAGGTTAGCGAACACTTGCCGAAGGCCCTCTTCGGAGGCCCGCACTGGTGGTAGGCCGGTGGGGATCTCCGCCTCCACTGCAATGCCGCAGGCGTCGAAACTGCGCTGCTGGGCGGCCAGCACCTGCGCTAGCACCGTCGGCAGCGAGAGCGCCTCCCGCTCCCAATCGAGCGGGGTGCTGGCATCGACCAGCCGCTTGACCAAGTCGCGGATGCGCTCCAACCCGGTCTTCGCCCCTTCGAGCAGGTGTTGGGTGGACGGCTCAGAACTGGAGCGGCGGGCATAATCGACATAGCCCATCACCCCCATCAGGGGGTTGTTGATCTCGTGGGCCACGCCGCCGGCGAGGGTACCGACCGCCGCCAGCTTCTCCGAGCGCACCAGTTGGGCCTGGGTGGCGCGCAAGTCGGCCAGGGACTGCTCCAACTGCGCGTAGGCCGCGCGCTGGACCGCCTCGGCCTGCTTGCGCTCGGTGATATCGAGCCAGGTCCCCCGCAGCGCCACCACCTCCCCACTGGCGTCCTTGACCGCCTCGCCCCGGCTCTCCACCACCCGCTCGCCCCCGTCGGGGCGCACGATCCGGTGCTCGTCGACAAAGCCTTCGCCGGTCGCCACGGCCCGGCTCGCCAGGGTGCTGACCCGCTCGCGGTCGGCGGAGTGGACCACTGCCAAGGCCGATTGCAGCGTCACCGGGAAGGCGTGCGGGGCATGGCCCGCGATGCGGAACATCTCGTCGGACCAGTGGGAGACATCGTGAATGCGGTCCCACTCCCAGCTGCCCACGTGGGCCAGGCGTTGGGCCTGCTTGAATCCGGCCTCGGCCTGTACGCGGGCGGCCCACTCGCGCCGCTCCAGTAGGGCCCGACTGAGCAGGTCGGCGACGGCCCGCAGCAGCTCCCGCTCCTCGGTCACGAAAGGCCCCTCTGCCGCAGGAGGGCGCTCCTCCCTGTAGAACACCTCCAGCTCCCCCACGCTCTGCCCGTCCACCGCGATCACCTCGGCCTGCCGCCACGGCGTCTGCGCAAATGGCTCGGTGTGATAGCTGGCTCCCTCTACAGAGATGCGTGCGCAAGCGACCTCGGGGTAACGGTAAGCCGGGACCAGCGCCGCCAGGGTGCCGCGCAACACCTCGGCCAGCGGGAGTGCCCGCTGCTGAGTGAGGGAGGCGACCGCGTAGAGGCAGCGCAACTCCTTGTTGCGCTCGCCCAGCTCATACGCGGTGCGCTTGAGTGCCTCTTCGGCTCGCTTTCGCTCGGTCAGGTCACGAGTGACCGCCAGCACCGTTTCCACCTGCCCATCCGGGCCGAACTCGGGCACCAGGCGGGATTCGAAGTAGCGTTCGCCGGCCGGCGTGGGGAAGCGAAAGGCGACCAGCTCTTCGCGGCCGGTGTCGAAGACCCGGCGTGTGCGGGGGGCCCAGTCCTCCACCAGCTCCTCCGGGATCCCCAACTCGCGGTCGGTCTTGCCGAGGAACGCCTCGCGCGGGATACCAGTGCTCGCCGCGGTGGCCGGATTGGCGTAGCGGTAGCGCAGCTCGCGGTCGTAGCGGGCGACGTTGTCGGGGGTGTGCTCGGCCAGGGTACGGAACTCCTGTTCGCGCCGGCGCACCGCCTCCAGGCGCTTGCGCTCGGTGGTGCCTTCGATCATGGCGTCGAACACGCTGCGGTAACGCTGCTCGCGCTCGTGGCTTTGGGCGAGGTCGCGGCGGCACTGGACCAGTTCGTGTTCCAGGGTCTTAATGCGCTCCTGTAGCGTCTCGTCCATTAGCGTCCGGATGTTTTGGAGGAGGAGGGAATAGTTCAGTAGGCCACGCGCCGGCAACACCGGTTTTCCGCGCTGGGGAGCTGGCTTACCCGAGCGATACCGGCATAAGTAACTGGCGGCGATCCCATCGCGGTCCCTCCCGCTCGATCCCGAGATGTCGGACTTCTCTACAGTATGGTCAAGCACCTGCGCCGCGATGCGGGAGTAGACGTCAGATGTCTCCACCGCACGTGGGGGAACACGGGCCGATCATGGCCGAGAGGACTGGTTTAAAGTCGGCGCGGAGTGTCTGTTTTAGGCGTCAGAGTGGACGGTAGTCGAGGCGCGGCGAATGACGGCAAAGGTCGTAAGCTGCCGGTTGCGTGTCCTGGATTCCCGCCGTCGCGGGAATGACGGCTTGGTGTCGGAAGCAGACCACAACAGACTAGGTCCGAGAACGGCGAGTACCGGCCCATCGACAGGGTTGGGGGGTGGGCGGGTTAGTGTCGGAAAGCGGCCATAGGTTGGCAGTGATTCAGTGCACAAGCCAATTCCCGAGCTGCTCAGGCGAAAGCGGCTCGGCAAAGAGGTACCCCTGAGCCTCGTCGCACCCAGTGGCATCGAGGAATGCTCGCTGCGCCTCGCTCTCCACCCCCTCGGCGATCACCCGTTTGTTCATGGTGTGGGCCAGGGAGGTGATCGCCTGAATGATGGCGCGGTCATCGGGATCGGTGGCGATGTCGCGCACGAACGACTGGTCGATCTTGAGCCTATCGATGGGCAGGCGTTTGAGGTAACTCAGGGAGGAGTAGCCGGTACCGAAATCGTCGATCGCGATGCCTACCCCCAAGGTCACCAGCTCCCGCATGCGCGTGATGCTCTGTTCGACGTGGTGCATCACGGTCCGCTCGGTCAGCTCCAGCTCCAAGCACTCGGGAGGCAAGCCACTTTCGATCAGGTGGTGGCGCACGGTCTCGACCAGATCTGGGCGTTCGAAGCGTTTGGCCGAGAGGTTTACACAGATGTAGAGCGGCGTACAGGCCCTGTTCACGCCATCGCTGCACCTGATCGCAGGCGGTATGCAGTACCCAGTCGTCGATCAGGACGATCAACTCGCTCTCCTCGGCCACTGGAATGAACCGCGCCGGGTCGAGCAGACCGAACTCCGGGTGCTGCCAGCGCACCAGGGCCTCGACCCCAATCATCCGTCCGCTGCGCAGGTCGAACTTCGGCTGATAGACTACACGCAACCCACCCTCATCGAGGGCCTGACGCAGCCCCGTCTCGATATGTGCCCGCTCCTGGGCGCGGCGGTCGACTGCCGGGTTGTAGAAACGGTAGGTGTTGCGGCCGAGCTCCTTGGCC
>JAWLHA010000128.1:0-6210 GCA_041690535.1 Gammaproteobacteria bacterium | reverse complement strand
CCGCGGCATAAGTGCGTCCTTGCACCAATCCATGCGGCCGACGACCTGCTTTCAAGGACTTACGTCGCTCGTTGATGAGTATGCGTTCACCCTGCATGTGGACCATATGCGACGGACTAACCGGAATATTTATGCTGGATACCGTTTCTGGCTACACATCTACATATGTCGAGACTACTCGGCACCACTACGGACCTGAGGGATTGGTCTCGCCCACGGTAGGAGCTGCGAACTGTATCTGGGCTCTCCTCCGCCACTCCTTGTACCCTCTCGCCATCAGCCCCGCCGTTTTGTTCGGGAGCCACTGTTTTCAGTGCCTCTGGGCCTTGGCTGCTAGTACCTCCCTGGACATAGATCCCTCCTGGCTGCACTCTCGCCAATGTCTAACCATAGCTCGCACGACGCTCTTGGGAGTGACAGGTATCGGATCGGTAGAGCGTGTACAAAACCCGGTTCAGTTTGGCCCAGCAGGCCTGAATGCGGATAATCTCCCCTCCCGGGTCTTGGCCACATTCGGGCCAACCCCCTCTGACACAGAGGCCTCTGAGGGGACGAGAAAGAACGACCTCCTCACCGGCCGAGTCCGTGTCACCCCGCTTCTGGACACCGCGGAACGGGTGTCCGCCTAACAACAAGAACGAGCAATGCCAGGACCGGAATATATGGACGTTGGGCCTCCCTTCATCCAGCAACTGAAAGGGATAGGGTGGGAGACCATCGAGGGCTCGGTCGAGGTCCCGGCCGTCACCGGCCGCGACGGCCGCATGATCCGGCGACCCCAATGACCCGCTACACCGTCGACGGCAGTGAAGGCGAGTTCGAGCCCGGTTCCAACGGGCTGGTGCTCAAGAACAAGCTCGGCATCGCCGACCCGGCCGATCTGCAGGAGGCCGAAACCGAGCTGCTCCTCGACCTCTACGCCTATGTACTCCGTAATGTCGACCCGGAGCAGCCGCTGACCGTCGCCATGGTGAAGGAGTGGCACCGCAAGTGGCTGTGGCAATCTCTTCGACTGGGCGGGCCAGGAGCGTTCGGTCAACATGTCCAAGGGCGGGTTACCGTTTGCGGCCGCTGGACAGGTTCCCTCGCTGCTGAAGCAGTTCGAGCGCAACTGCCTGTCGCGGCTGACACCCTGTTCCGGGATGACTCGGGACGATGCCGCCGCAGCGATTGCCAAAGTGCACGTGGAATTCATCCTGATCCACCCGTTCAGGGAGGGAAACGGGCGCCTCGCCCGGCTACTTGCCGATGTGATGGCGGGCCAAGCGGGCTTTGGGCCGCTGGACTACACGCCCTGGGAAGAAAACAAGGAGAACTACATCGCTGCAATCCATGCCGGGCTGGACTGCGAGTACGGGCCGATGACGGAGTGGGTCAGGCGAGCTTTAGCTGCTTGAAGCGGCGGACACCCGACTTCAGCCGCGCCTCGATAGCGCCGACGGATTCACCGGTCTCGATGGCCGTCGAACTCGCGACCGCGCGAATCAGCTTTGCCCTCGTGACGGGCAGGCCCTTTTTGACCGGTTTTGTGGGGCGTGCTTTCATGGTGGCGATTCTTGAGAATATGTGGGTAATTGTAGCGGTGACATAGGCATGGCGCACCTGCTTTTTTGACCGCCGCGATGAGGTAAGTGTTGAAAAACCAAGGGAAACTGAGTTGTACAAAGGACCCGAATACGCGGAGGTTGAGCTGCCCTTTGTCCAGCAACTGCAAGGGATGGGGTGGGAGACCATCGAGGGCTCGGTCGAGGACCCGGCCATAACCGGCCGCGACAGCTTCGCCCAGGTGATTCAAGAAGGCGTACTGCGCGAGCAGCTCCGCCGCCTCAACCTGCGCGACGGCAGGCCCTGGCTCGATGACGAGCGCCTCTCACAGGCCGTCGGCGCCCTGACCCGCCTGCCGGCCGCCAAGCTCATGGAGGCCAACCAGCAAGCCACGGAGCTGCTCCTGAAAGGCATCTCCGTGGAGGGCCTGCCGGACTGGGACGGGGGCCGCGGCCAGACCCTCCACTACATCGATTGGGACCACCCCGAGGCCAACCGCTTCACGGTCATCAACCAGTACAAGGTGAAGTGCCCGCCGGGCCACGACAGCGCCAAGGGGCACATCATCCCCGACCTGGTGCTGCTGGTGAACGGCATCCCCCTGGTGGTGGTGGAGTGCAAGAGCCGCACCGTGCCCGAGGGGCTCGTTCAGGCGGTCGATCAGCTGCGCCGCTACGCCAACCAGCGCAAGGCCGCCTACGAGGTGGAGGAGAACGAGGGCGCCCCGGCCCTGTTCCACACCAACCAGCTCCTCATCGCCACCACCTTCGACGATGCCCGGGTGGGCACCATCGGCGCCGGCTTCGAGCATTTCCTCCATTGGAAGACGGTGGAACCGCGCAGCGAGGCGGAGGTAGCGGTCGAACTGGGCGCGAGCCCGCTCTCCAGCCAGCAGTGGCTCATCGCCGGGATGCTGAGCAAGGCCAACCTGCTCGACATCATCCGCCACTACACCCTGTTCACCATCAGTCACGGCCAGACCATCAAGCTGGTCTGCCGCTACCAGCAGTTCCGGGCCGTCACCCGCGCTGTGGCGCGCCTCAAGACCGGCAAGACCCGGCGGGAGGATGGCGAGCACGACCGGCGCGGCGGCATCATCTGGCACACCCAAGGCTCAGGTAAGAGCCTCACCATGCTGCGCCGTGACGCGATCGAGGAAGGGCGCGCTCAATTCATCCGCTGGTACTCAGAGCGGGGGCGTGACTGGCTGGCCCGCAAGGTCGGCGAAAACGCCGGCCGCATGGAGGTGGCACCTGCCGGCGTCAAGGTCCAGGACCTGGGTTATCGCTGGGGCTCCTGCGGCAAGGGTCAGTGGCTCTACTTCCACTGGAAGACCATCCTGCTGCCCCGGACCATCGCCGAGTATGTGGTGATCCATGAACTGGCCCACCTCCATGAGCCCCACCACACCCCCGCCTTCTGGCGTCGGGTCGAGCGGGCCATGCCCGACTATGAGCGGCGCAAGCAGTGGCTCGCGGCGCATGGGATGGATGTGGAGGGGTTGTGAGTTCGTGTGCCCCGGAGGCAGTGCTATCGGCCAGAGGGCCTCTGCCCATCACTTCTCCGCTGATTGGCAACACCAATATGAACTTGAACGATCTGCTGCGCAGCGGAGATATCGATCCCAGTCATGTGCTTGTGTTCCGGCATCGGCCTCCTGAACCTGAACTCAATAAGGTACTCCGTTGGCTCGCAGCCGAGAGCCCCGACACCTTCAATGCCTATCAGCAGACCCAAGGTGAACAGCTAGAGAAGATCATGCAAAGCATGGAGGGCGTGGGCTACGTTGCGTCATTCTAGGACACAAACCCGGCAAGGCCTTGTTTGTAGGCCTGTACAAAATTGGCAAGTCAAAGCCGCTTACGCACGCCGAATACTGGGCGGTTCCGGCGTACAAGGATCTGCATCGCCACTGGGGGCGCCGCAGGCGCGGCCGGCAAACGGGTCGGGCCCTCAAATCCTCATCCCGCCGTGACGGGTGCGGAACCGGTGCTCGAGCCAGAAGGTGCCCAGGATGAAACCGCAGAACAGCCCCACCGACAGACCAATGGCACTCCACACCATGAATGTCCCGGGACGGGAGCGCTCCACCTGTGCCTCGAGCCGTTGGTTGGCGGCGTTCAGCCGCTCGTACTCGTCCATCACCCGCAGCAGAGTCACCTGGGCTGGTTCCCGCTCGGAAAGCAGACGGCTCTCCACCCAGCCCTGCCGCCCGTCCGGAAGCGTGACCTTGCTGTAAATCCCGTAGCCCTCGAGCACTTTGACCGGCGTGCCGGTGGGGGCGACCCCGGCGACATTGCTCTGGGCGGAAGGGCGTTCGCGGAGCTCCACCAAAATCGTGTCCGTCACAAAACGGGAATCCGCCGCCTGCACCGGGGCCAACGGCAGGAGCAGGAAAAACACGATTGGGAGGAGACGTCGACCCATCAGGGCTCCTAGGCAACAATCCCGCTGTGACGCAAAAGCGCATCGATCTGCGGTTTTCGACCCCGGAACTCCACAAAAAGCTCCATGGGATCCCGCGCGCCCCCCTGCTCGAGGACCGCCTCGAGAAAGGCGAGCCCCGTCTCCCGGTTGAAGATCCCCTCCTCCTCGAAGCGGGAGAAGGCATCCGCGGAGAGCACCTCCGCCCACTTGTAGCTGTAGTACCCCGCCGCGTAACCTCCCGAGAAGATGTGGGCGAAGCTGTGCTGGAAGCGGTTGTACTCAGGGGGGTGGACCACCGCCACCTCGGCCCGCACCTCGTCCAGGACCGCCTGAATGCGCCCGCCCTGGCTAGGGTCGTAGCCCATGTGGAGACGAAAATCGAACAGCGCGAACTCCAACTGGCGCACCATCTTCATACCCGCCTGGAAGTTGCGGGCGGCCATCATCTTCTGGAACATCTCCTCCGGCAGGGCCTCGCCACTCTGGTGGTGTCCGGAGATGAGGTCAAGGGCCCCCCGCTGCCAGCACCAGTTCTCCATGAACTGGCTCGGCAGCTCCACCGCATCCCACGGCACCCCGGAAATTCCGGAAACGCCGGCATGGTCCACCTGGGTCAGCATGTGGTGCAGTCCATGGCCAAACTCGTGGAAGAGGGTCAGCACCTCGTCATGAGTGAACAGGGCCGGGGTCTCCCCCACCGGGGGCGAGAAGTTGCAGGTCAGGTAGGCGACCGGGGTCTGGATCTCCCCGGTGCCGGAGCGCCGGCGGCTGATGCACTCATCCATCCAGGCCCCGCCCCGCTTGTTGGGGCGGGCGTAGAGGTCGAGATAGAAGCGCCCCCGCAGCGCTCCCTTGCTGTCGCGAATGGCGAAGAAGCGCACGTCCGGATGCCAGGTCTGGACCCCTTCGACCTCTTCGATCTCCATTCCGTAGAGCCGCCGGACCACCTCGAACATGCCCCGCAACACCCGTGCTTCCGGGAAGTAGGGCTTCAGCTCTTCCTGGGAGAGGTCGTAACGGGCCTGGCGCAACTTCTCGGCATAGTAGCTGACGTCCCACGCCTGCACCGGCTCGATTCGGTCACGCTCAAGGGCAAACGCCTCGATTTCGTTCAACTCCTGGCGGGCAAGCGCGACCGAACGCTGCGCCAGATCGTGCAGGAAACCCATGACCTGCTGCGGATCCTCGGCCATCTTGGTGGCCAGGGAGCGCTCGGCGTAGCTGGCGAACCCCAACAGTCCGGCCAACTCGTGACGCACCTTGAGGACCGCCTCCATGAGCTCGCTGTTGTCCCACTGGCCGGCGTGGGGCCCCCGATCGGAGGCGCGGGTGGTGTAAGCCTCGTAGACCTCCTCCCTCAGGGCGCGAGAGTCCGCATAAGTCATCACGGCAAAGTAGGAGGGGAATTCCAGGGTCAGCAGCCACCCCTCCAACCCCTTGCGCTCCGCGGCCTGGCGGGCCAGGGCAAGGGCGGACTCGGGCAGGCCCGCCAGTTGGTCCCCCTCGGTAATGTGGCGGCTCCAGGCGTGCGTGGCGTCCAGGAGATTTTCGTCGAACTTGCTGGTGAGGCGCGACAGTTCCTGCTTCAACGCCTTGTAGCGCCCCTTCTGCTCGGGCGGCAAATCCACTCCCGAAAGGCGGAAGTCCCGCAGGGTGTTCTCCAGCAGGCGCTTCTGGGCCGCGTCAAAGGTGGCACTCTCCGGCCCCGTCGCCAGGCTCTGGAAAGCCCGGTAGAGCCGCTCATCCTGCCCCATCTCCGTGGCGTAATCGCTCAACTTGGGCAGGCAGGCATTGTAGGCCTGGCGCAATGCCTCGGAGTTGACCACCGAGTTCATGTGGCTGACGGGCGACCAGATGCGATTCAGGCGGTCGTCGATCTCCTCGAGGGGGGCGACCAGGTTGTCCCAGGTGTACGGTCCCCCCGCGTGGAGCAGGGCCTCCACGCGGCGGCGGTTGTCCGCGAGGGTCGCATCGATGGCCGGTTCGACGTGTTCGGGGAGGATGTCCCGGAACGGGGGCAATCCGGTCATTTGCAGTAGTGGATTGGGCATCTTGCTTCCAGCGTCAAACGTTTGGTTACCTAACCATTTAGACTAGCATGAAGGGCGGCGTTGCTCGCCCACTCCGCAGCGGCAGGCAGGGTAAACGCATACTTACCCAAGAGCGATGTAAGTCCTTGAAAGCAGGTCGACGGCCGCATGGACGCGGCCGTCGAGCGTACACGGATGTATTTACAGC
>JAWLHA010000127.1:0-6241 GCA_041690535.1 Gammaproteobacteria bacterium | reverse complement strand
CGCTGCGCTTATCCACCCTACCTCGGTTCGCTGCCCCCGCCACCTGCGGCGCAACTTGGCTGCGATTGGCGATCTTTCGGTTTACCTGTTCGGTGCTCCCCCATTCTTCTGGGTATGCCCCGAGTGAACAACCTATAGAGAGCTCACATCTAGGCGGCGCTGGTGGGCTCTTCGGCCAGGCCGGCGAGGAGTCGGGCGACCGGGGCGGGCAGGCCGAGGCGGCGGCTGGCGGCGAGGGGATGCCAGGCCATGGCCTCGGGTTCTGCCACGCCGGGGGACGGCGCGCCTGCCGCTTCGACGTAATAGGGGTCGATGTCCAGGTGGAAGTGGCTGAAGGTGTGGCGGACCCTCGGCGCGGGTTCGACGTGAAGCAGTTCCAGGCCGAGGCGCTCACGGCACCAGTGGCGCAACTCTCCCTCACCGTCCCACTCCGGCAGGCTCCACAGGCCGCCCCAGATCCCCGCGGGAGGGCGGCGCTGAAGCAGGACCCGCCCCCGTCCGTCGACAATCACCAGCATGGCGGTGTGGCGCTCGGGGAGCCTCTTCCGCGGTTTGGGGGTGGGCAGCTCCTCCTGGCGTCCCTCCCGGGCCGCCCCACAGTCACCCTGGACCGGACAGCGCTCGCAGGCGGGATTGCGCGGGGTGCAGACGGTTGCCCCCAGGTCCATGATGGCCTGGGTGTAGTCAGCCAGGCGCGCCTCGGGGGTGAAGGCGTCGGCGTCGGCCCACAACTGCCGCTCGACCGCGGACTGTCCCGGCCACCCCTCCACCAGTCGGTGGCGGGCGAGCACGCGCTTGACGTTGCCGTCGAGGATGGGGTGGCGCCGCCCCAGGGCGAGGGCGAGGATGGCCCCGGCGGTGGAGCGGCCGATCCCGGGCAGGGCCGTCACCGCCTCGACGGTCTCGGGAAAGCGCCCGTCAAACTCGGTGGCGATGGTCCGCGCCGCCTTGTGAAGGTTGCGCGCACGGCTGTAATAGCCCAGACCGCTCCACAGCCCCAACACCTCCTCCAGCTCTGCCCCGGCGAGGGCCCTCACGTCGGGGAAGTGGGCCATGAAGCGCTCGTAGTAGGGCACCACGGTGGCCACCTGGGTCTGTTGCAGCATGATCTCCGAGATCCACACCCGATAGGGGGTGCGCTCGTGCTGCCAGGGCAGGGTCTTTCGCCCGTGGTCGTCAAACCAGGCGAGCAGGCGTTCGGCAAAGCTCCTCGTCATCTCAGAATTTCAGCATATTCTTCAGCTTCTCCTCCAGCTGCTTCTGCGCCTTCTCCTTCTCGCGCTCCAGGCGTTGCTCCAGCTGCTGCTGGCTCTCCTGCTTCTTCTTCTCCAACGCCTGCTCGGCGCGGGCCTTGAGGGCCGATTCCAACTCCACGCTGAACTTGGGTTGGGTGAGGGGGCCCCGGATGCGCAGGGGGATGGTGAGGTCGCGCAACTCGGAAAGCTCCTTGCCACCCTGCCCCTCCAGGGTGCCCACAATGGAGGCGTTGACCCGGTAGTCCACCGTCTCCTCTACCAGATTGACCTGCCCCTGGCCGCTGACCCGCAACAGCGGCGATTGGGCCACCAGATCGCTGTTGCGGGCGATGCCGTTGGCCACCTTGAGGCTGCCGCTCAGCACGGCAAAGTCGGTCTGGCGGGGGGTGCCCTCTTTGGGAGCCGGCTGCCCCTTCAGCCGGGCGCTCGCCTCGCGGAGGAGCTGGGCGATGTTGAACCCCTTCACCGCGCCATTCTCGAATTTGAAGGTGGCATCACCAGTGAGGCTCTTGCGGATGGCCATGGGCTCGAGCCCGGCAGCGGTCATCCTGGCGGTGAGCCCGGCGGCGCCGGTGACGTAGTCCTTGCCCATGAGGGCCTGCAGCAGGGGGCCGGCCTGGATGCCGGTCAGTCGCTCGTTCATGGAGAAGCGGGGTACCGCGCCGGCGACATTCAGCCCGAGATCGCCGCTGTAGGTCCCACCGTAGAGCCTCGCGCTGAGGGGGTGGAGACGGAAGACCCCCTTTTGCCCAAGGGCAGTGGCATCGATGGCGCTGGCCTGAAGGTTGGCCGCCTTGAGGCTCTTCACCCGCAGGCGCCCCTGCAGGTCGAGCCCCCGCAGCATCTCCACCGGCAGGGCGATGGGCGGCTCGGTCCCGGACGCATCCCTCGCTGGCGCCGCGGCCCCTTCGGGGGCAGCGGCCGCCTCGGGGGGCAGATAGCGGTCCAGGTCGATGGCGTCCACCGAGAGGTCGTAGCGGATGGCCGGCTGGGCGAAATTGCGAATGGAGGCGGTGCCTGTGAGGCGGGTCTCATCAAGCCGCAGGGGTTGGAGGGTGAGGGCGGCCTGGTCCAGGCCCGCCTCATAGGCCACCACCAGTCGCGCCTTGGTCAGGGCCGACGGGTCGGCGGTCTCGGGCAGCGCCAGTCCGAGGGTGGAGCTCACATCGCGGGGCACGAACTCGTCGCTCTGCAGGCGCCCGGAGAAGACCGGCTCGGAGAGGATGGCCCGGCCGCGGGCGCCGCCCGTGAGACTCACCCCCACGGCGCTCAGCTTCAGCCCCTCCACGGTGGCGGTCTCCTTGCCGAGGTCCACCCCGTAGCCCAACGCCAGGTTGGCCCCAGAGAGGGCCTCGGCGCGGAATCCCTCCGGCAGGGCCTCGGCCACGGGGGCGAGGGCCAGTCGGCCGTCCCTGACGGTGAGGGTCAGATCCCCGGAGAGAGCCGGCGCGTCGATGATCCGCTCCCCGGCGAGGGAGAGGCTCGCCACCGTCCCGGCCAGCTGCGCCGTGAGGTTTGGGACGGAGAGGGTTTGGTCGGCGAGGGAGGCGCTGAACTGCCCCTCCAGCGCGCCGCCTTTCAGGGCGGCCGGCGGCAGCGCTCCGCCCGGCACGGCGGCGGCGAGGGTCTGCGGGTCCTGCACGTTGAGGGTGAAGGTCCCCTGGGCCTCGGGCCCGGCGATCAGGCGCTCGGCGCGCACGGTCGTCTGGAGCCGCGCGCCATAGGCGGAGAGCTGAAGGCCCGTCAGCTCGGCGATGTCATCGACCAGATTGGCCAGCGCCTCCCCGGTGAGCCGCGCCTCCACCGCCCCGGCGGGCAGCATCTCGCCCTTGGCCGTGGCGGTAAGATCCACCCCCCACAGCCGGTAAATTTCGCGTTCGAGATCAAGGCCCAACTCGGTGACAAGGCGGACGTTGCCGTCGAGGTTCGGCTCCGCCAGGCGAAAGGCGAAGGCGGTGCGCAGCGGGATGGGGGCATCGAAGCGAAGCGCGCCGGTCTCGAAGCGCAGATCATCGATGAGCACCTGCTGCCCGGTCACCCCATCCTGCCACTGCACCCGGGCGTCGGTGACGATGATCCCCTCCAGAGCGAGGGCCGCCAAGGTCTCGGGGAGGGTGGGCTGCTCAGAAGGTTCGGGCGGCGGGGCCTCCGGGGGGGGCGCCTCGGGGATGAGGTCCTGCCAGTTGGTCTCCCCCCGGGCATTGCGGGCCAGGTTCAGATGCAGCCCGTCGAGGACGACGGTGTCCACCTCCACCTGCTTGCGCAGCAGGGGCAGCAGCTTGACCCGCGCCTCCGCCTGTTCGACACGGGCCATGGGCTCGGGACCGAACCCCGGGGCGTTGCCCAACTCCACCTGGGCCACCTCCACCCCGAGCCAGGGGAAGAACGAGAGGGAGAGATCCCCACCGATGCGCAGTTCGCGGCCGGTGTGCTGTTGGGCCAGGGCGGTGATCTGGTCCCGGTAGTCGTTGGGGTCGAACAAGGCGGCCACGACGGCGGCGACGACCACCAAAAGAAGGAGCAGCCCGGCGAGGGACCACGCGACGATCTTGGCGACCTTTTTCATGGCTCCGTCCGAATTCCCGCTGTGTTGCGCTGTTGGACAGCCGGTATGGGGGCTCGTTTGGAGAAGGATAGGCTAGCGGATTGCGCTCGGATGGGGTGATTTGGAGCGGGTGATGGGAATCGAACCCACGTCATCAGCTTGGGAAGCTGAGGTTCTACCATTGAACTACACCCGCTTCAGAGTGCGGGGCGATTCTAGCACCATCGCACCGTTCTGCTCAATAATAGCATTCGCCCAATGTTTGACCCGGCCACTGGATAAAGCTAGGCTTTGCCGCCATGAATATTTATGTCAACGGAGAACCGCGCGACGTACCGGAGGGGTGCACTGCCGCCCAGCTGGTGGAGCTGCTCGGCCTGACCGGCCGGCGGCTCGCCATGGAGGTCAACCGCGACATCCTCCCCCGCAGCCAGTACGAAGCGCACCGCTTCCAACCGGAGGACCGCGTCGAGGTGGTCCACGCCATTGGCGGCGGCTGAAGAACCCCCGCTCTCTATACTTCTGAGGTTCCGGCCGGCATCAGGCCCAACCCGACCATTTGCAGGAACGAGACGATGACCCAGCAATCCACTGATTCCTTTGTGATCGCCGGCAAGGAGTACACCTCCCGCTTGCTGGTGGGCACCGGCAAATACAAGGACCTGGAAGAGACCCGGTTGGCCATCGAGGCGAGCGGCGCGGAGATCGTGACCGTGGCCATTCGACGCACCAACATCGGCCAGAACCCCAACGAACCGAATCTGTTGGACGTGGTGCCCCCCGAGCGCTACACCATCCTCCCCAACACCGCCGGCTGCTATACGGCGGAGGACGCGGTGCGCACCTGTCGGCTGGCGCGCGAGCTGCTCGACGGCCACGACCTGGTGAAGCTGGAGGTGCTGGGAGATCAGAAAACCCTCTACCCCGACGTCACCGCCACCCTGGAGGCGGCCGAGATCCTCATCAAGGACGGCTTCAAGGTGATGGTCTACACCAGCGATGACCCCATCCTGGCCAAGCGTCTGGAGGAGATGGGCTGCGTGGCGGTAATGCCCCTGGCCGCCCCCATCGGCTCCGGCCTGGGCATCCGCAACCCCTATAACATCAAGATGATCCTGGAGAATGCCCAGGTGCCCATCCTGGTGGACGCAGGGGTGGGGACCGCCTCCGATGCCGCCATCGCCATGGAGCTGGGCTGCGACGGGGTGCTGATGAACACCGCCATCGCCGCGGCACAGAATCCGGTGCTCATGGCCTCGGCCATGAAGAAGGCCATCGAGGCCGGCCGCGAGGCCTATCTGGCCGGCCGCATGCCTCGCAAGCTCTACGCCAGCGCCTCCTCGCCGCTGGACGGCACTTTCTTCTGAGCCATGGAGCGTCGCAGGGCGAACGCATACTTACCGAAGAGCGATGTAAGTATGCGCTTACCCTGCGGAGCGTCGGTCCGGAGGTGACGGGCCCGGCCACAACGGGTATCGTTGGGCCCCTTTTCGTAGTGCCGGGCCGCCCGCGAGGCGGTCCCGGGAAACGCCAATCCTGCCACGAGTCACACAACCATGACTGCGGATCGCCACCGTCGAATCCGTTCGTTCGTCCGTCGCGAGGGACGCCTCACCCCCGGCCAGCAGAAGGCACTCGATGAGCTTTGGCCCCGCTACGGGGTGGAGCAGAGCGAGCAGCCGCTTGATCTGGAGATGCTCTTCGGCCGCACCGCCCCCACCATCTGCGAGATCGGCTTTGGCGACGGGGAGAGCCTGGCCACCATGGCGAATCAACATCCCGAGAACAACTACCTGGGGATCGAAGTGCACCGCCCCGGAGTGGGACGGCTGCTGCGCCGGGTGGAGGAACTGGGGCTGTCGAACGTGCGGGTGATGTGCGCCGACGCGGTGGAGGTGCTGACCGCGCAGCTCCCCGACGACGCTCTGGAGGCGCTGCTGCTCTTCTTCCCCGACCCCTGGCACAAGAAGCGCCACCACAAGCGCCGCCAGGTGCAGCCGGAGTGGGCACAACTGGTGCGGCGCAAGCTGCGCATCGGCGGGCACCTGCACATGGCCACCGACTGGGAGGATTACGCCCACCACATGCTGGAGGTGCTCGGGGCGGCCGACGGGTTTCGCAACACCTCAGCCGCGGGCGATTTCGTCCCCCGCCCGGACTACCGCCCCCTCACCAAGTTCGAGCAGCGCGGCCATCGGCTCGGCCACGGGGTGTGGGACCTCATCTTCGAACGCACGGGGTGAGGCAGGTCCAAGGGGCGAGGGGCACTGCGCGCAGCTGTGTTGATCAGAAAATCCGCCGCGGAGCGACACATCCCCCTGGTAACTCAGGGTAAACGCATACTTACGTCAAGGCCGTGCTGCGAGCGATGTAAGTCCTTGAAAGCAGGTACGCTATCAATACGTCCATGTACGCTCGACGGCCGCGTCCATGCGGCCGA
>JAWLHA010000126.1:0-6266 GCA_041690535.1 Gammaproteobacteria bacterium | reverse complement strand
GGTGGATAAGCGCAGCGCATCCACCAATTCGACGCCGCACGGTGGATGCGCTGCGCTTATCCACCCTACATGTTGGGCACGTCGGATTTATCTGTTCGGTGCTCTAGTGTCGGTTGAGGCGCCGGTGAGGGTTATCTCCGGAGGTAGGGATGATCGAGGCCATCAAGTTCTGGAACGAACCCAACAACCTCTCCCATTGGGACTTCCACATGGATCCCGATTGGCGGCAGTTCAGCGCCATGGTCAATACCGCCGCTCGCGAGGTGCGCCGGCTTCGGCCCGGACTGGGCCTGGTGCTTGGCGGCATCTCTCCCATCGATAGCAGTTTCATGCGCCTGCTGGCCAGTCACGGCGTCATGGACCACCTGGATGCAGTGGCCATTCATGGATTCCCGCTGGACTGGAACCACTGGAAGATCGACGAGTGGCCCGAGAAGGTGGCCGAGATCGAGCAGACCGTGCACCTGCCGGTGTGGGTCACCGAGGTGGGCGTCTCCAGTTTCGGGGCCGATGAGGTGCAGGTCTTCGGCCTGCGGCGCACCTCGGAGTTGCTGCTGAGACGGGTGGAGCGGATCTACTGGTACAGCCTTTTCGACCTCCCTCCCACCTGGGAGGCCACCACCCGCCACCGCGAGAGCGAAGGCAGCGCCTACTACCGCCACTTCTACATGGGCCTGGTGCGCGCCGACGGGACCCCGAAGCCGGCCCTCGATCACTTCAATCCGGACATGGGCATTTGCCAGTGGTTCCACTACGAGGACCACCGGCTCGAAGACGCGGTGGCGTGGTTGCGCAAGATGGGGGTGAAACGGTTGCGCACCGGTATCAGCTGGGCCGATTGGCACCGCCCGGGAGCGATCGAGTGGTTCGACCGGCAGATGGACGCGCTCTCGGAATTCGATACCACAGTGACCCTCTGCTTCACCCCCCCCTCCCGCGGCAGGCGCGCCCACCACACCAGTCCGCCGGTGCGGCCGGAGGAGTTCGCTTTCTTCGCCGGTGAAGTGGTGGAGCGCTATGTGGCCCCGGCGGAAAGCGCCCGCGCGGATGGAACGGGCTCGGCACCATGACCACCATCGTCTTGATCCGCCACGGGGCCAACGATGTGGTGGGGCGCGCCCTCACCGGGCGCCTGCCCGGTGTCGACCTCAACGCCCAGGGGCGTGAACAGGCGGAACGCCTGGCCGAGCGCCTTGCAACTCTGCCCATCGCACGGATGTACAGCAGTCCCATGGAGCGGGCCCGGCAGACCGCTGCGCCCCTGGCCGCACGGCTCGGGCTGGAGGTGGAGATCCGGGAAGCCTTCACGGAGGTGAACTTCGGGGCCTGGCAGGGGCACACGTTGCAGCAGCTCGATGGCGATCCCGAGTGGCGGCGTTTCCACCAGTTTCGCAGCGGCATGCGGGTCCCGGGCGGAGAAACCCTCCTGGAGGTGCAGGGGCGCATGATCTCCGCGCTGGAGGAGCTGCGAGAAGCCCGCGGGGAGGAGACCGTCGCCGTGGTCAGTCACGGTGATCCCATTCGCTGTGTGGTGGCCCACTACGCGGGCATTCCCCTGGACCTGGCCCTGCGCCTGGAGATTGGTCTTGTCTCCGTCTGCGTGGTGCAGTTGGAGCCGTGGGGACCGAGACTCCTTTGTATCAACCAGACCGACGGCCTGCCGCCCATGCCGGAAGGCCGCTGACACGAGGAGCGGATCGTGGATGAACGGACCGGGGGCGGCGGGCCCTCCACTCACGAATCGACACCTCTGCGTGCGCAGGTCGAGGCCATGGCACCGTGGTTTCACAACCTGCACCTTCCCGACGGGACCCAGACTGCGCCGACGCACTTCCTCGGGGACTTCCCCCGCTACAAGTGGGAGGAGCTGGCGCCGTACCTCCCTGAACGGCTCGATGGCTGGCGCGCCCTGGATGTGGGCTGCAATGCCGGCTACTACAGTTTCGAGCTGGCCCGACGCGGGGCGGAGGTGGTCGCCATCGACTCGAACGAGCACTACCTCCGCCAGGCCCAGTGGGCGGCGGAACGGTTCGGCCTTTGCGATCGCATCGAGTTTCGCCGGATGCAGGTCTACGACCTTGCGCGCGAGAGTGAAGTGTTCGATCTGGTGCTTTTTCTGGGGGTGTTCTATCACCTGCGCTATCCGCTTCTGGGTCTCGACATCGTTGCGCACAGGACCGGACGTCTCATGGTGTTCCAGACCCTCACCATGCCTGGCACCGAGGTGGCCGGGGAGGTGCCCAACATTGCCATTGACGAGCGGGAGGCCATGGCGGTTGAAGGATGGCCCAGGATGGCTTTTATTGAACATAGTCTGGCGGACGATCCCACCAACTGGTGGGCTCCGAATCATGCGGCGGTGCTCGCCATGTTGCGTTCGGCAGGCTTTCGGGTGACCGGTCGCCCCGGACACGAAGTCTATGTGTGCGAGCCCGATCGGGAGAGTCGGCATCGCACCCCATGGGATGAAACGGAGTTGCTGGCTGCCACCGGGCAGATGCCCCCTTCCTGAGCGGTGCACTCGTCCCGCCCGGGTGGGTCTGGCCCGGGAGCGGTCTGGGGCGACTGCCTTTGGAGACAACCCTGGAGGGTAGAAACGGAACGGTTTCAAATGGAGATTGGAACGGCGCGGAAGATTCTGCTGTGCCTGCGGTACGGCATCGGCGATCTGGTGATGGAGCTGCCGGCGCTGGAGACCCTCAGGGCTGCGGCGCCTGCAGCGCATATTACCGCGCTCGGGGCCTACCCCGCCGTGGAATTGCTGCAGGGGGACCCGCGGGTGGACGCCATCCAGTGCGTTCAGGATCTGGGATTCACCCACTGGGGCGATGGGGGCAGCGCCGAGGCGCGCCAAGCCTTCGGCGCATGGCTGGAGCGGGGCGGATTCGATCTAATCATCGACCCCAGCCATGCGGTGTTCGCCGTACGGGATCTCATCTGGGAGGGGGCCTCCTGCGCCTTGCTCGATGCCGGCCAGCGCCTTCAGGACCAAGCGCTGGCCGGCGGCGCCAGCGGTCTCGCCGCGGTCAAGGCCGCTGTGCTTGGGGGGTGGGGGCTGGAGGTCTCCCCGGCGGCAATCCCTGCGTTCTCTCCCACCCCCGCCGAGCTGGAGCAAGGCCGCACCTTCCTCAAGGCGCGGGGCCTCACCTCGCGTCCTCTGGTCGCCATCTCCCCCGTGGCCTCCTCCCCATTGAAGCGGTGGCCGCTGGCGCAGCTGGCTGCGGTGGCGGACCGCGCGGTCGAGGAGCTGAGGTGGCATGTGCTGCTGCTCCACGGTCCCGATGAGGCGCTGGTGGAGCCGTTCCTCCGACAGATGCGCCATGCCGAGAGGAACGTCACCCCGGTGGGGAGGCTGCACCTGCGCCAGGTCGCTACCCTGCTGGGCCGTTGCCGACTGTTCGTTGGAAACGACACGGGGCTGATGCACCTTGCCTCGGCGGTCGGTATTCCCACCGTCGCCGTCTTCGGGCCCACCTCGCCGGGCATCTACTTGCCACGTGGGGCGATCGGGCTGGGTGGGGACGGCGATGGCTGCCCGCACCGTCTGGCGGCCGAATTCGGGCCGCCGGCCTGTGTCGCCACGGCCCGCTGTCTGCTGGAGCGCGACGGCTGCATCGGCGACACCGCCACCGATGATGTGTGGGCAGCGGTGCAGCGCGCGTTGGGGCGCCAGTGGGTCCGACCCGA
The DNA here is from genome assembly GCA_041690535.1 of Gammaproteobacteria bacterium. GTDB lineage: Bacteria > Pseudomonadota > Gammaproteobacteria > Thiohalomonadales > Thiohalomonadaceae > JAWLHA01. Next base: position 2,579 of record JAWLHA010000126.1, on the reverse strand, counting down.
GGGAGAAGAGCACCATGCATGAGCGAGCCCCCAACCGTCTGCTTAATCTCGGTGATCTGCACACGCGCAGCTTCCGGGAGGTGCTCCAGCAGCTCGACGCCCTGGAGGCCAAGGACGACATCTCCTACCTGCATCCCAGCAAGCGGTGGGAATATCCGTGGGCACTGGAGCGGGCCCAACTGGCGCCGGGCAGCCGCGTGCTCGACGCCGGCTGCGGCGCCTCCATCTTTCCCATCCATCTGGCCGCTTGCGGCCACAGGGTCTCGGCCGTGGACCTCCATCCGCCCCAGGGCCTTGCCGCAATGCACGGCGTGCGGGTGGATTACCGCAAGGCAGGCATCGATCGCCTGCCCTTTCCGGACTGGGAGTTCGATGCGGTGTTCTGCATCTCCGTGATCGAGCATCTGGGTCGCGAAGGGATCCCGGCGGTGCTCCAGGAGCTGGGCAGGGTCGTGCGCCCCGGGGGGCGGGTGGTATTGACCACCGACTATTACGAAGATGCCGCCGCTTCGCTCTGGTACGAAGGGCCCGGCGAGCGTTTTCCCGTGGACTGGAGCTTTTTCGACGAGTCCCTGCTGCGTGAGCTCATTCTGGAGGCGCCAGGTTTTCGCGTGGATGGGGAGGTCGACCTCGCGGTGGACTGGAGCCGCACCAAGGCCGAGATGCGCCGGTTTCACGGTTATCCCTACACCTCGGTGGGTGTGGCGCTCATTCGGGTCTGACTTTGGCCCTGTGAGGCGCTACGGGCGCGGCGATTTCGGACGGAATACTATCACTTCGGCCTTGTGGCGCGGGCTCTCGGATTTCCGCCCGCCGCGCCCCTCGGTGATGCTGGAGAAACTCGTCAGCGCGTCGCGCAGCCCCTCCTTTCCGAGGACCGCGTCCCACATCATGGACGAGATGCGAAGGCAGGCAATCAAGGGTGTCCTGGCCTTGCGCCGTTCCATGTCGATTCGGAATTGCAGCCCGCGCAGGCGCGCCTGCAACCGCTCCGGAGCATTGCTTATCACCTCGTTTACGGCCTTGTCACGCTCACGCTCGAAGGCCTCGGGATCGTTCCTGGCCAACCACATCCATCGCTGGAATTCGTCGGCTTGCATGCATCCCTCCGTTGCGGCTGGACCAGAGGCAGAGGGGCCGGTGAAGTCCCCTCAGGAGAGCAACAGCTCCTTCACCTGGAGCGTCGCCGCGCCGAGACCGTGGAACTGCACACCCATGCCACCGTCCGAACGGCGAACCACCACCACGGGGAAACGGATTCGGGCGTGTTCGCCCCCCCTGCTCAGTTTGCACTCCACATCGATGACCGTCCCTTCGGTGAACGAGTCGAGTCCCGTCTCGACGTACATGCCGTCGCGGTTGATATCCCGGGCCCGACCCACCGCCACGGGGTAGTCCTTGTAGATCATCACGCTGATCTCAAGCCGGCGGCGTTCACTCCTGCGTCGTTCCATGGCATGACCTTCAGGAAGAGAGCGGGAATAGTGAAGCGTGAGCCCCTTAGGAAGCGCTGATTAATTCGTCAGGCCCGCAAAGCCTGCCCTCGAATGCCTTAATCGGGAGCGGGAGCGACGAAAGCGGAATAATCAGCGTTTCCCCTACAGCCTAGAGCACCGAACAGGTAAACGGAAGGTCGCCAATCGCAGCCAAATTGCGCCACAGGTGGCGGGGGCAGCGAACCGAGGTAGGGTGGATAAGCGCAGCGCATCCACCAATTCGACGCCGCACGGTGGATGCGCTGCGCTTATCCACCCTACATGTTGGGCGCGTCGGATTTATCTGTTCGGTGCCCTAGAACACCGAACAGATAAACGGAAAGGCCGCAGTGGCAGGGGCGAGATCAAGCAGGGGGAGTCCTACCAGCGCCCAGATCAGTCTCGGTCCCGGCGCGGCAGGGGGCGCGGGACGCATCACAGGGGTGACTTCCTATACTGTGAGGGAACTGCGGGCCGAAGGGCGCCGCTGCGAAGCGGCCCAAATGGATCCAGGAGGCACCGTGGTCGAATCCCGCGACATCTTTGATTCCCGGCGCGAGCTTCGACGCCTGCAGCGGCTGAGCCGTTTTCTTGACAGCTCCATTCCGTTGCCGGGGGGGTATCGCATCGGGTTTGACGGCATCATGGGGTTGGTGCCGGGGGCGGGGGACACCCTGGGAGCCGTAATTTCCTCCTACATCATCATCCAGGCCTCGCGCCTTGGGGTTCCGGCCCACATTCTTGCGAGGATGATCCTCAACGTGGCCGTGGATGCAGTCGTGGGGCTGGTGCCGCTGCTCGGTGACCTGTTCGACTTCGGCTGGAAGGCCAACCTTCGCAACGTGGCCCTGGTGGAGGCCAACATGGGGCGTGCCCCCATGGGCAAGGGCGCCGAACGGCGGCTGTTCTGGCTGGTGGTCGGACTGCTGCTCCTCGGCCTCGCCCTGCTCATACTCCTCGCCTGGTGGGTGATCCGCCTGCTCGTCGGGCTGGTGGAGGCCGCATCAGGGTAAACGCATACTTACCCAAGAGCGATGTAAGTCCTTGAAAGCAGGTCGTCGGCCGCATGGACGCGGCCGTCGAGCGTACAGGGATGTATTCACA
>JAWLHA010000125.1:0-6342 GCA_041690535.1 Gammaproteobacteria bacterium | reverse complement strand
TGCCCTCCCGCGGCATAAGTGCGTCCTTGCACCCATCCATGCGGCCGACGACCTGCTTTCAAGGACTTACATCGCTCTTGGGTAAGTATGCGTTTACCCCGGGGAGAGCGGGTGAGCGCATTCCCATTTCCTACCGTTTCGGTATAGTTGAGCCGAGGGGCCGCTCATCGGACCCGCCGTCGCGTTTGGCGAGGACCCCCTGCATTCCGTATTGCTGAGGCACAAGGGATTTGCCGGACTCCGAACGAGACCACCTTATGAAAATGACCACACCGTCCTCTGACCCCAGCCTGCTGAAAGCCATGGTGGATGCCACCCCCGACTTCATGGTGGTCAAGGACACCGAATTGCTCTACCGCGCGGCCAACGCCGCTTTTCTGCGATTCATCGGCAAGAGCGAAGAGGCGGTGATCGGCAGGAGCGACCTCGATCTCTTTCCGGAGTCCGAGGCGCTGAAGTACCGGGAAGATGACAGACACGTCTTGGCGACCGGCGAGTCCATCATCCGTGACGAGTACACCAGCGGCGCGCAGGGGCCGCGCTGGGTGCAGGTGGCGAAGGTCCCGTTGCGCCGCGGGGATGGGACCGTGGAAGGCGTTTTGGTGACGGTGCGCGACATCACCGACCGGCGCCGGGCGCAGGAGGCGATTCAGGCCGAGCGCCAGCGGCTACTGGCGATCCTCGACACCCTGCCGGTCTATCTGGCGCTGCTGACACCGGACTATCACATCGCCTTTGCGAATCGCTTCTTCCGCGAGCGCTTTGGCGAGGCCCGGGGCAAACGCTGCTTCGATCACCTCTTCGGGCGCGACGCACCATGCGAGGTGTGCGAAAGCTTCAACGCACTGGAGCGCGACACCCCCCTGGAGTGGGAGTGGACCGGCCCGGACGGCCGCGAGTATTACGTCTACGACTTCCCGTTCACCGAGTCCGACGGCTCGAAACTCATCCTGGAGGCGGGGCTCGATGTCACTGCGCTCAAGCGGGCGGAGGCGGCGGTACGGCAGCTCAACACCACACTGGAGGGGCGCGTCGCCGAGCGTACCGCCGCCCTGGAAGCGGCCAACAGGGAGCTGGAGGCCTTCTCCTATTCGGTCTCTCACGACTTGCGGGGGCCGCTGCGCGCCATCAATGGCTTTGCCGAAGTGCTGCGGGAGGACTACGGAGAGCGCCTCGACGAGGTCGGGCTGGGCTACCTGGGACGGATGCGTGATGCCACCCTGCGCATGGGCGAACTGGTGGACGGCCTGCTCGTCCTCTCACGCATCATGCGCAGCGAACTGAAATCCGCCAGCGTGAACCTCTCCGGTCTGGCCGAAGGGATCGCGCGACAACTGCAGCTCGCGGCCTCCGGGCGAGAGGTGACATGGGAGATTGAACCGGACCTGGTTGCCACCGGGGATCCGGCGTTGCTTCGCTCGCTGCTGCAGAATCTCCTCGACAATGCCTGGAAGTTCACCGCCCGGTGCGAGCAGGCGCGCATCACCGTGGGCCGGCAGTGGCAGAACGGGCGGGAGGTCTTCTTCGTTCGGGACAACGGTGTCGGCTTCGAAAGTGAGTACGCCCACAAGCTGTTCGAGCCCTTTGAACGCCTGCACGGAAATGCCGAGTACGACGGCAGTGGTATCGGGCTGGCCACGGTGCGGCGCATCGTCCAGCGCCACGGCGGAGCGGTGTGGGCCGAGGGCGAGCCGGGTGAGGGGGCGACCATCTTCTTCACGCTGGGGAGGTCGCCGGCCGGCGCTGAGTGATCGGCTCGCGCCTTCATCGTTCCGGACGGTTTGAACCCGGAGAGGGTGGATAAGCGCAGCGCATCCACCGCGTCGCGGCCGTGAATGGTGGATGCGCTGCGCTTATCCACCCTACCTTTAGGACACATCGGATTTATCTGTTCGGTCCCAGTGGTGTCAATCAGGGGGAGACGGTGGGATGCTCCTGCCCCGGAGAGTCGCGCCACATGGCCCAGATCTTCTCGTGGAAGTGGTAGCCCACCGTGTTGACGGCCGGCTCGACGAGCGCCACCGCGCCGCCGACCACGATGTCACCTGTCAAGGCGTAGGCCACCCCGAAGGCGACGGAGAAGTGCATGACAGCGAAGGTGACGGTCTTGGCCATAACGGTGTCCCCCGGGTGATTTATCTCTGATGCAAATGATAGGTATTCGCGTTTGCGGGGGCCAATCGATTGTATCGAAAGGTTCGATAGGCAAACTCAATCGTAACTACTCACCCTAGAATCGACGGCATGGTGGCCCTAGCTCTTGGAGTTCGGCACCAGGCACATGCGCGCGACGACCGGCGTGTGGCTATCGTGGCGCAGGGGCGGCTCTGGAGTGCGGGGGCTTGCCCCCGCTTTCCCGAGGGGCGGCTTGCCGCCGTGCGCCGTGTTGTGGGCTGGCCGGGGACGCGGGAGCAAGCTCCCGTCCTGCAAAGCGGCGGCAAGCCGTCGCACTCCAAGGCAAAGGTGCCGTAACCCGTAGTATCGAGACGCGGCTGACATGGGGTGAGTCGTTACACTCAATCACGTTGTGGTGCTTGGCAAGGCGAACGCACACTAACGTCACGGCCGTGCTGTGATCGACGTAAGTCCTTGAAAGTAGGTAAGTGTGAATACGACCGACAGGGATGTCGGGAGTGAAGATCATGCAGGAGACATTATCTTCCATCCCCGTGCGCTCGACGGGCGCACCGCTTCGGCATTCTGCCATGCCGCGGGACACTCGCGCACCGGTCCCGAAGCCCGTGAAGCGGGAGCCGCCGGTCTCGGCGATGACAGCGGGTTCTCGCCGGTAGATGCGCCTTCAGGCGCCCACTCGCAGCCTGAAGGCGCATCTACCGGGGGCATCGGGGCAACGTCCCGACGGAAGGCCGCTCGAGCCCGCAGCTGGACCAAGTCGGAACTGGTCGCCGTTGCCCGGGGGGCCTCACATATCGAAGCCGGCCTTCTTGTACAGCTCCTTGGCCTTTTGTTCGTCCTTTTCGACCCCACGCCCCTCCTGATAGAGCATGCCAAGGGTGGTGAGGGAGCCGACGAGCCCGTGATCGGCCGCTTTCTGGAACCAGTTGACCGCCTCGGCCTCATCCTTTTCCAGGCACTCGCCTTCGAGATACATGAAACCGAGTCCATGCTGCGCCATGGGGTGATCCTGCTCGGCGGCGGCGCGCATCCACTTGGCGGCTTCGGCGGGGTTTGGGCTGCCGATGAGGCCATTTTGATGCATGATCGCCACCCGGTACTGCGCTTCGGCATGGCCTTGCTCCGCCAAAGGGGAGAGCAGCTGCATGGCCGTGGCGAAGTGCTTGCCTTCGAACGCGGCGATGCCGCTGCCCAGTGCCATATCGGTGTCGGTCACTCCACTCATCACTCACTCCTCAGTGGGTCGGGAAAGTGCCGCAGCTTAACCTGGAAATGTAGTCAAGTATAGCCCGCAAGGTCCGCGCCCGGGGTGGGCGCATACCTGCGTCACGGCCGTGTGAGCGATGTAAGTCCTTGAAAAAAGTAGGCTGTGAAGACCACCCACAGGGATGTAGGGAGCAATCATCGCCCATTCCTGTACGCGCGCCCCTGCGGCCGACGCCCAGCTTGACGCCGATTGATTCGTCCTGCCCGCGAAGGGACTTCTCCGTTCTGTTCGGTGCTCTGGCGCCTCAGCGCAGCAGCAGCACCGGGACCGTGGCGTTGCGCAGCATGCCGGTGGTGGTGCTGCCCACCAGGAAACGGCGGATCACGGAGTGGCCGTAGGCCCCCATCACCACCATGTCGATGCCGTGCTCGGCCCGGTAGTCGCACAGCACCCGCTCCACCTCCCCCTGGAGCAGTGCCGTCCGCACAGCGAAATCGGAGGCCTCGAGGGTGTGCCTGGCCCACTCCAGCTGCCCGCGGTTCTCCCGGGTGTCGGGGCCCACCATCACCACGTCGCAGGGCAGGCCGCGGAACAGGGGGCTGCCGGCCACCATGTCGATCCCCTTGCGGGTGGTGGCGCTGCCGTCATAGGCGAGCATCACCCGCCGGGGGGCCTGGAAGGTAGGGGGGGAGATGAGGATGGGGCGGTGCACGGTGCGCACCACCGTCTCCAGGCGGCTGCCCACGTGAACGCCCAGGTGCTCATCGTGTTTGCCCATCACCAGCAGGCGGATGTCGGATTCCATCTCGGCGAGGGTCTCCACCAGGCTGCCGTGGCGCTGGCGGCTGGCCGGCGCCCCCACCCCGTCGGCGATGGCCCGCTCGCGGGCCGCCTCCAGCATCAGCCGCCCCTGCTCCAGGGCCAGCTTGCCGCGCTTCTCGTCCAGGGAGGCCAGCTCCTCCAGGAGGGACTCGCGGCTACCCAGGCCGATGCTGCCGGTGAGGTCGCTCTCGGTGGGGTATTCCGACTTGTCCAGCACGTGCAGAAACACCAGGGGGGCATCGAGACTGAGGCTGGCCCAGGCGGCACAATCGGTGACGGCCTCGGAGATGGCGGTGCCGTCGATACATGCAATCACATTGCTCATCGTTGTTGTTCTCCCGTCAGTGGGCCATCAGCTTTTCTACCGCATCCGGCTTGTCGTGAACAGCGAAGCGGTCGACGATAGTGGCGCTCGCCTCGTTGAGTCCGATGAGAGCCACCTCGGTGCCCTCGCGACGGAACTTGAGGACCACCTTGTCCAGGGCACTGACTGCGGTGAGGTCCCAGAAGTGGGCTTGCGATACATCGATGACCACCTTCTCGAGCGCCTCCCTGAAGTCGAAGAACTCCACGAATTTATCGGCGGAGGCGAAAAACACCTGTCCCACCACCATGTAGGTGCGGGTGGTGCCCTCGGCGTTCAGGGTGGAGCGCACGTACTTGTACTGGGCGACCTTGTTGGCGAAGAACATCGCCGCCAGCAGCACACCGACGAACACGCCGTAAGCGAGGTTGTGGGTGGCTACCACCACCGCCACGGTGGCGAGCATCACGATGTTGGTGCTGAGCGGGTGGCTCTTCAGATTGCGCAGCGACTCCCAGCTGAAGGTGCCGATGGAGACCATGATCATCACCGCCACCAGGGCGGCCATGGGAATGCGTCCCACCCAATCGCCGAGGAACACCACCATCAGCAGCAGGAGCACACCCGCGGTGAGCGTGGACAGCCGGCCCCGGCCGCCGGATTTCACGTTGATGACCGACTGGCCGATCATGGCGCAGCCGGCCATGCCGCCCAGGAGGCCCGAGGCGATGTTGGCCACCCCCTGGCCTTTGCACTCGCGGTTCTTGTCACTCTGGGTATCGGTCAGGTCATCCACGATGGTGGCGGTCATTAGCGACTCCAGCAGCCCCACCACCGCCAGTGAGAGCGAGTAAGGGAAGATGATCGCCAGAGTCTCGTAGGTGAGGGGCACCTCGGGCCAGAGGAACACCGGCAGGGTGTCCGGCAGCTCACCCATGTCACCCACCGTGCGGACGTCGAGATCCAGGGCCATGGCCACTGCGGTGAGCACGACGATGGTCACCAGCGGCGAGGGCACCGCCTTGGTGAGGTAGGGGAAGAGGTAGATGATGGCCAGCCCCGCCGCGGTCATGGCGTAGACATGCCAGGTGACATTGGTCAGTTCCGGCAGCTGGGCCATGAAGATGAGAATGGCCAGGGCGTTGACGAAGCCGGTGACCACTGAGCGGGAGACGAAGCGCATCAACGAGCCGAGCTTCAGATAGCCGGCGAGGATCTGAAATACGCCGGTGAGCAGGGTGGCCGCCAGCAGGTATTGCAGGCCGTGCTCCTTCACCAGGGTGATCATCAACAGCGCCATGGCGCCGGTGGCGGCGGAGATCATCCCCGGGCGCCCGCCGACGAAGGCGATCACCACGGCGATGCAGAAGGAGGCATAGAGCCCCACCTTGGGATCGACCCCGGCGATGACAGAGAAGGCGATGGCCTCGGGGATGAGGGCCAATGCGACCACGGTACCGGCGAGCAGGTCGCCACGGACGTTGGAGAACCAGTTCTTGTGCAGGGAGTTAACCATGTTGTTTCCAGAATGTGTTTGCCTCCGCTCGCATGGCGCAGGCGAAGCGGAGCTGTTCCAGTGTTTTCGAAGGTGTTCTACCAGCAGACAGTGCAGCAGCGGGTTGCCTTGGGGAGGCGCTCTGCAGGACACGGAGGTAAATGGGGCGCTATGGTGGCGTGGTCATCGGAAAGGGCGCTGGGCAAATCAGAGACAGCTAAGAGAGGGGGCGCACCTTACCACAGGGGAGAGGCAGATACGAGGGACGAGGGACGAGGGGCAGGGTAAACGCATACTTACGTCACGGCCGTGCTGTGAGCGATGTAAGTCCTTGAAAGCAGGTACGCTGTGAATACGACCGACATGGATGTCGGGAGT
>JAWLHA010000124.1:0-6444 GCA_041690535.1 Gammaproteobacteria bacterium | reverse complement strand
GCGGTGACGCCCTTGCCGTTTCCCTAGCCTTCGGCTCTGCGAAAACCTGGCCGCAGGACTTTCACCTGCGTAGATACGTGCCATGCCCGGCACACACGCATACTTACCCAAGAGCGACCGTGACGTTAGTATGGGTTCACCCTGGGTCAGATCAGGTAAACGACCCGCTCACAGGCACGAATCTGCTAACATCTGGGGTCGAATTCGCCTGAGACTTCATATGGCCGAACGCGCGAAACCGAAAACCGCGGCACCGGAGGTGGTGGTCACGCCGGAAAACAAGTGCAGCCTGTGCCCGGGCAGCAAGTGCTGCACCTACGTGACCCAGGCCATCGAGACACCGCGATCCATCTACGATTTCGAGCACCTGCTATGGCAGGTCTCCCATCGCGATGTTCAAATCTATAAGGATGAGGACGGGTGGTTTCTTCTCTTCAACTCACCATGCACCCATCTGCTGCCCGACGGACGTTGCGGCATTTATGACCGCCGCCCGACCATCTGTCGAAACCACACCAATGACTTCTGTGAGTACGACGCCCCGGCGGAGCAGGGATTTGAACTCTTCTTCGACGGCTATGAGAGCCTGCTGAAGTACTGCCGCGCGCGATTCAAGAGCTGGGAGAGACGCTTCGGAGCGGGGTGAGGTTCGTCATCAAGTCCTTGAAACTTGCCAGGGCCAGGAAGTCCTGGGGATCACGGGCCGGTGCCCGGGTATCGGGCCGGGCAACGGCCAGAAGCCAGCCAATGCCATAGCCCCGCGCCGTACGCAGCACGGAGAGGCTGTCGTCCACCAGCAGGGTGGTGGCCGGCTCGAAGTGAAGCCGCTCGCGCAGACGGGGCCAAAAGGCGGGATTCTCTTTCGGCAGGCCCAGGTCATGGGCACAGACCACGCCATCGAAGTGGCCCGCGAGGCGGGTCTTCTCCATCTTCAGCGCCAAACTGCGGTTGTGCGCATTGGTCACGAGCACCGCCCGCCGGCCGCTGTTGCGCACTGCCTCCAGGAACTCGGGGACATAGGGGTGAATGGCAATGAGGTGATCCACCTCCTCCTTGAGCAGCGCCACCTCCAGGCCCAGCTCGCGGCTCCAGTAGTCCAGGCAGTACCAATCGATGGTGCCCTCCACCGCCCGGAAACGGGGATAGAGCAACGCCTTGGCCTCCTCAACGGCCATTTCGTGCCTCTGGGCGTAGCGCAGAGGCACGTGTTCGGTCCAGAAGTGAGTGTCGAAGTGGAGGTCCAACAAGGTGCCATCCATGTCCAGCAAGACCGTTTCAATTCCCCCCCAGTCGACCATATCTCACCACTCCACTCTGGTTCGTTACATATACTTGGGGCATGGACACACGGAAGCTGTGGCCCTTGGCCCGGATTTGCCGTAACTACCTCGCCATTCTAGCGGCTGGCGCCCTCGCCTGTCCCCCCGCCTGGGGCGCCGTGGCTCCGGAGAGCCCCTGGTCTGAGCAAGAGGAGGCGTGGCTCGAGAGCGACGACTGGGGGCCTCCGGCGATGCCCGAGGTGAACGGCGGCGAGCTGGAGTTTCTCAGCCCGCCGCCGCACGATCCCGTCCACCACTACATCAACCGGGTCCAGGTCACCTCCGAGAGCCTCCACGACGGCTGGGTAATACTGGAACAGTGTCACCGCCATCTGGACCCGGTCCCGCGGGTCCAGGTGGTGTTCGATCCCGATCGCACCAAAGAGCTGCGCGTGACCTCGTCGGCGGCCATCGGCCGGGCCTGGGTGGAGGGTGCCACCATCCAGTTGGAAAATGTGAGCGAAGGGGCTCACTTGTGCCTCCTCGCCAAGAGCCGGGCCCTGGCCGGCTCCGGCGCGAACTACGTGCTGGAAAACGGCCCCTTCATGCGGCGCTTCCTCGACGGCTACTACCCCATGCACGTCTCGATGCTCATTCATCTCGACGCGCCCGGCCTTGAGTTGGTCGACACCGAGCCCACTCGCCAGCCCGGCTTTTCCGTATCCAAGCGAGGCGATGCCGTGCGCCTGGACACGTGGTTTACCGGGCGTCTGACCACCCGCCTGCTCCTCCGCCAAATACCCTGACCGGGATATGGGCCAGCCCGGATGGGGGGGGTATCATGCCCCCTCAATCCAAGACAGCGTTGTAGCGGCAGTCGAGTGCGAAAAAAACCGAAAATCCTCCGCACAGAGCTCCTGGCGCGCACCCGCCACTTCGCCATTGAGCAGATGGATCTGCGCTTCGACAATGGCGTGGAGACCCGCTACGAGCGGCTGGTCGGCTCACCACAGGGGGCCGTCCTCGTGGTGCCGCTGTTGGATGATGACACCGTGCTGCTCATCCGTGAGTATGCCGCCGGAGTGGATCGCTACGAACTGGGGCTGCCCAAGGGCCGCATCGAGACGGGTGAGGATCTCCTCGATGCGGCCAATCGCGAAATCATGGAGGAGATCGGCTACGGGGCGAGGGAGCTGCGACACCTCGCCTCCCTGAGTCTCGCCCCCGGTTACATTAGCCACTACACCCATGTGGTGCTGGCCCGCGACCTCTACCCCCGGCGCCTGGCAGGGGATGAACCGGAGGAGATCGAGACCGTGAAGTGGCCCCTCAGCCGCCTGGACACTCTGTTGCAACAAGACGATTGTACGGAAGCGCGCAGCATCGCTGCTCTTTTTCTGGTCAGGGAGATGATCCGCCGTGACGACTAGCCCGCATTTCTTACCACCCTGTCATTGCGGATGCAAGTCCGCTTCCATTAGCCCTCAAGGGGAGGTGAGCGATGCAGACTAGCCCTTGTGCACACTGGCTTGAACCGGCGATCGAAGTGGCCAAGCAGGCCGGCCGCCGGATCCTGGAAATCTATGAGGCCGGGTTCAGCGTGACGCAAAAGGGCGATCAGACGCCCGTGACCGAGGCGGACATGGCCGCCCACGAGATCATCGAGACCGGCCTGCGCGCCCTCACCCCCGACCTGCCGATCCTCACCGAGGAGTCTGAAGCCCTGCCCTTCGAGACGCGGCGCGAATGGAGCCGCTACTGGCTGGTCGACCCCCTGGACGGAACACGGGAATTCATCAAACGCAATGGCGAATTCACCGTGAATATCGCGCTCGTCGACGGACACGAGCCGGTGTTGGGGATCGTCTACGCCCCCGTACTGGGGGTGTACTACTACGCGTGCCGTGGTCACGGCGCCTTCAAGCGGGATTGCTGCGAACCCCCGCACCCCATCAGCGTCCGGTCCTGGGCCGGCGGTCGCGTGATGGTCGCCGGGAGCCGTTCGCACGGCAGCAAGGCCTTCGAAGACTTCCTCGCCCGCTTGGGCGAGTACGAGCTCATCCCCATGGGCAGCGCCCTCAAGTCCTGCCTGGTGGCCGAAGGCACCGCCGACCTCTACGCCCGTTTGGGTCCCACCTCGGAGTGGGACACGGCAGCCGCCCAGTGCATCGTCGAGGAGGCCGGCGGCCACATCACCGACATCCGCATGCAGCCCCTGCGTTACAACACCAAGGAATCTCTGCGCAACCCGCACTTCTTCGTCTTTGGCGATACGAATGAGGACTGGTCGCGCTACCTATAGAACGGACCGGGGTATCGGAGGGGAATCTTGCCGACGACCGCAGTTCAGCGTGCGTCGTAGACTGACATGATGCTCTTCAACTCGCGAAGGACCCCCTGACGCTGCTCTTCGGAGAGCGACTCTGCTTCCGGAAGCGGGCGGCCCGACTCCAACTGCCGAATGGATGCGCGCACCGCTTCACAGCCACACGCACAGAGCGCCTCAATGCACTTTTCGACGTCTTGATGACTCATACCGCTTCCGAAGGGTCGTGTTCGGCAAGTATACCGCGGCTCCGGCGACCGGACGCAACGGTGACTACAGGATGTAGGAAATCGCCTACAGAAGATCGATGGAATTACCGACAATACGAGAGGTTTTTTGTGGGCATTCTTCTGCCCGAGTTTGTGGGAAGATGCTCAGCGTTGGGACCAAAGAAAAATAATACAAAGGGATTTTGGTGCCAGGAGGCAACCAAGGGGTAACGGGAACCTGAAACGGACGTCACTTGCAGGATGCACGCTGACGTACTACCTGTTACGGATTGACGGGTAGTGCGCATCTTCTTTTTAACCCCCCTCACCAGCACTCACCCTCACGCCCCGCTCTTCCGGGAGCCTCGTCATTCCAGCCAGCGCACCAGGTAAAACAATCTGAATCCCTCCGACGAACGGAACGGGCCGGCCACACGCGCGGCGAAGAGCTTCTTCTCCGGATCCGCCCCCGCCAGGGCGAGTGCATCGGAATCCACCACCTGAACGCAGTTCTCCGGATAGCGCTGGCGCTCGCGTTTGGGGGCATAGATCAAGGCCGCCTGCTCCTTGAGGCCCGCAGTGGGCTGCAGTGGTTCATCACTCATTTCACTCCCCCTCTCCGCCTCGTTGCAGCCCAAGACCAGTTCGAACGATCCTAACCGAGGATCCTCCTGACAACCAACCGGGGCAGGGCACCCAATCTCAGTCCGGCGCAATCTCCCCCTCGGTAGGGCTTCCGTATTCAAGCCAGTGTCGCCACACCGTCAGGAGCACCGCAAGCACCACCGGTCCGAGGAAGAGTCCGACCAGTCCGAAGGCACTCAGCCCCCCGAGCACGCCGAACAGAACCAGCAAGAAGGGAATCCGCGCGGTGGCGCTAATCACCAGCGGACGGACCAGGTTATCCACCGAACTCACCGCCAACGCCCCCCAAATGGCCACTCCGACACCGGACCATATCTCTCCATGCCACAAGAGGTAGAGCGCCACCCCGCCCCACACCACGGGAGCCCCGAATGGGATGAGGGCGAACAGCGCCGTCACGACCCCCAACAGCGCCGGCGCGCCGGTCCCTGCCACCGCATACCCCATGCCGGCCAAGGCCCCCTGGGCGATAGCCGTGAGCACCAGCCCATAGACCACGGCGCGAGTCATGTCGGCCCCTGCGCTCCAATAGATCTCCGACTGCCCGCCCAACAGCCGGCTCAGGCCACGGCGAAGCTCAAGCATGAGCTGCTCCCCGTCCCGGTAGATGAAGAACACGGCGACCAGGGCTAGGAGAAGTTTCGCTGCATTGCGCCCCACCACGCCGGCGACGCCCGCCGCCTCCCCCGCCAGGGTCGTCGCCCGCTCCGCCAACCAGTCTCCGAGCAGTTCCGGATTCGCGGCAATGCGGTCGGCCGCATCGGCGATGCGGCGTCCGACCCAGGGCAGGCCCGGCAACCACTCGGGCAGCATTCGGGAGCCGCCGGCCAGAATCGCACGGAGCCACTCGAAGGCACCGGTGATCTCCTGGCGCAATGACACCAGGAGCGCAATCAACGGCAGAATGATCACCACACTGAGCAGCAGGGTCATAAGGAGTGCAGCGCTGCCGCTGTGACCGCGCAGCGCCGCCCGAATGCGGCAATTGATGGGCCAGGTGACGTAGGCGAGGATGGCGGCCCACAGCAGTGGCACCAGAAAGTCCTCGAGCACCAGGTAACCAAGAAAAAGCAGAATTCCAAGCAAAAGCGCCGCCACCAGCCTCGCCGGCCAGAGCCCGAGGGGCAGCCTCCCGGGAGCCCGGGCGGCTGATGCTGTGTCTTCCCTCTCCCTGTCCATCGGGCGTGCCGTGCCTCCAGTTCGGACAAGTGCACCGGCCGTGGCGATCCACGGCGCCCCTATAATCCTATGCAATTCCGGCCCGAGTATTGGCAAGCCCGGCCCGGCGGGTCTCGCCCTGACGACATTGGCGCAGGAGGAACCACCCCTTCGGGGATACCGACCGACTTGAACGACTATCCCAAAAGGGATATAGTTGCCCCACCTGTTTTAGTAAATTAAAGAATACTAATATTTGAAGGAGAAGCGATGAACAGCGATTCTCTCTTGATCGAAGGCCTCACCGAAGAGGGGCGGCGCTTTCGTCCGAGCGATTGGGTGGAGCGGCTAGCCTCGCTGGGAGCGACTTTCGGAAGCGACAACCGCCTGCATTTCTCGCCTCTGCTGCGACCCATCGCGGTGGAGGGCAGCAAGGCCCTGGCAGTGGGTCTCTGCCTGCAGAAGGAGAACCCGGCCCTGTGGCGACAAGTGCTCGACTTCGCCCGCACCAACAGTCTTCGCGTCCGTGGACCGGTGCACACCAGCGACGAGGAGCTTGCCATCGCCTGCTGAGGGTGGTCCTTCCTCCGGCGCCCCGCCCCCCCCCCCCGGGCCATTCACGCCCGCGGCGGGTAGCCGATGGGTTTGCCCTGGGAGCCTCCCCCAAGGGGGACGATGCTCCCACTCCGATGCGGTTGACGTGGGCGAAGGCACACTCGTTTTATTGCCGCAAAGTTTGTAACTACTCACCCGCATCCGTCATTCCCGCGAAGGCGGGAATCCAGTGCTGGACTTCAGAGGGTCAAGGGTATTGGGCTGGGTGCCTTGTGGATTCCCGCCTTCGCGG
>JAWLHA010000123.1:0-6446 GCA_041690535.1 Gammaproteobacteria bacterium | reverse complement strand
AGGGCCGCGGTGTCTGAGCCTGACAGCGGTCGGATGATCACGCCATTGGGGAACCGCAGCTCGCTCTTGATCCGGGCATCGGGCGGGCAGTGCCGCTTGAAGTAGGGAGCCTGGATCACCAGCTCCCGCAGACGAGCAAAGGCCACAGTCTTCGCCAGACGCTCTGTAGGGGCTTGAACAGCGAACACCAGCTCAGAGGTTGGGGCCAAGCCAAACAGGCGCTGAGGGCTCCTCAGGCAGCTCAGGACGTAGGTCTGGTACAGCAGGCTGAGGATGGCGATGCTGGTCTTGCCCACCCCGATCCCGCCGCCAATCACGGCCTCGGTGTAGGGGGAACCAATGCGAAGCCCCTGGGGGTTGTTCAGCTCCCGGAGCGCCTCCATGTTGGCCGGGAAAATGCTGGTGTCGTTCAGGTAGTCCGGGGATTCGATGAACTCCTCGATGCCGACCGGATACCGGGCCATCAGCATGGCGGCCCGACGGTGGAAGGGGTCTCCCGCCTCCGCTCGGACGTGGGCGTACTCCAGGTACGCTTCAAGCTCCATCGGGGGCCTCCCAGCCCCGCGACTCCGCGAACCCCTGGATCAGCTTCTCGTCCGCGGTAGGGCCCGCCGATGGTGCCTCAGGAGCCAGATGCCGGAGGATCAGCTCGGCGGCGCGGAAATGGTTGGGGTGGCGTTTGTCTAGGGCCACCTCCAGGATGGTGTCCATCACGCGGCCCGCGTTGTCCTCCCAGGCGCGGAGGCCCGACAAGTAGGGCAACGGGTCGCCCCGCAGCTCCGCCAGCCTCCGCTCCCGCTCCGCTTCGACGGCCGCGGCAAAGGCGGGCAGATGCAACCAGCCGTGAACCGTGCTGCGGTGGACCCCGACCATGCGGGCGGTGTCGGACTTGCGGTTTCCTGCGGCGAGCAGTACCACCGCCTCGGCCTGCTGGGGAGACAGCAGGTCGGTGCCGGGTTGTGTTTCATGGTCGGCCAAAGGTCCGCCTCCGCTTGTACGCCAAAAACTGGTCGTAGGTGATCACGCGGGCCCGCGTGCAAACATTTGCACTGGCGAGGATCGGCCCAAACAGCAGCTCCTCGAAGGCCCGGTCGCGCAGCAGGAATCCGCAGTCTTCGTCCAGCCGGATCACCCGCTTACCCGGGGGCGGTGCGCGGTACAGGTCCCCATTGGGTGCCCGCCGCAGCCCCTCCAAGCTCTCCTCGGGGAGCAGCACGGTGTCGATGTCGATGCTATCGTCCATGGCGTTCACAGTTGGATGGCCTGCAGCGGATCAGGAGGCGAAGATCACGAATACATCGCCCGCGGCCCAGGCCGGAGCAATCCCCTCCGTCAGGGTCACCACGCGCCCGGCGGCGGCGATGTCGGTGTCGCAGGCCACCAGGGCCCCGGCGTCGCTGAACAGGTAGGCCACCGCGCTGGGGGCGAAGCCCAGCACCTTGTGGATCACCCCGGCAGCCGCCTCTCCGGCGGTCACCTCGTGGACGATCACGGCACCGTGGGCTGCGCCCTTGGGCACCGCTGGGAAGCTCGTGAAGGTGGAGGCCGTCAGGCCGCTGTCATCGACACGCAGATCGAAGCGCTCGTCGGCCGCGATGAAGAACACCGTGGTGCCAACGATGGTCGTGATCACCGTATTGTCGGGGTGGTAGTCGAAGGCGCGGACAATCTCGGCGGCCAGGTTGGCTGCGGTGCCGATGTCGCTCACCGGGATTGTGCGGGTGCCCACAGTCGGGGCCGTGGCGGTCCTGAAGATGCTTTGGCCATCGGCGTGGGCGGCAATGGTGGAGCCGAAGGCACCGCGCTGCAGGATCACGGTGTTGGCATCCGGCACCGCTAGCACCCGCAAAAACTCGGACTCGCAGCGCAGAATGGCACCCGGGGCCAGGCCGTGGCCGGCGATGGTCACCTGGGACTGCTCATCCGTGTTGTTCAGCTCACCGCCAGCCGTGTCCGCCGTGGTGTCGGTTTCCACGCTCAGCAGCTCGTAGGTCACCGCGTTCACCACAAAGGTGTCGGTGGAGGCATCGGCCCCTACGGCCAGCGCCTCGGCCTTGGCCAGGGCGTAGTTGTTGGCGAGGAAGTGGAGGGCCTCCCCTTTCTGGGACTGTTGGGGAATGGTACGAAAGTCCATCTGGTCACCTATTCTCGTTATGACTGCTCAGGGGCTGGGGCGAAGTCCTGCGTCGTAAGGCTGACCCGGCCCCCCGATGAAGCGGGAGAGGAGTTCACCCCGCCGCACTGTGGAGAAGCAGGGGGACCGGGTCAGGTTCAAAGTTTGGGCCGCCTCAGCAGGGGGGCGTTGGAGCCGGTCCAGGAATCGCTGGGCAGCGGGGAACGGGCGGCCTTGCGAATATCGGCCTCGTGCTCCTGGCCAGCCTTGGAGACGCCCAAGGCTCCCCGGCCCGCGTCGTCGTCGGGTGCGTGCCGCAGCCGGGCCGCGATGTTGGCCTGCTGCCGTCCCCAGATTTCGAGTTGGTCGAGGTTCCGCGGGCCGCCCCGAGACAGGGTGATGTTGCCGTCGTTGTACTTGGCTGCGTTTACGCGGCGCTCGTGCTCCTCCACCGCAATGGCCAGGGCCAGTTCGACCTCGTGTCGGGCCCGCAGCACGTCGTGCCGCAACATCTCCGCGCCGCCGACCTCCAGGATCTTGGAGAGTTGCTCGCCATGGGTCAGGTCGTGGGTGGCGTTCGGGCCGTTGAGCTGGTCCGGGCCATCCGCCAGCAGCAGGTTCAGGCGGCGCAACTCGGACGCCAGGCCTTGGACCAGGGCCAGCAACCGCTCGGGCGGCAGTGACCGCGCCAGGCTCGCCAGCTCCGCATGGCTGAGGCCGATGACGTCAGCGACCTCGGACTTCACCAGCCGCCGCACACGATTCCCGCGGGGGTCGATGGGCTCCTCCAGCAACCGCTGCAGTTCCGCCGCTGCGGCGAGCAACGCCTGGGTGCCGGATGAGGAGGCCGCGGCGGGCGTGGATGCCTGCTTGGCGGTCGGAACCACACCGACGACACGAAATTTCTTTGATTTCATTCTTGGTCTTCTCCTTGGGGTGAGTGCCGCAGTTCGATGCCCCGCAGCTGGGCGTAGGCCTCCAGGTCCTGAAGCCGATAACGGACGTGCCCGCCGGGCAAACGCAGGTAGGCGGGGCCTTCGTTCCAGCACCGCCAACGCCGCACGGTGTGCGGGGCGCGGTTCAGCAGCTCGGCAACTTGCGTCGTGGTCAGGAGTCGGTCTGATGCGGTCATGTTCATACGTTGGATTGTTGCACCTTCAAACTCGGAGTGGTTGCACATTCGTTGCAGGGTGCGAGAAATATCGGTGTTTTTGCGAATATTTGCGGGCGCGGGGGGAGATGGTGCGGCGTTCGTCATACAGCCTCCTGCAAGGGCTGGAGCGGCAGCGGTTGGGCCGCTTGTGTGAAAGCCAGCAAGTCCTCCACCAGGGCGGGGAACCCGGCCCAGATGGCTTGAGGCTCCCAGAAGTCGCGCCGGGTGCTCTCCAGCCGCCGCAGAACCCATCGGCGGTCGGCTTGAGAGAGTTTGCTGAGTGTCGCTGTGATGCCGGACTGGCGGGCCGAGTCCATGAACAGGGCCAACCACCGCCGTTTGGGATCAGGGGCAGAGAAGCCTGGCCAGCCGCAGACGCGAAACCGCTCGAAAGGGTTGGGCAACTGGGTGATGTTCCCGAGCGCCAGGTTGGGCTTGAGCCGTGCCTCGAACCGGAGGGTGGTCGGCGGTGGGTCAGCCTTCGGCACCTCGTGGGCCGGGCATGACTCGCGGAGCTTGTCGTACACCACGACCGCTTTCTTGCCCCAATAGGCGGTCTCCAGCCCACCGTCGCTGCCCCAGAAGGCCTGAGAAGTTGAATACTTGGCAACATGAATACCCACGTCGGCGAAGCGGATCGGCGACACGTCGACGGCTAGATCAATGCGGGTGATTCGGCCATGGGCCAAGAGTTTTTCCCCCAGGGGTTGGGCGAGTGACGAGACGAGAGTTGCGACATCCGCGGCCCTGAGCTTGTGGGGGTTGAACTCGATTCGGAAGTCACCCATGTCGGGTCTTCTGGCTCCCATATCCAGGCGGATTGTGGAAGGGCCAGATTGATCAACCATCCAACCGCTGAGGCTGACGGTGAGTGCGTGCTTGTACCGACGCGAAGGCCGCTTGCAGGCCCATCCGTTCTCGGTCAGAGCGTGCATGCGGTCCTTGATCATCTGCATCTCATTGTCAGTCAGGGGGCAAACGATACTGATCTTGTCGCAGAACAGAGGGCTCACGACCGGGTCGGGGTGGGTGGTAGGGTCGGAGTTTTGTCCGGTGGAGGTGCTATTAGAGGGGAACTGGTCCGCATCGGGCGGCATCAGTTTTGGGGCCTTGATAACCATAGGAAATTTCCCGCTCACTCGGTCGAACGGGTGCCGTCTGGCGCGTGGATGCGCTAGAATGGTTACCGCTCGACAGCAAGGCCGACGCGGGTGGCAGCCCATATGCGTCGGCCTTTTCTTTTCTAGTTCTTCGTCGCGCCGGAGCGCAGTGCTTCAAGGCAAGCGTCCAACTCATCCTCAAACATGCCTACGGGAGCCTGGCGCTCGCGTGAAGGGACGAGTTTCACGAGTGGTGGAAGGATGCCCGCCTTTACAGCCCGGTAGACACTCGACCGGGACTTGAAGCCGGTGCGCTCCAGAATCTCAGGCATGCGAACGATTCGCGCCTTCTTCGAGGGTGCGGTCTTGCCCGAATGAATGGGCGTACTTTCGATTTTTACAGCCACAGACGGATCTCCAGGTTAGCGCCCTTTGATCTATCCGTAGCCCAGGCGGGTGATTGAAAGCGGTTGCTCGAATGAGCGACGCAAACTATCGCTCATTCTTGCTCATGCTGCAACAAGCTTCGCGTGGAAGTGACCGGCGTGTTCGCGAGCCACTCCCCACGGACGGTCGCGCCACGGATCAGGCCCGCGACCAACGACTTTTACGAGGCTTTCGCCTTGATCGGGGTTACGGTCGCCCCCTTCGCCAGTCCGTCGACGTAGTCCGCCCATGCCTGCAACATCTGCCGCCGCTCGGCCACGTAGGCGGCCTGGTTGTAGGCGGCGCGGCTGCTGTTTCGTTCCTTGTGCGCCAACTGGCGTTCAATCACATCGGGGTGCCAGCCCATCTCGTTGCAATGGGTGCTCAGGGTGGCGCGGAAACCATGCGAGCTGAAGCCGCTGAGATTTAGTCGGGCGAGCATCGCATTTGTGGTGCCAGGGTTCATAGGCTTCTTCGGCGCTCGCCGGTTCGGGAACAGGTACTCCCGATGCCCGGTTAGCTTCTTCAGCTCCTTCAGGAGCCGGATAGCTTGTTTGGGCAACGGGACCACATGATCCTCATCACCCATCTTCAGCTCCGGGGGACGCCACGTGGCTTCCTCCAAGTCGAACTCCTCCCACCGGGCCTCGCGTAGCTCTGAGGGCCGGGGAGCGAGGTACAGTAACAACATGAGATTGATCTTCGTGACCCGCATACCGGGATCTTCGGCCAAGCCCGACAGGAACGCGGAAATCTCCTCCCGCTTCAGCGGCCTGTAATGCTTCGTTTTCGGCACCTTCACCGACAAAGGCGCGGCGGGATTGAATTGGATTTTGAGTTCGCCAATGGCGTAGTCGAAGATCGCAGAGCACCATGATCGGATGTTGAAGGCAACACGCGGAGCGCCACGTTTCTTCACACGCGTGAGGATAGCCTTAACCTCCACGGGGGTGATGGCTTTTAGCGGTAGTGGACCGATGTCCGGGTACACGTCGGAACTCAGGACCTTCTCAACCTGGGCACGGTAACGTGTTGACCACCCCTGCTCCGCCGCTCGCTCATTGATCCATTCCTGAGCCATAGCTTGGAAGGTATTGCATGCCTCTAAGGCCGCCTGAGCACGTTTCTGCTTGTCCTGGTGCTTCGGGTTGAGGCCCTGCTCCACCAGCCCCCTGGCCTCGCTCAGAGCCTCCCTGGCGGCCTTCAGAGACATCGCCGGGTAGCGACCCAGCTTGTACATGTCCTCTCGACCGTGAAGCCGGAAGCGATACCACCACGTCTTGGTGCCGGTTGGGCTGACCTGAATGAACAGGCTGTCCCGGTCGACCTTGCGGTATGGCTTGGACTTGGGCTTGAGCTTCTGAACCTGGGTATCGGTGAGTGGCACTGTGGGTAAACTCCAAATGGGGCAGTCGTTTTACCCATATATTACCCACAGATAGGAGGGATATACACAAGCATCTGGGGGCGTTCTCAACGCCCATTGCAAATATTTGCAACGCTAAACCCGAACAAACGTGCGCCTGTATGACCCCCTATGCACGAACGCTGATTAACGACCATCATCATGATCTGCATCTCGCGGTTGGAGAGCTGGTCGAACGGCGCCACCCCATCGTCCTGGAAGCTGCTCACCGCCAGGGCCTGTGCGATG
>JAWLHA010000122.1:0-6593 GCA_041690535.1 Gammaproteobacteria bacterium | reverse complement strand
TGCGCCGATGATAGTGTGGCAGCTGCCATGCGAAAGTAGGTCACCGCCAGGCTCCAATCCCAAAAGCCCCCACTGCTTCGGTAGTGGGGGCTTTTTTTTACCCTAAGCGATCAGGGGCCCACAAAACCAGGCTACGGGTCCGATGGTGGCTATCGCGCTGAGTAACAGATCTCTTTAGGCGTGATTTCGGAGTTTCAGCTCAATGGGGTGTGGGTGCAAATACCACTGCGCCATGAGATAACCTTCCTGGTGCTTGCGCACGTAGTGATTGACCAGGGTAATCGGGACAATCAGCGGCACGTACCCGCGGCGATAATTGTCAATCGCGTCCAGAAGTTCCCGCTTGTCTTCGGCGCCGAGCTGTCGCTTGAAGTAGCCGAGGATATGCTGGAGGACATTGACGTTTTTTTTCACCGTCGCGATTAACGATAGCGTCTCCTGCAGGAGGGTTTGGTAGGGAGCGAGTATGTCGTTCAGCGGGGCATCCTCTGCCACCAAGTTTCCGAGTTGTCTTAGGCGGCGGGGATCGTGGGCCATGAGTAGAAGTTTGTGGCGGGTGTGGAAGTTCAGCAGCTTCTCGCGTGTTGCGCCTGGTGCCATCAGTTCCTTCCAACGTCTACAAACGAACAGGCGCTCAATGAAGTTTTCCCGAAGGTCCGGGTCGTTGAGGCGCCCCTCGTCATCCACCGGTAACAGGGGGAAGTGATCCGTGAGTATTCGGGCAAAGAGCCCGGTGCCGGTGCGGGTGAACAGACCTCGTTCGTCGTAGACCTTGACCCGCTCTTTTCCGCAGGAGGGGGATTTGCTCTTGAGAATAAAGCCGCACAGATCTTCATCTTCCAGCGCCAGGACGCGCGTACGGGCCCACGCCTCCATGGCGTCGGTGTGATCGATATTGGTGTGAACCGTCACCATGCGGGGCCGCTGGGGGTCCCCCTGCAAATGCATCGGCTCACGCGGAACACCCAGACCAAGTTCCGCCTCCGGGCAGACGGCAATGAACTCCACGTAGAGGCCGAGGACATCAGTGACGAAGTGGTCGAGTTTATGGCCGCCATCATAACGGACGTTCTGTCCGAGCAAGCAACTGCTCACTCCCACCCGGATCTTCGGTTCATTGATCGCCTGCACGGCGAGACTCCCGCATCTCATCAGGGGACGTGGTGTCCCGTCATCGTCATCAAAATCGCTGCATTTCTCTTTGATTGATCAGCAGCGGCTGATACCCGAATACAGCATTGAGGTGGTGAAGAAAGGCATGGCCTCCCTCCTCCTGCCATCGCGTCGTAAGCTTGGCGTTGACCCGGCGATGAAGCATCTCCAGTTCAGCGATGCCCTTCGGTGGTTCAGGATATTCTTCTCGCGCGAACTCACGGGACAGCTCCAGCCAGGTGCGACTCACCCCCATAATGAAGTAAGGCCACGTGTTCTGGATTGTGGGTGACCAGTTGGGATCGCTGGTGTCCCCGATGCCTGGTTTGGACACCCTTTCGGTCCTGTCGAAGTGCACGCTCACGATCTTTCCAGTGGATTCCAAGTCCTCCAGAATTTCGCTGCGGCGGATATCCGCGTACACCCGACGGGCCGCTGCTGGCGTACAGTAGAAAATGAGGCTCAAGCGGTGACCGGCCGCATCGCGCGCGGCCCTTCGATGGAGGCGCCACAGCGAAATGACCTCCCGGTGCTGTTCCAGCACTGGCCCAATGACCTCCACGGCGAGGAGTGGGTCCAAATGCCACTCCGGCTCTGCCCCTTCAGGCCAGTTTGCCTGGAAGCTTGCGTACCACCACCCCCGGACCGGCTGCTCCATGCGTACGGCAATCGCCTCTTCGGAGGGGGGCAGGCTGGCGCAACCGCCAAGCAGCAGAAGAGCCGTGGTTGCGAACAACTGGTGTAAGGCGTGTCTGTGGGCCATGTCACCCCCCAATAGCACCGTCCATCAATCCCATGTGCCAAGTATGTAGGGTAGCTAAGCGCCGCGCATCCACCATTCACGGTGCCAGTGGATGCGCTACGCTTATCCACCCGTACTCTTAACCCCATTGCAGTTGAGGGGTCCATGTGTGCGTTTGGTGCTCCCTTGGCTTTCCGAAGCGAACAGGGGCACATGGCCCTGCAGCCACCGGCTGGCCTCTGATCAGCCCCCTGAAATATGGGGGCTATCCATTGAGTTAAAGCCTGTGTGCGCTTATTGTGCCGGTTACAAAGCTGGTTGTGTTTGGAAGGCCAAAGGAATGCGTTCTACCTCCCCCCTGTTGCTCCTGTGTTGCTTGCTTGCGTTCTCCCGTGCCAGTGCGGAGGTGGTGGTGACCACCATCCCCCTCTCAGCGGTATTTCTGCATCCCGAAACGAGTGCTCCGGCGGCGACTGTCGCGATCAATGACAGCCTCATCAGTGCGGAGATCAGCGCCATAATTGATGCCGTTGAGGCGCGGGTTGGAGACCCCGTGGCCGTAGGGGATGTGCTGGTGCGCTTGCGCTGCGGCGATTTCGAACGTGCACTGAGGCGGTCGGAAGCTGAACTGGAGGCGCTGCGGGCTCAGGAATCCCTGGCCCGTTATCAGGCTGAGCGGGCGCTCGCTTTGAGCAGGAGCCAGACCGTTTCCGAGGAGGTCCTCAAGCAACGGGTTACGGAGGCGGATGTGCTTGGCGCAAAGCGTCGCGCCCAGGAGGTGGCCACAGCCCAGGCCCGCGAGGATGTGGGGCGCTGCACAGTGAGGGCGCCGTTCACCGGGGTGGTGGTGGAGCGGCGGGCGGCGGTTGGGGAGCTGAGTGCCCCCGGGCACCGACTGCTGCGGATAGTGGCCGTGGACGAGGTGGAGGTCTCTGCCTTCATTCAGTCCGATGATGTGACGGACCTGGAGGCCGCCGAAACGGTCTTCTTCACCGCCCAAGGGGAGCGCTACCCCTTGCTTATTCGTGCCCTCTCGCCGGTGCTGGATCCCCGCAGTCGTAGCCGCGAAGTCCGTCTCCGCTTTAGCGACAGCCGGGCCCTTCCAGGCAGTAGTGGGCGCTTGGTGTGGCTTCGGGCCCTGCCCCATGTGCCTGCGGAGTATATCACCAAGCGCGGCGGTGCCTATGGCGTGTTTCTTGCCGAGGAAGGGCGGGCGCGATTCCATCCGCTGGCCGGGGCGGAAGAGGGGCGTCCGGCCGAGGCCGACCTTCCGGGCGAGACGGCGTTGATTGTCCGGGGGCGGTTCGCGCTCCAGGACGGTGATGCCATCAGGGTGGAGTGATGCCGATGCTTTCGAGTTTCCTGCGTCACCACGTCCTGGCCAACCTCACCTTCCTGATGGTCATGGTAATGGGCGCTGCGGCATTCCAGATGTTGCCCCGGGAAAAGGACCCGGAGATCAACTTCAACTGGATCCAGATCACTACGCCCTTTCCCGGGGCCTCTGCAGTAGATGTGGAGAAGCTGGTAACGGAGCCGTTGGAAGAGGCCATTGCCAAGGTCTCCGATATTAAGTTCATCTCCAGCACCAGTCGCGAGGGCCTCTCCACGATTCTCGTCCGCTTCGAAGACATTGATCCGGAAATCTTCGATAAGCGGGTCAATGATCTTCGTCGTGAAGTGCAAAATGTGGAGAACTCCGAGCTGCCGGACATCACCGAGTCACCCTTTGTTTTCGAAGTGACCAGTGCCAATGCATTCCCCACCGCGACGCTGGTCCTGCAGGGGCTGTCAGATGACGAGCTGCTCCACCGCACCGCCCGCACGCTGGAGAAGGCGCTGGAGCGGCTCAAGGGAGTGGAACGGGTGGATGCCCTCGGGCTGAGTGAGCCCGAACTGCATGTGCTGTTCGATCCGGCACGCCTCGCCACCGCCGGCGTCAACCCCACCGATGTGGCCGATACCGTGCGTGCCCACTTTCGCGATGTGTCGGCCGGGACCGTCCAGGTCGGGGATCGGCAGTGGCTGGTCCGTCTCGTGGGCACCAATGAAGACCCAAGCTATTTGGCCCAGCTTCCGGTGATGGCCGCCCACGGTGAACTGCCCCTCGGGACGGTTGCCAGGGTGCAGGGGGCCCGAGGGAAACCCACCGAGCTGGTGAGCTTCGAGGGGCGACCGGCGGTGATGCTGTCCGTGTTCAAGAAAGGGGGGGCGAACACTCTCGAGTTGCTCGGGCGGTTGCGCCAGACCATCGAGGCGCGGAATCCCGGATTGGCCAGTCTGGGGCTGACACTCAAGCTTATCGACGATCAAACCGCATCCACACGCCAGGCGCTCAGCGTGATGCAGACCAACGCGTTGCTCGGGCTGGTGCTGGTGCTGTTCGTCACCTGGCTGTTCCTCGGCTCGCGCATCGCCCTGTTCACCAGCATCGGCATTCCGTTCACCCTGGCGGGGACGTTTTGGCTCTTGAGCGTGCTCGACATCAGCCTCAATAACTCGGTGCTCCTCGGTGTGGTCATCAGCCTGGGGATGCTGGTGGACGATGCGGTGGTGGTGGTAGAGGGGATTTATTATCGCCTGCAACGCGGCTTCGGTGCGGTCGAAGCCGCGGTGGAATCCCTCAAGGAGGTGGCTGCACCGGTGACCGCCTCGGTGGCCACAACTGTTGCGGCCTTCCTGCCCCTGATGCTTATGCCAGGGCTGCTTGGCGACTTCATGCGCGTCATTCCCCTGGTGGTCTCGCTGGCCTTGGCCATTTCCCTGGTGGAGGCCTATTGGATGTTGCCGGCGCACGTGATCGCAGCGCGGGTGAACTTCGCGCGACCATCCCGCGTGCATCTGTTTCGGGAGCGCTTCACTCACGCCATCCGGCTGAACTACGGCCGTAGCCTGGTTCGGGTCATGCGCCGCCCTGTTCTGGCGCTGACCCTGGTAGGGGGACTGTTCGCCCTCTCCATCGGGGCGTTCGGGGCGGGTTTGGTGAGGGTCGATTTTTTTGCTCTGGAGCATTACAGGCTTTTCTATGTGAACCTGGAGATGCCCGTAGGCAGTCACCTCGATGGGACCCTGGAGCGGGTTGGTGCTGTTGAGGAGCGGGTACGTCGGCATCTCCTGCCGGGAGAGGCGCGTGGCATCGTCAGTTACGCGGGAGTCGCTTTCACCGAAACCGAACCACGATTTGGCGATCAGCACGGGCAGTTGATGGTGAGCCTGACGCAGCAACAGGAGGGAATGCGGGATGTCTCCGCGATCGTCGATTCCATGCGTCGCGACGTGTTGTCCGTGGCGGGCCCGGTAAAAATTTCGTTCTTCGAGGTCACCGATGGGCCGCCGGTCACCAAGCCCATCAATGTGAAGGTTCGGGGGGATGATATCGCCACAATCCGTCCTGCGGTAGAGGCTCTGCGGGAAGCCATGGCCGGGGTCCCGGCCATTCACGACATCACCGATGACGATACCGAAGGGGGACCTGAGCTGGCGCTGCGCCTTGACACCGATGCCGCCAGGCGCGCCGGACTGGACCCGGCGGTGATTGCACGCCTGCTCCGTCTGCTGGCCGACGGTGAGATCGCCTCCAGTTTTCAGTTTCGCGGCGAGAAGGTGGATGTGCGGGTCCAGGCCGAGCCCCGCCCGCTGCAGGATGTGGACGCACTCCTCGTCACCCGGGTTGCACTGCCGGGTGGCGGGGAGATGGCGCTCAGGGACCTTGTGATCGCCAAGGCCCAGTCCGGAGAGGGCAATATCCGCCACTACAACCTGCGCCGCGCGGTGACCCTAATGGCGGACCTGGACAAGGGGGCCATGGACACCGTTACTGCCAATCGCCTGATTGAGGAGGCGTGGGGTGAAATCGGCGCGGGCTTCCCCGGCATCGATCTCGACTTCTCCGGCGAGCTGGATGACATCCAGGAGAGCCTCAATGCCATCTTCGTTCTCTTTCTCTTTGGCGTCGGCGTGATCTATCTCATCCTGGGCACCCAGTTTCGCAGCTATTTTCAGCCCCTGATGATCCTCTCGACCATCCCGATGGCCTTCACCGGCGTGGTGGCGGGATTGCTGATCACGGGCCACCCCTTAAGCCTGTATACGCTCTATGGCGTAGTGGCCCTCGCCGGGATTGCAGTCAACGCGGCCATTGTGCTTATCTCGGCCGCCAATGATCGGCTCGCCTCCGGCATGAGTGTCTATCATGCCGCCATCTATGCGGCGCGGCGGCGGGTCATACCGGTGCTCATCACCTCCCTCACCACCATCGCGGGGCTGTTTTCCCTGGCGACCGGGCTGGGGGGCCGCTCCCCCATGTGGGGGCCGGTGGCCACCGCCATCGTCTGGGGGCTGGCCTTCTCCACTGTTCTGACCTTGTATGTGGTGCCTCTGCTTTACCGTTTGTTCATGGCCCGTGGGGGGCGGCGCGCGGTGGCAGTTGAGCCTTCCTTGGAGGTCGTCTCCGCTTCCAGCTGAAAGCGGCGATGCTGTTGGCGCGTCAGCCCCTGCTCGGCGAAGGGTCCGGGGACAACGGCTTGCGGCCGGATCGCCGTTTCCCTCCCGAGTCGCAGCAGTGGGGAAACCGGAAAAAGTCCAGAAGCGTTGTTTATACGTAACTACTCGCCCCCCGAAACCGTCATTCCCGCGAAGGCGGGAATCCAGAAAAGTGACAAGTGAACGAATGGTGTTCTCCACTTGCGCAGGGAGGATC
>JAWLHA010000121.1:0-6629 GCA_041690535.1 Gammaproteobacteria bacterium | reverse complement strand
ACGCACTCGATCCTCGCTACTTGTACTGTTCGTCATTCCCGCGAAGGCGGGAATCCATAAGGCACCCAGCCCAATACCCTTGGCCCTCTGAAGTCCAGCCACTGGATTCCCGCCTTCGCGGGAATGAAGGATGGGGGTGAGTAGTTACCAAGTAGTTTACCTGGGGGCAGCCCCACGGCGGAGCGGAACAGCCACTCAGACGACCCCTAACGTGTTGGCGCGTATCACATCGATCAAGGCACTGGGGTAGACCCCGAACCACAGCAGCAGGACAGTGAGCACTGCCAGCAACAGCGTGCTCCCCAGCGCCCGGGCGGGGGGCGCCGCGGGCGGGGCCTCCGGGACCGGCAGCTGATACATCACCGCCACCAGGCGCAGGTAGTAGAAAAGGCCGATGGCGCTGCCCACGGCCATGGTGAGGATCAGCACCCACAGGGCAGCGTTCACCCCCGCGGCGAAGAGATAGAACTTACCCACGAAGCCGACGGTCAGCGGAATTCCCGCCAGCGACAGCAGCATGATGGTGAAGATCCCCGCAAGCCAGGGACGCTGCCAAAAGAGCCCCTGGTAGTCGTCGAAGTGGTCGGCATCGCGCTGGCTGCCATTGCTGGAGAGCAGACTCACCACCCCGAAGGCACCCATGGTCGTGACGAAATAGGCCACGAGGAAATAGCCCACTGCCTCCACCGCCAGCTGGCCGGCCGACAGCAGCGCAACCAGGAGATAGCCCAAATGCGCGATGGAGGAGTAGGCCAGAAGGCGTTTCACGTTGTCCTGCAGCAGCGCGAGCAGGTTACCCGCGAGCATGGTGGCGACCGCCACCAGGGTGAGGGCCAAGACCACTGGCTCATAGCGGAAGAGCTCCACCTCCAGGAACCAGCGCAGCAGCAGGGCGAACACCGCCCCCTTGGAGACCGTTGCGAGAAAAGCGGTGGCGGGGGCCGGAGCCCCCTCATAGACATCCGGCGTCCACATGTGAAAAGGGACGAAAGAGAGTTTGAAGCCGATCCCGGCGAGGATGAAGGCCATGCCCATCATGACCAGCGGCTCGTTCACTTCCGCCAGCAACACCAAAGCATCCGCCATGGGCCCAAAGGCCATGATGCCCACCTTGGCGTACACCAGGGCCATGCCGAACAGCAGCAGAGCGGAGGAGAGCCCGGCGAGGACGAGGTACTTGATGCCCGCCTCCAGCGACCGCTCCGCATAGGTGGGATAGGCCACCATCCCGAACAGGGCCATGGCAAGGATCTCCAGCCCCAGAAGAAATGCAGCGAAGTGGGCGCTGACGACCACCACCGCCGCGCCGGTCACTGCCAGCAGGAGAAGGATGTAGAACTCCGGCAAGAGCGCTGCGCCCAAGCGCTCCCGGCGCGCCTCCAGGTAGGTGTGGGCCAACACGGTCGTGGCAAAGCCCGCAATGAGGATGAGCGAGAGGAAAAAGAGGGCATAACGGTCGACCACCACCAGCTCGGTGACCTGCTGGGGGACGGCGCGGATGGCCACCGGTATGAGGACCGCCGCGCCGATCAGCCCCGCGAGGGTAAGGAGGGCCACCGTGTGGTGGCGACGGTCCCAGGCGGAGACCAGCATGACCACGACCGCCGCGATGGAGAGCGCAATCACCGGAGAGAGCGCGTACAGTCCGATCCAGCTCACGGCAACACCCTCCATTCGCTCTCCGCCAGAGGCGGCGCCAACACCGCCGCGAACTGGCGCATGGACTCGATGGCCGGCCCGGTCAGGTCCAGCACCGGCTGGGGGAACAGCCCGAGAACCACCAGCGTCACGGCCATCACCCCCAGCGCCCCCCGCTCTCTGCCGTCGAGGTCCGGCAGCCCGTCGGCGAAGGGATGGGGCGGGCCGTGGAACACCCGTTGCACCAGCGCGAGGGCGTAGACGGCCGCCAGGACGAGCCCCGTGGCCGCAACGGCCGTGGGGATCGGGGCGACCCGAAAACTCCCCAGCAGCACCAGAAACTCACCCAGGAAGTTCGCCAGGCCCGGCAGGCCCAGGGAGGCCACCGCGAAGAACACGCCAAGGGCCCCCATGCGCGGCGCATAAGCCCAGAATCCCCCCATGCGCCCCATGTCGCGGGTATGGAGACGATGCTGAATCGCCCCGGCCAGCAGGAACAGCGCACCGGTGCTCACGCCGTGCGCGATGAGCTGCATCACCGCCCCCTGCAGGGCGATTGCGTTCCACGCGAAAACGCCCAATAGCACGAAGCCCATGTGACTCACACTCGAGTAGGCCACCATGCGTTTCAAGTCGGTCTGGGCGAAGGCCAGCAAGGCGCCATAGAGGATGCCCGCCACGCCGAGCCCCGTGGCCAGGGGCGCCAGCTCCGCCACGGCCCCGGGGAAGAGGGGCACCACGAAGCGGATCAGCCCGTAGGCGCCCGCTTTAAGGAGAATACCGGCGAGGATGATACTCGCGCCTGTGGGCGCCTGGGTGTGGGCATCCGCCAGCCAGGTGTGAAACGGCACCATGGGGAGTTTCACCGCAAAGGCGATGAAAAACCCCAACATGATCCAGGTGGCCGCCCCCTCGGGCATGGCGTCGGCCAGCAGTTGAGGATAGTCGAAGGTAAAGACTCCGCTGGTCTGGGCATGGACCAACGCCAGAGCCACGATAGAGATGAGCATCAGCAGCCCGCTCGCCTGGGTGAAGATGAAAAACTTGAGCGCCGCATAACCCCGCTGCTCATGCCCCCAAATGGCGATGAGGAAATACATGGGCACGAGCATGATTTCCCAGAAGATGAAGAAGAGGAAAAGGTCGATGGCGAGAAACACGCCCACAACGCCCGCGAGGGTCCAGAGCAGGTTGAGGTAGTAGAAGCCTGGGCGTGTGCCCACCTCCCGCCAGGAGGCCGCTACCGCCATCACCCCCAGGAAGGCCGTGAGCAGTATCAGCACCAGGCTCAATCCGTCGAGGGCCAGGTGGACACTGATTCCGAAGCGAGGGATCCAGGGCCAGACCTCTTCCGCCAGCCACGGGCCTGGAGCCGAAGGTACACCGCCCCACAGCATCGCCCCGAGGGCCAGCTCCGCCAGCAACACCAAAAGCGCCACGCGGCCGGGCCACAGTCGCCCCCACGACTCGGCAACTGCGGCCACCGCGCCGCCCAGCAGGGGGATGAGGATCAGCGCCAACAGCATCAGGCGAACACCGCGATCGCCAGGAACGTAACCGCCCCCGCCGCGATGCCGGTGGCATACCATCGCAACAGGCCACTCTGGGTCCGGCTCAACCCGTGGTTGAGCGCGCGGCTTACCCAGGCGACGCCGTCGAACAGGCCGTCCACCCAATCACGGCGGCTCACCCGCGCCGTGGCCAGGAAGGGCCGCACCACCAGCCCGTAATAGAGGCGATCGAACCCCCACCCCTGCAACCAGAACCTCCGCACGACCGCCAACGGTTCTCTCTCGAAGAGCCACACCACCCCCCTCCAGCGCACCAGCCAGGCCAGCAGCACCCCCGCCAGCACCACGAGCGATGTGAGTATCTGAAGTTCGCCCTCGCTGAACCCGCCCCCCTCACCGTCCGGCCCCGCGGGCAGGGCCGTCTGGAGAAAGCCGGTAAAGAGCCCTCGCCCCTCCGCATCCACGGGCCACTCCACCAACCCGGCCCCGATGGAAAGCAGGGTCAGCAGCAGCAGGGTGATCCCCATGGCCCACCCGGTGCGTCGGCACTGATCCACCGGACCGGGGCCGAAGAAAGCGATAATCACCACGCGAAAGATGTAGAGGCTGGTCACGAACGCCCCCAGCAGACCCGCCCCCCACAACCAGGGTCTGCCCGCTTCCGAAGTCCACACCTCCCAGAGAATGAGCTCCTTGCTGTAGAAGCCGGCCGTCACCAGCGGCAGCGCCGCCAGTGCCGCACTGCCCACCAGGAAGCTGAGGGTGGTCCCCGGCATGCGCCGCCACAGCCGCCCCATCCTGAAGATGTCGTGCTCGTGGTGAAGCGCGAGGATTACCGCACCCGCGGAGAGGAACAGCAGCGCCTTGAAGAACGCATGGGTCATGAAGTGAAAGATGGCCGCCGACCACGCCCCCACACCGAGCGCCAGAAACATGTAGCCCACCTGACTGATGGTGGAGTAGGCCAGGACCCGCTTGATGTCCGTTTGGGCCAGGGCGCCGAATCCGGCCAACACCAGGGTGACCGCCCCGATGACTGCCACCGCCAGGAGCACCTCGGGGGCGAGCAGAAACAGCCCGTGGGTGCGGGCGATGAGATAGACCCCGGCAGTGACCATGGTGGCGGCGTGAATGAGGGCACTGACCGGGGTGGGGCCGGCCATGGCGTCCGGCAGCCAAGTGTGCAGGGGCAGTTGCGCCGACTTGCCCAGGGCGCCGCCGAGCAGCAACAGGGCGGCCAGGGTGGGGTAGAGGCCACCCCCGCTCCACTGCTCGGCGGCACGCCCCAGCAGCGGCTGGATCTCGAAGGTCCCGAACTGCAGTGCCAACAGCAGTATTCCCACCAGAAGGGCCGTATCGCCGATGCGCGTCATCACGAACGCCTTGCGCGCAGCCCAACCGTTCGCCGCGTCGTGGTACCAAAAGCCAATCAGCAAATAGCTGCACAGCCCCACCCCCTCCCACCCCAAATACAGCAGCAGCAGGTTGTCGGCGAGGACCAGGAGCACCATGGCCGCGACAAAGAGGTTCATGTACGCAAAGAAGCGCACGTACCCCTCCTCCCCCGCCATGAATCGGGCGGCATAGAGGTGGATCAACAGCGCCACGAAGGTGATGACCAGCATCATCACCAGGGCGAGTGCATCGAGGTGGAAGGCGATGCCGGGGGTGAATCCGTCCACGGCCATCCAGCGCCAGAGCGAGAGATTCCACGCGCCGCTCTCAGGCGGGGCCTGCACGAACTCATGGCCGATGAGCCCCGCGACTGCGGTGGCGAGGGCAACACTGCCCACCCCGATGACGGCGGCACCCCGGTGCGAAAACAGCCCCCGGGCCAGGGTCAGGATCAGAAAACCCAGAAGGGGCAGCGCTGGAACGGCCCAGAGCCAAGCCCCCATGTCACCCCCGCATTTGGCTCGGCGCGTCCACGTCCACGGTGGTGAAGCGATGGTCCAGCTGCAGGATGAGCGCCAGACCGATGGCCGCCTCGGCCGCTGCCAGGGTGGTCACCAGGATGTACATGATCTGTCCGTCGGCCTGAATCCACTGCGCGCCGGCCACGATGAAGGCGAGCCCACAGGCATTGAGCATGATCTCGATCCCCATGAGGACAAAGACCAGGTTTCGCCGAATGAGAATGGCCGCGAAACCGAGGACGAAGAGCGCTGCGGCCACCAGCAAACCGTGCTCCATGGGAATGGGTGTCATCTCCGCGCCTCCTCGCCGACGCCCAGCCTGCGGCCGAGGTGAAAAGCCGCCACCAGTCCCGCCAGCAACAGCAGCGAACCGAGCTCCACCGCCAGCAGGTAGGGGCCGAACAGCGCGATGCCCACGTCTTTCGGTTCGATCACCTCGTTGCCCGGGAGGGGGCCCTCATGCAGCATCAGGATGTAGGCGATCTCGCCCAGCAGGATGAGGCACAGAATACTCGGACCGACCCAGATGCGCGGCGTCAGCCAGCTGCGCTCCCGCTCGCGTGTCAGTCGGCCGAGATTCAGCATCATCACCACGAAGACGAACAACACCATGATCGCCCCTGCGTAGATGATCACCTCCAGTGCCGCCGCGAACGGTGCCCCCAGGAGAAAGAAAAGCAGCGCGACAGCGAGCAGGGAGACCACCAGGTAGAGGAGCGCATGGACCGCATCCAGACGTGTCACCACCAGTGCCGTGGAGACCACTGCGACCAGGGCGGCCAGGTAGAAGAGCACTTCCATGGGACCTTGTCCTTCTTTACGGGCTTCCATCCGCCATATTGGCGGCACATAAACGGGATCGCGAGCGCGGCCCACGATTTCGCGTTCTTCACAGGCGTTCCGGTCATGCTGCTGGTTGGGGCGGCAAGGACGTGGTTGTCCGGCAAGGTGGCTCAGGGCAACAGACTGCGGACATCCACCGGGGATGCCTCGCCTTCTGCCTCACCCTTCTCCTTCCCTGCAATGGAAACACCGGCGATACGATAGAAATTATAGTCGGCGTACTTGCCCGTGCCGCTGATTTGCAGCTGTTCCTTTTCGTACACCAGGTTCTGCCGCACGTACTCGCTCATTTCGAAGTCCGGGGTCAGCTGAATGGCGTAGGTGGGACACGCCTCCTCGCAGTAGCCGCAGAAGATGCAGCGGGAGAAATTGATGCGGAAGAACTCGGGGTAGCGCCGCCCCGATGCATCCTGGGTCGCCTGCAGGGCGATGCAGTCCACCGGGCAGGCCACCGCGCACAGATAGCAGGCCACGCAACGCTCCTCCCCATCCGGATCCCTGGAGAGGATGATCCGCCCCCGCCAGCGCGGCGGAATCGGCGGTTTCTGTTCGGGATAACGCACCGTCACCCGCGGAGCGAACCCGTGCATGAAGACCCGCCAAAGGCTGCGCACAATGCTCATGGGTCGTTGGTCGTTGGTCGTTGGTCGTTGGTCGTTGGTCGTTGGTCGTTGGTCGTTGGTCGTTGGTCGTTGGTCGTTGGTCGTTGGTCGTTGGTCGT
>JAWLHA010000120.1:0-6940 GCA_041690535.1 Gammaproteobacteria bacterium | reverse complement strand
CCACGCCAGCCGCAAGTCCATGGAAGAGCTGAAGGACAAGCTGGAGCCAGGCGAGAAGGAGAGCATCGAAGAGGCCATCAAGGAGCTGGAAGAGGCCATGAAGGGCGATGACAAGGAGGCCATCGAGGCCAAGACCAAGGCCCTCACCGAAGCCTCCGCCAAGATGGCCGAACGACTCTATGCCCAGAAGGCCGACGAGGCCCAAGGGGCGCAGGCCGGCAGCGCCTCCGGCGAGCAGGCCAAGGGCAAGGCGGACGATGTGGTCGACGCCGAGTTCGAGGAAGTCGACGAGAAGAAGTAAAATGGCTTGCTAAAGGCGTCCGCCATCGACTGTGGACGGGACGACAGGCGCGCAAGGCGCCTGTCGTCGCTTTGAAAACCGAGGTCGGGCCGACGCCCGAGCCAGATGCGAAAGCCTATGTCCAAACGAGATTACTACGAAGTTCTTGGGGTTGAGCGCAACGCCACCGAGGCCGAACTGAAGAAGGCCTTCAAGCGGTTGGCCATGAAGTTTCACCCGGATCGCAACCCCGACGACAAGGAAGCCGAGGCCAAGTTCAAGGAGGCCAAGGAGGCCTATGACATCCTCTCCGATGCTCAGAAACGGGCGGCCTACGATCAGTTCGGCCATGCCGGCATCGAGGGTGCCGGCATGGGTGGGGCCGGCGGGGCCGGTTTCGGCGGGGGCAGCTTCAGCGATATCTTCGGCGATGTGTTTGGCGATATCTTCGGGGGTGGCGGGCGGGGTCGGTCCCGTGTCTTCCGCGGCGCCGATCTTCGCTACAACCTGGAATTGAGCCTCGAGGAGGCGGTGGCCGGCACCAGCGTCAAGATCCGCGTGCCGACCCTCGCCACCTGCGAGACCTGCAACGGCAGCGGTGCCAAGAAGGGTACCAGCCCCACCACCTGTCCGACCTGCCACGGCCATGGCCAGGTGCGGATGCAACAGGGCTTTTTCTCGCTGCAACAGACCTGCCCCCGTTGCCAGGGCACCGGCAAGGTGATTGCCGATCCCTGTCCCACCTGCCGCGGCCATGGCCGGGTCGAGAAGCAGAAGACCCTTTCGGTGAAGGTGCCTGCGGGAGTCGACACCGGCGATCGTATCCGGCTGGCGGGCGAGGGCGAGCCGGGCGAGAACGGGGGGCCTCCGGGCGACCTTTACGTCCAGGTCCACGTAAAAGCGCACCCGATTTTTCAGCGAGACGGCTCCGATCTCTACTGTGAGGTGCCTATCAGTTTCGTCACCGCGACCCTTGGCGGCGAGCTGGACGTGCCGACCCTCGATGGGCGCGTGAAGCTCAAGGTGCCCGCTGAGACTCAGAGCGGCAAGATGTTCCGCCTGCGCGGCAAAGGGGTGAAGTCGGTCCGCGGCAACCAGGTGGGCGACCTGATGTGCCGGGTGGAAGTGGAGACCCCGGTAAACCTCACCGAACGGCAGAAGGATATCCTGCGGGAGTTTGATTCCTCCATGCAGGACGCCGGGACCAAGCACAGCCCCAAGCACCACTCCTGGCTGGATGGAGTGAAAAAGTTTTTTGAGGACATGAAGTTCTGATCCGGACGGCGCCGTTGCATCGCCACCACGGAGCCGTCTGAGGGGAAACTTCAGGCGGCTTCGTCGTTTTGGGTCAAGAAATACCGGGGGCGAAGCTCGGGTCTTCTCCGATCTTCGCAAGGAAGACCCGGTAGGGTCGAGGCTGGTTACAAATGCGGGTGGCTAGAGGCGGGACGCTGTCCCTGAAGCGCCAATGGACCTGTGAGAAGGCGTTCGGGTCAGCTTCGGAGGGCCTCACCATCCGTGGGGAGCCGCAGCCAATCGTCAAGGACCTGTTGGACAGTGCCGAGGAGCTCCTGTGCCGACGAACATCCGTTGTGGGAGGAGCGATCGAGCCATTTGAAGGCCTCGGACATCGGAAGATGGCCTCCGCAGATGGACCGGAGGGCCAGCTCGTACTGGGCCTCGGCATCATTGGTTGCTGCGCGTTTCAGAAGTTCGTCCATTGCCGACACCTCGACGTATTGCAATCAGCATTTTACGTCAGAAAACACACTAAGAGGCGTCGGAAAGCCCCGTCAACTTCTGTAAGAAAATGCTTACAGAGTGGCTGCTCGTTCAGGCGGCGAATGCCGTGTGCTCCGGGATCGCAACCACGTCGAAATCGGAGAGGGCGATCCGGCCTGTGGAAAAGGCGACCCAGTCGTCCCGCTCGCGTACAAGTACGGCAAGAACCCGTCCCCGGTCGTCCTCGAGGGCGCAATAGTGGGCTCCCCTCTCCTTGGCCCTGGTGAGAAAGCTGGCGAGATTGAGGTGGTTGCCAATGGACAGCGTGCCCGCATCGGTATAAGCCTTGTAAACACCTCTCTTGTTCTGCTGCTCCAAGTGCCTGCTCCAGCGTGTGAGACAGCGGGGGCGTGTTTCTGCCCCGATGTGTCATTTGATTGCACGTTCCGCGAAAGCCATTCATTCTCCCACCACCCCCCGGCGGGTGTATGGGCCGGTGGCGCAACGTTCTGTAGGAGGTTTCCTACATTACGCCACGACGTCGCTCACAGCACGGCGGTGACGTTAGTATGCGTTCACCCTGTGCTGGTGGCATACGCACGCGAATCCGAGCGGGAAATGTGTTAAATACTCTCTTGTGCTCGGGAGCGTTTGTCTTTCCCGTTTCCACTAACCCCAAGTAGTGCCCACCAGAGGCATACTCCAATAGACCGACCGGGGAGTCTCGTACATGAACAAGAAATCATCTGGCAATTTCGCCCGCGGGATCGACAAGATGCGCCGAAGGCTTTTTGCACTGGCTGCTGCGGGCGCGGGGGCGGCCGCCGTAGGTAGTGGTCGCTTCGCAGTCGCCCAAGAGGCGAGCGACGGGGATGAATTGCGCTTCCCGGGGGACCCGCCGGAGCACAAGATCGTCTTTCAGTTCAACAAGGCCGACGAGGACTACCAGAATCATGTCCTCTTCTCGGTGGGGGCGGTCCTGCGCAAGTACGGCGACAACGTCAAGATCGTGGTGGTCTCCTTTGCGCAGGGCATTCACATCCTGGCGAAGAACCCGCTTCGGCCTGTCAGCGAGGAGATCCGCCAGCGGGTCTCCAGTCTCGCGCAGTACGGGGTGGAGTTTCACGCTTGCGGCAATACCATGAAAAGCCTGAGTTGGACCGAGGAGGACCTGGTGCCCTTCGCCAAGGTGGTGGAGGTGGGGGCCGCTGACCTCATGGAATTGCAGGAGGAGGGCTTCGCCTACGTCGCGTGGTGAGCTCGCGTCCACAGCGGCCGCCGGTTGCCCGCGACAGAGCGCACGGGAAAATTCGGGAAATCTGCAGGTCGCCGGAAAGGAGTGCTTTACCGCCCCTGAAGGCATGCCGAGAGGGGCGTTCCGGCGACGCGTGCTTCGTGCCGGTTCGACCCTCTTCGAGCGCCGATCCCCTCCTGGCGCTGACCAATCCCATTGCAGGGTCAACGCACACTTACCCAAGCGCGATGTAGGTCCTTGAAATTAGGCCGTCGGCCGCGTGGATCGGTGCATGGATGCACTTATGCCGCGGGAGTGCAGGATGCCCGAAGCGGCTGCCGTCGAGCGTACACGGATGGAAGAAGATTGCTGCTGCATAATCCACTCCCGACATCCCTGTCGGTCGGAAGATGATTGCTCCTGCATAATCTTCACTCCCGACATCCCTGTCGGTCGTATTCACAGGGTACCTGCTTTCAAGGACTTACATCGCTCACAGCACGGGCGTAGCGCAAGCAAGCGCTCGCCCTGAGTCCCATCGGACTGAGCAACGGCGCGGCTCGCCTCGGGTATAATCGCTTTCTCTCGTATCAGCAGGGGGTTCGAATGATCAGAATCGCAGTGACCGGCGCCAGCGGGCGCATGGGCAGGACCATCATCGAGGCCATCCATCAGGCCGAGGGGGTGATGTTGGGGGCGGCCGTAGAGCGGCCGGGCAGCAGCCTGATTGGCGCAGACGCCGGTGAACTGGCCGGTGTTGGCAGACTCGGGGTGGCCCTGGTGGAGGATTTGGAGAAGGTCACCGCCGATTTTGACGTTCTGATCGATTTTACCGCGCCGGTCGCGACCGCTGCCAACGTAGAGATCTGTCGCAGGGCGGGCAGGCGGATCGTGATTGGCACTACCGGCCTGGACGACGAGCAGAAGAGGCTCATCGGTGTGGCCGGCGGTGAGGTGGGGGTGGTGTTCGCTCCCAATATGAGCGTTGGGGTGAATCTATGCCTGAAACTCCTCGACCTTGCCGCCAGGGTATTGGGTGATGAGGTGGATATCGAGGTCATCGAGGCCCACCATCGCCACAAGGTGGATGCCCCCTCCGGGACCGCACTGCGCATGGGGGAGGTGGTCGCCGCGGCGCTCGGGCGCGACTTGAAGAGCTGTGCCGTCTATGGACGGGAAGGGCAAACCGGTGAGCGCGAGCGCAAGACCATCGGCTTTGAAACCATTCGCGCCGGTGACATTGTCGGTGAGCATACGGTGATGTTCGCCGGAATTGGCGAACGGGTGGAAATCACCCACAAGGCCTCCAGCCGCATGACCTTCGCCAAGGGCGCGGTGCGTGCAGCCGTATGGCTCATGGGGCGGGAAAGCGGTCTGTACGACATGCAGGACGTTCTTGGGCTGAAGGATTGAGCCTGGCCCATCGTCTGGGGCTGCCATGCCGCTGACCCTTTGGCCCTTGGTCCGTTCCCGGCGGGACGCCTCGCCGGAACAGGCTATGGTGTTCTTGGGCAGTGGATTCTTGAGCCCTTCCAGGAGGCGAATGGCGGGGGCGGCAGCGGCATGAAGCTGGGCTATGTCTCCACGCCGCAGGCCATCGGCTGCAAGGCGAACCGGCGTTTTCGGCTGGCCTCCTACTCCGAGGCGCGTCTGGTGGAGACCGTGGCCTCAAACCTCGCCTGTCTCGGGGACATCCTCCGATTCAATGTGGCCCACGGACTGCTCTTCTTCCGTATCAGTTCCGATCTGGTGCCCTTTGCCTCCCATCCTGTTTGCACATTTGACTGGTGCGCCCATTTCCGTCCGACATTGGAGCGGTTGGGGAGCTTTGTCCGGGCCCACGGCATCCGCATCTCCATGCATCCGGGGCAATACACCATACTGAACTCCCCCGATGCCGCCCTGGTGGGGCGGAGCCTGGCCGAGTTGGACTACCACTGCACGCTGCTGGAGGCCCTCGGGCTGGACGCTTCGGCAAAGATTCAGATCCATGTGGGCGGGCTCTACGGCGACAAACTGGTGGCGCTGAACACCTTCTGCAGAAACTATGAGCGGATGGCCCCGCGCCTGAAGGCCCGTCTTGCCATCGAGAACGACGATGGTCGTTTCAGTCTTGAGGATTGCCTGGCTGTCCACGCCCAAGTAGGCGTTCCGGTGATATTCGACACCTTGCACCACGAGTGCCTCAATCAGGGAGAGCCGTTGGCTGAGGCCTTGCGCGCCGCGAGCGCGACTTGGGGCTCCGGCGACGGAATACCCATGGTCGACTACAGCAGTCAGCAACCGGGGCGTCGTGTGGGGACTCACGCCGAGACCCTGGATGTCCCCCACTTTCGCGGTTTTCTGAAGGCGGCCGAGGGGATGGAGCTGGATGTGATGTTCGAACTCCGCGACAAAGAGGCGAGCGCCTTGAGGGCCGGCCGGCTGCTTGCCTCCGATGGCGACGGGGGGCGATAGGCTTCGCTGCTTGCGGCCTCTCCTGATTGAAAGACTCTCCCCGCTGGGACCACCCCTATTCCGCGCATCCACTGTGCCTCTGTCATTGGGCCTTTTTTAGGGTAAACGCATACTTAATCGCTCACAGCACGGCCGTGACGTTAGTATGCGTTTACCCTGGGGCCGCTTTGCGGAAGGTGACAAAGCTCTAGCCATTCAGGTATGTAAGGGGGCGGTGAACAAGCTGCAGCAGGTCCGCCCTCAGGCACGCGTTTCGGCATCTGCGGCGCCGGCTGGGTCTGGAACCGCAGGAGCCCCGTCCACCGTCATTGCGCCGCGGCCGTGGCTGCCGCGGGGAGCAACAACAAAACATTTTTGGAGTCTGTGGATGAGCTTTGGTGCCAACAGTGTCGGACGCCTGCAACGTTATCTGTTTGCGGGGGTGCTCACGGTTATTCCCATCTGGATCACCTGGGTGGTGTTCGGTTTCGTACTGAGGCAGCTCTCCCGCTTCGGTACCCCATGGGTGCGCGCCCTCTCCCGCGGTGTCGAACAGCAGGCCCCCGCCTTGGCGCAGCTGCTTCTCGAGCCGTGGTTCCAATCCGCAATGGCGGTCTTGGTTACGCTGATCGCCCTCGTGTTGCTTGGTTGGGCGGCGTCCCGGGTGGCCGGTCGGCGGATCCTCGGGTTCTTTGATCGCTTGATGCACCGCATCCCCATGGTGCAGACCATTTATGGGGGGACAAAGAAGCTGCTGCTCGCCCTCGAGCAGAAACCGGAGAGTGTGCAGCGGGTCGTACTCATCGAGTTTCCCACCCCGGAGATGAAGGCGGTGGGTTTCGTGACCCGGGTGCTGCGGGATGACGCCACGGGGGAGGAGATCGCGGCGGTGTATGTGCCGACCACCCCCAACCCCACTTCGGGTTATCTCGAGCTGGTGCCGGTCAACCGTCTGGTGCCCACCGACTGGACCATGGACCAGGCCATGTCCTTTATCATCTCCGGGGGAGCGGTGGCGCCCGAGCAGATCACCTACCGGGGACGCCCACGGCAAAATCCAGTGACTTGACCGAGGCCACTTTCCCTTTTTCTGGGTGGAAGGAAGTACGCGGAACCGCTTGCGCACCTTGATGATCAACCGGTTAGAAACAGGATGATGGGTTTGGAAGAGCAGGGTGAACGCATACTCACCCAAGAGCGACGTAAGTCCTTGAAAGCAGGTCGTCGGCCGCATGGACGCGGCCGTCGAGCGTACAGGGATGTATTCA
>JAWLHA010000119.1:1744-7064 GCA_041690535.1 Gammaproteobacteria bacterium | reverse complement strand
GCCAGGCCATTCGGCCCGGGGGGCGCCTCTTGCTAATCTCGTCACCGGTTCACCTATGGGGGGAGGAGCGGCGCCCTCGCCGCGAAGACGGCTTCGCCAGGCCATTCGGCCCGGGGGGCGCCTCTTGCCGATGCCGGGGTCGCCCTTGCCTATCCCACGCGCCTATTCGGCGAAGATTTCCTCTGGCGTTGTCGCCGTAAGTATCCGTTCTCCCCAAACTGGAGCACCGAACAGATAAATCCGACACGCCCAACATGTAGGGTGGATAAGCGCAGCGCATCCACCAATTCGACGCCGCACGGTGGATGCGCTGCGCTTATCCACCCTACCTCGGTTCGCTGCACCCGCCACCTGCGGCGCAACTTGGCTGCGATTGGCGATCTTTCG
Source organism: Gammaproteobacteria bacterium (assembly GCA_041690535.1). Lineage (GTDB taxonomy): Bacteria > Pseudomonadota > Gammaproteobacteria > Thiohalomonadales > Thiohalomonadaceae > JAWLHA01. The sequence continues at coordinate 6,677 of JAWLHA010000119.1, read as the reverse complement.
GTTTACCTGGTCGGTGCTCTAGCGGGGGTTCTCTACGATTCGGCAGCGGAGAATGCGCTCAATTCACCATCATTCACAAGGAGGCTGTCTACCTTGAGGTAGGCGATGCCCTCTTCGGCATCGACGGCTACGGCCGCCACGCCGGTCACTTGGGCCAGAGCGGCTTCCAGCTCTGAAGCGCGTTGGGTATCCACCGAGCCCAGGTTGATCATCCGGGTGGAGAGATACGGCGGTTCGCGCATCGTGGCCGCCAAACCGAGCCACAGCAGGATGAGCGCGGCGCAGAAGGCGAACACCCCGCCAAAGCCGTAGGCCCCGTGGATCCACCCGCCGGCGGCCCCGCCAATGAACGCACCCACGAACTGGGAGCTGGAGTAGACCCCCATGGCCGTCCCCTTGCTCTCGGCCGGGGCGATCTTGGCGATGAGCGATGGCAGGGTGGCCTCCAGCAGGTTGAACGCGGAGAAGAAGAGCCACAGCAGAATGGCCATGACGGCGAAGCTCCCATGGAACTCCGCCAGCCCCACTTCGCTCAATGCCAGGGCGGCCACCGCGCCGACGAACACCGCCTTCATGCGCCGCTTCTTCTCGGCAATGATGATGAAGGGGATGGAGGCGGCCATGCCGAGCACCATCACCCCCAGGTAGAGCTGCCAGTGATCGGCCGGGGCAAACCCGGCATCCCGCAACGCCAGGGGAATGACCACGAAGCTGGCGGTCATGGCGGTGTGCAGGATGAGAATGCCCAAATCCAGCCGCAGCAGTTGGCGGTCGGCGAGCACCTGGGCAAACTGGGCCGGAACCGGCTGGGTGTCACGATGAAAGCGGCAGCGGGCCGGCCGCGGCACCCACAGATGCACGACCGCGATCCCGCCCAAGGCCAGCACCGCCGTGAGCCAGAAGATCCCGGGGACGCCGACGAACTGGTTGAGCACGGGCCCGCCGATCATCGCCACCAGAAACGACATGCCGATGGTCATGCCGATGATGGCCATGGCCTTGGTGCGGTGCTCCTCGCGGGTGAGGTCGGCGGCGAGGGCCATGACTGCCGCGGCGATGGCCCCGGCCCCCTGCAGCGCCCGGCCGAGGATCACCCCCTCGATGGTGGTGGCCATGGCGGCCACCACGCTGCCGGCGGCGAAGATGAGCAGGCCGGCGGTGATCACCGGTTTACGGCCGAAGCGGTCGGAGAGCATGCCGAAGGGGATCTGCAGCAGCGCCTGGGTGAGGCCGTAGGCGCCGATGGCAATGCCGACCAGCAGGGGGGTGACACCCTCGAGGTGTTCGGCATAGAGGGCGAACACCGGCATGATCATGAACAGCCCGAGCATGCGCAGGCCGAAGATGCCGGCGAGAGAGACGGCAGCGCGGCGTTCGAGGGGGGTCATCTGGGCCGATTGCATTAGGCTTCCCGTGGTCTAATCCCTTTGATGCACAAGGGGTTTTGCGTCGTTCGAATAAGGCGGCGTATATTAGCAGGTTCGATTCTTGGCGGAAAACAGCATGGATACCATTCGGATTCGGGGTGCGCGGACCCACAATCTGCAGAACATCGATCTCGACCTCCCCCGAGACAAGCTGATTGTCTTCACCGGCCTCTCCGGTTCCGGCAAATCCTCCCTCGCCTTCGACACCATCTACGCCGAAGGGCAACGCCGCTATGTGGAGTCGTTGTCGGCCTACGCCCGGCAGTTCCTCTCCATGATGGAGAAGCCGGATGTGGATCATATAGAAGGCCTTTCGCCCGCCATCTCCATCGAGCAGAAGTCCACCTCCCACAATCCCCGCTCCACCGTGGGGACGGTCACCGAGATCTACGATTACCTCCGCCTGCTGTATGCCCGTGCCGGAGAGCCCCGTTGTCCCGAGCACGGCATCGTGCTGGAGGCCCAGACCATCAGCCAGATGGTGGACCAGGTGCTGGCCCTGCCCGAGGGGACCAAACTGATGCTCCTCGCCCCGGTGGTGCAGGACCGCAAGGGGGAGCACGTGCAGCTGTTTGAGGAGCTGCGGGCCCAGGGGTATATCCGTGCCCGGGTCAATGGGGAGGTGATCGAGCTGGACCAGCCGCCCAAGCTGGCGCTGCGCAAGAAGCACACGGTGGAGGTGGTGATCGACCGTTTCAAGGTGCGCGAGGATCTGAAACAGCGCCTGGCCGACTCCTTCGAGACCGCCGTGCGCCTCTCCGAGGGGCTGGCGCGGGTGGCCTTCATGGAGGGGGGGCGGGAGGACATGACCTTCTCGGCCCGCTTCGCCTGCCCGGTTTGCGGGTATTCACTCACCGAGCTGGAGCCGCGCCTCTTCTCCTTTAACAACCCGGCGGGGGCCTGCCCCACCTGCGACGGGTTGGGGAACCGGCAGTTTTTCGATCCCGCCCGGGTGGTGGCCCACCCGGAGCTGGGCCTCTCCGAAGGGGCGGTGCGGGGGTGGGACCGGCGCAACGCGTACTACTTCCAGCTTTTGAAGTCGCTGGCGGCCCACTATGGGTTTGATTTGGACAAGCCGTTTGAGAAGCTGCCGAAGAAGATTCGGGAGCTCATCCTCTACGGCAGTGGGGAGGAGGAGATCGAGGTCCGCTTCCAAATGGATCGGGGCCGCCCCCGGGTAAAGGTGATGCCCTTCGAGGGGGTGATCCCCAACATGCAGCGGCGTTACCGGGAGACCGACTCCAGCCCGGTGCGGGAGGAGCTGGCCAAGTACCTGAGCCAGCAGCCCTGCCCCGACTGCGGCGGCACCCGCCTGAATCAGGCCGCCCGCAATGTCTTTGTGGCGGAGCGGAGTTTGCCGGAGATCGCCCGCATGCCGGTGGGTAGGGCACAGGAGTTCTTCGGTGCGTTGACGCTGCCGGGGTGGCGGGGGGAGATCGCGGTGAAGATCGTCCGCGAGATCACCGACCGGCTGACGTTTTTGGTGAACGTGGGGCTGGACTACCTCACCCTGGAGCGCAGCGCCGATACCCTCTCGGGCGGGGAGGCGCAGCGCATCCGCTTGGCCAGCCAGATCGGGGCCGGGCTGGTGGGGGTGATGTACATCCTCGATGAGCCCTCCATCGGGCTGCACCAGCGGGATAACGAGCGGCTGCTGGAGACGCTGTTCCGCCTGCGCGACCTGGGCAACACGGTGATCGTGGTGGAGCATGACGAGGATGCCATCCGCCATGCCGACTATGTGGTGGACATCGGCCCCGGCGCCGGCGCCCACGGCGGGCGCATCGTGGCCCAGGGCACGCCCAAACAGGTGATCGCCAACAAGGATTCGCTCACGGGGCAGTATTTGGGGGGCAGGCGGCGGATCGCGGTGCCGGAGGCGCGCATGGCGCCCGATCCCAAACGGCAGTTGAAGATCCGGGGGGCCAGCGGCAACAACCTCAAGGGGGTGAATGTGGATCTCCCCGTGGGGGTGATGACGGTGGTGACCGGGGTCTCCGGCTCGGGCAAGTCCACCCTCATCAACGACACCCTCTATCGCCACGCCGCGGTCGCCCTGAACGGCAGCGGCGAGGACCCCGCCCCCTGTGCGGAGATCGTGGGGCTGGAGCAGTTCGACAAGGTGGTGGACATCGACCAGAGCCCCATCGGCCGCACGCCCCGCTCCAACCCGGCCACCTACACGGGGCTGTTTACCCCCATTCGCGAGTTGTTTGCCGCCACCCCGGAGGCGCGCGCCCGCGGCTACGGCCCGGGGCGCTTCAGCTTCAATGTGAAAGGGGGGCGGTGCGAGGCCTGCCAGGGCGATGGGCTCATCAAGGTGGAGATGCATTTTCTGCCGGATATCTATGTGCCCTGTGACGTGTGCAAGGGGAAGCGGTACAACCGCGAGACGCTGGAGGTCCGCTATAAGGGGCTCAGTATCTATGAGGTGCTGGAGCTGACTGTGGAGGAGGCCCGGCAGTATTTCGATCCGGTGCCGGTGGTGGCGCGCAAGCTGCAGACGCTGATGGACGTGGGGCTCAGCTATATAAAGTTGGGACAGGCCGCCACCACCCTCTCCGGCGGTGAGGCGCAGCGGGTGAAGCTGGCCCGGGAGCTGTCCAAGCGCGATACGGGCAACACGCTGTATATCCTGGATGAGCCCACCACCGGGCTGCACTTCTACGATATCGAGCAGTTGCTGGAGGTGTTGCACCGCCTGCGCGATCATGGCAATACCATTGTGGTGATCGAGCACAATCTGGATGTGATCAAGACCGCGGATTGGATCATCGATCTCGGCCCCGAAGGCGGCAATGGCGGCGGCACCATTGTGGCCACCGGTACCCCCGAGGCCATCGCCGCCACGCCCGAGTCGCACACGGGGCGGTTTTTGAAGCCCATGCTCGGCAAGGGTGGGCCGGGGAAGCGGGTTGCGGGGTAGTGAGTTTGGTGGATGCGCTGCGCTTATCCATCCTACAATCCGTTCTCGTTGCGGGGGTGAATAGCTGTTTGGTGGATGCGCTTCGCTTATCCACCCTACAATCCGATCTCGTTGCGGGGGTGAATAGTTGCGGGGGTGAATAGTTTGGTGGATGCGCTTCGCTTGCCAACCCCAATCCGCGCATGATTTCTGTAGGGTGGATAAGCGCAGCGCATCCACCAGAAAAAACGTAAGCGCCCAATTAACCCCAGTTAGCCCCAGTTAGCCCCAGTTAATTGGGCGCTTACAGAAAAACTACCATCCGCTCTCGATTCGGGGTGGATAGCTGGTTTGGTGGATGCACTTCGCTTGCCAACCCCAATCCGTGCATGATTTCTGTAGGGTGGATAAGCGCAGCGCATCCACCAGAAAAAACGTAAGCGTCCAATTAACCCCAGTTAACCCCAGTTAATTTGGCGCTTACAGAAAAACTACCATCCGTTCTCGATTCGGGGTGGATAGCTGGTTTGGTGGATGCACTTCGCTTGCCAACCCCAATCCGTGCATGATTTCTGTAGGGTGGATAAGCGCAGCGCATCCA
>JAWLHA010000119.1:0-1644 GCA_041690535.1 Gammaproteobacteria bacterium | reverse complement strand
CCAGAAAAACAAAGCCAAGGAGTGGCAACTAACAATGAGCGATTACCGCAGAGCCGTCTTCCACGGCGGTGTCTACTTCTTCACGGTTGTAACCCATCGACGAATTCCCATCTTCACAAACGAAACACGCGTTGCGGTGTTGCGCGAGGCATTTCGCGCGGTGATGTTAAAACGGCCGTTTTTGATCGACGCAATCGTGGTTCTGCCGGATCACATTCATTGTGTTTGGCGGCTACCTGAGTGCGATGCGGATTACTCCGGGCGATGGCGCGAGATAAAGAAACATGCATCAGCACGGATCGACCGCCGTATCAATGACCGGGGCGAGCGCCCCGTTTGGCAACGGCGTTTTTGGGAACACCTCATACGCGATGAGCAGGATTGGCGTAACCACATGGATTACGTTCATTACAACCCGGTGAAGCATGGTTTGGTGGGGCGACCAGGCGATTGGTTGTGGTCGTCATTCCGTGGTGCGGTGGCGAAGGGATGGTATGAACCGGATTGGGGCAGTAGGCCGCCTCGGGGGATTGAGGGCATGGATTTGGAGTGAGAGGTGGTTGGTGGATGCGCTGCGCTTATCCACCCTACAATCCGTTCTCGTTGCGGGGGTGAATAGCTGTTTGGTGGATGCGCTTCGCTTATCCACCCTACAATGCGTTTGCGTTCTCGGGGGTGAATAGCTGTTTGGTGGATGCGCTTCGCTTATCCACCCTACGAGTTTGTGTCGATGCGGGGTTAAGCTTAGCGAAACACCGCCACCCTGGCCATTCTCCGCCCGTAATCCACTTGTCAGAACGTCACCGGCATTTTCAGGACACCGCGCTGATGCAGGAGCCACATCACCTCGTCGACACTCTCTTCGAGCGTGCAGCTGTCGGTGTCGACGATGAGCTCCGGTGCGTTCGGGGCCTCGTACGGGGATGATATTCCCGTGAAGTCCCGGATTTCGCCGCGGCGTGCTTTCTTGTAGAGTCCCTTCACGTCGCGGGCTTCACAGACGTCCAGGGAACAGCGGCAGTAAATCTCCGCGAAATCCCCGGGCATCAAATCCCTCACCCCCTGCCTGTCACTGCGAAACGGAGAGATGAATGCAGTGAGGCAGATCACCCCGGCGTCAACGAAGAGCTTGGCCACTTGGCCGATGCGACGGATGTTTTCGGTGCGTTCTTCGGCGGAGAACCCGAGATCGTCGCAGAGGCCATGGCGAACGTTGTCCCCATCGAGTACGTAGGTGGCACAGCCACGGGAGAAGAGGCGCTCTTCGACTGCGTGGGCCAGGGTGGATTTGCCTGCGCCCGACAACCCCGTGAACCACAGGACAAGGCTCTTATGGCTGCGGTGGTCTTCACGCCGCATGCGCGTCACCGTCGGCTGGTGCCATACCACATTCCTTTGTTCCTCACCCATATTTCCTCCGCCCAGCCGGCCGTGAATTCTTGGAGAAAATATAGCCTGGAATTCCTGTTGCCGCTTATTTCTGGATAGTACTGCAGGGTAAACGCATACTTACCCAAAAGCGATGTAAGTCCTTGAAAGCAGGTCGTCGGCCGCATGGATTTGTGCAAGGACGCACTTATGCCGCGGGAGGGCAAGGATGCCCGGAGCGGCTGCGGCCGTCGAGCGTACATGGATGGAAGATGA
>JAWLHA010000118.1:0-7389 GCA_041690535.1 Gammaproteobacteria bacterium | reverse complement strand
GAGAGAATATCTCCCTCTCCCTGGAGAATCTTGCCGCCGGTCAGCGGCTGATCACCTGCGAATGGTACAATACGGCGGTGGTGGACAGTGACGGCCGCGTCACCGGCGTGATGTCCCTCGTCAACGACATCACCGAGCTGGTGGCCTCCCGGCGGCAGATCCAGGCTCTGAACGTCGGGCTGGAGCAGCGGGTCCGCGAGCGAACCGCGGAGTTGATCGCCGTCAATAAGGAGTTGGAGTCCTTCTCGTATTCTGTGTCCCACGACCTTCGCGCGCCCCTGCGCAGCATTGACGGCTTCAGCCGCCTGTTGCTGACACGCTATCACGGCCAGCTCGACGCCACCGGCCGGGACTATCTGGAACGGGTGCGTAATGCCAGCCAGCGCATGGGAATGCTCATCGATGACCTGCTGAGGCTATCGCGGGTGACCCGCGCGGAACTGCTGCGGGAGTGGGTGGATTTCAGCATGCTCGTCCACAAGGTGGCTGCCGAACTACGGCAGACCGAACCGGCAAGGCAAGTCGAGTGGCTCATTCAAGATGGCGTGGTGGTTCACGGGGACGCACAACTGCTGCGAATCGCCCTGGAAAACCTGCTGGGAAACGCCTGGAAGTTCACCTCGTTGCGGCAGGGGGCGAGGATCGAGTTCGGGGTGCTGGAGCAGGGGGGCGAATGCGTCTACTTCGTCCGGGACAACGGGGCCGGGTTCGACCGGCGTTACGCCGACAAGCTGTTCGGCCCCTTTCAGCGACTGCATGCCACGGAGGAATTTCCGGGGACGGGCATCGGGCTTGCGACGGTGCAGAGGATCGCTCATCGCCACGGTGGGCGGGTATGGGGCGAGGGCGAGGTGGGGAAAGGGGCGGTCTTCCACTTCACCCTGGCCCCTCAAGAGTTGGAGGTTACGAAGAAGAACCATGCCGAAAACCAGACCCCTGCTGTTGGTTGAGGACAATCCGGATGATGTGGTGCTCACGCTGACGGCGCTGGAAGAGAACCATATTCTTAATGAGGTCATCGTGACAAGGGACGGCGCCGAGGCGCTGGACTTTCTCTTTTGCCAGGGATCTCACGCAGATCGGGACCCCGACGTCATACCCCAGGTCGTTTTCCTCGATCTGAAACTGCCGAAGATCAGCGGTCTCGAGGTCCTCAAGGAGATCCGTGGCAGCGAACGGCTGAAAAACCTGCCCGTGGTGGTCCTCACCTCCTCGTCCGAGGAGCGGGATATCCTCGACAGCTACGAACTGGGCGTGAACAGCTATGTGCGAAAGCCCGTCGATTTCGAGCAGTTCCTGGACGCAGCCAAACAGTTGGGACTCTGTTGGCTGGTGCTCAACGAAGCGGCCCCCATCACTCGGTGACATGGAAAGACAGATACGGGTTCTCCTGGTGGAGGACAGCGAGGACGACGCCATCCTCGTAACAGAGGAGTTGCGGGCCGGCGGTTTCGAACCCCTCTGGCATCAGGTGGACTCCCGCGAGTCGATGCTGACAGCGTTGGAGGAGAGCGGTTGGGAGCTAATCATCTCCGACCACTCTCTGCCCAAGTTCTCCGCCCTCGAGGCACTGCGTCTGCTGCTCGATTCGGGGCGGGACATCCCCTTCATCATCGTTTCCGGAACCATTGGCGAGGAGGTCGCCATCGAAGCGATGAAGGCGGGGGCCTATGACTACGTGATGAAGGACCGTCTCGGTCGCCTGGCCCCTGCGGTGGAGCACGCCCTTCGCGCCGCTGAAATCCGCCGCTCCCACCGGGCCGCGCAGCAGGAGATCCTCGAGTCGCGGGAACGTCTGCGGGAGCTGACAGCGCATCTCACCACCGCCCGCGAGCAGGAGCGGGCACGGCTGGCACGGGAGATCCATGACGAGCTGGGCGGGGCTCTGACCGCCCTGAAGCTGGACATCCGAGCACTGGGCAACCGCATGGAAGGCAGGGATGGCGAGGCGGGGGAGAAGCTGGCCTCCATGGCGGCGGCAACGGACATGGCCCTGGAGAACTTGCGGCGCATCATCTCCGAATTGCGCCCCGCCATTCTCGACGACCTCGGCCTGGTCGCGGCTATCGAGTGGCAGCTGAAGGAGTTCAGGCGGCGGTTCAGGAAGAAATGCCGCCTGGAGGTCAGCCCGGAACTCGAGTGGGAGAGCTGCGGACTCGACGCCAACACGGCGGTGGGGGTATTTCGCATCTTTCAGGAATCATTGAACAATATCGTCCGACATGCCGAGGCGGAGTCGGTCAGTGTCAGTGTGCTCGCCGAGCCCCAGGGTGGATTGACCATGGAGGTGCGCGACGACGGACGGGGGTTCGCCCCGTCCCAGCTGGAGAAGCAGGGTTCCTATGGGGTACTCGGGATGCGCGAGCGGGCGTTGCAGCTTGGCGGGACTCTGGCGGTGAGCGGCCATCCGGGGCAGGGTTCGTGCGTCTGTCTCAGACTTCCGGGAGGCCTTCTCCGAGCGGGCGAAGAGCGGTTGAGGGTGGATGCATGAAGAGGGTCTTGATCGTCGATGACCACGCCGTGGTGCGGGCGGGCCTCCGGCAGATCCTGCGGGAAAGCGGTCTCGGGTTTACGTTTGGCGAAGCGGGCTGCGCCCAGGAGGCCCTGGGGCGGCTGCGCGAGAATGAGTGGGACCTGGTGTTGATGGACATCTCCCTGCCCGACAAGAACGGCATCGAGCTCCTCAAGCAGGCCAAGAATCACTGGAAAAGGCTGCCGGTGCTGATGCTCAGCACCCACCCCGAGAGCCAGTATGCCCTGCGTGCGCTCAAGGCCGGGGCCGCCGGCTACATGACCAAAGAGAGCGCCCCGGAGGTCCTCTCCCAAGCGGTGGCCAAGGCCCTGCGGGGCGAGCGCTACATTAGCCCGGTCGTGGCGGAGCTGCTGGCTGAGCGGTTCGATGACGACGCGAATTCGCCGCCACACCTCGGGCTTTCCGACCGGGAGTATCAGGTCCTCTGCATGATCGGGGGCGGGCGGACCGTCTCGGAGATCGGCGCTGCCCTGTCTTTGAGCGTCAAGACCGTCAGCACTTACCGGCGGCGTATCCTGGACAAGATGAAGCTCAAGAGCAATGCAGAGCTGACCCATTACGTGGTGCAGCACGGACTCACCATCTGAACCCAACACCTCCCCACTGATACCAACCTCCGGCGGCGCGTCGTAGTTGTCAGACGAACGCCGACAACCGCCGTGCCCCAAAGCACGACGCCATCTCCCCAATCCCGCCGATTCCCCCATCCCGTCGGGTGCGCGACAGTGGGCCCAAACAACATTGGTCGTGGTTGGGCCGGTCGTCTCGCAGCAAGAAATCAGGAGGTCGTACGATGGGGGGGAAGATGCATGGGACAGCTTGGGCTAGTGGCAGGAGCCTGGATGTCTTGATCGTGGACGACTCGGAGTCGGACTACCGACTCATGGTGGCTCTCCTGGAGGAGGAGGGGTGGGAGCTCCGCGCCCGGCGGCTGGATACGCCCGAGGCATTCGCCGCCGCGCTGCACGAGCACTGGGACATCATTCTGTGCGATGAGTCGATGCCCCGCTTCGACGCCCGTTCGGCGTACGACATGGTGCTGAAGGCGAGTGTGGATGTGCCCTTCGTGATCGTCTCAGGTGAGATTTGCGGCGAAACGGCCCTGGAGGCCATGCGTCACGGCGTTCGCGACTTCGTGAAGAAAGACGACTGGATGCGGTTGCCCCCGGTGGTCCTGCGCGAACTGCAGCCCCGGCGCCGCAGCCCCGTTGCCCTTGCTGAATCGGGGGTGGGCCGGTTTGCCGACAGCCTGCCCATCGCCGCGGTGATCCTCTGCGGCGGGCGGGTGGTTCACCCCAACCCTCACTTCTGCCAGCTGCTGGGCTACAGCGGCAGCGATCTGCAAAACCGACCCTTCAGCCAGCTGGTGCATCAGACCTACCGCACCCGGGCGAGGGAATTCCTCTCCGCCACCGTCCCGAGCCGGAGGCATGCCCGGTATGAGGTGCCAATGCTGAGCCGGGGCGGCGAGCTTTGCTGGACGGAGATCGCCATCGGGGTGCTGGAGGAAGAGGGCTCCGAACTGATCCTGACGGTCCGCGACATCACCGAGCTGCAGCATGCCCGCGAGCAGATATCGTTTTTTGCAGCCCACGATCCGCTCACGGGCCTGCCCAATTGGGAACACCTGTGTGAGGAGACCTCCCGTGCCCTGGTGCGCGCACAGTCCAATGGCACACGACTGGCTCTCATTTCCCTGGACCTCGATCGCTTCAAGCTCATTAACGAGGGGCTGGGGCACCGTGCAGGAGATGAGCTGCTGCGCGATGTCGCCCGGCGGCTTTCCGAGACCCTGCCCCACCCGGGCAGGGTGGGGCGGCTGAGCGGTGATGAGTTCATGGTGGTGCTGGAGGAACTCCCGAAGAACTGGTGCCCCGATGCGGCCGTTGAGCAGATCCGCGCGACCGTCCGGGGGCCGTTCCAGATCCAGGGGCAGCACCTGACGTTTTCCGCCGGGGTCGGCGTGGGGGTCTATCCCGACCACGCCCGTGACATTCACGGCCTGTTGCGCCATGCCGCCGCGGGGATGCGGGCGCAGAAGCGGCGGTCTCACATGACGCAAGCCGAGTGGGCGGTCGGCACCGATCCCCTGGAGTTGGTGCGGCTGCAGAACGACCTCTGCGGAGCCCTGGAGCGCGGAGAGCTCTACCTCCGCTACCAACCGCAGGTCGACATCAAGGAGGGATTGCTGATCGGCGCCGAGGCCCTGTTGCGCTGGCACCACCCCCAACTGGGGGAGATCTCGCCCGGGCTGTTCATTCCTTTGGCCGAACAGTCGGGAGACATCCTTCCCATCGGCGACTGGACCCTGCGCGAGGCGTGCCGCCAGGGGCAACGCTGGCGAACCTCCCTGGGGCGGGACGTCCCGGTCGCGGTGAATATATCGGCACGACACTTCGTCGCCGAGGAGCTCGAAGGTGCCGTACGGAGTGCTCTTGCCGACAGCGGACTCCCCCCGCACTGTCTCGAGCTGGAGCTGACCGAGAGTATTTTGGTGGACAAGCCGGATGCGGTGGTGGCGACCATGAATGCGCTCAAGCGTATTGGCGTGCGCCTCTCGGTGGATGATTTCGGCACCGGGTACTCCTCACTGTCCTATCTGAAGCGCTTCCCCGTAGACACCCTCAAAGTGGACCGGTTGTTCGTCAAGGACATCACCGCCAACGCGCGGGATTGTGTCATCGCCGGGAACATCATCAATCTTGGGCAGAGCCTCGGGATGCGGGTCATCGCCGAGGGAGTGGAGACGGTGGACCAACTGGCCATTATCCACGATCTCGGCTGCCGCACGGTACAGGGCTTCCACTACAGCCGACCGGTACCCGCGGAGGCGGTGGCGTCTCTGGTGCGTAGAGGTTTCGATTGCGTGGGACAGTTGCGAGCCAGTTAGAGCACCGATAGATAAATCCGACGCGCCCAACATGTAGGGTGGATAAGCGCAGCGCATCCACCAATTCGACGCACGGTGGATGCGCTGCGCTTATCCACCCTACCTCGGTTCGCTGCCCCCGCCACCTGCGGCGCAATTTGGCTGCGATTGGCGATCTTTCCGTTTACCTGTTCGGTGCTCTAGATGCACCGGATGCGCTGCGCTTATCCACCCTGCGCCGAGCAGGCCGGGCAAGCGGGATCCCGGCGCAGACGCAGGGTCCGCAGTTCCATGCTGAGGGCATCCATGATGAGCAGGCGCCCGGCGAGGGGCTGGCCGATCCCCAGCAGGATCTTCAGCACCTCGGTGGCCTGAATGCTGCCAATTACGCCGACCACCGGTGCCAGGACGCCGTTCTCGCTGCAGGTGGTTCCCTGTTCACCCTCATCGCGATAGAGGCAGCGGTAGCAGGGGCCGGTTCCATCGTTGAGGAAGACCGTCACCTGCCCCTCCATGCGAATGGCGGCCCCGGAGACGAGGGGGACCCTCGCCTTCACACAGGCGGCATTGAGCGCGAAGCGGGTGGCGAAGTTGTCGGTGGCATCCACCACCACGTCGGCCTGGGACAGCTGGTGTTCCAGGGCACCGCCCTCGAGCCGTCCGTTGATGGGGAGGACCCGGATTTCGGGGTTGAGCTGCAACAGCCGATCCCGCGCCGAGTCGACCTTCGCACGCCCAATGTCGCCGCTGGCGTGGACGATCTGGCGCTGCAGGTTGGTGAGATCCACCTCGTCGAAATCCACCAGTACCAACGTCCCGACACCCGCCGCCGCGAGGTACATGGACACGGGCGAGCCGAGGCCGCCCACGCCGATGATCAGCACCCTGGCATCCAACAGTTTCTGCTGTCCGGCGATGTCCACCTGGGGCAGCATGATTTGACGGCTGTAACGGAGGAGTTGTTGATCGTTCATGGGGATATGATGGAGATGCAAGTAGCGGGTGGCAAGTGAATGGACTGGTTACTGGTGCGTGTTCCAGCCTGCTTGCCCTTCTCCAGTCTGCTACTGGATGCAAAGTGGGTTGAGGGACCAAACCCGTCATGAACCCGTGGGCGCATTTCCGGAGGTTTGACCGCCCTTGTCGCAGCCTCCGCACTCCGGGCACACGCAGGCTCACCCGTGAGACGCTTTCCTGCGACGACTTGCTTTCAAGGTCTTACACGCTGACAGCACGGCCGTGGCGTAAGTATGCGTTCGCCCGGCCTTCTACAGATAACTTCGCCAGTAGTCCGGTCGCCGGTCCCGGCAGCCGTGTCGCAGGCGCTGGTAGCGATTGATGAAGACCTGAACGCCGTGACTGCAGCAGTCGTGCAGACCGAGGTTGGCCCGTTGGGTCTCCTCGGTGTAGTGATAGAGGGAACGCTTGAGCTTGGTTAGGAGCGTGTTGTCGAGGTGATGCCCCAACTCCACCAGCACATCCTCGATGACATGCAAGGTGATGTGGCGGACATCATAGCTTACTTGTAACAGATGGCTCGACGCCGGTTTGGCGTGATGAACTCCTTCGACGTCGGCCAGCAGCAGGCTTGCCGAATGGGCCTGGTGCGGATCGGGATGCAGACGGCAGAACCGGATCTCCCGATGCTTGATGAGACTCCCCATCTCCTCCATGGCAATCATCCTAGCGTTGTAGTTGGAGTTGCTGCAAGCCTGGCGAAGAACCGGTCGCCTGCGGTGCAAGGGTACTGGAGCACCGAACGGATAGAAAAATCACCGAGCCAGCCAGGTTGTGCTGTGAGTGGCGCGGGGGCGGATTCATGAACCGTCCGGGCTAGCCCAATACTAACATTATGGTTGACCGGCGCCCGCGTGAGCGCCGATGACTCGCAGGGTAAACGCATACTTACCAGAGAGTGATGTAAGTCCTTGAAAGCAGGTCGTCGGCCGCATGGACGCGGCCGTCGAGCGTACATGGATGTATTCAC
>JAWLHA010000117.1:0-7402 GCA_041690535.1 Gammaproteobacteria bacterium | reverse complement strand
CTCACCGCACTCGATCCTCGCTACTTGTACTGTTCGTCATTCCCGCGAAGGCGGGAATCCATAAGGCACCCAGCCCAATACCCCTGGCCCTCTGAAGTCCAGCACTGGATTCCCGCCTTCGCGGGAATGACGGATTCGGGTGAGTAGTTACACGCTGTCAATACATCCGTGTACGCTCGACGGCCGCGGCCGCCTTCGGGCATCCTGCCCTCCCGCGGCATAAGTGCGTCCTTGCACCAATCCATGCGGCTGACGACCTGCTTTCAAGGACTTACATCGCTCGTAAGTATGCGTTACCCTGCTGCGGGTGGTTTGGCCAGAACGGGGCGGCGGGTTAAGATGGAGCAGTCGTTCCAGCTCGCACCTTGGCCATGAAATCCCTGCGACTTCTTCCGTTTTTTCTCCTGTTGTGGACTGCCGCAACGCTGTGGCCCGAAGGCATTTCCGATGGTGGCCAAGTGGTGGAGGTGCTCCTGCGCGCCCTGTGGGTATCGGGCCCGTTTCTTCTGGTCGCATTCATGGTGTCTTTTCACCGGTCGCGCCTGAGGCGGCCCGGGCCGGGGGGAAATGCCATCTATCCTTATGTCCTCTATGGGGCTTACAGCGCAGGGGTCGCCCTAATGCTCTGGTTCAACCTTGGGGGGCTTGAGTCCATGGGGTGCTGTGGCGCTGCGGGGCCGGAGCGGATCTGGTGGCTCGCCCTGCCGGTGGTCACGTTCAAGGCGATGCTGTTGACCGGTATCTCCTTCGGCGTGGTCGGTCCGATGCTCATCGAGTTCTTCCAGCGGAAGTTGTCTGAGTGAGTGGGCCAAGTGGGGAAGGCCTGGTCCGGTATGCGGCTGGGGTTGGCGGAAACATAGGGTGACTCGGCAAATGCAGGAATTTCGCTGGACGCATCTCTTTCCCCTGGCCCGCGAGACGGTTTTCCAACTGTTGGCCGATATCGAGGCTTACCCTCGCCTGATTGCCCCCTTTCGGAACGCCCGGATCGTTCGGAGGGATGGCAACCGGCTCTATGTGGAGCAAGTGGTGATGGCTGGGGCCATGCCCCTTCGCTTTGGCTCCACCGCGCTGCTGGAGCCGCCTGTGGCCCTCACCATCGTCACCGACGAGACCTCGCTTGGTCGCGCAGAGATTCGGTGGGAGCTCATCGAAATGCCGAATGGCGGCTGCCGGGCCGAGTTCCGGGTCAGGCTCGGAGCCGGCGCACTGATCCCGCGCTGGGCCGTGGCCCGGGTGTGGAAGAGCATGGGGCGGCAGATTATGGAGGGGTTCGCACGCAGTCTCGAGGCGCATGCCAAGAGCCCCTTCGTAATGTGAGCTGAGGAGTTCGCGGCCTGTCGAACACCGCCCAGATTGCCATGTAACTGGCGAAGGCGGCGAACCGACGGGGAGGGGCGCTGCGCTTATCCACGCTACGTACTCCCACTGTTTTGCTGTGGATCTTCTCTGTGCCAGGCTTTGGATTCCCCCGGGTCCCGCAGTAGAATGCCGACACCCGGCCCGCAATGGGCCGCCGCGAGCGACGCGAGGGCCCATGGCCTCCATCAGCTTTGCATTGCCGGCCGCGAGTTCAAGGAGCGGCGCGCGGCCGGTGTGTCTCTTCGGTCTGTGTTACATCCTCACACTGCTGCTGGCCGGCTGTGGTGGTGGCGGCGGGGGCGGCGGCGACACGGCGATCTCAAAGGCTGCCTGGACCGTCATGGTGTACATGGCGGGCGACAACAACCTTGCCCCGGCGGCGGTCGTTGACCTCAACGAGATGGAGATGGTTGGTTCCACCGGGGAGGTCAATGTCATTGTCCAGGTGGAGTTCAGCCCGGTCTACGACGCCAACCTGCCCAGCCACTACCGCACCGACCGGACCTACCGCGGCCGCATTGCCCGGGACAATGATCCTTCCGTCATCAAGAGCCCGCTCTCTCCCATTGGCAATAGGGATATGGGAGCCAAGGAGACCTTGAGCGAGTTCATCCAGTGGACCGCCACTCACTTCCCCGCGGACAACTTCGCCCTGGTATTGTGGGATCACGGGGCCGGCTGGAAACGTGCGACTCCCGGGACCATGGGGGTGCGGGGGGCGCTCCACGACGAGACTTCCGGCAGCTTCATGGCACTGGCCGACATCGCCGAAGGGGTTCGCAGTGCAGGCGTCGGGCTGCGGGTCCTCAATTTCGATGCCTGCCTGATGGCGATGCATGAGGTGGCCTACGAATTTGAGGGGCTGACTGAATACATGGTCTTTTCCGAAGAGAGCGAGCCGGGCAACGGCGATCCGTATCATGCGGTGCTCGGCCGGCTCGCGGCCAATCCGGCGATGAGTGGGGCGGAGTTGGCCCGGGCGATGGTTCAGGAGTATGTGGCCTACTATCGGCAAAGCGGAAGAAGCAGAGTCACCAAGTCCGCCGTGCAGATGGGCGGGGTGGGGCCGCTTCATTCCGCCCTGACGGCATTGGCTCGGGCGTTGATCGACAAGATGGGGAGCGAGCGTCCCAACATCCAGGCAGCCAGGGACCAGTCTACGGCCTACGATGAGCCGTCCAATCACGATTTGGGCGATTTTGTCCGAAGGCTGAAGGCACTGACCACCGACGCCACCCTTCGGCTGCGGCTGGGCGGTGTAGAGTCGGCCCTGGGCACCTTCGTCATCGAAAACGGTGTATTCACCCCCCATATCGACGACCCCATCGAAAATTCCCAGGGTCTTGCGATTTTTCTGCCACGCCGCGCGCAGGTGACAGACCGGGTTTTGGCGGCCTACGGCCAGCTCGGCTCCAGCGGAGGGGGGGATGGCTGGAGTGGGTTCATCGCCCAACTGGTTCACGGCGAGACGGGACAGGCTCCGCCCGAGACCGTGACCGGGAATTTCGTATTTCGGCTGGAGTGGGACACGAACGCCGATCTGGATCTGCTGATCAATGAGCCGAGCGGTACCTGGGCAGCGCCGTTTCTAGGCAGCACTTCACCCAACGCCTTCCTCTCCGCGGACTCCGCGGTGAGCGGAGAGTCCATGGAGTACTACGCCGCCGCAGAGGAGGTAGACAAGGGGCAGTACGATGTCCTTGTCCGCTGCTACAGCCAAGAGGGAAGTACCGTTCCGACCAATGCCCGGCTCTACTACAAAGATCAGGCTGACCCGCTTTACTCCAGTTTTGTCCTCATTGCCGAGCGGCAGATGGATCAGACCAATATGGCGCCGATTTCCTGGTTTGAGGATCCTGTAGAGACGCAGTTGGTGGCAGAAGGGGCATACAGCGATTGGTGGCTGCCGGCCAGTCTGGTACGGGCGGAGCAGGGGACGCCTGTGGTCAACACCCGGTTTGTGCGCGGGGGCAAGGCACTGAACATCCACTGGTTGCCGGTGAAGCGAAAGGTGTCGGCCGAGATTGATTGGGGGCCACAATGAGTGCCCGGTCTGTTGGTCTGTCCTGCCGAAGAGCCGGAGAGGCTCTGAACAAGCGCCCGCGCCGACCTCAGCCCGGACGCCCGTCCACCCGGGGGCGAAGAAGGACCGGTGCGTAGCGCAGCACGAAAAGCGCGAACGCCCCGCACCACAGCGCGCCGGCAAGGTTGACCCACAGCGTGTAGGACTCCGGGATGAGTGCGGGCAGGGCAACGCGAGACAGAACGGCGAGATTGAGCAAAACGAACGCGGTGGGAATGGCCCGGGGGGCGCGCATGGGGCGGCCGGTGTGGCCCAAGGCCACGCGGGGCATCATTCCCAGCGTGAGCACTCCGATGCCCCCGACGGTCAGCGCGTGGAGTGCCGTGGAGGGGGCCAGCCACCCCTGTGCGGCGAGCCCCTTGAGCCCCAGCGCCACGACCAACCAGCCATACCCGAGGAACAGGACCCATAGCAGGGGCTCCCGCCAGAGCCCCGGATGGTGCCACCCGGCGAGGCGAATGGCATTGGCCGCGGCTGCGGCCATGGCCGTCACCGCAACCGCCCAGGCGGAGGCAGCGGCGAACTCCAGCAGGGTCACCAGAGCGATCCCCAGGAGCGCGGCGAGGTCCACGCGGGCGGAAGTGCGATTGCGCGCCCCCTCGACGGCCCGCTCGATGAAAAAGGGGATGACCCGCCCGCCCATGACGGCCATGAGAAACAGAATGAGATTGGCCCCCAGGTAGAGCCCTTGCCGTGCCCAGACCCCGTCGTCGTTCAGGGCCGGATGGGTCAGGGCGTTGGCCAGGGTCAGCAGAAGCAGAAGGATGGCGAACTGGAAATTATGCCGCTGTCCGGCCTTCCACACCGGAATTGAGACTGCAAGTGCTACGGTCGGCAAGAACGCCAGGTCGATGGCGGCAATCAGCCCAGGGGGCAGGGCATCGGGGAAGAAGGGCGTGATGCGCCCGGCAAGCCACAGGCCGGCCAGTGCGGCCAGGCCGACGCCTGTCGCGGTGGGGAGGTTGGTCCAGTTGCGCACGGCGGTGAGCAGAAAACCGGCGATCACCGCGGTGGCGTAACCGAACACCATCTCGTGGCCGTGCCAGATGGTGGGCGGAAAGTAGTTGCTCCATTCACCCGGGCCGGCCAGGACAACCAGCCACACCGCCATCAGGAGGGTGGCCGCCACCCCGGCCGCCAGGAAAAATGGCCGAAATCCCAATGCGAAGAGGGCAAAGCGGCGCAGGGGGGGAGTGGGTTCGTCTAGGGCGTGTATGGACATGTTCTCTCCTGAAACGCTGTATGCGAAGCATCCGATCCGGCAGAGGGAGGTGCCTTGATTTGCATCAAAGCGCATCGGACCGCACGGGTAACGCTCTTTGGCAGGAGGATTGGTAACTACTCGCCCCCTGTCATTCCCGCGAAGGCGGGAATCCAGCTACGCATCGGTAGGGCACTCCCCCTCCAAAGGGGTAGTTTTCGAAAGCTAGCTCTTCACCGCGTCAAGCAAAGGACGCAGGTTGACGATCTCCCCCACGGCGATGATTCGATCCAGGGTCTGACGGAATCGTAGCGCCTTGTAGCGGGACTGCTCGAACAGCTTCAAGGCAGCCTGCTCCACCTGGGTTTCGCTGAAAGGCTGAATCTTCTGCACCATGACCTGAGTGTGGAGCACGTTGGGACGGTCAGGCCCGACGGCGCGCAGCACCTCGGGGGTGGCGAGAATCCCCTCGGGCGTCTTGCTGAACCGACAATTGAACTCCACCCCTTCGGAGCGCCGGAACTGCAGACCTTCCAGTGCCGCGAGGAACTGCGGAGTCGTCAACGCCCCAAAATCGTAACGGCCCTCGCCGTCGCGGAAGAACTCGGCAATCCCGTTTGGCTTGGCGGCTACTGCGCAGTACTCAATTTTGGGTGTGCCATCGCTCCCGATCCGTACGAAGAAGGGCAACGCAGCCAACTGCGGGGCCGCAATGGACCCGAGTGTGCGTGCCAGAAACGTGGAGCGTTGCGGGGTATCATCGACTTCGATGCTCCCCTTGTTGGCCGAGATGAGTTCTTTGAAGAACCCCCAATAGGGATCACGGCTTTGCTCGACCACTCGCTCCAGCATGAGATGCGCCTTCTCACCCTGCTCCACGCGGGCGACTCGATACGGAATGGCGCCCAGGTCGAGGCCGGGGCGTCTCTGCTGGAGGGTGGTCAGCGCCACACTGACCGGGTCACGCCGCTGCAGGGGAGGTGCACCTTCACACTCGGCCTGAAGTCCGAAGATGGAGATGTCCCGGGTGACACCGGCAAAGCGTTGCTGTCCGATCTGGATCTCCAGGCGTGTTTTCGCCCGGTAACGCTCCTCTCGGCGCGAACCGGTGAAGACCTCGTGGAGTTCGGGGGGGGGCGATGTATCGGCTGCAAGTCGCTCGATGAGCTCTCCGTCACGGAAGCGACGCCGCTCGAGCCCGCGCCAGCAGGCCCCCTCGCCGAGCTCGACGGCACCGATGCGCAGCTCGCGCCAGCTGTTGCTGAGGTCGGTGACCTGAACCAGTAGACCCAGACGCCCCCACTCGGTGGCAGCTTGGCTCGACGCAGTTTCCCCTTCGAGGATCTCTTGCTGGCGGCGCAAGGCGTCGGCGATCGCTTCAGGGGAGAGAAGGCGCGCGTCCAGATGGAGAATCTTCGCTCCCGGCTCTTGCTGAAACCGCCTCAAGACCGCGAGCCACGCAGAGTGCTCCACCTCCATATTGGTGCAACTCCACAATCCCTGCTCGCCACGAACCAGCAGCATTAGCATATCGCTCCCGCCCATGAGGTGCTGAAGGCGGGGGAGTAGGCTGAAGGGGCTCAGGTCATGGCCACCCGGGCAAGAGAAGAACTCGAGAAGCGCTTTGTTGTGCCGGTTCAGGGCGAGCTTCGTCAGTCGCCAGTCCCCGTCCCGAGCGCTGAAAAAGAGCGGCAGTCGCCGGGTGTTGTCGCTGTGAATCCGCTCGTAGAAATAGGCGGCGGTGGTGGAAAGTTCATCGCCCACATCGATCTTGTAGCGGGAGGCGTTTGCCTCGATGAAGGCAGTGAGTACCCCCCGGGTGAAGTCGCGCCGCTCAGGGTCGGCCAGGCCCAGCACCAGATCCACGCGGCCCTGCTGGGCCGTGGTGTTCAAAACGCGGTAGCGGATCCGCGGTAGCTCATTGAGGCTCCCCTCCGGGTCGAGGGCGCGCAAATCCACCGTGAGCTCCTCGCCACGCACGAACCCATAGGTGGTCTTCAGTGACACGCTGAGCCCGGAAGGCGACAGGTCCCGCGTGACCCCCTCGAAATCGATGCCGTGACACTCGAAGCCCACATCGGCGACGATGTCGATTCGAGGCTCTTTACGCCGGTGATAGTAACCAAACTCCAGCACCCCTGGCTCGTCGGTGGGGGCGAGCTGTCCCTGGCCGTCATCCTGGGCACGGTGTCTGGCGCGGAAGGTGTGACCTGCATTGATGATGGCCTCGTAGAGGCCAAAGGTGAACACGCCGTGGGTCTTCTCCAAACCCCGCATCAAAATGGAGTAGGAGACATCATCCACATGAAACGTGCGCTCTCCATAGCGGACGGGACGGCATTTTCCGGGCGTCTTGCCGCGCATGTCCAGTATGTATGGACACTCCCTGGCGAGTCGTTTCGATTCCATGCGCTCGACGAAACGACGGGCATTGGACGCTTTGGAGTCCCTTTCTTTCGTTGACATGTCCGAACCGGGTTTTTTGAGTTGTTATGCCGCCCTTCTGCGGAGCCTTTGGATCCCGAGACCAGGGCGCCTTCGGTCCCCCCGTCGCTCATCGGTTGTACTGTACACGGAACCCTCCTCGGGGGGTACCGTCGGTCCCAGGGTAAACGCATACTTACCCAAGAGCGATGTAAGTCCTTGAAAGCAGGTCGTCGGCCGCATGGACGCGGCCGTCGAGCGTACAGGGATGTATTTACAGCGCACCTGCTTTCAAGGACTTACATCGCTCACAGCACGGCCGTGACGTAAGT
>JAWLHA010000116.1:0-7482 GCA_041690535.1 Gammaproteobacteria bacterium | reverse complement strand
TGGTGGATGCGCTGCGCTTATCCACCCTACCTCGGTTCGCTGCCCCCGCCACCTGCGGTGCAATTTGGCTGCGGTTGCAGCCAAATTGCCGTGTGAACAGCAGGTCGCGATAGCCCGAGGTACGGTGGATAAACCCAGCGCATCCACCACTCACTGCGTATGTTCGGTGGATGCGCTGTGCCCCATCGGGGCTACGGCTACGGCTACGTCGTGTTGGGTTTGCGTGGCGCGGCTGGGTGGATTGCCCGGGCGCCTCACACGCTACTGAACCTTGATGCTCCGGCGCTTGGCGCGCTTTGGCATGTGGAGCTCGAGGATGCCGTTCTCCAACTTGGCGCTGGAGTTGGTCTCGTCTACGTCGGCAGGCAGCGTCACGGTCCGCGAAAACTCCCCTCGGCTCATCTCCGAGCGGTAGTAATCCCCGCGCTCTTCCTTCTCTTCGTGGGTGCTGATCCCACGGATGGTGAGGGTGTTGCCGACCACCGACACGTCCAGATCCTCCTTTCTTACCCCCGGCATCTCGGCGCGGATCAGCACCTGCTCGTCCTTGTCGATGATGTCCACCCGGGGCATGCGCACCTGCGCCCCGCCCGCCCAGGGCGACATCTCCCAGGGGGAGAACATCCGCGGAAGACCCCGGCCGAAGAATCCCTCAAAGAGTCGTTCCATCTCCTCGAAGGGATCCGTGTAGCGTGCAGGCGCCCTTTCGGCCTCGCGTCGGGGCGTCAGTTGAGTCGGTTCCACCTTCTTGAGCTTTGCCATAGCGACCTCCCCAGTTTTCTGACAACAACCGTCGGACCGAGTCTTTCGACAACAACCGTCGGACCGAGTCTTTCGACAACAACCGTCGGACCGAGTCTTTCGCATAAGAATAGTCGACGCGTAACTACTCACCCCCATCCGTCATTCCCGCGAAGCCTGCCCCCGAGAGCTTTAGTCGGGGGGCGGGAATCCAGTGCTGGACTTCAGAGGGCCAAGGGTATTGGGCTGGGTGCCTTATGGATTCCCGCCTTCGCGGGAATGACGAACAGTACAAGTAGCGAGGATCGAGTGCGTTGAGTCTGCTTCCGAATCTTACTATTTGCATAAGCGGGAGGCAGTCGGGGGGCGAGTAGTTACGTCGACGCGTTACTGGACGAATCGGGCTTTCTTGCCATGCTTGGAGGGGAGCTGAACCAGGAGGTGGCGGTGGTCGGAGCGGGCGCCTTGGGCGGGGGGGAAGTCGGAGACTCTAGCGAGCGGGAAAGGGCCCTGGTGGGCTATCACCGCATTCGCCAGGAGACCGTGGCGATCTGTCAGCCCCTGGCGGTGGAAGACCATGTGGTGCAGAGCCGGACCGAAGTGAGTCCGCCGAAGTGGCATTTGGCGCATACCAGCTGGTTTTTCGAGACCTTCATTCTGCAGCCGTTTCACCCGGGCTATCGCCCGCTGCACCCCAGTTACGGCTTCCTTTTCAACTCCTATTATGATTCGGTCGGTCCCCAATTTCCCCGCGCCCAACGCGGCCTGCTCTCGCGCCCTACCGTGGACGAAGTGCACCACTATCGGGCCCACGTCGATGCGGCCATGGTCGCTCTGCTCGAGCGGGTGGGGGAGGCCCACTGGGCAGAGGTTCACGCTCGCCTGGAACTTGGGCTTCAGCATGAACAGCAGCACCAGGAACTCCTGCTCACGGACATCAAGCACAACTTCGCCGTCAATCCTCTGCAGCCCGCCTATCGCCCCGCGGCGCCACAGGGAGGAGGGGAGGCGCCGACCCTCGGGTGGAGCGAATTCCCCGGCGGCAACGCGGCAGTCGGGCACAGCGGGGAGGGGTTTGGTTTCGACAACGAAGGGCCCCGCCACCGGGTGCTGTTGGAGCCTTACCGGCTTGCCTCCCGGTGCGTGACCAATGGTGAGTTCCTGACCTTCATGGAGGAGGGGGGGTACGGGTGCCCCACCCTGTGGCTCTCCGATGGCTGGGCGGCGGTGAAGAGGGGGGGGTGGGCCGCGCCGGGCTACTGGCAGCGGCGGGACGGGCAGTGGTGGCAGATGACCCTCGGAGGGCTATGCCCTGTCGATCCTGCAGCGCCGGTGTGCCACGTCAGCTGGTTCGAGGCGGACGCCTATGCCCGCTGGGCAGGGAAGCGGTTGCCTCGCGAAGAGGAGTGGGAGGTGGCCGCTGCAGGTCATCCGCCAGTGGGCAATCTGTTGGAGAGCGGCGCGCTGCACCCGCGCCGGGCACCGGCGGGGAGACTGACGCAGCTGTTTGGGGATGTATGGGAGTGGACCCAAAGTCCCTACGTGGCCTACCCGGGTTATCAACGCACCGCCGATGCGTTTGGCGAATACAACGGCAAGTTCATGATCGGGCAAATGGTCTTGCGCGGAGGCTCATGTGTGACGCCGCCAGGGCACATCCGGCCCAGTTATCGCAACTTCTTCTATCCCGTCGATCGTTGGCAGTTTTCCGGATTTCGCCTTGCGGAGTGACCATGAGCCTACTGGCCAAGGACGTGGTGGATGGGTTTGTCTCCCCGTTGCGGGAGGAGGTGATCGACGGGCTGACGCAGCGGCCCAAACGGCTCTCGCCCAGACTGTTCTACGATGCGCGGGGTTCGGAGCTGTTCGATGCCATCTGTGAATTGCCGGAGTACTACGTAACCCGCACCGAATGCGCCATTCTGCGCCAGTACGCGGCCGAGATCGCCGGGCTGGTGGGCAAGGGGTGTGTTCTCATCGAGCCGGGCAGCGGCAGCAGCCGCAAGGTGCGGCTGCTGTTGCCGGCGCTTCGGCCGGCGGCCTACGTGCCCATCGACATCTGCGCCGAGCATCTCTTCAAGGCGGCAGATGAGCTGCGGGCGGATTTCCGCTGGCTGGAGGTTCGGCCGGCTTGCGCCGATTTCAATGCGCTCCCCGCCTCGGGTGAGTTCGGCGGGGGAGGGCGGCGCGTGGTCTTCTTTCCGGGGTCCACCATCGGCAATCTGGAACCCGACCGGGCCAGCAGGCTGTTAAGGCGGCTGGCGGGGCTCGCCGGCGGTGGCGGCGGGTTGTTGGTGGGCGTGGATTGCAAGAAATCGCTTGGGATGCTCCATGCGGCCTACAACGACGCCCAAGGGATCACCGCAGCGTTCAACCTGAACATGCTGACCCGCCTCAACCGGGAACTGGCGGCAGACTTCGACGTCTCACGGTTCCGTCACCACGCGTTTTACAACCAGAAGTTCGGTCGGGTCGAGATGCATCTGGTCAGCGCCGGCGAACAGCAGGTGGAGATCGGCGGGACCCGGATTGCCTTCGCCCCGGAAGAGAGCATTCACACCGAGAACTCGTACAAATACACCGTCGGGGAATTCAAGTTACTCGGCCGGAGTGCCGGTCTGGTCCCCCTGAGAGTGTGGCAGGACCCCGATCGTCTCTTCAGCCTGCATTACTTCCATGTCCCGTTGGAGGCGACCGCTCTGCGGGACGGACGCTGGCAAGGGCAGGCCTAGAGCACCGAACAGGTAAACGGAACAATCGCCAATCGCAGCCAGATTGCGCCGCAGGTGGCGGGGAGCAAACCGAGGGTGGATAAGCGCAGCGCATCCACCGTGCGGCGTCGAATTGGTGGATGCGCTGCGCTTATCCACCCTACATGTTGGGCGCGTCGGATTTACCTGTTCGGTGCTCTAGGCGTAAGGCTTGCCGCGCCAGTTGTTCTGCTGCACCCCCATGAGCCCCCGAATGTGCATCTGCACGCTCCGCCCGAGCGCGTTCAGCTCGTACCCTCCCTCCAGCGCCGAGACGACTCGGCCCTCGGCGTACTTCCCGGCGACCTCCATCACCTCGGAGGTCACCCAGGCGTAATCCGCATCCATCAGGTTGAGCTGGCCCATGTCATCCTCCACGTGGCCGTCAAAACCGGCCGAGACGAAGATGAACTGGGGCTTGAAGGCCTGGAGGGCGGGCATCCACCGCTCCAGGACTGCCTGGCGAAATTCGGCGCTCCCGCTTCCGGCATCCAGCGGGGCGTGAATGACATTGGGCTGGCTGAAATCCACCTCGGTGTAGGGGTAGAAGGGGTGCTGATAGGTAGAGCACAGCAGGACCCGCGGATCCTCTCGGAAGATCTTCTCCGTCCCGTTGCCGTGGTGGACATCGAAATCGACGATCGCCACCCGCTGCAGCCCATGCTGTTCCAGGGCATGGGCCACGCCCACGGCCACATTGTTGAAGAAACAGAATCCCATGGCCTTGGCCCGTTCGGCGTGGTGACCGGGGGGGCGGATGGCGCAAAAGGCGGTATCGACCTCCCGGGTCATGACCAGGTCCGTGGCCAGCACCACCGCGCCGGCGGCATGCCAGGCGGCCTCCAGCGTATAGGGGTTCAGGGCGGTGTCGCCGTCCAGGTGCACCAGCCCCTGTTCGGGGGAGAGTTCCGCGAGCGATCCCAGGTACTCGCGGCTGTGCACTCTCAGCAGCTGCGCCTCGGTGGCGCGTGGGGCCTCGTAGTAGCGTAGCCAGTCCATCAGCCCTTGGGCGATCAGGGCATCTTCAATGGCCTGCAGGCGCTGGGGCTGTTCGGGGTGAAACGGCTCCATCTGGTGCTTGAGGAACACTGGATGGCTGATGTACGCGGTGGGCATGGCGGGCTCCTGCTAGGCTATTGGGTGCGACGTCCGGACACAGCTGTGCACGCCCTAAACCCGGGATCAACAAGAACTCGCAGGGACGAGGCAGAGCCATGGCGAAGCATTACCTCACGAAAATGTTCGAGCCCTCTTCGGTTGCTGTGTTCGGGGCCAGCGAGCGCCCCGATGCGGTCGGCGCGCTTGTCTTCAAGAATATGCTGGAGAGCGGCTTCAAAGGGGAAGTGTATCCGATAAATCCCCAGCGCGAGACAGTGCAGGGGCAGAAGGCCTACCCTTCGCTCGCGGCCTTGAACAAGCCGGTGGACCTCGCCGTGATCACCACCCCCGCCGCCACCGTGCCCGGGATCATTGAAGCCTGCGGGGAGCATGGCGTGCTGCATGCGGTGATCATTTCGGCGGGATTTCGCGAAGTGGGGCCCCAAGGACGCAAGCTGGAGCAGGCCGTGGTGGAGAATGCGCGCCGTTACGGCCTGCGCTTCATGGGACCCAACTGCCTGGGCATCATCCGCCCCAAGCGGGGCCTCAACGTCACCTTCGCCAAGGGTGGGGCCCTGGCAGGGCGGGTGGCGCTGGTCTCCCAGTCGGGGGCGCTTTGTACGGCCATTCTCGACTGGGCGGCGGCCAACGGCATCGGCTTCTCCACGGTGGTCTCCACCGGGATCGGGGCCGACCTCGATTTCGGCGAGATCCTCGACTACCTGGTCAACGACTCCGAGACCGACAGCATTCTTCTGTATATCGAAGGGATCCACAACGCCCGCTCGTTCATGAGCAGCATCCGCATGGCCGCCCGCGCCAAGCCGGTGATCACCCTCAAGGTTGGACGGCATGCGGCGGGGGAGAAGGCAGCCATGTCTCACACCGGGGCACTGGTGGGATCCGATGATGTCTTCGAGGCGGCCCTGCACCGTGCCGGGGTGGTGCGGGGCATGCGGATCGGCAACCTGTTTGCCGCCGCCACCACCCTCACCTCGCGCTTTCGTACTGAAGGAGAGCGCCTCGCCATCATCACCAACGGCGGTGGCCCGGGGGTGATGGCCACCGACAAGGCCGCCGACCTCGGGATCCCCCTGGCCGAGCTGGGCGACGAGGCCATGAAGCGCCTGGACGAGGTGCTGCCCTCCACCTGGTCCCACGGCAATCCGGTGGACGTGATAGGCGATGCCACGCCAGAGCGTTACTCCCAGGCCCTGGCGGCCTGCCTGAAGGATCGCAACGTCGACGGAGCGCTGGTGATCCTCACCCCCCAGGCGATGACCGCGCCCCTGGCCGTGGCCCAACAGGTGGTCGAAGTGGCGAAAAAGGCGCGCAAGCCGGTGCTCACCTGCTGGATGGGGGAGATCCAGGTGGGGGAGGGGCGGCGGCTGCTGCGTGAGGCCGGTCTGCCGAGCTTCAGCACGCCGGAGGCGGCCGTGGAGGCCTTCTCCTATCTCACCACCCACTACCGCAACCAGCAGCTCCTGCTGCAGACGCCGGGGCCTACCTCCAAGAGCGCGCCGCCCGACGTGGATGGGGCGTTGATGATCATCGAGGGTGCCCTGGCGGAGGGGCGCAAGGTGCTGAGCGAGACCGAATCCAAGGCTATCCTCGGGGCCTTCCGCATCCCCACCGCGCGGGCCACGGTGGTGCGCTCGGCCAATGAGGCACTGGTCCAGGCCGAATCCATCGGCCTGCCGGTGGCACTGAAGATCAACTCCCCGGACATCACCCACAAGAGCGATGCCGGCGGGGTGCGCCTGGGGGTCAACACCCCCCAGGGGGTGCGCAGCGCCTATAACGACCTGGTAAACGAGGTGCGCAAGCGCCGCCCCAACGCCCGCATCGACGGGGTCACCATCGAGCCCATGCTGCAACGCTCCAACGGGCGGGAGTTGTTGGTGGGCGTGATCACCGACCCGGTCTTCGGCCCGGTGATCACCTTCGGCTCGGGCGGCACCTCGGTGGAGGTGATGGGCGACCGTGCCGTCTCCCTGCCGCCCCTGAACCGCTGGCTCGCGCGCGACCTCATTCAGCGGACCAAGGCCGCGAAGTTGCTGGGGGCGTTCCGCCACATGCCGCCCGCGGACATGGCCGCGCTGGAGAGCGTGCTGCTGCGGGTCTCGGAGATGGCCTGCGAGCTCCCCTGGATCAAGGAGCTGGACATCAACCCCCTGATTGTGGACGAGAGCGGGGCGGTGGCGGCCGACGCCCGGGTGATCGTGGATTTCTATACCCCCACGGCGCAACGCTACAGCCACATGGCCATTCACCCGTACCCTGTCCACCAGATCTCGGAGTGGCAGATGCCGGACGGCACCAACGTGACCATCCGCCCGATCCGGCCGGAGGATGCGGAGATTGAGCAGGCCTTCGTGCGCGGGCTCTCCGAGCGCACCAAGTACCTGCGTTTCATGCAGGCGCTGGAGGAGCTGACCCCCTCCATGCTGGCGCGCTTCACCCAGATCGACTACGACCGGGAGATGGCCTACATCGCGGTGGTTCCGGAGGACGGCAATGAGAAGCAGATCGGCGTGGGGCGTTACGTGATCAATCCCGACGGGCGGAGCTGTGAGTTCGCCATCGTCATCGCCGACGCCTGGCAGCACAAGGGCATAGCCCACAAGCTCATGGATGCGCTGTTGGACTCGGCGCGCAGCCGCAGCCTGTTGGTGATCGAGGGGGACGTCCTCTCCAACAACTACGAGATGCTCAACCTCGCCAAATCACTGAGCTTCACCGTCGTGACCCACCCGGACGATCCGAATCTGAAACACGTCTCCAAGCGGTTGTTCTAGAGCACCGAACAGATAAATCCGACGCGCCCAACATGTAGGGTGGATAAGCGCAGCGCATCCACCAATTCGACGCCGCACGGTGGATGCGCTGCGCT
>JAWLHA010000115.1:0-7638 GCA_041690535.1 Gammaproteobacteria bacterium | reverse complement strand
ACATGGATGTCGGGAGTGAAGATTATGCAGGAGCAATCATCTTCCGACCGACATGGATGTCGGGAGTGAAGATTATGCAGGAGCAATCATCTTCCATCCGTGTACGCTCGACGGCCGCGGCCGCTCCGGGCATCCTGCCCTGCGGCGGCATAAGTGCGTCCCTGCACAAATCCATGCGGCCGACGACCTGCTTTCAAGGACTTACATCGCTCTTGGGTAAGTATGCGTTTACCCTGACATCGATCAACCGGGATTCAGCAGCGGCGGGCACTTGTGGTATCTTGTCCTGTTTCGTCCAAACCCCTTCCGTTCGTGGGCATTTGCCTGCGTTCAGGCTGTTGGCGCTCCCGGTTCAGTCTCAGATTCTGCAGTGAACAGAACGAAACGGCGGAACTCAGGACTAAGGCTATGACGGCTCGGGGTCAGTCCGCGGCTGACCACGACTGCGCCTTTGCAGCCGACAGTGGGATTTTTTGTTTCTTTTCGACACTGCAGTGTAGGAGATATCGAAGCATGGCTCACATCGTCATTCTCGGCGCAGGCACTGGAGGTCTGCCGGCCGCCTATGAAATGAGAGAGATCCTGGGCAAGGAGCACAAGGTGACCCTCGTCAGCGCCTCGGACATTTTCCAGTTCGTCCCCTCCAACCCCTGGATCGGCGTGGGCTGGCGCAAGCGGTCCGACATCACCTTCCCCCTGCGGGGCTACGTGGAGCGCAAGGGCGTCGAATTCATCGCTCAGCCAGTCACCAAGATCGCGGCCGAGGAGAACCGGGTGGAGCTGGCCAATGGGGAAACCCTCGCCTACGACTACCTGGTGATCGCCACCGGCCCCAAGCTGGCCTTCGAAGAGGTCGAGGGTTCCGGTCCCCACGGCGGCCACACCCACTCGGTCTGCACCGTGGACCATGCCGAGATCGCCTATGCCGACTACCAGAAACTGGTGGAAGCGCCCGGCCCGGTCATCATCGGCGCCATGGCGGGGGCGAGCTGCTTCGGCCCGGCCTACGAGTTTGCCGCCATCGTCGACACCGACCTGAAGCGCCGCAAGGTGCGCGACCGCATCCCCATGACCTTCGTCACCTCCGAGCCCTACATTGGCCATCTGGGCCTGGGCGGGGTGGGCGATTCCAAGGGGATGCTGGAGTCCGAGCTGCGTACGCGCCACATCAAATGGATCTGCAATGCCAAGGTGACCAAGGTCGAGGCCGGCACGATGTACGTGGCCGAGCACAACGACCAGGGCGAGGTGGTGAAGGAGCACGAACTGCCGTTCAAGTTCTCCATGATGCTGCCCTCCTTCAAGGGGGTGGATGTGGTGGCGGCCGTTCCCGAGCTGTGCAACCCCCGCGGTTTCGTCATCGTGGACGACTACCAGCGCAGCAAGAAGTACCAGAACATCTTCTCCCTCGGGGTCTGCATCGCCATTCCGCCGGTGGAGACCACCCCGGTGCCCACCGGCGCTCCCAAGACCGGCTACATGATCGAGTCCATGGTGACCGCCATCTGCCACAACATCCGTGACGAGCTGGAAGGCAAGGCTCCCTCGGAGAAGGGCAGCTGGAATGCCATCTGCCTGGCCGACATGGGCGACAGCGGCGCCGCCTTCGTGGCCCTGCCGCAGATCCCGCCGCGCAACGTCACCTGGTTCAAGAAGGGCAAGTGGGTGCACTTCGCAAAGATCGCCTTCGAGAAGTACTTCATCCGCAAGATGAAGAAGGGCAGCTCCGAGCCGCTGTACGAGAAGTACGTGCTCAAGCTGCTCGGCATCACCCGCCTGAAAGACGGCGAGTAAGCCTGTCGGGGGAAGGCCAATGGCCTTCCCCTTTCGCCTTTCCGCAGCCCGCAGGGAACGCCGGGCACGCTCTTCGACCTCCCGACACCTCAAGCAAACGCAATTCCGCTTTCGTCGCTCCCGCGAAGGCGGGAGCCCAGACAAGTCAAGGCACTGGATGCCCGCCTTCGCGGGCATGACGAAGTAATCAGCGTTTCCCTAACGCTTATCCACCCGCGTACTTTGCGTATCGCGTTTATCTGTTCGTGCACCTGGCCCGGCATCCGCTTCCGGATTCCGTGTGCCATTCAGGCTACTGCGGTTCGACGAGGTAGGCCAGGGCCTCCTGGCGGACCACCTCCCGCGCCAGGCTCACCATGGCCAGGGTCAGTGGCCTGCGGGTTCGCAGCTCCCCATCCTCGACCCGTAGATACTCCTCCGCCCGCTCCTCCCCCTCGCCGCTGCGCAGGCTCACCGGCATGCTTTTCCCCCGAACGGCGGCCAAACTCGTCCCCGCTGGCAGCGGGTTGAAATTCAACGCCTCCAGGTCCGGCTTGAACGTGACCGACGCCCTCCCTGCGCCGAGCCCCACGGCGAAGCTGAACTCCGGCAGCAACCGCAGTGTGGCCACGGTGCGGTAGAGCTCGTAGTCGCTGGTCGGAACCGGGTGACTCGGCACCGCCCTCAGGTGCAGAACCGCTTGCATGAATTCCCGGGCGTGGGTGATGCCGAGGGGCTGCCCCGGGGGACCGCACTCCAGGGTGACTGCGGGACAGAGCCGACTGAAAGCCGCAGCGTGGGTAGTCTGCGCCCCCGGGAGGTGCACCACGGTCCGGCTGAAGAGGTTGGCCAGGAAAAGGGAGTGCGGTGTGAGCCGGGGCACGATCACGTAGTGACGACTCACCCCGCGCCGGTTGTGGAAGTCCGCCGCAGCGAAGACGCCCCGTTTCGCCATCGCGCTCCGAACCTCCCGCGCCAGCTCCCCACCCGGCGCGCCGTTATCGCCCCAGAGGCGGTTGTAGTCGGGTTGCCCCTCCAGCCGCCGACGTCCCTCGCGCGCTGCCGCCACGTTGCCAACGAAGAGGGAGAGCGCGCGCGGCAACCGCCGTCCCATCCACTCCCGAAGCAGTGATCGGGCGGCCTCCCACCCCGAGGTTTCATCACCGTGCAGGAGCACCGAGAGCAGGATGGGTTCCGGGTGATGGCCCCGCAGATGGATGAGGGTGGGCCCGGGCAGGATGCGATACAACTCGGTGGCGGAAACCTCCAGCAATTCGGGCGGCAGCTCCTGCCACTCGGTGAGGGCGGAGTCGGCCTGCCCCCCTGCAAGGCGTCGAAACGAGCGCCTGATCTTCTCCCCGATGGGCATGAGAGGCTCCCGCTGGCGATGGCTGCTCGACTGGCACGACAACCATAGCAGTGAGAGCGCGCCGTGCCCCCCAAGCGGGATGCAGATCCGGGCCGCAGGCCACCTGACGGGGCCGCACCGTCAAACTGCTGCGCAGGGGCGAAATGGAAGATACGGGGTAACTACTCGCCCCCCTAAACGGTCATTCCCGCGAAGGCGGGAATCCAGAAAAGTGACGACTGAACGAGTGGTGTCCTCAACACTTGCGCAGTACTGGATTCCCGCCTTCGCGGGAATGAGGGCGAGTAGTTACGATACGGGGCGCTTTGCAATCCGCGGTGCCAACGATGCCTCAACCGCCCAGCGCCTCATCCAGCGCGCGAAGGCGCTCCGGGGTGCCCACATCCAGCCACCGGCCGCTGTAGAGCTCGCCCGTCACCTCGCCGCGGTCCATGGCCGCCCGCAGCAGCGGTGCCAGGGGACGGCGGCCGGGAGCAACCCTCTCGAACAGCGCGGTCCGGTAGATTCCGATGCCGGAGAAGGTGTGGCGCTTCTCCCCCTGCTGTGCAAGGCGGCCGTCAGGCCCCAGGGCGAAGTCTCCCCCGGGGTGGTGAGGCGGGTTGCTCACCAGCACCAAATGGGCCAGCCCCGGCGGTTCACGGAGCAGCGGCGCCAGGGGGATATCG
Source organism: Gammaproteobacteria bacterium (assembly GCA_041690535.1). Taxonomy (GTDB): domain Bacteria; phylum Pseudomonadota; class Gammaproteobacteria; order Thiohalomonadales; family Thiohalomonadaceae; genus JAWLHA01. The sequence continues at coordinate 3,831 of JAWLHA010000115.1, read as the reverse complement.
CTCCAGACATCGCCGTTGATCACCAGAAACGGCTCCGGGCCGAGCATGGGAAGGGCCTGAATGATGCCCCCCGCGGTCTCCAGGGCCTCTGCCTCGGGGGAATACCGAATCCGCAGGCAGTAGCGCTGGCCGTCGCCGAGGGCCGCTTCGATCCGGGCCCCGAGGTGGGCGTGATTAATCACGACCTCCCCCACCCCGGCCGCGGCCAGGGCCAGGAGGTGGTACTCAATAAGTGCCCGCCCACCCGCGCGCAGCAGCGGTTTGGGCAGCGTATCGGTGAGCGGTCGCATCCGCTCGCCGCGGCCGGCGGCGAGGATCATTGCCTTCATTGGAACGTCGTCGTATCTTGCCCCGATAGCCCATCATATCCACGGCCGTCCTTTGGCGCATCCCCATGGAACCGGCACTTGCGGCAGAACGGTCTAACAGGCATCAACCGGTTTGGAGCCTTGCCATGGGGAATTCCGTCGAAACCTACCTGCGCCGCAAGGGCGTCGCTTGCGAAGTCATTCGCCACGCACCCACCCGTACCCTTCAGGATGCCGCACTCGCCGCGGGTATCCCCTCCGGCCGACTGGCCCGCGCCATTCTGCTGCAGGATCGAGAAGGGCTGCTGCTGGCCCTGATCCCGGCCACCCACCTGCTCGACTTCGCCGCCATCAAGGTCCACCTTGGCCGTGCCCTGGAGCCGGCCCCGCCGCGCATCACCACCCCCTTTTTCCAGGACTGCGAGCCGGGGGCGATCCCCCCCGTGGGCGAGCCCTACGGCATCCCCGTGATCGTCGATGAGCGCCTGGGGATTCTGGAGGAGGTGATCGTCGAGCCGGGACTGCACACCAGCCTGTTACGGCTCAGGCAGGCCGAGTTTCGCCGCATGCTCGGGGAGGTCCGTTGGGGCCGCTGGAGTCGCCCGGCGGTGATCCTCGTCGCCCAGGGGGCGGACGAATTCGTGAGCGCGCAGGGGGTGACGCGGACCCACCGCTTCCGCGGCCTGCGACCGCTGCGTGAGGCCAGGGAGCAAGTGCAGCGGCTGCGAGAGCTTCCCCCCATGCCGCAGGTGGCCGCCCGCATTCTGCAACTGCGCAACGATCCGAAAACCACCATTCACGATCTGGCCGCCAGCGTGGCCCTCGACCCCAGCCTGGCCGCCCAGGTGGTCCGCTATGCCCGCTCCCCCTTTTTCGGCTACCGGGGCAAGGTGGAGAGCATCGAAGATTCGCTTCGGGTGCTCGGCTTTGACATGGTGGCGACCATGGCCCTTGGGCTGGCGGTGGGCAAGGCGTTGCGCTGCCCCTACGAGGGCCCTTTGGGGCTGGAGGCCTTCTGGCGCCACTCGGTCTATGGGGCCGCCCTGAGCCAGGGGATCGCCGCCATGTTGCCATCCCACATGCGGGTGAAGCCCGATGTGGCCTACCTGGCCGGCCTGCTGCATGACTTCGGCTTCCTGGTCATCGGTCACGTCTTCGCGCCCGAATTCTTCCTCATCAACCGGTTGGTGGCCGCCAATCCAGAGGTCCCGGTGGTGCTCATGGAGAAGCGGGTCATCGGCGTGGATCATGCGCGGGTGGGCGGCTGGCTCATGAAGGCCTGGAACATGCCGGAGCCGGTGATCATGGCGGTGCGGGAGCACCACAACGAAACCTACGCCGGTCCACACAATGCTTATGCCCAGGTGGTCCAGGTGGCCAATCATCTCCTGCGGATGCGTGGCTATGGCCTCGGGGCCGGCAGCGACCTGCCGCGGAGCATCCTGACGGCCCTCGGCCTCGACCCGGCCCGTCTGGACCGGCTGGCCGATCGCATTCTGGAAGGGAGAGAGGCCCTGGACCAAATCGCCCAGCAGTTGGCGGCTTGAGGGAACGAAGGGGGCAGGAGCGGGGCGGCGGACAGTCCCCGGCCGCTTCCCTGAGTCGATGCAAGTCCTTGGAAGCAGGTCGTCGGCCGCAAGGATGGGCAAGGACGCCTAGAGCACCGAACAGGTAAACCGAAAGATCGCCAATTGCAGCCAAGTTGCGCCGCAGGTGGCGGGGCAGCGAACCGAGGTAGGGTGGATAAGCGCAGCGCATCCACCAATTCGACGCCGCACGGTGGATGCGCTGCGCTTATCCACCCTATATGTTGGGCGCCTCGGATTTATCTGTTCGGTGCTCTAGGTGTGATCTCTCTATAGGTTGTTCACTCGGGGCAGGATGCCCAAGCGGCCTTGATCCCTGCGCCCTGATCCGGAAATCGTGAGCCATGACACGGAACGCTCCCGCCGCTTTGGAGTACTTTTTGTACCCCAAAGGCGGATCTGAGTACCGTCATGCCCCTGGATTCCGTTCTCAAAGAGTATCTGGCGAGCCACGGCATCCGTTATGCGCTCTCCCGAATCGAAGAGGAGCGTGCGCCCCACGCGCGCCTGGCCCGCGGCCGGCTGCTGCTGGACAAGCACGGCCCGATCCTCGCCCTCCTGGCGCAGGATCGGGTGCTGGACCTGTGTAAACTCGAGCGGCTGCTCGGCCGCAAGCTCACCGATGCCCCTGCGGCCCTGGTTGCCACGCTTTTTCCCGGCTGCGATCCGGAGCACCTCCCTCCCGTGGGGTCGCCCTATGGCGTGCTGACCGTCGGTGACGAAGCGCTCTATGGAGCCGAGGAGATCTGCTTCCACCCCGGGCGCGCCGGCACCCTGCTCTGCATGAGCGGCGCCGATTTCCGCCGCCTCCAGGCCAAGTCGCGCTGGGGTCGGTTTGTTCAACCGCCGGCGCCCGCCCCTGAGCCCCGGGTGCCAAATGGCCTGAGGGAGCGGGTGGAACGGTTGCGCCGCCTTCCCCCCATGCCGCAGACCGCAAACCGGCTATTGTGGCTCCGGGCCCAGTCCGAACCGGATATCGCGGAGCTCGCTGCCATCGTAGCACGCGACCCGAGCCTCGCCGCCCAAGTGATCCGCTACGCCCGTTCGCCCTTCTTTGGCTTCCGTGGCCAGGTGGAGAGCATTGAGGGGGCCATCTCCAATGTGCTCGGTTTCGACATGGCGTTGAACCTGGCCCTGGGGGTGGCGACCTGTCGCAACCTCACCGTGCCCGCGAGCGGGCCGCTCGGACTCGACGCCTTCTGGCGCCATGCGGTGTTCAGCGCCACGGCGGCCCAATCCCTCTGCGCCCTGCTCCCCCCGGCCCTGAAGGTACGCCCCGGGATGGCCTACCTGACCGGGCTGCTCCACAACTTCGGCACCTTGCTGCTGGGGCACTCTCTCCAGGAGGAGTTCGCGAAGCTCAACGCTGCGGTTGCCGCTCACCCCGACTTGCCCGTCACCGCGCTGGAGCGGCGCCTCGTGGGCATCATCCATCCCCAGATCGGCCACTGGCTGATGCGGGCGTGGAACATGCCCGAGGAGGTGAAGGTGGCGGTCCGGGAACACCACAATCCCGCCTACCGGGGCGAACACGCGGTCTATGCGAACCTGAACCTCGTGGTCGACCGCCTGCTGAAGAGCCACGGGCTGGGAGACGGCGATGACGACACGCTGCCCGCCGCGCTCACGGCGGCGCTGGGGCTGGATGGCGGGCATGCCCGGGAGGTGGTCGCCGGCCTGTTCGACGAAGCGGCCCACCTTGATCGCATGGCCCGGGGGCTGGCCGCTTAGAGGCAGGGACGAGTTACGAGTAGCGAGATGCGAGGGAGGAGCCCTGTGCTCGCGGCCATTTAGATCTCCGTGCGCATCGCGCACTCAACCCCTCGCATCTCGCCCCTCGTCCCAGGGTAAACGCACACTTAGCCAAGAGCGATGTAAGTCCTTGAAAGCAGGTCGTCGGCCGCAGGGATGGGTGCAAGGACGCACTTATGCCGCGG
>JAWLHA010000114.1:0-8579 GCA_041690535.1 Gammaproteobacteria bacterium | reverse complement strand
AGGTGGCGGGGGCAGCGAACCGAGGGTGGATAAGCGCAGCGCATCCACCAATTCGACGCCGCACGGTGGATGCGCTGCGCTTATCCACCCTACATGTTAGGCGCGTCGAATTTATCTGTTCGGTGCTCTAGGAAAACGCTGAATTCGTCGTGCCCGCGCAAGCGGGCATCGGATAAACGCATACTTACCCGAGAGCGATGTAAGTCCTTGAAAGCAAGTCGTCGGCCGCATGGATGGGTGCAAGAACGCACTTATGCCGCGGGAGGGCAGGAGGCCCGAAGCGGCCGCGGCCGTCGAGCGTACAGGGATGTGTTCACAGCGTACGGGCTTTCAACTCGGAAAGCGAAAACTCCGACAGGGCCGCTCGCAAGGCGCGAGCCGGCCCCTACCGGGTGCGGTTACTTCTTCCCCTCGAGATGCGCGACCAGACGGTCAGGAGGCAGGTAGCCCGGCAGCAATTCGCCACTATCCAGTACCAGCGCCGGGGTTCCCCTCACCCCGAACGATTCGCCCAAGGCGAGGTGTTCGGTCACCGGGCTGTCGCAGCTCTTCGACTTCAGCGGCTCGCCAGCCTTTGCCGCATCCATGGCCTTGTTCCGGTCTTCGGCACACCAGACACTCACCGCCTTGTCGTACGAGGGGGAATTGATGCCCGCCCGGGGATAGGCGAGATAACGCACCTCGATCCCCAAGTCGTTCATCGCGGCCATGCCGTTGTGGAGTTTCCGGCAATAGCCACAATCGATGTCCGTGAAGACCGTGATCGTGTGCTTCACCTGCCCTTTCGGCTTGTACACGATCATGCTCTCCTCCCCGAGGGCACGCAATGCATTCAACCGGCCTTCGCCGCGGCGTTGCTCGGTGACATTGACCCGCTTCTGCAGATCGATGAACTCGCCATCGAAGAGATAGCGGCCGTCATCGGAAACATAGAGGATCTGCGCTCCATATCTGACCTCGTACAGACCGGAGACGCCGCTTGGCTGAACGCTGTCGGGAGTGCTCCCGGGCACCACGCCCGCAAGCGCCGCGCGAATTTTCTCTCCTGCGTCGTCCGCCGCCCCGGCCGGCGCAACGATCGAAAGCCCCAGCATCCCGGCCGCAATCCAATGTCTCATGTAAACTCCTGATTCAATCTCTGAAATTGGTGAATTGAAGCGGCAAGCCCAGTTCGGCCCCCCGCAACAGCGACATGATCTGCTGTAGGTCGTCCCTCTTCTTGCCCGTGACGCGTACCTGCTCACCCTGAATACTGGCCTGAACCTTTATCTTGCTGTCTTTGACCAGCTTAATGATCTTTTTTCCAAGTTCCTTGTCGATGCCCTGGCGAACCGAGTACTGCTGCTTGGCCCGGGTTCCGCTCGCCTCCACCTCTCCCGCTTCCAGGCAAGAGACGTCAATGCCGCGCTTGGCCATTTTCTGCAGCATGATGTCGTACATCTGGCTGATCTGAAACTCGTTTTGCGCATGCAGAACCACTGCATTCTCCTGCTGTTCGACCTTGGCGTCGGACCCCTTGAAATCGAACCGGTTGCCAACCTCACGGTTGACCTGATCGACCGCATTGGTCAACTCATGCTGATCGACTTCTGACACAATGTCGAACGAAGGCATTCAGTCACTCCCGTTTGTGCGAAATCAAAGCCCGAATTCTGCCACGGCCTCCGCCTGTTCATCCAGGATAACCTGGCGCACGTTGATACCGTAGGCGTTCGAGGGCAGGATTTTCTTGATGCCTATCACATTCCCGGCCCTCTCCTGCGAGTGCAGATTAAGAAGCTTGCGCCGCTGATAGGGCGCCTTGGTGCGGTCGAGCAGGAGGATGACCAGCGGCCGGAGATGACGCGCACGGTTCACTGTGATGACGACCCCCACTTCGCCCGTGTCGAGTTCCACGATGCTGCCGATGGGATAGATGCCCAGACAACGGATGAATTGCTCCAGCAGCCCTCTGTCGAAGCTTTTCGGCGCCCACCCATACATCAGATTGAGCGCTTCGTGAGGTGAAATGCCGATGTGATAGACCCGGTCGCTGGTGATCGCATCGTAAACGTCGACCACCGAGACAATCTTGGCGAACAGCGGGATGTGCTCCCCCTCCAAACCGCGGGGGTAGCCACTGCCATCCACCCGCTCGTGATGACAGTAGGCGACGTCCACGGCGCTGCCCGGCACCCCCACCGCATTCTTGAGGATCTCATATCCGTGGTTAGGATGCTCTTTCAGCAGCGCCACCTCTTCGCGGGTAAGGCGATCGGGCTTGTTGAGCACCTCCAGCGGGACCCGCATCTTGCCGATGTCGTGCAGCAGCGCCCCTAGGCCGAGATCGCGAAGCTCCCGCTCCGCGAGGCCCAGGTGGCGACCGAACAGGACCGCCAGTACACAGACATTGAGGCTGTGTTGCGAGGTGTACTCGTCACGGTGCTTAAGCTGGGTCAGCCACACCAGCGCATGCTCGTTTCGCACCACACTATCGGCAATTCGGTCGGCGGTCTGACGGGCCTCTTGCACGTCGACACTGCGGCCCAGACGCACATCCTCAAGCACGTTGCGGATATAACGGTGCGCCCGCTGGTAGGTGTTGACCGCCTCGCCAACCTCCTCCTCGAAGGATCGCCGATCGGTGTACTCGTGTCTCCCACCGCTGCTCTGGCTGATGTTGATCCCCTGGGTCTCGAAGCGGTGGTCTACCTCCATCCGGTGCTCCGGCAGCGGCTTCGACCGTGGAGGAAGCCACTCCCGCGATTGCTCCGTATCGACGTAGACGTACTTGCAGCAAGTGCGCAGGACCTGCAACTCATCCTGCGTCCGGATTGGAAAACCCTGAAAGAGAAAAGGACTTTCGAGCCAGGGGCGGTCGAGCTCCGACACGTACATTCCGAGCCTGAGGTCCTCCACATCGATCTTCTGCTTCATGTCAGCCCTCAAATTGACGCGCGTACAGTATAGTCCCCACTGGCCGGAGGGATCCCCCCCTTGAGCAGGGTGAACGCATACTCACCCAAGAGCGACGTAAGTCCTTGAAAGCCGGTCGACGGCCTGCTTTCAAGGACTTACGTCGCTCACAGCACGGCCGTGACGTTAGTATGCGTTCACCCTGCCCCCTTGAGGCGCTAGCCCGGAATTCTCACCGGAGGCCGTCGCGAGGGTGTCGAGGTGCCGGCAGATCGGCGCCCGCAGGAGGGCGCCTGGGATCGGTCGGTCGGGCGTTAGCCGCGCGGATGATGCTCCGCATGGAGGGCCTTGAGCCGTTCCTGTGCCACGTAGGTGTAGATCTGCGTGGTGGAGAGGCTCGCATGCCCGAGGAGCAGTTGCACGGCACGCAGATCCGCGCCGTGGTTCAGCAGGTGGGTGGCAAAGGCGTGGCGCAGGGTGTGAGGCGAGAGCGATTTATCGATCCCCGCCTTCAGGGCATAGCGTTTGATGAGCTGCCAAAAGGCCTGCCGGGTCATGGGTTGGCCCCTTCGGGTCGGAAACAACGTGTTGCTCGGTACTGCCCCAGTCAGCCTGGCGCGCCCCTCCCGCAGGTAGCGTTCCAGCCACCCCAAGGCCTCTTCGCCCAAGGGCACCAGCCGTTCCTTTCCTCCCTTGCCCACGACCCGGACCAGACCCTGGCGCAGACTAAGCTGATCGGTCGTGAGGTTGACCAATTCCGACACGCGCAACCCGGTCGCATAGAGGACCTCAAGCATGGCCCGATCCCGCTGGCCCACAGGCCCGTCCACCTCCGGCGCCTCCAGCAATTGCTCCACTTCCGCTTCGGTCAGGCTCTTGGGCAGAGGACGCCCGAGTTTAGGCGCATCGATACGGGCCGTCGGGTCCTCCGCAATGATCCCCTCGCGCGCCTGCCAGCGATAGAAGCGACGCAGGCTGGAGAGAATGCGGGCCGTGGTCCGCGCCTTCGTGCCTTCTGCGGCCCGCGCACCCAGATAGCCAAGGAGTTCCGCCCTGTCTGCCTGCTGCAACCCGGAGCCCTGGCTGTCCAGCCAGCCCGCAAGTCGCTGCAAGTCACTGCGGTATGCTGCGAGCGTATTGTCACTGAGCCCCTCTTCGAGCCACAGCGCGTCCAGGAAGCGCTCGACCAGCCCCTGCCCACCCCGGTCCGCCGTCACAGCGCCCCCTCGTGGGTGAGCAACCAGCGCTTCAACTGGACGGGGGTGCCGCCACTCGCCCCCATGTACCCCCCCAACCCCTTCGACCCCACCACCCGATGACAGGGGACCACGATGGGGATGGGATTGGCCTTGCAGGCCGCTGCCACAGCTCTCGCACCACTGCCAAGCTGCCCCGCCAGCTGGCCGTAGCTCACCGTCTTGCCCTGGGGAATGGTTGTGAGCGCCTGCCACACGCGGCGCTGATAAGCTGTCCCGGAGAGGCGCAGCAAAAGCCGGGGCAAGGGCGACCCATCGAAAAAGTAGGCGCGCAGCGCTTCGCTGCAGCGCAAGGAGGCCTCGCACGCAGCCGGCTGGAGTGGCCGGGCGGGCGGGAGGAATTCCACTGCCGCGAGCGCCCCCGCCTCCATTACGATACCGAGCCTCAAGTCGCCTGGCAGTGGTGTCGGGATGACGGCGGAGAAAAACATGCTTATCGGCGAAGCTGAAGCTGCTCCAAATCCCGGCGTAATACCGCTTGGCGCCCCCGATCATCGGTGGCCGCCAACAGCTGGCGAAACAGCCTTGCGGCATCCTCGCTCTCCCCGGCATCCCTGAGGGCCTTGGCAGCCTGATATCGGGCGGTCTGCGCCCAGGGGTCCATTGCGCCGGCACCATTGTGGATGGCCGACTGCAGGTAGAGGCGTGCCGCGTCGCGATAGCGCTTCTGGGCGGAGCGCGAATCGCCCATCCAGTAAAGCAGCTCGCGCCGAAACTGCGTATCCGTGTGCCCCTCGAGCAGTGCCTCGAACAGGCTGCACGCGAGGTCGTGTTCGCCGACGGTTTGCAGGTCGAACAGCAACTGCACGAGCCGATCCACCTGTCCCCCCGGCTGACTCCCGCTGCCTGCCACCAGAAACTTCAGCAACTCACCCGCACTCTGGAAGTTGGCTGCGAGGATAAATACCTTGGCCCGGCGCAATTGCCACAGAAAGGGGTCCACCCCCTCCGGCGCCGCCTCGAGCCCCTTGAGCAACTCCGAGGCCAGCTCAAGGTCCGCCTCCGCCAAGGCCTGATCCACGAGCAGGTGCCGGGCCGCAATCGGCAACGCGTCCGGCCCGCCGAACCGGGCCGTCCCGAGGTAAAGCGTTCTCACCAGCTCCAGCCGCCCATCCTGCCCCATCAACTCCGCCGCCAGCGCCCGATGCGCCCGCTCCCGATCCTCGGGCCGTTGCGCCTCGTGGGCGAGAAACGCAAGGAGCGAACGCATACGGATGGGATACATCCGCCCGGCGGCCTCTGCGGCCCTAAACCACGCCTCATCGTCACCGATGAGCAACTGTTCCCGGTTGCTGGCACCTTTGGCATAGCCCAAGTACGCCTCCCAGAGCGCGTCGGACCCAAGCTGGAACACGCCGTGGGGAAGTGGCACCTGACGCTGCGCCTGGAGCACATGCTCCAGTGCGATGGCCTGGCTCGCGAAGTCGCCCAGGACAAAAGCCGCCTCTGCAACGGTGGCCCACAGCAACTGTTCGGTATGCCGATCCTCCACCGATTGAATGCGCTGCCTTGCCGCCTGCACCACCTCCCGGGCACTGCGCCCCTGGCGCAGCTCGGCCAGTAGCAGCAGTGCAGCGGCATCGGGTTCCTTGCGGTAAGGCTCCAACTGTGTGGCCGCCTCGCCCGGGCGGCCGTTGCCGAGGAGGACCTGCGCACCGAGAACCGCGTCCTTCAGGCCACTGTCGCCATAATCCTGACGGTAACGAAGCATTGCCAGATAGGCATCACCCGCCCGGCCCTCCGCGAGATAGGTCTGCGTGATCAACGCCCGCCACTCGGAAAGCTGCACCGGAGAGGGGGCATCAGACCACACCAGAGTCGCGAGGAGGTGGCGCGCCTCGGCTGGTGATTCGGACGCCAACAGCGCCTTTGCACGGCGTGTGGCGGCAGAGATACGGAAGTCCTGGGGGAGCACCGTGGGAAGCGCTGCAAGCCGCGCCGCTATGGCGCTCCAGTCGCCCCGCGTCTCGAGAATGTCGAGCCGCGCCTGTTCGTAGGAAATCCACGCCTGCTGGTCTTCGCCGGCAGAGGGTTGGGTCTCGTCGATGAGGTCGAGCGCCAGGCTCGGTGCACCGGCGCGACCCAGCGCGAGCGCATCATCGAGCGGTGAGGCCGCTGCAGGGGAGATGCTGATCGAGGAGAGCAGCGTCACGCAACAAAAAAAACGGGCGCCACCCAACAGGTGGCACCCGTCCTTGTCCACAGGCCCATGCCGCTTGCGTAAATACAGCGTCATACCGTGAACCGGAGCCGTCGCCGGCTCGGAGATTAGAGCTTCTCTTTGATACGTGCTGCCTTGCCGGTGCGGCCCCGCAGGTAGTACAACTTGGCGCGACGCACGTCGCCACGGCGTTTGACCTCGATGCCCTGCACAGTGGGGCTGTAAGTCTGGAACACACGCTCCACGCCCTCACCGCTGGACATCTTGCGCACGGTGAAGGAGGAGTTCAATCCGCGGTTGCGCTTCGCAATCACCACGCCTTCGAAGGCCTGCAGGCGTTCACGATCGCCTTCCTTGACCTTCACCTGGACCACGACGGTGTCGCCCGGCCCAAACTGGGGCACCTCGCGGTTCATCTGCTCAGCTTCGAGTTCTTGGATGATATTGCTCATAACACGCTCCCGGAAAAATCCGCCTGTTCTATACCGTTCAATTTCGCTTTTGCTCGCGGATGTAGTCCTCGAGCAATGCCTGGTCGCCTTCGCTGAGCGAAACGCCCTTAAGCAAATCGGGTCGACGCAACCAAGTGCGTCCTAGGGCCTGCTTGCGGCGCCATTGCGCCACCCTCTGGTGGTGCCCACTCAGCAGGATGCCGGGCACCTCACGCCCCTGTATCACCTCCGGGCGCGTGTAGTGCGGGTAGTCCAGCAACCCGCCACTGAACGAGTCCTGTTCCGCCGAATCCTCATGCCCCAATGCGCCGGGGATCAGACGGGTCAAGGCATCGATCATGGCCATCGCACCCAGCTCGCCCCCACTCAGGACATAGTCCCCGATGGACCACTCCTCATCCACGGCCGCTTCGAGAAGACGCTCGTCGACCCCTTCGTACCGGCCGCAGACCAGGACGAGACGCTCCCGACCGGCCAACTCCCGGACGGCGGCCTGGTCAAGGACCCTACCCTGGGGGGAGAGATAACCCACCCGGGCTTCCTTCTCCGAAGCCCCCCGGGCCGCTTCGATGGCATCCCAGAGGGGCTGGTACAGCATCACCATGCCGGGACCACCGCCATAGGGGCGATCGTCTACCGTGCGGTGCCGATCATGGGTGAAATCCCGAGGGTTCCACAGCACCAGCTCCAACAATTTCTGCTCGACCGCGCGTCGGGTGATGCCGAAACCGGTCAACGCGTCGAACATCCCCGGAAACAGGGTGATGACATCGATACGCATGGACTCAGAATTCCGGATCCCAGTCCACCTCGATCCGGCCACCCTCGAGATCGACCCCGAGGATCACACTGCCGTCAATGTACGGGATCAGCCGCTCCCGCTCACCCATGACGACGAGCACATCGTTGGCACCGGTCTCGAGCAGATGATCCACCCTGCCGAGCAGCATACCCTCGCGGGTAACGACCTCCAGGCCGACGAGGTCGCTCCAATAGAACTCTCCGGGCGCGGTCTCGGGCAACTGCTCTCGCCGAATGGCAACTTCCGCGCCCAGGAGCGCGGCCGCCGCATCGCGATCGTCGCAACCACGCAGCTGGGCGACGATGCCCTTGCCGTGGCGATGTCCCGCGACCACCTCCCGCGTGGACCATTCTCCCCCCTCGGTACGGAGATACCAGGGCGAATAGGTCACGATGTTCTCTCGCGGTTCGGTGTAGGAGTAGACCTTCACCCAGCCGCGCACCCCGAACAGGCCGGAAACCCGGCCCACGATGATAAACTCCGGGTCAGCTGCCACCTGCCTCTCCCTTCAAGGGCTCAGCCGTGTCGCCGACCAGCGGCAGGACGCCTCAAGCGGCGGCCTGCGCCTTGGCCCCATCCTTCAGCAGACGGGCCACGCGATCGGAAGCCTGCGCCCCCTGGGCGAGCCAGTGGTCAACCCGGGCCTGATCGATGCGCAGACGCTCTTCGTTTCCGTTGGCGACGGGGTTGAAGAACCCCAGCCGCTCGATGAAACGTCCGTCGCGCCGGCTACGGCTGTCGGTCACAACAATGTGGTAGAAGGGACGCTTCTTGGCGCCGCCCCGCGTCAGGCGAATGGTTACCATTGCTTCTTGAATCCTCGTCCTCTACAAACGAACGGGGCCGCCATATGGCGACCCGGCCAAAACTAAGCGCGACATTGTAGGACAACCCGATGCAAAAGGGTAGCCCTCGTTAACACACCGCAGCAAATCCATCCGGCGTCGGTGCCAGGCACCCAGGGTGAACACATACTAACGTCACGGCCGTGCTGTGAGCGACGTAAGTCCTTG
>JAWLHA010000113.1:0-8701 GCA_041690535.1 Gammaproteobacteria bacterium | reverse complement strand
GCATCCACCGTGCGGCGTCGAATTGGTGGATGCGCTGCGCTTATCCACCCTACCTCGGTTCGCTGCCCCCGCCACCTGCGGCTCAACTTGGCTGCGATTGGCGATCTTTCGGTTTACCTGTTCGGTGCTCTAGAGAAAGCTGATTAATTCGTCATGCCCGCGAAGGCGGGCATCCAGTGCCTTGATCTTTCTGGGCTCCCGCCTTCGCGGGAGCGACGAAAGCGGGAGCGGATTTGGTCGGCGTTTCCCTAGCACCAACGACCAACGACTAACGACTGGCGACCAGACTAGCAACTAGCAACTAGCAACTAGCAACTAGCAACTAGCAACTAGCAACTAGCAACTAGCAACTATTGAAGCTCTTTCGGCAGCGCGAAGTACACGGCCTCGGGGGTGCCGAAGTCGCTATTGACCTCCCCGGCGCCCAGCGCCTTGAGGCGGGCGATGACCTCTTCGACCAGAACCTCCGGGGCCGAGGCGCCGGCGGTCACCCCGACGCTGCTCTTGCCCACGAGCCACTCCGGATCGATCTCCGAGGCATTGTCGATGAGGTAAGCGGACGTGCCGCGCCGCTCGGCCACTTCGCGCAGGCGGTTGGAGTTGGAACTGTTGGGCGATCCCACCACCAGCACCAGATCGCAGCGCTCTGCCAGCGACTTGACCGCATCCTGGCGGCTTTGGGTGGCGTAGCAGATGTCGTCCTTCTTCGGCCCCTGAATGGCTGGGAAGCGCTCCTGCAGGGCCGCGATCACCTCCCGGGCATCGTCCACCGAGAGGGTCGTCTGGGTGACGAAAGCGACGTTCCCGGGATTGCGCAGCTCCAGCCGCGCCACATCCTTGGCAGCCTCCACCAGGTGAATACCCGCCCCTTCGTAGCGGCCCAAGGTCCCCTCCACCTCCGGATGGCCGGCGTGGCCGATGAGCACCACCTCCCGCCCGGCCTTGGCGTGGCGCGCCACCTCCAGGTGCACTTTGGTGACTAGAGGGCAGGTGGCATCGAATACCCGCAATCCCCGCCGCTGCGCCTCCTCCTCCACCCGACGGGGGACGCCGTGCGCACTGAAAATGACGGTCGCCCCATCAGGCACGGCATCCAGCTCTTCGACGAAGATGGCCCCCTTCTCCCGCAGACGCTCGACCACGTAGCGGTTGTGCACCACCTCATGGCGCACGTAGATGGGTGCCCCAAAGAGTTCGAGGGCACGATCGACGATATCGATGGCGCGGTCCACTCCGGCGCAAAAGCCGCGGGGGTTGGCGAGCAGGATGTTCATTTCCGGGCCTCAGGGGTCGATGGCTTTCGGTGCGGCGACCGCGACGATCTCCACCTCGAAGGTGAGGGTATGTCCCGCCAAGGGGTGGTTGAAATCCACCTGGACGCTCTCCCCATCGAGGCTGAGGACCGTTCCGGCGATCTCCTCGCCCCCCGGAGTGCTGAAGCTCATCACGCTGCCCGGCTCGGGCGGCCCCTCGGGGCCGAAGTCACCGCGCGGAAGGGTGTGCACGTTCTCCGCATCAGGCCAGCCGAAGGCCTGGTCCGCGCCGAGCACGAAGGTGTGGCGACTCCCCGCGGTCAGGCCCAGGAGAACCTCTTCCAACCCCTGAATGAGGGTCCCATCCCCCACGGTGAAGGAGAGGGGCGCCTCATCGAAGGTCTCATCCACCACGGTCCCATCCTCCAGCAGGAGCCGGTAGTGCAGCGTGACGGTACTGTCATGGGCAATGACCATGTTCTTCTCCTCGGAGCCGCTCATGAAGCGCCCTCCGCCTTCCGGGTGCGCCCCTCAAACAGCGCATCCACCGCCAGGATGACCGCGCCCACGGTGATGGCGCTGTCGGCAATGTTGAATGCGGGCCAGTGCCACTGGCCATAGTAGACATCCAGAAAATCGATCACGTAGCCGAACACCAATCGGTCCACCAGATTGCCGAGTGCGCCGCCAATAATGAGGGCCAAGGCGACCGCCAGCCAACGCTGCCCGGCAGGAAGACGCTTCAGCCACACCACCAGCGCGGCGCTCACGCCCAGGGCGACTGCGGCAAAAAACCACCGCTGCCATCCCGCCGCATCACTCAAAAAACTGAAAGCGGCTCCCGTGTTATGCATCAGGGTGAAATTGAAGGAGGGCATCACCGGCACCGGCACGTGGTAGTGCAATGCCTGGCTGGCCCAGTACTTGGTCAGTTGGTCGAGTCCGATCACCCCGGCCGATAGCCAAAGCCACTTCAACATGATCTCGAATTCTCCAGCCTTGCAGCCATTCGGGGTGGCCGAAGCCACCGGGATGCTTCCGGTTTACGTACGATGCAGAAAGCCACTGTTCAACCAACGCCCACACTCCTGGGGCCCTGTTCAGGGAGCGGCGCAGCTACCCCAGCCTGTTGCGAGAGCACTGCGCGCCACCCGAGTCGCACCTCGTTCCTGCCCGCCGGCTACGCGTACTCGCGCGCCTCCCCCTCCCCGCTCACGTTCTCCACGCAGCGGCCGCAGAGTTCCGGATGCTCGGCATCGCGGCCGACGTCCTCCCGATGGTGCCAGCAGCGGACGCACTTAACGTGCTCGGAAGGGGCCACCACCACCCAGATCTCGTCGTTGTTGCTCAGAATGCAGTGAATGCCGCTCTCCGGCACCTGCTCCACCTTGTGCAGCCGCGCATAGGAGGTGATGAGGACGAAGCGCAGCTCATCCTCCAGCCGCGAGAGGCGCTCGTAGATCTCGGTGCCGCAGTAGAGGTCCACCTCGGCATCGAGCCCCGAGCCGATCCCGCCGGCCGCACGCAGACGCTCCAGCTCTTTGTTCACGCACTGGCGCACCTCCAGGATTTGATCCCAGAACCCCGCGTCCATCCCCGCGGCCTTCTCTTCCTCCGAGTAGGCGGCGGCAGGCAGCTCATGCCAGGTCTCCAGGAACACCGATTCACCCCGCTCGCCCGGGATATGCCGCCAGATCTCCTCGGCGGTGAACGAGAGAATGGGCGCCAGCCAGCGCACCATCGCCTCCATGATGTGATACATGGCGCTCTGCGCCGAGCGGCGGGCACGGCTGTCGGGCTGGGTGGTGTATTGGCGGTCCTTGATGATGTCGAGATAGAAGGCCCCCAGATCCACCGAACAGAAGTTGTGCACCTTCTGGTAGATCTGGTGGAACTCGAAGGCGTCGTAAGCCGCCACCACATCGCTCTGCAGCCGCCGCGCCTGCTCCACCGCCCACTGGTCCAGGGGCAGCATCTGCGCCGGAGCGAGCATGTCCCTGGCCGGGTCGAAACCGGCCAGATTGGCGAGCAGGAAGCGGGCGGTGTTGCGGATGCGGCGGTAGGCATCGGCCATCCGCTTCATGATCTCCTCGGAGTAGGTCATCTCCGCCCGGTAGTCGGTGGCGGCGATCCACAACCGCACGATGTCCACGCCAAGGGACTTGGCCAGCTGTTGCGGCTCCACGCCGTTGCCCCGGGACTTGGACATCTTGTGGCCTTTGGCGTCCACGGTGAAACCGTGGGTGAGCACGGCCTTATAAGGGGCCTCGGCGCGCATGGCCACCCCGGTGAGCAGGGAGGACTGGAACCAGCCGCGGTGCTGATCGGAACCCTCCAGGTAGAGATCGGCAGGGACCCGCAGCCCCTCACGCTGCTCGAGCACGCAGGCGTGGGTTACCCCGGAGTCGAACCACACATCCAGGGTGTCCTTCACCTTGTCGTACTGTGTGGCCGCCTCGCCCAAGAGCTCGGCCGGTTCCAGATCGAACCAGGCATCGATGCCCTCCTTCTCCACCCGCTTGGCCACCTCCTCGATGAGCCGAGGGGTCTCGGGGTGGAGCTCGCCGGTCTCCTTGTGCACGAACAGGGCGATGGGCACACCCCAGTTTCGCTGCCGGGAGATGCACCAATCGGGGCGATTTTCAACCATGCCGGTGATGCGCGCCTGGCCCCACTCGGGCATCCAGCGGGTCTTGCCGATGGCTTCCAGCGCCGCCGGGCGCAGCCCCGCCCGCTCGGTGCTGATGTCCCGGCCCTCGTTCCCCACGGGGCCGGGATACACCGCCTCCATGCGGATGAACCATTGGGGGGTGGCACGGAAGATGATGGGAGTCTTGTGGCGCCAGCAGTGGGGATAGCTGTGACGGACCCGCTCGCTCTTGACCAGGGCGCCGCGGGTCTTGAGCACCTCCAGCACCTCGTCATTGGCATCAAAGACGTGCTTGCCGGCAAACAGCTCCGTGCCGGGCAGGAAGCGGCCGTCCCCTCCCACCGGGTTGTCCACCGGCAGGTCGTAGCGGGTACCCACGGCATAATCTTCCAGACCGTGACCGGGGGCGGTGTGCACGGCCCCGGTGCCGGCCTCGGTGGTGACATGCTCGCCGAGGATAATGGGCACCTGCCGATGGTAGAAGGGGTGCTGGAGCTTTAGCCCTTCCAGATCGGCCCCGCGACAGTAAGCCACCACCCGGTAGTCCGCCACCTCGTAGCGGGCCATGGTGTCCTTGAGCATCGCCTCGGCAATGAGCAGTCGCTCGGGGGGGTGGTCGCCCACGCCGTCGCACTGCACCACCGCATACTCCAGGGCGGGATTGAGGGCCACGGCCTGGTTGGCGGGGAGGGTCCAGGGGGTGGTGGTCCAGATCACCACCGAGATGGTGCCATGGCCGTCATGATGTTCGATGTGGTGGCAACGGCCCATGAAAGCGACCTCGTCCAGCACCTCGAAGCGCACATCGATGGCCGGGGAGGTCTTCTCTTCGTACTCCACCTCGGCCTCGGCCAGGGCGGACCCGCAATCGGTGCACCAGTGAACCGGCTTGAAGCCCTTCTGCACGTGGCCGCGCTCGATGATCCTCCCCAGAGAACGGATGATGTTGGCCTCGAAGGTGAAGTCCATGGTGAGATAGGGATTGTCCCAATCGCCGAACACCCCCAGGCGCTTGAAGTCCTTGCGCTGGCCATCCACCTGTTTGGCGGCGTATTCGCGGCAGGCCTTGCGGAAGGTGCGTGCGTCCACCTTCACCCCGGCCTTGCCCACGCGCTTCTCCACCTGCAGCTCGATGGGCAGGCCGTGGCAGTCCCAGCCCGGCACATAGGGGGCGTCGAAACCGCTCAGGGTCTTGGCCTTGACGATGATGTCCTTGAGCACCTTATTGACCGCGTGGCCCAGGTGGATGTCCCCGTTGGCGTAAGGCGGGCCGTCATGGAGGATGAACTTCTCCCGCCCCGCCCCCTGAGCCCGCAGCCGGGCGTAGAGGTCCATCACCTCCCACTGCTTCAGCATCTCCGGCTCACGCTGGGCCAGATTGCCGCGCATCGGGAAGTCCGTCTGAGGAAGATTGAGCGTGTTCTTGTATTCAGCCACTGTGATCACCGAAGGCGCTTTACCGCCATTAATGAATGCCCACCACCGGGTGCGGAGATGGCGAGGGCCTTCCGCCCATCGCGATCCGAACGCCTCCCCCCGCGGGGTGCAAAGCGAAAAATGTTGAACCGACAGACCGGCCCGATGCCCTAAACCCTGCGCCTATACGGCAATGCGCCTGTTCGCGTGCCCCGCACTTGCAGTACCTTGGCCAGCAGGGGTAAACCCTCCTGTCATGGGCCCCGCTCCTCTCCCGGTTCGCATCCCACCTGCGCCCGCCTCAACGACGGAAGTACATCCGCGCGGCCCGGGTATCCAGAACAATCTGCTCCTTGAGGGCGTCGAACGACGCGAAGCGGCGCTCTTCCCGGATCTTGTGCAGAAAGTCCACCTGCACATGAGAACCATAGATGTCGCCCGAAAAATCGAACAGATGCACCTCTAACAGGCTGCGTGTGCCGTCCACCGTCGGACGCGTGCCCACGTTGGCCACCCCCGGGATCGGCTCACCCATGAGGCCGAACATCTCCACCGCAAAGACCCCCTGAACCGGCGTGTTCTCGCGGTGCAGGAAGATGTTGGCCGTGGGAAAGCCGATGGTGCGGCCCCGCTTGTCGCCATGGGCGACCCGCCCGCACATGCGGTAAGGGCGGCCCAGGAGTTGCTCGGCACGGCCCATGTCGCCCCGGGCCAGGGCCTCCCTGACCCGGGTACTGCTTACCCGCTCCTCGTCGATACAGAAGGAGTGCATGCGCACCACCTCCATGCCGCGGGCCCCGCCGACCTGTTGGAGCATCGTGAAATCCCCGCTCCGGCCCGCACCGAAACGGAAGTCATCTCCAACCACCAGGTAGCGCACCCCGAGTCCGTCCAGCAGGACCTGCTCGATAAACGCCTCGGCCGACTTGCGGGCGAACGCCTCGTCGAACCGCACCACCAGGACACGTTCCACCGAGAACCGGCGCAGGGCCTTGAGCTTCTCCCGCAACCGGGTGAGCCGCGGGGGCGCCAGCTCCGGGGCGAAAAACTCCAAAGGCTGCGGCTCGAAGGTGATCACAATCGTGGGCAGTCCCAACTCGCCCCCCTTCTCCGCCAGCTGCCCGAGCACAGCCTGGTGCCCCAGATGTACACCGTCGAAGTTGCCGATGGTCGCGACGCAGCCGTGATGGCGGGGCCGGAGGTTGTGTAGACCGCGGATCAGTTCCATAGCCGCAAACTGTTAGTAAATCAAAGCGTTCGATTATACCCACGACTGGGCGCCAAGCGCGATGCCCTGTGAGCCGCCAGCGGAGCGAACGCGTACTAACGTTACGCCTGCGCTATGAGCGACGCTCACAGCACCGCTGGGACGTGGGATGCGTTTACCTTGACTCACGAGGCAATTCGACTCGGTTGGCGATTTTTCCGTGTGTCTGTTCGGTGCTCTAGAGCACCGAACAGACACATCCGACGCGCCCAACATGTAGGGTGGATAAGCGCAGCGCATCCACCAATTCGACGCCGCACGGTGGATGCGCTGCGCTTATCCACCCTCGGTTCGCTGCCCCCGCCACCTGCGGCGCAACTTGGCTGCGATTGGCGAATCTTTTCGGTTTACCTGCTAGTGACGGGCCAGCAGGGCGCGTGGGCGCAGACCCAGGGCGGCGAGAATCACGAAATAGCCCACGCCTCCCATGGCGATTAGGCTCGCCAGTCGCCACGCTTGTTCCATCGTCGCGTCCCCCAGCCATGCCTCGAGCGGTCCGGCTCCCCACCACAGGAAGGCGCCCAACGCCCCATTGGCCAGCACCAGCCTGAAGGTGAATGCCGACCACCCGGCCTGGGGCAGGTAGATCCGCTCCCGGCGCAACCGGTGAAACAGCAATCCGGCATTGACGAATGCCGAGACGGAGGTCGCCAACGCAAGCCCGGCATGGGGCCCGGGAAGTCCGCCCCACACCATTGGCACCACAAAGGCCACGTTGAACCCCATGTTGGCCACCATGGCGATCACCCCGATGCGCACCGGTGTGCGGGTGTCCTGACGGGCATAAAATCCCGGTGCCAGCACCTTCACCAGCATGAACCCCAGCAACCCTACGGCGTAGGCGATGAGGCTCAAACGGGCCATGCGGACATCCTCCGCGCCGAACGCCCCATGCTGAAAGAGGGTGGCGATCATCGGCCCGGCCAACAGCGCCAACCCCACCGTGGCCGGGGTGCCGATGAGCAGCACCCAGCGGAGCGCCCAATCCAGGGTGGCCGCAAAGGCGTTGGGATCGGCGGTGGCGTGCTTCTCCGAGAGACTGGGCAGAATGACCGTACCCAGCGCCACGGCGAAGACCCCCAGAGGGAACTCGACCAGACGATCCGAATAGTAGAGCCAGGAGACACTGCCGGCGACGAGAAACGAGGCGATCACGGTGTCCAGCAACAAATTGATCTGGGCCACCGAAGAGCCGAAAATGGCCGGCAGCATCAGACGGAGGATTCGCTGCACCCCCTCGTGGCGCCATCCCCAACGTGGTCGGGGCACCAACCCCAACCGCTTCAGAGAAGGAAACTGGAACGCCAGCTGGGCCAAGCCCGCGACAAGCACAGCCCACGCCATCCCCATGATGGGCGGGTCGAACATCGGCGCAAGAAAGACCGCCCCGCCGATGAGACAGACGTTGAGCCACACGGGTGTCAACGCCGGTACCGCGAACCGCCCATAAGCGTTCAGAACGCCCCCGGCCAGGGCCGTAAGAGAGATGAGCATCAGGTAGGGGAAGGTGATGCGAAGCATCTCCGCCGTAAGGGCGAAGCGGGCGGGCTCGTCGATGAAGCCCGGCGCGAACAGCGCCACCAGGGCAGGCGCCCCGAGCACCCCCACCACGGTGAGCCCGAGGAGCACGCCCCCGAGGGTGCCGGTGACGCGCCCCAGCAGGGCGCGAACCTGCACCAGATCCCGCTTGGTTTTGTACTCGGAAAGCACCGGGACGAACGCTTGGGAGAAGGCCCCCTCCGCAAACAGCCGCCGCATAAAATTGGGGATCTTGAAGGCGACGAAAAACGCATCCGTGCCGGCCCCGGCGCCGAAGGCAACCGCCAGCACCACATCCCTGACGAACCCAAGGATACGTGAGACGAAAGTGAAACCGCCAACCACAGCCGTGGAACGCAACAACCCCATGATGCTTCAGAACGACCCCGAGTCACGAAAGGTTGCATGTTAGCGCATTCCGCCTGGGACAGTGTCTCCCCTCACCGCAGATCCAGGGTGAACGCATACTCACATTACGGCCGGGCTGTGAGCGATGTAAGTCCTTGAAAGCAGGTACGCTGTGAATACATCCCGGTACGCTCGACGGCCGCGTCCATGCGGCCGACGACCGGCTTT
>JAWLHA010000112.1:0-8778 GCA_041690535.1 Gammaproteobacteria bacterium | reverse complement strand
CATCCACCAATTCGCCGTCGTACGGTGGATGCGCTGCGCTTATCCACCCTACATGTTGAGCGCGTCGGATTTATCTGTTCGGTGCTCTAGTTCGGCGTCAGAAAGCCTGCGGCACCCTGACCTACGTTGTGGATTGAAGTGTGTGTGGCGTAGGCATGCTGCGCCGCAGCTTGATGCCACTCCTGAAGGGCGCCTCAGCGCCCCTCGATGGTCACCTTCAGGAAGTGGGTGGAGCAGGAGATGCAGGGGTCGTAGGTGCGAATGGCGGACTCGAGCCGGCGGGTCAGGGCCGCATCGTCCATCGCCCCCGACTCCAGCAGGGTCTGGCGCAGGTCGGCCTCCATCTGCGCCTGGTTCTGGCTGGTGGGCGGCGAGATGGTGGCCTTGGTGACGTAGCCGTTGCCGTCCAGCCGGTAGTGGTGCCAGAGAATGCCGCGCGGCGCCTCGGTGCAGCCGGACCCCTCCGACTCGCGGGGCACCACGTCCACGTAGGGTCGGGGCACCGGATGTTTCAGGTAGTCCCCGAGGATGCGGATCGCCTCGACGAACGCGACGTGCAGCTCCACCGCCCGTGCCACAGTGCTGTGGTAGGGGTTGTCGCTGGGGAATTTCAGGCCCGTCTTCTTCAGCAGCTTCGCCGTCTCCTTGGGCAGCCGGTCGAGGTTGTTGTTGAGCCGCGGCAGCGGGCCGACCCAGTAGGGTTCGCCGTTCAGGTGGGCGTGGAGGGCGGTGGAGTGGGGGACCTGGAACTCCTTGTAGTGGTGTTCGAACTCGCTCACGTCGATCTCGAGCCCGCTGCTGGAGAGGATGCGCCCCTCGGCCATGGGGTACTCCTCCGGGTGGCGCAGGCTCACCCAGGGGGCCTTGCGCTCCGCCTGCGGGTAGGGGAGGGTGGCGGTCCAGCCGATGAGATCGGCGGCCTCCGGGAGCGCCGCTTTGAGCCGCTCCAGCATGGCCCGCGCCTCCCGGTGGGGAGGCGAGCGGTAGAAGCCGCCCGGCAGAACCCCCACCGGGTTGACC
Organism: Gammaproteobacteria bacterium; assembly: GCA_041690535.1. Classification (GTDB taxonomy): domain Bacteria; phylum Pseudomonadota; class Gammaproteobacteria; order Thiohalomonadales; family Thiohalomonadaceae; genus JAWLHA01. Next base: position 7,758 of record JAWLHA010000112.1, on the reverse strand, counting down.
GCCCGCCCGCCAAAGATCTTGAGGATGTCGTTGCCGAGCCCCTGCAGCTTCAGCCCGCGGCGCACCGCCTCGGGGTGCTTGGAGGCGAGGGTGATGGCGTCGGGGCAGTCGAAGAAATCCGGCGCGGCGAGCAGGTGGATGTGCAACGCATGACTTTCAATCCACTCCCCGCAGTAGTAGAGCCGGCGCATGGCGCGGATCTCGGGGGTGATGGTGACCCCGAAGGCGTTCTCGATGGCCTGGCATGAACTCATCTGGTAGGCCACCGGGCAGATCCCGCAGATGCGCGCGGTGATGTCCGGCACCTCGCGCCAGCTGCGCTGTTGCAAAAAGGTCTCGAAAAAGCGGGGAGGCTCGAAGATCTCCAGCCTCAGATCCTCGATCTGGCCGTCCTGCATGCGCACGTGGAGCGCGCCCTCGCCCTCGACGCGGGTCAGGATGGGGACTTCGATGCGCCGTTCACTCACGATTTCATCCCTCCATGGGAGTGGGGTGCCGGGGGAAGGGGCTGGTAGCGGCCGCCGTCGCTTTCCCACGCCCTGGACGGCTCACGAAACTCCGGCGCCCAGCTGCAGATGAAGCGCAGCCGCCGCACCACGTCGGTGGCGCTCAGCCCTGCACCCATGAAGCGCCGCCCCAGGGCATCCACGTTCAAGCCGAGTTGCGGCCCGAAGCAGCCATAGCAGTCGCGCTCCTGGTGGGGGCAGAGGGCGCCGCAGCCGGTGCGGGTGATAGGCCCCATGCAGGGCTGGTCCTGCGCCACCAGCACGCACACGTTGCCATCGCGCTTGCACTTGAGGCAGACCGCCTCGGTCGGAACGCGCGGCTCGGCTCCCGCGAGCAGACTGGTGATCACGTACTTCAGCTGCCCTTGGTCGGGCGGACAGCCGTTCAGTTCGTAATCCACCTTCACGTGGTCGTGAAAGGGGGTCGAATCCGGCAGTACCTTCAACCATTCGGGGTGGGTGTAGAAGTTGCTCTTGTAATACTCGATGTCGCCCCAGTTGCGCAGCCCCTGGATTCCCCCCGACATGCCGCAGGCGCCGATGGAGACCAGCACCGCGCTCTGCGCGCGGATCTCCTTGATGCGCTCCACCTCATGGGGGGTGGAGACCGAACCCTCCACGAAGGAGACGTCGTAGGGGCCCGGCTCGATGCGGCTGGTGGCCTCGGCGAAGAAGGCGATGTCCACCCGGTCGGCCAGCTGCAGCAGCTCCTCCTCGAGACTGAGGATCTGTACCTGGCAGCCGTCGCAGGAGGAGAACTTGTGCACCGAGATCTTGGGTTTGGCCATATCAGTACCCCTTCACGGTCATCAGGTGGCGCACCCGGGCGTAGGGGAACACCGGGCCGTCCTTGCAGATGAAGTCGGGGCCGTACTGGCAGTGGCCGCAGTGGCCCAGGCCGCACTGCATGCTCCGCTCCATGGAGACGTAGATGTCGTCGATGGGGCGGCCGCGATTGAGCAGCTCCTCCGCTACTGCGCGCATCATGGGCTCGGGGCCGCACATCATCGCCATGCCGTCGAGGGCATCGGCCGGCAGGTCGTCCAGCAGCTGGGTCACCAGGCCGGTCTTCCCCCGCCAGCCGGCCCCCCCCTCCTGGGAGGCGAACAGGCAGACGGTGTCCTCCGCCTTGCACCAGTGGTCGAAGCGCTCGCCGTAGATGAGATCGCCGGGCTGGCGCACCCCGTGGCAGACGCTGATCTTGCCGTAGTCTTTGCGCCGGGCGAGGGCGTACTGCACCACCGAGGCGGTGGGGGCGCAGCCAATGCCTCCGGTGAGCACCAGGATGTTGCGCCCTTTGGCCTGCTCCATGGGCCAACCCACGCCGTAGGGGCCGCGCAGGCCGAGGATGGCGCCCTTCTCCAGCTTGCTCATGGGGTTGGTGACCCGCCCCACCGCGCGGATGGTGTGGTCAATGAAGTCGCCCGCATCGGCGGGGTCCGAGGAGATGGAGATGGGCACCTCCCCGACTGTCGCCTGATAGAGCATGTTGAATTGCCCCGGGTCGAAGCGGTAGGCGGCGCGCTGCTTCTTGTCGGTGAGTTCCAGGCGCAGGGTGACGATCCCGGGCGCCTCCTCGATCCGCTCGGCCACCCGGGCGGGCATGGGAAAATAGGGGTTCGGCAGGGCAGTCATGATTTGAGTCCCGGTTGGGCGCGAATGGCCGCGAGCTCTTCGGTGAGGTCAATGCCGGTGGGGCACCAGGTGATGCAGCGGCCGCAGCCGACGCAGCCGGAGACCCCGAACTGCTCCCACCACGCCCCCACCTTGTGGGTTAGCCACTGGCGGTAGCGCTGGCGCACCTCCGGCCGCAGGACGCTGCCGTGGGTGCTGCCGTGCTCCAGGGTGAAGCAGGCATCCCACTGGCGCACGTGGTCACTGCCGCTGCCGTCCACCGCGGCCACATCGGTCTCGCGGTGACAGAAGCAGGTGGGGCAGACCATCACGCAGTTGGCGCAGGAGAGGCAGCGGGCGGCCACATCGTCCCAGCGCGGGTGCTCCAGGTTGTCGAACAGCAGCTGGAAGATGCCGTCGTTGTTGATATAGCGGGTCTGCGCCTGGGCGCAGGCCTCCATCGCCTCGGCCGCCTGCTGCGTTGCGTCGCCGGCGGGCTTGAGTTTGAGCTTTTTGGCCACCGCCTCGCCCGCGCTGCTCCCGGGCTCCACTAGGAAGCCGCCGTCCAGTTCGGTGATCGCCAGGTCGAACCCTTCGCTCGCCTTGGGGCCGGCATTCTGCGAGGCGCAGAAGCAGGTCTCGGAACAGCGGGTACAGTTCACCGCCACCACGAACAGGTTGTCGCGCCGGGAGGCGTAGTAGGGATCGGTAAAGGGTGAGCGTTCGTTCTCCAGGAAGGTGCGATCCTGCACCCGCATGCCGGCGATGTCGCAGGCGCGGGCGCCGATCACCGCGGTCTTCTGTGACTTGGACGGTGCGGGGGTGAAGGTCCCGTCGGTGGAGAACGACCACATCGTCTCCTCAGCGGCAAAGGTGAACCGCTTCAGCGACTCGTGGCCATTGACGAAATCGAACAGGTGATCGTTGCCGCTCGGTTCGAGTCGATAGCGTCCCGGCTCCTGACGGCTTTTCAGGCCCACCGGAAACTCTGCGCCGGAGGTCACCTCGTCGAAGACCACGGCGCCGGCGCGCGGCGTCGGGCCGAAGACGGTGTATCCAGCGGCGGACAGGGCCTGGATCAGTGAATCGAACGACTCTCTGGGAAGGAAACCCGGCTTCATGCGCCTCTCCGTGGTTACGAGGACTCTCCGACTCCGCACTCTCGTGAGCGCGAAACGACCGCGCGTAGGGCTGGAACTCCATGCCGGGAGAGTGGCTGCTTGAACAACTGTAGCTGCCCAACGGCGGGATGCCATCGGTTGTGGGACGAACAAGTGGGATGATCGCGAGGAGGGATCTGCCATCGTGGTGGAGCACCCCCATTCTTCCGGGTATGCCCCGAGTGAACAACCTACAGAGAGATCACATCTAGAGCACCGAACAGGTAAACCGAAAGATCGCCAATCGCAGCCAAGTACTGCCCCAGGTGGCGGGGGCAGCGAACCGAGGTAGGGTGGATAAGCGCAGCGCATCCACCCATTCGACGCCGCACAGCGCATTCACCCATTCGACGCCGCACGGTGGATGCGCTGCGCTTATCCACCCTACATGTTGGGCGCGTCGGATTTATCTGTTCGGTGCTCTAGCGGGATGGCGGCGGTTTGCGTGTAGCGAGCGCGTCGGAAGTCTAAATCCACTCCCTGTCCGCTTCGGGGTCGTAGGGCACTGCCGGGGTGCCCGGGTCATGGTTGTAAGGCACCTCCGGGAGGCCTTGGTCGGGAAATGGCAAATGGGTTTTCTGGTCGGTGGTGATATTGCCGGGCTCGCACCCGACTAACGCTGCGAACAGAATTGCGCTCATTGCCTTCCCCATGATCCACCTCCGCTCGGCGCAGAACCGGGGCTGCGTATAACAGGGGATTAGTTCTCTCGGTGTCGGCACGCAAGTTGCCGTATTTAGCTGCGTTTGCAAGTACATCGGGTGCCATGTTGCGGCCCCGTGCACAGTTGGTGTCCCGGGTGGAAGGCGACTAATGTGAACGATAAGAGAAGCGATCGCCAAGTCGGCAAGGAGCGTGGAGCATGCCCAATGGTCGATTCGGAACGCTCAAGCGGCGGCTGAAGAGGCTGCTCGGAATTCCCTCGTTCGAGCCCGAACCGATACCGATCCCTCGTCCGCAATACCCCGACCGGCGAGCGGGGCGGCGTGAACCCGTCTGCTTGCCGCCCCCCAAGCGCCGGCTCTGACCAGGGGATGGCCTGATCGCGCCGACGCGCTGGCCACAGGGTGACGCTTCGGCACAAACCCGGGTCAACGGTCGAAGTCACCGAGGCTTCGGCCCATCACCACGGCAGGGTGCTGCTGCAGGGCGTTTTCAGGCGGAAAGTGCTCCGCGCCTGAAGACGCACCCGCAGGGTGGCGCTCAGGCTGTGGGCGGCCTGACGCCATCCTCGTCGTGGCCGGCTTAGGCAGAGAACGTTTTACATGGCCCTGTCCCGCTATCGGAAGAGGAGGGACTTCGCGCGCACTCCGGAACCGACCGGAGCCGGCGAGGCACCGCCCGGCTGGATGTTCGTGGTGCAGCGGCACTGGGCGCGCCGCGAGCATTTCGATTTTCGTCTGGAGCTCGACGGCGTCCTGAAGAGTTGGGCAGTGCCCAAGGGGCCGAGCCTCAACCCGGAGGAGAGGCGGCTGGCGGTGCATGTGGAAGACCACCCCATCGAATACGGCGACTTCGAAGGCGTGATCCCGCCCCAGCAATACGGTGCGGGGACGGTGCTGGTGTGGGACACGGGGGTGTGGATCCCTGAGGGCGATCCGCGGCACGGCTATGAACAAGGCCACCTGACGTTTCGCCTCGAGGGGCGGCGCCTGCGCGGACGTTGGCATCTGGTGCGTTCGGCCCGCGGAGAGGAGGGGAAGGAGAGTTGGCTGCTCATCAAGTCACGGGATGAATACGCCACGGGCGAGGACCTGGGCAAGGGTGATCTGCCCAGCGCCCTCACCGGCCGCACCAAGGGGGAGATCGCCCAGGCGCCCGCGCGCCTCTGGACCGAAGAGGGCGAGGTGGTGGCGGCGATGGGCGAGAGCGCCATGCCGGCGGAGATGGCCGCCCAATTGGCCACCCTGGTGGAGCGGTCGCCCGAGGGTAGCCAGTGGCTTTTCGAGATCAAGCTGGACGGCTATCGCATGCTCACCCGCTACCAGTGGGGGCAGGCGCAGCTCATCAGCCGCAACGGCAAGGTGTGGACCGAGCGGTTCCGGCGCATTGCCCAGGCCTTTCGGGGCCTGCGGATCAGGGAGGGGTGGTTCGACGGGGAGGTCGCCGTGGTGTTGCCGGACGGAACCACCAATTTCCAGGCCCTGCAGAATGCCCTGGATGAGAAGAGCGATGCCCGTCCGGTGTACTTTCTTTTTGACCTGCTATGGGTGGATGGTGAGGACCTGCGCGAGCGCCCCCTCGCCGAGCGCAAGGCGCGGCTCAAGGCGGTGTTGGAGGATAGCGGGCCGGAGACCCGGGCGGTGCTGCGCTTTACGGATCATGTCGAGGGCGAAGGAGACCTGTTCTTCGAGATCGCCTGTCGCAACCGCCTGGAAGGAATCATGGCCAAGCGTGCGGATCGTCCCTGGCGCGCCGGTCGCGGGCGGGAGTGGCTGAAGATTAAATGCCTGCAGCGGCAGGAGTTCGTGATCGGCGGCTACACCGACCCCAAGGGGGGGCGCTTCGGGTTCGGCGCACTGCTGCTCGGGCTGTACGAGGGCGATCGGCTGCACTTCGTTGGGCGGGTGGGCACCGGGTTCACCGAGGAGACCCTGCGCGGGATCCTGGCCCGCCTGAAGGCGCTGGAGCCCTCGGACTCGCCGTTCGTCGACGCCCCCAAGTCCCGCGGCTACCACTGGGTCCGGCCGGAGCTGGTGGCGGAGGTGGCCTTCTCCAACTGGACCGATGAGGGACTGCTGCGCCAGCCGGCCTTTCAGGGGCTGCGCGAAGACAAGCCTGCGCGGGAGGTGGTCCGTGAGTCGCCCGCCCAAGCGGTGGCCGCGGAGCCGGTGCCCCCCGCGGACCACCGGCGGACCTTCGCCGGGGTGAGGCTGAGCAACCCGGACAAGATCCTCTACCCGGGCCTGGGCATTACCAAGCGCGACATCGCCCTCTATTACGAACGCATCGAGGCGTGGATTGTCCCGGAGCTTGCCGGGCGCCCGCTCACGCTGCTGCGCTGCCCGGAAGGCCACCACGACTGTTTCTTCCAGAAACATGCCAATGACACCGTCCCCCCGGAGGTGCACCGCATCACGCTCCCCGAGAAGGGCAAGGAGGCCCCCTACATGATGGTGGATTCACTGGCGGGGGTGATGGGGTTGGTGCAGATGGGCGTGCTGGAGATCCACGTCCGCGGCGTGCGCTTGGAGCACATGGCCACCCCCGACCGCATGGTGTTCGACCTCGACCCCGGGGAAGGGCTGCCCTGGGGCAGGGTCGTGGAGGGCGCGCATCTTCTTCGGGCCGAACTGGTTGGGCTGGGCCTGATCCCGTTCCTCAGGACCACCGGCGGAAAGGGGCTGCACGTCGTCGTTCCGCTGACGCTCAGCCACGATTGGCAAACGGTGAAAAGTTTCTCCAAGGCGGTGGCCCAGCGACTGGCGCGTTCGCACCGCGATCTCTTCACGGCCAGCGTCTCCCTGGCCGCCCGCCCCGGCAAGGTGTACGTGGACTACGTGCGCAACTCGCGTGGGGCCACGGCTGTGGCCAGCTACTCCACCCGCGCCAGGCCGGGGGCTCCGGTCGCGACCCCACTGGAGTGGGACGAACTGGTGGGTGAGGAGCAGCCCGTGTTCACCATCCGCACGCTCCCCATCCGTCTCGCCGCCCAGGAGCTCTCCCCGTGGGCGGACATTGAATCCGCCGCCCGGGGGATCACGCCGGCCATGTGGGAGCGGTTGGTGGGCGAGCCGCGTCGCAAGGGCGATGGGCACTGAAACCGTCGCCGGGTGCGGCGCCGCATTTACCCAAGGAAGCTACTTCCGGCCGGTGCGTTGCCACTTACCTTTGCCTTTGCCCGCAGGGGGAAATGAAAAGGTGAAGTGGTTGAGCGCAAGAGGAGGGGCCAGACTTCAGGGGGAGGGAGTCCGAACGCTGGCCCGTATCTTTCACTGGCCGCCCACCCAGGACACCGGCAGCTCGGGATCCGCTGTGAGTGGCTGGTGAAAACGCGGGGTGAGGAGGCCTCGCCAAGTGGGAGATCGCCCGTGGAGAGAGCCACAAAGGTCGAATTCTGGGTCAAGCCCTACTCCAGCGGCATGGGCGTGGGGAGGATAAAAAATGTGCGTGTCTTCATCCACGACGGCAAGACCCTCGGACCGGAACGGGAGTCCGTCGAGGATCCGAATCAGCTGAGAAGCCTCATTCAGCAGCTGGAGAGGCGAGGGAACCCGGAGGGCATCGACAGGCTCAAGCGAGTGCTTGAGCGGTGGGAGAGGCAGTAGCCGCCGCCGGGAGGGGGCTGGAGCCCCGAACAGATAAACGAATTCGCTGCTCATCGCGACCGGATCGATCCGAAGGGTGTGAGAGTCGCAACGTAACTACTCGCCCCCTGCCATTCCCGCGAAGGCGGGAATCCAGTCTGGTCAAGGCTGAGAAGGTAAGACTGTTTGATCCTCCCTGCGCAAGTGGAGAACACCATTCGTTCACTTGTC
>JAWLHA010000111.1:0-9180 GCA_041690535.1 Gammaproteobacteria bacterium | reverse complement strand
AGCCCTCTGGGCGATTGCTGCGCGAGCTTTACCGATGCAATCGCCCAGAGGGCTGGGCTCCTACGTGAGGCACTCGGGCTGTTGGGTCTGAATAGTTACAACTACTTATGTCACGGCCGTGCTGTGAGCGATGTAAGTCCTTGAAAGCAGGTACGCGGTCTCACCGGGTCAGGCGCAAATACAGCTGCGGCAGTTGGCTCGGCAGCTCCTCGGGGCGACGGATCACCACAAAGCCGCCGCTGCCGAAGAGGTAGGGGAGGTAGTCGCCGGCGGTGGTGTCGATGGTGACGCAGAAGGGGAGAAGCCCCCGCCGCCGCGCTTCGATGATCGCCATGCGCGTGTCCTCCACGCCGTAGCGCCCCTCGTACTGGTCAAGGTCGTTGGGTTTGCCATCGGTGATGATGAGCAGCAGGCGGCGGCCGCTCCCCTGGGGCTCCAGCAGATCGCTGGCATACCGGATGGCCGCCCCCATGCGGGTATAGAATCCCGGCTTGATGGCCGCCAGACGCCCACGCACTTGGGCGTCGTAACGCTCCTCAAATCCCTTCAGCAGGTGGAGGCGGACGTGCTCGCGCCGGCGCGAGGAGAAGCCGTAGAGGGCGAAGCGGTCACCGGTGGCGGAGAGGGCCTCGGAAAAGAGGTACAACGTATCGCGCACCACATCCACGATGCGCATCTCGTCATTGACCGCCGCGTCGGTGGAGAGGGAAAGATCGGCCAGGGCCAGACAGGCCAGCTCCCGCCCCCCGGCGCGCAAGTCCCGGTAGATGCGCGCCTCCGCATCCGCCTGGCCGGTGGCGCGGGCCGCGGCAAAGCGCTGGAATGCGTCGAGATCGAGTTCGCACCCGTCCGGCTGGCCGCTCTGCCACACCCGCGCCTCCGCGAGGGTTTCGAACTGTGCCCGCAGGCGCCGGGCGCTGCGGGTGAGATGTCGGGGAAGCTCGGTGGGGGGCGCGTCGGCCGCCACCATGGGCAGGATGCGGCAGTGCTCCTGCCGCAGCACACCGCGCCGCCAGTCCCACTCGGGAAGCAGCAGGCCCTCCCCTATTGGCGTGTCGTCGCTGGCCGCCGAGGGCAGATCCAGGTCGAAACGCACCCGGCTGGCGCTGCTGCCACTGTCCCGGGCGACACTCATGACCTCCATGTCGTCCGCGTTGCGGGCGGCCTCCTCCAGGTCATCCTCCTCCTCGCTGCCGCGGTCCACCTTCACGTACTCGGCAAAACCCAGCAGGGCCTCCATCCGCACGGCAAGCAGACCTGCGTTGCGCTCCGGCATCTCCACCCGCTCGGCGCGGCGGCGGCGTCGGCCCCGCGCATCGAGGGTGCGGCCGCCTCCCTCTTCACCGCCGGCGGCGGGGCCGGGGGCGTCATCGGCGGCCGGCGGCCGGGGCGGCGCGGGGTGGAGCCATAGATGCACCGGCGCCGGGGGACGCGCCGCCGGCGGAAACGCCACGTCGATGTGGGGCGCGCGGAGCAGCTCGCGCAGCGCGCCCTCCTGGGCCGCCTCATCCGGGGGCAGCCGCCGCGGGTCCGGCCGCAGGGGCAGGTAGGCGTCGACCAAGTCCCGGTAGCGGCGCGCCAGACCGGGCCAGCACCGCCACACCGTCAGGGTTGCCAGTGTGCTTCGCACATGCCAGGGAAGTGCCGGATCCTCCCCCACCGCCGCCAGGGCCGCCAGCCAGCGGTACAGCTCACGGTTGAGGCCCGGGTCCGGGAACACGTCGAGCGTGGCGGGCAGGCGCAGCGCTTCGGCATCGCGCCACCCTAGGGCGATGCGGTTGCCGGTGCCGGCGATGCGTGCCAGAAGCGTTCGCCGCGCACGGTGCTCGCTCTCCTCGGCGACCTCGACACGCAACCCGGCATCGCCGCCCAGGGCGCGGAAGAAGATCCCCAGGGCCGTCGCCTCCGCATCCAGGTGGACGGTCGCTTCGGGATAGCCGCTGCGGGCCGCGCCGGTGACCAGGCGGTGCCAAATCTTGCCGACCGCTTCTTCCATCGTGGATCTCCCCCTAAGAGGCCGACTGGCGGCCCCGTGTCGACTTGAGGTCTTTGCCGTTGTCACGCCAGCGCAACAGGGACCCCTCGGGATTGTCTTCCTGCACCTGCTCGCACGCCTGCACACACTGAGTGCACTGGGTGCAGGTGAACATGCGCCGCTTCAGATCGCGCGGTTTCAGGCGCATCGGGCAGGCGTTCTCGCAGGCGGCGTCGCAAGCGGCACAGGCGCGTGCCCGTGCCGTGTCGAAGTCCACCACCAGGGCACGGTCGTTGGCCATCCACACCAGGCTCTGAAACAGCCCCACAGCGCAGCCGAAGCGGCAGAACAGGTGACGCGCCAGCAGGAACTCCAGGGTGAACACCACCGTGGCGACGCCGATGAACAACGCCTGGTTGCGGGTGAGAGTGCCGGCCAGCAGATTTCCATAGATCTCCTTCGGCGGCAGCAAATAGGTGAGCAACGCCACCGCCCACACAAAGGCGAAGCCGATGACGGCCAAAACGGCCACCGGCCACCAGCGGCGATTGGGGCGGATGGTGCGCCCATCGGGCAGGCGCTCGGGAAGGGGGCGGCGCTCCCACAGGGTCGGCCGCCCGCTGGCCCGGCGCATCAGGGCATTGATGAGCTCCACCACCGAGAAGTGGGGGCAAAGCCAGCCGCAATAGAGGCGCCCATAGCGCCAGGCCAGCCACAGAAGCAGTGCCGCCACTGCGAACAGGGGCAGGAATCCGCGCAGCAGCAGGTTGAGCGCGGCCTCGCCGGCGCCAATCTCGCCGGACTGGAACGGCGCGAGCCCCAGGGTCCACTCCATCCCCAGAAGGAAGGCGTGCCCCTGTGCAAGGTCGAAGCGAAGCAGGTTCAGAGGCGGCGCCAGCACGAACAGCAGGAAGAAGCCGCTGCGCAGCACCAGGCGCCACCTCTCCCGTCGCGCCGGTGCGGGCGAGGGGGTTGGATTCTCTCCCATGAGCGTGGCTCAGTCGAAGAATGCGTGGACCACCTGCATCAGTGCCGCCGCGGTCTCCTCGTCATCCGTGAGAGGCTCCACCAGTGCGGCGCGACACGCCTCCACCGGGTCGTAGCCGCTGCGCATGAGGGTGGCCGCGTATACCAGCAGCCGGGTGGACGCAGCCTCTTCCAGGTCGTGGTCCTTGAGGGTGCGCAGCGCCCCGGCCAGCTGCACCAGGCGCTGTGCCTTCAGCTCGTCCACCTGGGTCTCGCGCATCACCACGTCACACTCGATCTTCGCCTGCGGATAGCCCATGCGAATGGCCACGAACCGCTGGCGGGTGGAGGGCTTCATCCCCTTGAGCAGGTTCTGGTAGCCGGGGTTGTAGGAGACCACCAGCATGAACTCGGGTGGTGCCTGGAGCAGCTCTCCGGTGCGCTCGATGGGCAGCGCACGGCGGTCGTCGGCCAGCGGATGGAGGATGACGGTGGTGTCCTTGCGGGCCTCCACCACCTCATCCAGATAGCAGATGGCGCCCTCGCGCACGGCGCGGGTCAGCGGGCCGTCACTCCACCAGGTGCCCCGTTCCCCGATGAGATGGCGGCCCACCAGATCGGCGGCGCTCAGGTCATCGTGGCAGGAGACGGTATGCAGAGGCACGCCGAGGCGCGCCGCCATGTGGTGAATGAAACGGGTCTTGCCGCAGCCGGTGGGGCCCTTGATCAATACCGGCAGGCGATTGCGGAAGGCGTGTTCGAACAGTGTCACCTCGCTGCCCTGGGGCAAGTAGAACGGCCGCTCTTCTTCAGCGGTGCGGATCGCTTGGATGGCCATGGATTCGTCTCCCTTGCAATGACGGCGGGTGCGGGATTGAGGACAAAGGTGGGGGCGGGGGGCGCGGCCCCCCCCGCCACGCCTTTCTCACGCCGTCGCCCTGGCGGCGGCGGTGCTCTCTTCGGTGGCCTTCTCGGTCACGAAGAAGCTGGCCAGGTAGGTCACCAGCCCGATGAGGAACACCAGACCGGCCCACTCACGCATCCAGTAGAAGAGGCTGATCTTCTCCTGAACCACCATGAAGGGGAGCGGGTCTTCGCTGTAGCGCTGCAGCCAGACCTGCAGGATGCCGGCGCCGGTGAGGAAGAGGGTGATGAACACCATGGAGACGGTCATGAGCCAGAACGACCACATCTCGAACACCTGGGCCCGAGCGTTTGCGGCCACCTGTCCGCGCAGTTGCGGCATGGCGTAGGAGATGATGCAGAGCACGATCATCACGTAGGCCCCATAGAAGGCCATGTGACCGTGGGCTGCCGTGATCTGCGATCCATGGGTGTAGTAGTTGACCGGCGAGAGGGTGTGCAGGAAACCCCAGACGCCCGCCCCGAGAAAGGCCATCACTGCAGTACCCAGGGCCCAGAGGGTGGCCGCCTTGTTGGGATGCTCCCGGCGGCGCCGGTTCACCATGTTGAACGCAAACACGGTCATCATGAAGAAGGGGATTGGCTCCAGTGCGGAGAAGACCGACCCCACCCACTGCCAGTAGCTCGGGGTGCCAATCCAGTAGTAGTGATGACCGGTGCCGAGGATACCCGTGATGAGGGTCATGGCGATGATCACATACAACCACTTCTCGATCACCTCGCGGTCCACACCGGTGATCTTGATCAGCACGAACGCGAGAATGGCCCCCAGGATCAGCTCCCACACACCCTCCACCCAGAGGTGCACCACCCACCACCAGTAGAACTTGTCCTTGACCAGATTATCCGGGTTGTAGAAGGAGAAGAGGAACAGCACGGCCAGGCCGACGAGGCCGGTGAGGAGCACCAGGCTGATGGCGGTCTTGCGCCCCTTGAGAACGGTCATGCCGATGTTGAAGATAAAACCGAGCGCCACCACCACGATGCCTACCTTGGTGATGGTCGGCTGCTCCAGGAACTCACGGCCCATGGTGGGCAGCAGTTCGTTGCCTGTGAGTTTGGCGAGTGCCGCATAGGGGACCAGGAGATAGCCGAGGATGGTCAGCGCACCGGCGACGAGGAAGGTCCAGAAGAGAATCATCGCCAGCTTCGGGCTGTACAGTTCGGTCTCTGCCTCCTCGGGGACCAGGTAGTACGATGCCCCCATAAAACCGAACAACAGCCAGACGATCAGCAGGTTGGTATGGACCATGCGCGCGACGTTGAAGGGGATCTCCGGAAAGAGGAAATCGCCGACCACGTACTGCATTCCCATGATGAGGCCGAAGAGGATCTGTCCGACGAACAAGCCCAATGCGGCGATGAAGTAGGGTTTTGCAACTGCCTGTGATTGATATTTCATGGTAGTGCCCCTCCTTAGCCCTGGATATTGGGTGGCCAGTTGGCGGTGTTGATTTCAGAGCTGTACTTGAGGAACTGTGCCAGTGCCTCCAGCTCGTTTTCAGTCAGATTGAACTGCGGCATGCTGCGCCGCCCCGGCACCCCCTCGGCGGGTCGGCTTGCGATGAACGCCTTGATGGCGACAGTGGAGCCGCCGAAGCGCTGGTAGACGTTGCCGAGTTCCGGCGCGAAGTAGGCCCCTTCGCCAAGCAGGGTGTGGCAGCCGATGCAGTTGTTCTGCTCCCACACCAGCTTGCCCTGGGCGACCTGTTCGGTGATGGCCTGACGGTTGTCCAGCTGCGGCAGTGCCCTCTCTGTATGAAAGGTCAATGCCAGAAACAGCAGGATGAAAAACGCGCTACCTCCGTAGAAGATGTTGCGCGCCATCGACGTGGTGAATGTTCCGCTCATACTCTCCTCCTTGCATTCCCGGATTGGTGGTCGGGTGCGGCTATCTGAAGTGATTTCAGGGGAGAAACGCCTTGACCAAAGTCAAGATGAACGGAGCGGAGCAGGATGGGCGAGAGGAACGGGTGTACTCTTTTGTGGCGGCTCATCCCACCTATGTACGGGCGGGGTCCGCACGACCTCTTGAAGGGACTCCGGCGGGCGCAATCGCCATTGTGCGCCACTCTCGCAGGCAGGGTACAGGTCTGCAGAATCAGGGTAAACGCACATTTACATCGCTCACAGCACGGCCATGACGTAAGTCTGCGTTTACCCTGTCTGCAGAATACGCCTGCTGGTATTTTGTGCCAAGATTGGTGTGTGCATATGGTTGCAGTTATCTGCACCCGCGGCGGGGGCGCGGCGCCCGCGACAAAGTCGTAGTGGACGAAGGTTGCTGGAGCACCGAACAGATCAACGGAACAATCGCCAATCGCAGCCAGATGTCCTTGCAAGCGGCGGAGGCAGCAAACCGGCGGGTGGATAGGCGCAGCGCATCCACCGGGTTGTCGCCGTAAATGGTGGATGCGCTGCGCTTATCCACCCTACATCAAAAGGCGTATCAAATTTATCTGTTCGGTGCTGGAGGGAGGTGCGATGAAGGCGGTCAAGGCCATCGAGACGTTCAATGTCATTCCGGCGCTGCCGCCCGAGTTGGAGCGGATGCCGGAGATCGCCCACAACCTGCTGTGGGGGTGGCGCCACGGTATACGGGCGCTGTTCCGCCGCCTCGACCCTGAGTTGTGGGAGCAGACCCTGCGCAATCCCGTGCGCATGCTGGGCATCATCGATCAGGCGCGGCTCTCGGAGGCGGCGGAGGATCCGGCCTTTCTCGCCCACTACAACCGGGTCTGTCAGGAGCTGGACCAATACATGGAGGCGACCCACACCTGGTACCGGGTGGCCCGCCAGGGGGCCGACTCGCTGACCCTCGCCTACTTTTCGGCGGAATTCGCCATCACCGACTGCGTCCCCATCTACTCCGGCGGCCTGGGGGTGCTCGCCGGTGATCACCTCAAATCTGCCAGCGACCTCGGTCTGCCTCTGGTGGGGGTGAGTCTGCTCTATCAACAGGGTTACTTTCGGCAGTACCTGAACGCCGACGGCTGGCAGCAGGAGGCCTACAGCGATCACGACTTCTTCACCATGCCGGTGCAGCCGGCCCGACTTCCCGGAGGGGAGCCGCTGTTGCTCAACATCCCGCTGGGGGGGCGGCTCATCAAGGTGCAGGTGTGGAAAGCCCAGGTGGGCCGGGTGCCCGTCTACCTCCTGGATACCAATGTCCCCGGCAATCCGCCCGTGGATCGGGATATCACCGACCGGCTCTATGGGGGGGACCTGGACATGCGCATGCGTCAGGAGATCGTGCTCGGGATCGGCGGCATGCGGGCGCTGAAGGCGCTCGGCATTCGCCCGACGGTGTGTCACATGAATGAAGGACACACCGCCTTTCTCGCCCTGGAGCGCATCCGGCAGACGATGGAGGAGCATGGGCTCGACTTCGACCAGGCGCGGGAGGTAACCAGTGCCGGGCAGGTCTTCACCACCCACACCCCCGTCTCCGCCGGGAATGATTTCTTCGCGCCGGCGCTGGTGGACAGCTATTTCGCCTCCTACTACCGCGAGCTTGGTCTGGACCGGGACCGCTTCCTCGGCCTTGGACGTACACGCCCCGAAGATCCCCACGAGGCGTTCGGCATGACGGTGCTGGCGCTGCGCCTGTCTGCCCATCGCAACGGGGTCAGCCGCCTCCATGAGCGCACCGCCAAGCGCATGTGGGGCGATCTCTGGGGTGAGGCGCCGGAGGGGGAGGTGCCTATCAAGCACATCACCAATGGTGTGCATGTGGAGTCGTGGATCTCCCACGACCTCACCGAGCTGCTGGATACCTATCTCGGCCCCCGCTGGCGGGAGAAACCCGGCGATGCAGAGGCCTGGCAGTACGTGAAGCGCATTCCTCCGGAAGAGCTGTGGCGCACCCACGAGCGGCGGCGCGAGCGTCTCGTGGCCTTCGCCCGCCGCCGATTGCGCGTGCAGCTGGAAGGGCGGGGCGCCTCGCCTCTGGAGCTGGCGCGCGCGGACGAGGCGCTCGACCCGCGTGTGCTGACCATCGGGTTTGCCCGTCGCTTTGCCACCTACAAGCGCGCGACGCTGCTGCTGCAGGATGTGATGCGCCTCGCCCGGATGCTCAACAACCCCGACCGCCCGGTGCAGCTGATCTTTGCCGGCAAGGCGCACCCCAATGATGACCCGGGCAAGGAGATGATTCGCGATATCGTGCACCTGAGCCGCCATGAAGAGTTCCGCAAGCGGATCGTCTTTCTCGAGGATTACGACCTCGATATCGCCCGCTACATGGTGCAGGGGGCCGATGTCTGGATCAACACGCCACGGCGTCCCCTGGAGGCCAGTGGCACCAGCGGTATGAAGGCGGCGGCCAACGGGGTGCTCAACGTCAGCATTCTGGACGGATGGTGGGACGAAGCCTACAGCCTCGATGTGGGGTGGGCCATCGGGCGGGGCGAGGAGTACCCGGACGAGGCGAGCCAGGACCAGGTGGAGTCAGGCGCACTTTACGAGCTGTTGGAGACGCAGGTCGCGCCCATGTTCTACGAGCGTGGGGCGGACAACCTGCCGCGCCGTTGGGTGGCGCGCATGAAGAGCGCGATGCGTGCGCTCTCGCCCGAGTACAACACCCACCGCATGGTGAGGGAATACACGACCGACACCTATGTACCGGCATCCGAGTGCACACGGATCCTTTCCGAGGACGATTTTGCCAGGGCGAGAAAACTGGCGGCCTGGAAGCGGCGGGTAAAGCAGCACTGGGAGGGGGTGCGGGTGGAGAGCGTTCTGCAGCGCTCTGCCGACACCTTGAAGGTGGGCGGCACCGCGCAAGTGCAGGCGAAGGTGCGCCTCGGTGAGTTGGAGCCCGATGATGTGGCGGTGCAGCTCTACTCCGGCCGGGTGGATGCGCGCGGCAACATCGCCGATCCATCCATCACCTCCATGCACCCGGTTAGCGCAAGCGACGGCATCGCCCTCTTCGAAGGCACCGCGGCACCGTGCAGCGCCAGCGGCCTGCACGGTTACACCGTGCGTGTACTGCCCCGCCACCCCACCCTGAGCAATGCCTGGGATCTGAAGGTAGTGCGCTGGGCGGGATGAGGCGGCGTCGCCGCGCAAGCGCATTCCCATGCAGTGCACGGGAGGAGCATCGGTCCCGCCATGGCGGCGTTGAAATGAACGCGTCCCCCTCACCGCAGGGTGAACGCATACTAACGTCACCGCCGTGCTGTGAGCGACGTAAGTCCTTGAAAGCAGGTTCGCTGTGAATACGACCGACATGGATGTCGGGAGTGAAGATTATGCAGGAGCAATCATCTTCCATCCATGTACGCTCGACGGCCGCGGCCGCTCCGGGCATC
>JAWLHA010000110.1:0-9429 GCA_041690535.1 Gammaproteobacteria bacterium | reverse complement strand
AAGCAGGTCGTCGGCCGCATGGACGCGGCCGTCGAGCGTACAGGGATGTATTCACAGCGTACCTGCTTTCAAGGAGTTACATCGCTCACAGCACGGCCGTGACGTAAGTATGCGTTTACCCTGGGATGGTAGGCAGGGTGAACGCATCAGTCGGGGGGCGGGGATCCAGTGTCTTGATCTTTCTGGGCTCCCGCTGAAGCCTGCCCTCGAATGCCTCAATGGGGGGCGGGAGCCTCGAAAGCGGAATTAATCAGCGTTTCCTCAGCGGTTTGCACGCACGATCCGGTCTCGGGTTCTCACCGCACCTTTACCACCCCCGACCCAAGGTATCGATGATCTGTCCGTAGCAGAGTCCGCCGTCGTTGCAGGGGAGCTGTTCGGCAAGGCGGACCCGAAAGCCTCCGGTGGTCAGGTGTTTGGCAGTGAGTTCGGTGAGCAGGCGGTTCTGGAACACCCCGCCGGTGAGGCCAACGTCACGGATCAGAAACTTCTGGCCCAGCCGCTGGGCAATCGCTGCGATCACGGCGCCCAGGCTGGCGTGGAAAATAGCTGAGCGCTCGGCCACGGTGCGGTGGGCGTCCAGGAGCATGGGCAGGAGCGGGGCCCAGTCGATTTCTATCGGCTCGTCCCCTCGCTCAACGAGGGGGAGCGCCAACGGGGCGCGTTTGCCTTCGGCGCAGGCCTCCAGGAGCATCGGGCCTTGCCCCTCGAAACTGGCGCACTCGCACACGCCGAGCAGTGCGGAGGCCGCATCGAACAGCCTGCCTGCGGCGCTGGTGATGGGGGCATTCAGGCCTTGCGCCCACGCTTTGCGCAGCAGTCCCGTCCCGGGCGGCGACTGGGGCCACTCGCACCCAGCCTCCCAGCAGAGGGCGAGGGCGGAGCGCCACGGTTCGCGGCCGGCCTTCTCGCCCCCCGGCAGGCGGAAGGGGCGCAGGGTGGCCACCCGCCGCCACCGGCCGGGCGCCCCCAGGAGGGCCTCGCCGCCCCAGAGGGTGCCGTCCTCTCCCAACCCCACGCCGTCCCAGGTGAAGATGAGCCACTCCCCCTCGCCCTGGTGCTCGCCATAGAGCGCGGCGGCGTGGGCGTGGTGGTGGTAGACCGGCGAGATCGGCAGCCCGCTCCGTGCCGCCCAGCGGCTGCTGCCATAACCGGGGTGGGCATCGCATACGAGCCGCTCGGCCCGGATGCCGTAGAGCGACTGGAGATCGTTTACCACCTGCTCGAACACCCGCTGCGAGCGGGGGGCGTCCAGGTCGCCAATGTGGGGCGAGACCGCCACCCGATCTTCCCACGCCAGGGCCACGGCATTTTTCATGTGCCCCCCCACGGCCAGGAGGGGGTGGGGGAGCATCAACGGCAGCGCGAGCTCCAGGGGGGCGATGCCCCGGCCGAGCCGCAGCGGGCGGGGGCGCCCCGCCACCGTGCGGTACACCGGGTCGTCGGCCGGGCGGAGAATGGGGCGGTCATGATGGAGGAAGGTATCGGCCACCCGCGTCAGCCGTTGTGCGGCTTCGCCGGGATTGGTCAGCACCGGCTCGCCCCCCAGGTTCCCGGAGGTGGCCACCAGTGGCCCGCCGAAATCATCCAGCAGCAGGTGATGCAGGGGGCTGTAGGGGAGCATCGCCCCCACCTCGGCCAGTCCCGGGGCGAGGTCGGGGGCCAGCGTGGCCTCGGGGCGACGGGGGCAGAGGACGATGGGGCGGGCCGGGCTCGCCAGCAGCAGCGCCTCCTCGGTGCTCGGTGCCAGCTCCTCCCGCAGTCGCTCGAGTCCGTCCGCCCCGGCTTGGGGAAACATCACCGCCAGCGGCTTGTGGGGCCGTGGTTTGCGCTGGCGCAGCCGCTGGATGCTGGAGGGGCGCCGCGCATCGCACAACAGGTGATAGCCCCCGACCCCCTTGACCGCCACGATGGCCCCCTCGCGCAGGGCCTGCACGCAGGCGCGCAGCGCCGCCTCGGTGTTGGTGATGGACCGGCCGGCCCGCTCGAAGGTGAGTTGCGGTCCGCAGCTGGGGCAGGCCACCGGTTGGGCGTGGAAGCGTCGATCGGTTGGGTCGGCATACTCGCGCCCGCATTCGGGGCAGAGGGGAAATGTGGCCATGGCCGTGTTGGGGCGGTCGTAGGGGAGGCGGGCGATGAGGGTGTAGCGGGGGCCGCACTGGGTGCAGTTGGTGAAGGGGTAGCGGTGGCGCCGTTCGCCGGGGGTGCGGATCTCGGCCAGGCAGTCGTCGCAGGCGAAATAGTCGGGGGGCACATGGATGCGCGGCGGCCCTGCCGCCTCGCTGTGGCGGATCTCAAACCCCTGCAGCGGCACGGGGGCGGTCTCTTCGGCGCTGAGGAGTTGCGGCCTGGCCAAGGGTGGGGCACCCTGAAGGAGCGCCTCCATGAAGGCCTCCACCCCCGCCACCGGCCCCTGGATGAACACCTCCACCTCGCCGGTGCGGTTGAGCACCCACCCTTCGAGGCCGCAGCTGCTGGCCAGCCGATGGATGAAGGGGCGAAAGCCCACGCCCTGGACGCGGCCGCCGATGCGCAGGCGTCGGGCCGCTACAGGGGGGGGAGTATGTTCCAGAGGCGTCTTCATAGGGCTGCCCGGTGAAGATAGCACCGGACTGCCGGTTATACTCAGGCCGGCAGGTGCTCGTCGATGAAGTCGCGCACGGATTGAAACGGTTTGGCGCCGGCGAAGCGCCCCACTTCCTCGCCATCGACGAACATCAATACCGTGGGGAAGCCCTTGAGGCGGTAGTGGCCGCAGAGCTTCATGTTTTCGTCCGCATCCACCTTGGCGAGCGCCACCGCCCCGGCGTACTCCTTGATGACCTTGTCCAGCACTGGCGCGAGGACCAAGCAGGGACCGCACCAATCGGCGGCGAAATCCACCAGCACGGGGCGCTGGTGCGAGGCCTCGATCACCTGTTCATTAAAGGCGTCGCTGTCGACGTCGAAGATCCAGTCGGAGTCTGCACTCATGGTTAGTCAATACGTTGGGACGAAGGCGGGCCATTGTGCTGGCCGCTGCCGGGGTTTGCAAGCCGATGCCTGAGTTCCAAATCCACCATGCCCACCCCTGGGACCTTACCCCCAAGGAGGCCATTGCCCTTCAACAACAGCTCCGTGGGCGGGTGGAGCGCTACGATCGGTTCGGACCGATCCGTCAGGTGGCGGGGGTGGATGTGGGGTTCGAGGCGGGCAACACCATCACTCGCGCGGCGGTGGCGGTGCTTGCCTTCCCTTCGCTGGAACTGCTCGATTACGCCATCGCGCGTCAGCCGACCCGCTTCCCCTACGTTCCCGGGTTGCTCTCTTTTCGCGAGATCCCGGCGATCCTGGAGGCCCTGGAGCGGCTCGTTCTCTGGCCCGATCTGCTGCTTTGCGACGGCCAGGGGATCGCCCACCCGCGCCGCTTCGGGATTGCCTCTCACCTGGGGCTGTTGTGCGATCTGCCGGCCATCGGGGTGGGCAAGACCCGGTTGGTGGGGACCCACGAGGAGGTTCCCGATGAAAAGGGGGCCTGGTGCCCCCTGGTGGACGACGGCGAGGTGGTTGGAGCGGTGCTGCGCAGCCGCGGCGGCGTGAAGCCCATCTACATCTCCACGGGCCATCGGGTGGGATTGGATTCGGCCCTTTGCCTGGTGCTCGACTGCACCCCCCGCTACCGGTTGCCGGAGACCACCCGCTGGGCCCACCGACTCGCCTCGGGTCCGGCACCTTGAGGCGCACCACCGCAACCGCTCACGGGGGCATCAGGCCGTGCGGCGGCGCTGGCCGCCGGCCCACCAGATGCGGCAGGCCCCTTCGTCGGAGACCATGCAGGGGCCGATGGGCGAGCGGGGGGTGCACGCTTCGCCGTACAGCTTGCACTCGGTGGGGTAGGCCTTGCCCAGCACCACCTGGGTGCAGGCGCAGCCGGGGGGCATCTGTCCGGCGCGGCGGCGCGGCTCGGCCCCGTGGTCGGGCAGGTGTTCGCGCACGTCATGGCGGCGGTAGCGCGCACTGAGGCTGAAGCCCGACGCGGGGATGGTGCCGATCCCCCGCCAGTTGGCATCGGCGATCTCGAAGACCTCGCCGAGCATCGCACGGGCGGCGGGATTACCGCCGGGGCGCACCACCTCCGGATAGCAGTTGTCCAGAAAGCGGTTGCCTTCGAGGTGCTGGCGCAGCACCGAGTAGATGGCCGCCAGCAGGCTCTCGGGGGTGAACCCGGCCACCGCGGCGGGCAGGCTGTGCCGCTCGACCACGAAGTCCCACTCCTCCGGCCCCATGACCGTGGAGACGTGGCCGGGGGCCACCAGGGCCTCGAACCCCGGCTCGCCGGAGTCGAGCAGCATCGCCACAGCGGGCCAGGTGAGCCGGGCGGCGGTGAGCAGCAGCAGGTTGTCGGGGATCCCCTGGCGCACCAGCGCCGCCACGGGGGCGGTGGTGGTCTCGAAGCCGGCGGCGAGAAACACCACTTTGCGGTCGGGGTGGGCCTTGGCCAGGGCCAGCACCTCCAGCGGCGAGGCCACCGGACGGATGTCCGCACCGGCGCCGCGGGCCTCCTCCAGGGAGCGGACCTCCCCCTTGGGCACATTCACGGGCACCCGCAGCATGTCGCCAAAGGCGGCCACCAGGGCGCCGTCCTTCAGCCCGTGCTGAATGGCGGCGTAGATGTCCTCCTCCGGGCAGACACAGACCGGGCACCCGGGGCCGGGGATGAGTTCGATGGCCTCGGGCAGGGCACTGCGCAGCCCGGCCATGGTGATGGAGCGTTCATGCCCCCCACAGACGTTCATGATGCGGATCCGCTCGGGCAGCGGAAGCTGCCGGATCCGTTCCAGCCAGGTCGCAGCGGTGGCGGCCATGGGTTCCCTCCCGCGGGTCAGGGGTGGTGGTGATGATGGTGATGGTGGTGATGGTGGTGATGCACATGGCCGGTGGGCGGCGCGGTCGCGAGCCGCTTCCGGTGGGCTGCCAGTTCGTCGCGCAGCCACTGGAGCCACTGCTCCATCCCCTCGCCGCTCTTGGCCGAGAGGTGGGCCACCGGGGCGGGGTTGGCCAACTCCCGCAGGCAGCGCTCGGCCCGTTCGGGGGCGAAGTCGTCCAGGTGGGGGAGCAGGTCGGTCTTGGTGATCAGCATCAAGTCGGAGGCGCGGAACATCACCGGGTACTTGGCCGGCTTGTCGTCGCCCTCGGTAACCGACAGCAGGGTGACGCTGCGGTGGTGGCCCAGGTCGAAGCTGGCGGGGCAGACCAGGTTGCCCACGTTCTCGATGAACAGCAGGTCCAGGCCATCCAGGTCCAAGTGGTGCAGGGCATCGTGGACCAGGTGCGCATCCAGGTGGCAGGCGGTCCCGGTGGTGATTTGAATGGCGGGCACGCCGCGGGCCCGGATGCGCTCGGCATCGTTCTCCGTCTCCAGATCACCCTCCACCACGGCCAGGCGAAGCTCCTCCCCGAGGGCGGCGATGGTGGCCTCCAGCAGTGCCGTCTTCCCCGCGCCGGGCGAGGACATGAGGTTGATGGCCAGCACCCGGTGGGCATCCAGGTGCTCCCGGTTATGGGCCGCCTGATGATCGTTTTCCGAGAGCAAACCATGGAGCACTTCCACGGCTCGACTGCCGTCCCGGGTGGTCGCCAACCGGCCCTGCCCCTCGACCAGGTGGGCATTGCCGGGGGTGATGTTACAGCCGCAGGTATCACACATGTTCGTCGCCTTCTCCAATGAATCCGGGGCCCGGGCGGGCTCCGCCTTCCAGTTCGCCCGGGGGACGCAGTGCACCTACGCCCCACTGCAGGTGCGCCTTCAGGCGCATTCCATTCTAAGAAATGTTCTTCGCATGAGGTGGGAGCTGACCGGGCCCAGGCTCGCTTTCCGCCACCTCCTCCAGCTCCACGGACACCAGCAGCATCTCATCCCCGCTGATGACCTGGGTGTGCCAATGTCCGCAGGTCCCGCAGGTGAGGCGGTTGGGGCGGGCATCGCTCTCCCGACCGCAACTGAGACAGCGCACCCGGATGGGAGCGGCCTCGATCTGCAACGTCGCCTCTGCGGCACAGGTGCCGCGACTCGCCAGGGGAAAGGCCTCTTGCAGGAGCCGGGGTTCGACGCCGGAGAGCGGCCCCACCCGGAGCACGATACGGGTCGCGCGCGGCAAGGCATGCTCCCGGGCGACACGGGTCACCTGGGTGATGATACCTTGGCAGATGGAGAACTCATGCATCGGGTGGCTGAGCCGCCAGCAACTGGTCGAACAACTCCCAGGTGCTGCGGGCGTCCTGCTCGGCGACTTTCTGGATGGCGTAGCCCACGTGGACGATCACGTAGTCGCCGACGGTCAGCGGTTCCTGGAGCATGAACAGGCTCACGTCACGTTCGACGCCCTTGGCCGAACAGCGGGCCATGTGGCCCTCAATCTCCGTTATCTGCATGGGGATGCCCAGGCACATGAGCGATCTTTCCTTCAAGGGCGGGAGGGTGATTGTCACCATTCTAGAGCACCGAACAGGCAAGCGCCCCACCCACTGCGATATGGGACCTCCATAGTAGGCTGGATATGCACCGCGCATCCACCATTCGCTTGCGGCGATCTCGTGGATGCGTGTGCTGGTCCACCCTTCGCCGCTTCACGATGCTCCAGGGCACAAATGCTGTCGGCAGTGTAACTACTCACCCCATGTCGGCGGCTCTGGAGTGCGGGGGCTTGCCCCCGCTTTCCCGAGGGGCGGCTTGCCGCCGTGCGCCGTGTTGTGGGCTGGCCGGGGACGGCGGGAGCAAGCTCCCGTCCTGCAAAGCGGCGGCAAGCCGTCGCACTCCAAAGCAAAGGTGCCGTAACCCGTAGCATCGAGACGCGGCTGACATGGGGTGAGTAGTTACTCGGCAGTTTACCCTGGTGTACCCTCGGGCTTGGCTGCGCGGCGCCATGAAGCAGCAGTATCATACAGGCGTTCAGAAGCTGGAGGGGCAAACCAAACGGAACCTGCGGGACAGGGTGAACGCCTACTTACGTCACGGCCGTGCTGTGAGTATGCGTTTACCCTGACCTGCGGGATAGCTGCAACGCACTCCGCCTCGCCAACGGCTGGACAGGGTTTATTCTGAGTGTCACGACGCGTTGGGGGGGAGATGCAGGATCAAATCAAAACCGATCATGACCGGGTGGCCCTCATCCGGCGGCAACTTGTTGAGCTGATTCAGGCGTTGCTCAACGAAGAGCGCAGCGGGAGCATCGATCTCTCCGCCCTGGGCCTGGATGAGGATGAACGTGGGCGCCTGCTGGAGGAGCTGGGCGAGGGGGAGATCACCGCCGAGGCGTTCGACGTGGGGCCGATGCTGGTGCGTGAAACCGGCATCCCCGGCGTCTGGTGGCTGACCCACCACAACCCCGAGGGGGAGGTTCTCGGGGAATTCCTCGAGGTCGCATACTGCCCCGATGTCCTCATCGCTGCCGTCGACGATGTGCGCGATGGCCTCTCGGCACTGCGGGCGCGGCTGTTCGAGTCGGAGTATCTCAGGGGACCCAAGTGACTGTCGGAGACAGCCCGAAGGGCTGAACGGATCGGGTGCTCCCGGCGCCAGCGAAGCGGCGAGGTTTGTAACAGCAATCACAGCGATGCATCGGCGCATGGCAGCAGGCGTGGTGATCCCCCGCGGGCGATACCCGACGTGTGCTGAGTGGGCACGCCTCATTGCACAGGAGGTGCGCTCGTGCCCTGCAATGGAGCGTCGATCCTCTTGTCCCTCTGCGCCGGATAGCCCACCGCCATAGCCCGGGCACGATTTCCGTACCGGCTATTTAGATCTGCGCATACAGCGTTTCCCTCCTTTGCACGGTAGCCGGATCACCCGGGACTTTTTTACGCCCGCAACGAACGCTGTTACCCGGAGTTGCCGACCTGACTTTTTTCGCAAATTGACTAAGCTTCACAACATCCGCGGTCCCCCCCAAACGGGGAATTGTCGCGGGCTTTCAGGCCCCGCAAATTTCGTCGGGCCGAAGAAAGGGAGACGGCGTCAGTGGCGGCTTTTGTAGTCACGAGGGGAGCACGGCACGGCGGTGTTTCACCATCGTCGCGCGAGCACCGGACTGCTCTGCAAAACAGATACACGCGCTGTTCGCGGTGATAAACATTCACAGTAGGAAGAGGTGATTCTGAATGGCAACAGGTACGGTCAAGTGGTTCAACGATGCGAAGGGTTACGGCTTCATCGCCCCTGCCGATGGGGGAGATGATGTGTTCGTCCACTACTCTGCCATCCAGGGGAGTGGATTCAAGACCCTGGCGGAGGGACAACCGGTCAACTTCGAGGTGGAACGCGGTCCGAAAGGACTCCAGGCCGCGAACGTCATCCCGGTTTGATCGCACCACTGCTTGGCGCTGGAAAGGCCCCGCGAAATGCGGGGCTTTTTCGTTCACACCCTTTGCCCTGCCGGTTGGTCCGCCTGCCTCGTCTTCCCCTCAGCCATAAGAACTTCTAAACAATCCGGTGCGAGGCGTGATCCCCGCGGATGCTAAGGTCAGCGTAGGGACATTTCCTGCAGGAGGATGAAATGGCTGAGATACGCCTGTTGTCCGACATCGAGACCGGACGCACGCCCCACTGGAAGGCGGCGGTCTGGTCCGGGATTGGGGCGGGGTTGATCTTCTTGGTCCTGGAGATGTTCCTGGTGTCGGTCTTTGCCGGGGGCAGTGCCTGGGCGCCGGTACGCATGATTGGCGCGATCCTGATGGGACGGGAGGCGTTGCCGCCGCCGGCCACCTTCGACTTCACCGTGTTTCTCGCGGCCCTGTTGGTGCATGCGGTGCTCGCCGTGGTTTACGGCCTGATCCTCTCACTGGTGATCTTCCGGCTGGGAACCGGTTGGGCGATCGTAGCGGGGGCGATCTTCGGACTGCTGCTTTACCTGGTCAATTTCTACTGGTTTACAGCGGCCTTTCCCTGGTTCGCCATGGCCCGAAACGGCGTGAGTGTCTTTGCCCACATCGTTTTCGGGGTTGCGGCGGCCTGGATCTACAAGGAGCTGGCCAGACGCGAGATCGTTGAGGAACGCCACCCTGCGTGAACTGCAGTAACTGGTTTCGAGGGGCCCTCGTCACTAGAGCACCGAACAGATCAATCCGAGGCGCCCAACATGTAGGGTGGATAAGCGCAGCGCATCCACCGTGCGGCGTCGAATTGGTGGATGCGCTGCGCTTATCCACCCTACCTCGGTTCGCTGCCCCCGCCACCTGCGGCGCAACTTGGCTGCGATTGGCGATCTTTCAGTTTACCTGTTCGCGGTGATCCCGGCCAATTCCGGTGCCAGCACCCCCAGGGTGAACGCATACTCACGTCACGGCCGTGCTGTGAGCGACGTAAGTCCTTGAAAGCAGGTACGCTGTGAATACATCCCTGTACGCTCGACGGCCGCGTCCATGCGGCCGACGACCTGCTTTCAAGGACTTACG
>JAWLHA010000109.1:0-9598 GCA_041690535.1 Gammaproteobacteria bacterium | reverse complement strand
TCCTGCATAATCTTCACTCCCGACGTCCATGTCGGTCGTATTCACAGCGTACCTGCTTTCAAGGACTTACATCGCTCACAGCACGGCCGTGACGTAAGTATGCGTTTACCCTGGTGATATGCGCAGCGCACTTGCCGGATTGCCTCCGTCCAATGGTGGATGCGCTGCGCTTATCCACCCTACGCCGATGCCGTTACAAGCTCCTTTGGCACCTTCGAGAGCCCGCCACCGCCCTGATCCAGGAATCCAGGAATCCAGGAATCCAGGAAGCCAGGAATCCAGGAAGCCAGGAAGCCAGGAAGCCTGAGAATTTCGTTAGTGCGCTGGCGCTCCAGGAATCCATGAATCCATGAATCCCTAATCCCTAATCCCTAATCCCTAATCCCTAATCCCTAATCCCTAAAATGTAAACCTCTTCTCCTCGAAGACCCGAATACAGGCATCCACCACCTCGGCGTCGTAGGCGGTGCCCCGCTTGGCGCGGATCTCCTCCAGGGCCGCAGGAAGGTCGAGGGCCGGGCGCCAGGGCCGGTGCGCGCACATCGCCTCAATCACGTCGGCGACCATGAGGATGCGCGCCTCAGGGATGATCTGGCCGTCGGCCAGCCGATTGGGGTAACCGCTGCCATCGAGCCGCTCGTGGTACTGCAGGAGCATGTCGGGGACCGGCCAGGGGAACTCGATCCCCTTGACGATTTCGTAGCCGACCGCCGGGTGAGTTTTGACGATGCGGTACTCCGTGTCGGTCAGCCGGCCGGGCCGGTTCAGGATCTCTGCGGGGACGTAGATCTTTCCCACCCCCAGAATCATCCCCGCCAGGCGCACCCCTTCGATGCGCTCGGCCGTGTACCCCAGCTCGGTGGCAATCGCGGTCGCAAGTCGGGCCACGCGCCGCTGGTGGCCGGCGGTATAGGGATCGCGCTTCTCCACCGCAAGCCCGATGGCCTCGATGGTCTGCACGAGCGCCCGCTGTCGCTGCTCCACATTGCGCTGACGCTCCTGCTCGAAGCGCTTTCGCTCGGTCACATCGTGCATGGCGACCACGAAGGCGGGAGTCTTGAACCACTCGGTCTCCACCGCGCGCATTTCGGCGTAGTTCAACGTGCCGTCCGGCCGCACGATGGCGATCTCCGCCGGCTGCCCGGTGACGATCGGAAAACCGAACGCCCTGCCGGCGAGCCGCTCGGACTCGCGTCCCAGCATGTGCCGCGCGGCGCTGTTCACATAGAGCATGCGAGAATCGCGGTCCAGCACCACCATCCCGTCCGCCTCCTGCTCGATGATGGTCCTCAGGCTCTCTTCACTGACCTCCAAGGCCTGCAGGGCGCGGTCCCGCTCCCGCCTGGAGCGCAGTGTGCCGATACCGTAGGCCAGGTCATCGGCCAGCTCCTCAAGGGCTTGAACCGCCTCCGGGGTGAATACGCCGGCATTGCTGGAGTAGATGGAGATGACCCCGTAGGTCTGCTGCTCCACGATGATGGGCAGTGCGATGCAGGAGACGAATCCATAGGGCTGCCACCGGGCTCGCGCCTCGGGAGACAACTGCCTCCCGGCATCCTCGATGAGTACCGTCCTGCCGCTGCGCACGGCGCCGACCGCCGGCGTGGTCTCATCCCCCCACCCCAGGGGAAGCACCTCGAGAAAGTCACCCAGCGCCCCTGCCGAGGCCACCGGCGCGAGCGGTGCATTCTCCCCCACGCTGCGCGCCACCCAGGCCGCGTGATACCCCCCCACCTCCACCAGAATGCGGCACATGTCGCTCAGCAGCGCGCCCTCATTGGAGGCGCGGGCAAGGACCACGTTGCAGGCACTGACCGTGTGCAGGACACGGTTGACACGCTCCAGCTCCTCCCTGATCCGCTCGCTCTCGGTAATGTCCTGATCCGTGCCGAGGATTCGCTGGACCCGGCCTGCGCTGTCCAGTTGGGCCCGCGCCCTGCCGCGAAGCGTGCGTTGGCTGCCGTCTGGCCGCACGATGCGGTAGACGATGTCATAACTGCCCCCGTGTTGCAGCAGCCCGTCGACCCTCCGAGGCACCTCGGGGCGCTCCTCCAGGTGCACCGCAGCAAACCAATGGTCCAAGGTGGGGATGAACTGCTCCGGCGAACGCCCGTAGATACGGTACTGCTCGGTGGACCAGACGGCCGCCGCCGCCCCCACCTCCCAGCTCCAGCTGCCGAGGTGCGCCAACGCCTGGGCCTCCTCCATCGACGCCTTACCAAGGCGCAGCCGCTCCTCATCCTCGGCCCGCCGCAGGACGTTCGCGAAAACGCCCGCAGTGACTTTGAGCAGGTGCACGTCTTCCCCGGACCACTCGCCGGCGCTTCGCACAAAGTCAAACCCCAGAAACCCGCGCGCCTCCCCGTCCCACTTCAGCACCACCGCGAGGGTGGCGCGGACCCCCTGGGAAGCCAGCAACGCCCGCTCCGGGGCCGCCTCGGGCGGCAGAAGGTCGATGCTGCTGATGCGGACTTCGCCCCGCTCCCGCAGTTGACTGGCCCACCAGGGAAACTGCTCCACACTCAGTCCGTGGAGCTGCGCCTTCATGGACGGGATCCCGGGGGCGCACCACTCGTAGGTGTTGGTGACAAACTTGCCTCCGGGGCCGGACGTTTCGAACAGAAAGGCGCGGTCGACCCCCACGAACTCCCCCAGTCCCCCAAGGGCTTGGGTCAACCCGGCGTGGAGCTGGTCTGCAGTGAGGGCCGTCAGCTCGCTGGAGATGTCCGCGACCACCTTCTCCATGGCGAGCCGGTGCCGCAACGCCGCCTCCGTACGGCGCCGCTCGGTGACGTCGCTCCCATAGAGATTGACGTATTCATGCCCCACGGGGGCTACCACGAAAGAGAAGATGAGAGAGCCACTCCGGGCGTCGAAGGCAATCGCCTGACCGCTGTGGTCGGCCTCGTGGATCTTGAGGGCCCACCGTTCGGGAACCCGCCCGCCCGGCTCGATGCGGGAGGGGGCGGCC
Organism: Gammaproteobacteria bacterium; assembly: GCA_041690535.1. Classification (GTDB taxonomy): domain Bacteria; phylum Pseudomonadota; class Gammaproteobacteria; order Thiohalomonadales; family Thiohalomonadaceae; genus JAWLHA01. The sequence goes on along the minus strand of JAWLHA010000109.1, from coordinate 6,627 downwards.
AACCGCCGCGCCCGGGGATTGGCATAGAGTATCCGGCCGTCCATCGCCGCGCTAAGCACCGGATCGGGATTCTCCTCGGCCAAACGGGCCAGCGCCTCGAGCTCGACAAGCCGCTTCCTGCAGGCCTCGAGTTCATCCTTCAGCTTCGACCACTCGCTGTCCGATCGCTCTCCTCCCATCCCCGATCCCGTCTCACTTCCGTCCACGGTGCGGCACAGCCGGCACGGCCCCAGCGGAGTATAGCCGTGCGGAACGGTGCCATCGGGCGGAACGCCACGCCCCGCAGCGCCGAGTGGGCCACGCCCGTGCGCCCCCTCCTGCTGCAGCGCGGGCGAACTGCGCCGGGGCCGCTGCCACCCGCCACTCACACGGGCAATCTGGCCGCGATGGGCGACCTTTCCGTTGAGCTGTTCGGTGCTCTAACCCGGCGCATCAATGGGGGTGGCGTGAGGCCCCTCGAGCACACCGCGGGCGACCTCGCGAATATCCTCACCCGAGAGGGGCTTTTTGGCCAGCTGGAACGGAATGCCCTCATCCACCACCTGGCGCAGGGGCTTCAGGTACTCCTGGTAGAACGCCGTCACGATGTAGACGGGGATGCTTCGGCAGCATTGGTGCAGGCGCCGAAGCACCTCCACCCCGTCCATGCCGGGCATGCGCAAGTCGAGGAAGATCAGATCGGGATGCCACCCCAATGCCTTCTCCAGCCCCTCGGTCCCCGAGGCGGCCGTATCCACCTCGTAGAGCGTCTCCTCCAGGGCCAGCACGAAGGCATCCCTGACACTCTCTTCGTCGTCAATCACCAAGATCCGCTTACCCATTCATCGCTCCCGGCACAAGTCTTCCCGTTCACCTTCCCGTGGTCCAAAGCGGCAACTTCACCGTCACGGTCGTGCCCACCTCCGGTTCACTCTCGAAATCGATGGTTCCGCCGAAGTCGTTGACGATGCTCATGGCGAGCGGCAGCCCTAATCCCGCACCACGCCTGGGGCGCGTCGTGAAGAACGGCACGTGCAGGTGCTCAAGGGTTTCCGCACCCATGCCTTCTCCGGTGTCCTGAACCTGTACATAGTCCCACTCGCCATCCTGCCAGGCGCGCAGGGTAAGGACCTTGTCCGCGCGCCCTTCCATCGCGTCGCGCGCATTCAGAATCAGGTTGAGCATGATCTGCTGCATGCCTTCGGCCCTGGCGCGGGCCGGAGGCATGCGCTCCTGAATCTCCTGCCTCACCTCGATGTGTCCCACCCGCAACACCGCCGATACGAACTGCAACGCCTGCTCCAGGGTCTGTGCCACATCCACCGGCCCCAGTTCGCTGGGGGCGGGTCCGGCAAATACCAGCATCTTGCGTATGATCTCCTGGACCCGCCGCACCTCCCGGGCCGCCTTCCGCAGCACCTCCCGGGTGCGCCCTTCGCTCTTGTTTTCAGCGTAGTCCACGTAGTTGAGCACCCCCATGAGGGGATTGTTCAGCTCGTTCGCGATCCCGGAGGAGAGAATACCGAGGGAATGGCTCTGTTCCGCCTGGATCACCTTCATCTGGGACTCGCGCAGGCTGCCCAGGGTCGCCTCCAGTTCGGCCGTCAACCGCTGGCGCTCCAGCTCGGAGCGCTTGCGCTCGGTGATATCGCGCGCCACGTGAATGGCACCGACGTTTTCGCCCGCCCGCCGCACCGGAGAGAGGGTAATTTCGCACCAGCGCTCACCGCGGCGGAGCTCAATGGCCGAGGCGGCCCGCCCCTCGCGAACGGCGGTGCATGCGGGACAGACCAGGGGACTGAGCTCGGGCTGATGAAAGAGGCCATGGACGTGCTCGCCAAGCAGCTCCTGCGCGCCCGCCACGCCGATGGTGTCCCGGGCAGCCCGGTTGACCTGGCGAATGAACCCCTCACGATCGACCACCACGGTCGGGTCCGGAATGGCGTCATAGGTCGTCGCCCCTCGCGCCATCTGGCGAAAGGGGTGGGTGAGCGTGAACTCCACCAGGGCGATGAAGATCGCCCAGTAGGAGAAGATCTTCAGCACATGGCCGACGAGATTGCTCAATCCGTACACGCTGACATACAGCGTGAAACTCAACTCCGCCATGGCGGTGAAGAGGATGGCAGCGGTGATCAATCCAACCACCCGCTCATCCAACAGCTGCCGTTTGGCCCAGAGATGGGCGAGGGCCAGCAGAAGCAATGCCACGATGGCATATTCGCTGAAGACCTTGAAGGCGGTGAGCCCCTCCCCCTCCACGAAGGCATCCGGAACGGCACCGATGAGCACCAGAACCACCAGCCCCACCGCAACGAGGCCGAATGCAACGAAGCTGAGGCCCGGCCTCACCTCGCGACGGAGGAACGAGGGGGCGGCGAGCAGCAGCAGCGCCTCCGCATAGCGCGCCTCCAGCCACAGTTGCGTGGCGGGGTTGGCGCTCAGCACGGGAAAGATGTTCATCCCCTTGTAGAGCAGGGTGTGGACCAAGTCCAACACGGCCACCCAGAAATACCCGAGTCCGAGGAGAGCCAATGTGCCGTTGCGGGAGAAGGGATAGGTGGTCCACGCAACGGCAAAGGTGCAGACCGCGATGGTGATGGCGAACAGCTCTGCAATGATGTGGAAGGCCAGATAGCTGTAGAAAGAGAGCGGCACCAGCGTTAGCGACAGCAGCGCCGGCACATACCAGTGCACCCCCCTGGTCGCTGCCAACACGCGTGGAATCGTCTGCCGCATGCTTTGGGCCGGTATGGTTCAATCCCTGGAGTGTGGGCATAAGGATAGACGGCGGGGGCAAGGTTCGGCCCGGGGGGGAGGCGGGCGCGGGCTTGCCCCCTTTCACTCTTCAGGTCGGCGCTCGTCTTTGACCGGCGCCCTTTGTGTCCGCAGGGCCACGGTGAAGAGTGCCCCGGCCCCCGGCAGACTGTCCACCATCAGGGTTCCGCCGAACCCTTCGATGATACTGCGCGACACCGAAAGCCCCATGCCGGTGCCCTGTCCCGGTGGTTTGGTGGTGACGAAGGGGTCGAAGATACGCACCCCCAACCCCTCGGGAATGCCCGGGCCGCTGTCGCGCACATGCACCCGCACCCACCCCTGCGACGCCTCCGCCGTCACTGCGATGCGCTTCACTGCCGATTCGGCGACCGCATCGCGGGCGTTGAGCAGCAGGTTGAGCAGCACCTGCTGCAGTCCCCCCGGGTTTCCCCACACGGGGGGAAGGGTCGGCGCCACGGAGCACTCCAGCTCGATCGCCTGCCGCCTGAAATCGGAGGCCACAAGGTCGACGGCCGTCTCCACCGGCTCCTTCACCCCGATCAACTGCACCCCCTCGCTCCGTCCCTGCACGTAAGTCATCATGTTTTCGACGATGCCGGCCAGCCGTTTCAGCTCGCGCTCGGCCTTGCGCAGCACCTCCACCCCCTTCGCATCCGCCATCCGTCCCGCGGCGTATTGGACGTAGTTCATGGTCCCCATCAGGGGGTTGTTGATCTCGTGGGCGACGCCGGCCACCAGGGTCCCGAGGGCGGTGAGCTTTTCCGCCTCGATCATCTTCTGTTGGGTTGCCTTCAACTCCTCCAGGGTGTGCGCCAGCTGGCGGTTGGCCCGATCGAGCTCGAAGGTACGGCTGCGCACCCGCTCCTCCAGGGTCTCGTTGAGGTTGCGGATCTCCTCCTCGGCCCGCTTCCGTTCGGTGATATCCCGGATCACCCCGACACTGCCCGCGAAGCTTCTCTGTCCATCCACCGACTCGTAGATCCCGGCACTGGCCACCTCCGCCACGAACGCCTCCCCCTCGGGCGGCTGGGCGATGCCATAACGCACCACGCGGGTCTGCTTGGGCAGGAGCTGCAGCTGCAGCCCCCGGGTAGCGCGATCACCGGTGCGGCGCTCGTCGAACAACTTCGGCGCCTTCTCGCTGCCGGTGCCCTGTCCGGCAAAGTTCGGCAGTACGCGGCTGCGGGTGATGGCCTGGGCCTGCCCGGGGGTCATGAGCACCCCGAAGTGCTGCCCGAGCAGCTCGTCGGGCCGATAGCCCAGCTGGGCGACCGCATTGTTGACGAAGGTAAAACTCCCCCCCTGGTCGAGGCGGTAGATGATGTCAGGTACCAGTTGCACAAAGGAGCGGAACCGCCCCTCGGAGGCGGCCAACTGGTGGAGATTCTGCTCGAGGGTGATATTGGCCCGCTCCAGATCCAGCTTCGCCTGGGTCAGTTGGCGGTTCTGCCCAACCGTATGCTGGTAGGTGGTCAGGAGAAAATGCAGGATGCGCCGGCTGTCCTGGGGAATGGCATACCGTTCGCCGCAAAACTCGATCTCCATCACCGGCAGGTCCGGTACGCGCGGGAGCGGCCGGGCCGCGAGCGCCCGCAGTTTGGCCACGAGCTCCTGTTCGTCGACCGGTTTGATGAGGTAGCTGTCCGCCCCGGCCGCCAGCCCGCGCACAATATCCGAAGGGTCGGCCAGGGCGGTCAACAGCACCACGGGGATCGTTTCGAAACGAGGCTCGGATTTGATGGCCCGGCACAGCTCGAACCCGTTCATGACCGGCATGGCGATGTCCGCCACCACCAGATGCGGCGAGCGCGGGCGCATGCGCTCCAGGGCTTCGCGGCCATTCCCGGCGAGCGTGACCTCGAAGCCGGCCTTCACCAGCAGACGCCGCACCAGCTCCGCCTGGATGGCGCTGTCCTCCACCAGCAGGACGCGGGTGGGGCTGGCGGCGGCGGCCGCGCTCATGGAGTGGTTCCGTCGTTCATGCTCTGCAACCATTCACCCCTGTTTGGCGGAGTAAAACGCATACTTACCCAAGAGCGATGCAAGTATGCGTTTATCTGGAGGCGCCCACTCCAACGGGACCTTTCGGCCCCAACGTTTACAATCAGTGTAGAGATCGCCAGGGGAGCGCTTCGTTGCCGCCCAGAGATGTCTCAGGGGTCCAACCACCCGAACAACTCCAGTCGCGGCTGGAGGAACTCGCTCTCGAGCTCGCCCGCACCCGGGCCCGGCTGGATCACCTTGAGCAACTCTCCTCCGTAGGCACCTGGGAGACCGATCTGAGAAGCGGGGAATCCCACTGGTCCGACGAAGTATTTCGTCTCCTCGGCCTGCGCCCGCAACTCTTTGCCCCCCGGCCGCGCACCATCTTGCAGCTGGTCCACCCCGGGGACAGGCACCAGCTGGAGAGCGTGCTCACCCGGGCCATCATCGGCATGGAGCCGTACGACGCCGAGTACCGCATCATCCGCCCGAGCGGGGAGGAGCGCATCCTGCGCACCCGGGCGGAGGTGGCCTACGAAGGGGGAGAGGCGGTCCGCTTCTTCGGCACCATTCAGGACATCACCGAGTCGCGGCGTGCCGAACAGGCGGTGCGGGAGAGCGAGCGGCGGTTTCGGCTGATTGCCGAGAGCGTGGAGGATCTCTTCTGGACCGGGACCCCGGGGCTGGAGCGGATCACCTACCTGAGTCCGGCATTTCAGCGGATCTTTCAGTGCGAGCCGGCGATGATCTACGCCGATGCCTCCAGGCTCGTTGAGCTGATCCACCCCGATGATCGGGACCGATACATCGGGGCGCTCGGGACCCGGGTCGAGGGCCCGTGGCGGCTGGAGTACCGCATCGTGCGTCCGGACGGGACCCTGCGCTGGGTCGACGATCGCGGGGCCCCGGTGGTCGAGGAGGGTACCGTGTGGCTCCTGGCCGGAACGCTCCGGGACATCACCGATCTGAAGGCGGCCGAGACAGTTCTGCTGCAGACCCTGCGCAGCCTGGCCGACGAGCGGGATCGGGCCGAGAACGCGAAGGCGGAGCTCGCCCGTGCCAACGCGCTGCTGGAGCGCATGACGCTGCAGGACCCGCTCACCGGGGTGGCAAACCGGCGTTTTCTGGAGCGGTTCATTGCGCGGGAGTGGCGGCGCGAGCGCCGCCATGGGCATGTAGTCTCGGGGATCATGGCCGACATCGACTACTTCAAGCACTTCAATGATCACTACGGCCACCTCGTGGGCGATCACTGCCTGCGCAAGGTTGCCGATGCGCTGGCGAGCAAGCTGCGCCGTCCCACCGACATCCTGGTGCGCTACGGCGGCGAGGAGTTCCTGATGGTATTGCTGGAGACCGACGCCGCCGGTGCGGGATTGCTGGCCGAGACACTGCGCACCTCGGTGGAGGCGCTGGGGATCCCCCATGAGAAGTCGGAGACCGCCCCCGTAGTGACCATCAGTGTGGGAGTCGCCACGGTCAGCGCGCGGGAGATGGGCTTCGGCAACCTCCTGGAGAAGGCCGATGAGGCCCTCTACGCGGCGAAGGCAACGGGGAGGAATCGGGTGGTTGTTTGCTAGTAGTCTAGTTGTTAGTCGTTGTTAGTTGTGTCGTTAGTCGTTAGTCGTTAGTCGTTAGTTGTGTCGTTAGTCGTTAGTTGTGTCGTTAGTTGTTAGGGAAACCCCTGATTAATTCGTCATGCCCGCGAAGGCGGGCTCCAGTGCCTTGATTTTTCTGGGCCCCCGCCTTCGCGGGAGCGACGAAAGCGGCGCCTTGAACTAGCAACTAGAGCACCGAACAGATAAATTCGACGCGCCCAACATGTAGGGTGGATAAGCGCAGCGCATCCACCAATTCGACGCCGCACGGTGGATGCGCTGCGCT
>JAWLHA010000108.1:0-9634 GCA_041690535.1 Gammaproteobacteria bacterium | reverse complement strand
GCGCAGCGCATCCACCGTGCGGCGTCGAATTGGTGGATGCGCTGCGCTTATCCACCCTACATGTTGGGCGCGTCGGATTTATCTGTTCGGTGCTCTAGGCCGGTTCGCGGCTCCCACCACTGGCGGGTGAACTGGCTGCGAGAGGCCGTCGTTCCTTGTATTTCGCTTCGCTGCATTCGGGCTCCAAGGAGCCGGGACCCGGGGCCCCGGGCTCGGGACGAAGAGGTCAGTAGAGCGGGGTGAGGCGGTAGCCTTGCTCCTTCAGGAGTGTCACCAGCCCCTTCGGGCCAGGCAGGTGCAGCGCGCCCACGCCGATGAAGGCATCGCCCTGCTTCAGAATGGGCTCAAGCCGCTGGGCCATGCGCAGGTTCCGGGCGTCGATCATCTCGCTCATGAAGCGCTCCATGTAGGCCTCTCCCGACTGTCCCATGGTTTCGTTGCCAATCTCCACCAGTCGATCCAGATCCCGGGCCAGATAGGCCTCGGTCAGCTTCTCGAAGAGTGCGGGGTAGCTCTTGTACTCCGCTAGTGTATCCCGCAACAGCGCCTTCTGCTCCGCAGCAGTGAGCCCCTCGAACACTGCCACTTGCTCCTGCGGGGTTTCCAGCCCCACCGTCCTCTTCCCTTTCGCCACCGCCTGTTGGTAGAGCATCGCATCGAGGGGCTGCCCGGTGCGGGGCGGCGGAACGGTCAGGGTCATCACAATGGCCCAGGGCTTCATGCGCTCCACGGCGACCTCGGGGATGCCCCGCTCCGCCAGGGCCGCCACCGAGAGCCGGTAGAGTTCGGGCCCCACCAGCGCGCTCAGCCCGCTCTCCCCCTGGAAAAGCATCGCCTGAGCCACGGCCAGGGCGGCGCTCACATCCAACTCGAGTTCGAGCACCACGGTGGAGGCCGCTTCGAAGGCGCCGGTCACGGGCGCGGGCAGTGCCAGCACCCGCGGGTCGTCGATGTGAATGGTGCCGTAGAGGTAACTGGGCGCCGCCCCGCGCCCCTCCACCCGCCACAGCAGGGCGTTTTGATCCCCGGCAAACGCCGCCCCGGCCTGAAGCCAGAGCAGTGCCGTGAAGAGGAAAAGGTGTGCCATCCGTCTCATGAGTGTCCCCTTGCGTCGAAAAACGAGGCCCGATCCGGTAAGCTTCCGGCCATGAATGACCCAACCTTACCCCGAATTGCCGATCGGTTTCGCGGATTTCTGCCCATCGTGGTGGACGTGGAGACCGCCGGCTTCAACGCCCAGACCGATGCGCTCCTGGAGATCGCCGCGGTTATCATCAAAATGGACGAAAACGGACGCCTGTTGCGCGGAGAAACCGTAGCCGCCCACGTGGAGCCCTTTGCCGGGGCGAACCTCGACCCGCGGGCCCTGGAGTTCACCGGCATCGACCCTTACCACCCCCTGCGCATCGCCCTGCCGGAGCGCGATGCGCTGGAGAAGGTCTTCGCCCCGATCCGCCGCGAGGTGAAGCAGCAGGGGTGCACCCGCGCCATTCTGGTCGGTCACAATCCCTTCTTCGACCTGGGGTTCCTCAAGGCGGCCATCGAGCGGACCAACTACAAGAAAAGCCCCTTCCACTCCTTCAGCACCTTCGATACCGCCACCCTGGGGGCGCTTGCCTACGGGCAGACGGTGCTCGCCAAGGCGGCCAAAGCGGCGGGATTGAGCTGGGACGGCAAGCAGGCCCACTCGGCCATCTACGATGCGGAGCAGACGGCCGAGCTCTTCTGTGCCATCGTCAATCGTTGGGCGGAGTTGGCCGGGCTGGGCGCGGAGGCCCTGCCCCTCCTGGCGTCGGGCGAGGCGTGAAGAGTGGTGGGCGGTTGCCGCCCACCACCCACAGGACAATTGGCTGCGATCGGGAGATCAAGGCTCCACTCCCTGCGAGAGCAACCCAAAGAGATAAACGGAAAAGCGGTCAGTAGGGTGGATAAGCGCAGCGCATCCACCACTCACGTCACCGGTCCGGTGGATGCGCTGCGCTTATCCACCCTACGCCAGGGCCCGGGGGATTTCTGCCACGCGCAGGCGGTTTGGCTGCTGTGGGCGACGAACCTCCACTCCCTGCGACAGGGAGTGGAGGTGGAAGATCAAGCCTCGGCCTTGCCCGCCTTGGCGGCGGCCTCCTCGACCATCTTCTTGAGCTCCCCGCTCTGGTAGAGCTCCAGAGTGATGTCGCAGCCGCCCACCAGCTCCCCATTGATGTAGAGCTGGGGGAAGGTCGGCCAGTCGGCGAAACGGGGCAGGTTCTCGAAGATTTCGGGGTCGGTGAGCACATTGACGTAGGCGAACTCGACGCCGCACGCCATGAGCGCCTGGGCCGTCCGGCCGGAAAATCCGCAGGAGGGCATCTGGGGCGAGCCCTTCATGTACAGGACGATGGGATTCTCCTCCACCTGCTGCTTGATACGTTCGAGCACATCCATAAGTTCACCTCATGTTGAATTCGTGAGAAGTCGGCGGCCAGCGGGCACTGGGACCCGGAGGAACCGCGGGGACCAAAGCTTCGTGATTTACTTATATGAGCTCAGAACTGAGAAATATCAAGGGCGCCGCGGCAGCCAATGGGCCGCGGCCAGCCCGGCCAGGGTGATGATTTCGTTGGAGGCGAGCCGGCCCAGCCGTTGCGTCGGCCCCACGAGGCGCCCCACCACCACCCCTCCGAGGAGGCCGGCGGCCACAGCCTGATAGGGGTGCTGCTGCACCCAGGCCCGCCAGTCCGCACGCTGCGCCACCTCGCGCAGCCGCAACTTGGCCTGCTCGGTGGTCAGCGGGTGAGCTGTTGTGCGCGCCACGCCAGGATCCCCGCCACAGCAACCGCCCCCAGCCCGACGATGGCCGCCGCGATATAGGGCGTCATCACGTCGGCAACGAGCAGGTAGAGCGCCCAGAGCCAAAGCAGCACGGCCCCCAGGATGAAGATAGTCGCCAGGGCGATGAACGCCATGGCCCAGCCGAGCATCGCCACACCGCGCCGGGCCGCCCTCCCCTCCGCCTCCAGGAGGTCCGCCAGGGCGATGACGAAGTCGGCGATCTTGTTCAGTGCTTCGCCCTCATATCGAGCAGCTTGGCAATGACAAACCCGATCCCCAGTGCCGCCACCACGCTGGTGAAGGGGCGGTGCCCAATCCCCTCTTCCATCTCCCCGACCGCGTGATGCCCCCGGGTGCGGGCAGAGGAGAGCACCTCACGCAGGCGGATGCGCGCCTGCTGAACATCGTCCTCGACCGTCTGTTTGAGCTCCTCGGTTTCGCGGCCGATGGCCGCACGCAGGGCGCTGGTCAGTTCGGCGACGTTCGACTGGAGATGGGAGACCTCGGCCTTCAACGCCTGAACCTGCTCGTGCATGGGATTGTCCATGAGCCACCATCCTGTTCATTGAGGCGGGACTGCCCCACGGGGGGGCAGTCCGCGTGCTCCACTCAGTGCATTCGGGATTGGAAGTCGGAGACCTGCCGTTCGGCCTCCTCCTTGGACAGGCCATATCGCTTCTGCAACAGTCCGACAATCTGGTCGCGCTTGCCCTCGATGCGTTCGAGATCGTCGTCGCTGATCTTGCCCCACTGCTCCTTGAACTTGCCCTTGACCTGCTTCCAGTTGCCTTGGATTTGGTCCCAGTTCATGACAAACCCTCCCTCTTGGTGGCTTGCTGGACCACGCGCCTTCGGCGTTTATGGGGGCGGGGCAACCGAGGCCCCCCGGCTCAAGCTCGTTGGCGGTGGCGTGGCGAGACCACGGGCTCCCTGCTCTGACCCTAGCCCGAACACTTCATGAAATCCACGCGCCCTCGCTTGTCCATTGACCCCACGACCATGCGGCGAGTGCAGGATGCCCTGGAGCGGTCATCTCGCGAATTCATGAAACGTTCGGCCCAGTTCAATCGGGGGGCGCGTCAGTCGCATCCCCCGAATGGCTGCGGATCAGTTCGTTTTCACCTCGAGGTTGTTGATCACCCGTTCGACGCCTTGCACGTCCCGCGCGATCTCCCCGGCGCGATCCTTCTCCTCCTGGGAGTCGACAAAGCCGTTGAGTTGGACCTGCCCCTGGTAGGTATCCACACCGATCTGGAATCCGCTGGTCACTTCATCGCCGAACAGAGCCGCCTTTACCCGTGAGGTGATGGAGGCATCATCGACGACCTGCCCCGTGGGGCGTGTGCCTTCACCGCCGGCACAGCCAGTGGCCATAAACAGGGCGACCGTCATGGCAATAAACAGCCCTCGGAAGACGTTCAGCATGGCAGCTCTCCTCGTTTCAGGGATCACTGCCGTGAGTATAGATGGCACCTGCGAGATGCACGGCGATATCTTAGTGCGGAGACGGCGGCGAGCCTGAATAGAGCACCGCACGGATAGATTGGGTGCGCCACCGCGCTGCAGAGTAGGTCAGAGGGTGGATAAGCGCAGCGCATCCACCATTTGCGGCGGGGACCCGGTGGATGCGCTGCGCTTATCCACCCTACAAGTACAGCGCGCCCCCGGATTAACGCAGTGCCGGTCGACCCCAGGAAGCGCCCTCCGGTTTGGCGCTGTGCCGGTCGACCCCAGGAAGCGCCCTCCGGTTTGGCGCTGTGCCGGTCGACCTTGGGAAGCCCCTTGGGGTGGCCTATCGCCTGTCCACGTTGAGTTGCAGCCAGTACTCCAGCAGCGCCAGGTGCCAAAGCTTGCTCCCTTGCAGGCGGGTGAAGTGCTCTCCCTTCTCGGGGGCGGCGAGGAGCTTCTCCACGTAGGCCCGCTCGTAGAGGCCGCGCTCGCGGCACGCCTGGGAATCGAGGATGTCGCGCATGAAGTCGAGGAAATCCCCCCGCACGTATTTCAGCGCCGGCATGGGGAAGTAGCCCTTGGGCCGGTCGATCACCGCATCGGGGATGAGCCCCCGAGCGATCTTCTTGAGCACGTGCTTGCCGCCGGAGCCAAGCTTCATTTCGGAGGGCATCTGCATGGCCAGCTCCACCACGTGCTGGTCAAGGAACGGCACCCGCGCCTCCAGCCCCCACGCCATGGTCATGTTGTCCACCCGCTTGACCGGGTCGTCCACGATGAGGGTGGTCACGTCCATGCGCAGCACTTTATCCAGGAAGGTGTCGGCCCCCGGGGCACCGAGCAGCGACTCCACGGTGGCGGCGGTGTGGTCCGCTCCCCGGTACTCGGGAGCGACCATCTCCAGAAACTCGCTGTGGGGACGGTCGAAGTAGTAGGGGGCGAAGCGCTCCAGATCGCTGCCCTGGGCGGCATCCATCATCGGGTACCAGAAGTAGCCGGCGAACACCTCGTCGGCCCCCTGCCCGCTCTGCACCACCTTGACCTGTTGGGAGACCTGTTCGGCCAGCAGGTAGAAGGCCACCGCGTCCTGCCCCACCATGGGCTCGGCCATGTTGGCCACCGCCTCGGGCAGTCGCTTAAGCACCTCGGCGTTGGGGATGGAGTATTTGTGGTGGCGGGTGCGGTAGCGCTCCACCACCTGATCGGAGTATTCAAACTCGCTGCCCTTCTCCTCGGGGACGTCCTCGAAGCCCACCGAGAAGGTGAGGATCTCCTCCACCCCCTGTTCGGCCAGCAAGGCCACCAAGAGGCTGGAATCGAGCCCCCCGGAGAGCAGTACCCCCACGGGAACATCGGCGATCTCCAGCCGCCGCTTCACCGAACGACGCAGCGCCTCGTGAATGGCCTCGGTCCACTCCGCCTCGCTGCGCGGCTCGGCCGGGCGGGTGGCGGTGAGGGTCCAGTAGCGGCGCTCTTCCACCCTCCCGTCGGGGGTCACCGTAAGGCTGGTGCCGGGGGCCAGCTTGCGCACGCCATTGAGCACAGTGGTGGGCGCGGGCACCACGGCGTGAAGGGTGAACTGGTGGTGCAACCCCACCGGGTCGATGGCCGTGTCCACCCCGCCGCCGGCCAGCAGGGCCTGGATGTTGGAGCCGAAGCGCAGCCGCTCGCCGGTGCGGCTGTAGTACAGCGGCTTGATGCCCATGCGGTCGCGGGCGAGGAACAGCCGCCTGGCGCGCATGTCCCAGATGCCGAAGGCGAACATGCCGTGCAGCCGTTCGGTGCAGCGCTCGCCCCAGGCGGCGTAGGCCTTGAGGATCACCTCCGAGTCGCCGTCGGAGAAGAAGCGGTAGCCCTGGGCCTGCAGCTCCTTGCGCAGTTCGGGGTGGTTGTAGATGGTGCCGTTGAACACCAGGGCGAGCCCCAGCTCCGGGTCCACCATGGGCTGGTTGCCCCGCTCGGTAAGGTCGATGATGGCGAGGCGGCGATGCCCGAGCGCCACCGGCCCGTCGGCATAGCTCCCCTCGTGATCGGGACCCCGCCGCACCAGGCAGCCCAACATGGCGGCCAACGCCCCGAGATCGGGCGAGCGGCCGTCGAAACGCAATTCACCGGCAATTCCACACATGATGAAGTCTTCTGAAGGTTATTCGTTGATGCGCAGACGATTTTGCACCGCGCGAACGCCCGGCGTGGCGGCGGCGAGCGCCTCGGCGCGTGCCGCCTGGGCCCGGCTGGCCACCGAGCCGCCCAGCGTCACCACCCCGTCATAGGTTGAGACATCGATGTCCATCCCGCGGACGAGAGGATCATTGATCAAGGCGCGGTTGACCCGCCCCGTGAGCCAGTTGTCCTCTCTCGCCTCCTCGTAGGTGCGCCCGTCCAGCTGCCGCCCACCCTGCCCCGCACCGGTCAGGACCGCCGTGGCGCAGCCGGTGGCCAAACACGCCACCAGTGTAACGGCCGCGAGCCGGCTTTTCACTCGGGCACGCCCCAGCCGCAGGGTGAACGCATACTCACCCAAGAGCGACGTAAGTCCTTGAAAGCAGGTCGTCGGCCGCATGGACGCGGCCGTCGAGCGTACATGGACGTATTCACAGCGGACCTGCTTTCAAGGACTTACGTTGCTCACAGCACGGCGGTGACGTTAGTATACGTTCACCCTGGCCCCAGCCGCCTCCCCCGGGGGTGGAGACAGTGAGCCTGTCCCCGGGCTGCACGGCAAGGCTCACCTTTCCGGGGAGCCGCTCGCCGTTCAAGCGGTTCTCGCCCATGGCCCCGGCTTCGCCGCCGACGAGTCCCCAGGGCGCCTGGCGGCGCCTCTCGGTAAGCAGCGTCACCTCGGCGGGGGCCAGGAACTCGAATTCCCGCACCAGGCCATCCCCGCCCGGGCGCTTGCCCCGCCCGCCCGAGCCCCGGCGCACCGCATAGCGGGTGATGCGCACCGGATAGTTCATCTCCACCACCTCGACGGGGGTGTTGAGGGTGTTGGTCATGTGCGTCTGCACCGCCGACAGGCCACCGCCCTTCGGTCCGGCCCCCATCCCCCCGCCCATGGTCTCGTAGTAGTCCCACCCCCCGCGGGCGCCCATGGCCAGGTTGTTCATGGAGCCGTGGCTGGCCGCGGGGATGTGCTCGGGAATGGCCTGGGCCAGCGCCCCGCACAGCACATCGACAATGCGGGTGCTGGTCTCCACGTTGCCGGCAGCCACCGCCGCCGGACGGCGGGCGTTGAGCAGGGATCCCTCGGGGGCGCGCACGACGATGGGGCGGAAGGCCCCGGCACAGGCGGGCGTCTGGGGCGGCATCAGGCAGCGGAAGAGGTAGTAGACCGCGGCGGCCGCCACCGACAGGGGGCAGTTGACGTTGCCGGGGGTCTGCGGCGCCGTGCCGCTGAAGTCCACCTCCATGTGCCCGCCCTCGGCCCGCAGCAGCAGGGCGATTTTCAGGTCGTGGTGGCCCACCCCGTCATCGTCCAGCACGTCCTCGAAGCGGTACTCCCCGTCGGGAATGGTCGTGAGCGCGGCCCGCGCCAGCCGCTCGGCATAGTCGTTCAGCTCCTCCAGGGCCTGAAGGTAAGCCTCCAGCCCCGAGGCCGCCACCAGTTGCTTCAGGCGATTCAGCCCATTGAGGTTGGCGCTGATCTGCGCGGAGAAGTCCCCCCGCATCTGCTCCCCGGTGGCCTCAACGATGCGCCCCATCAAGGCCTCGTCGGGCTGACCGCTGCGCAACAGGTAGGATGGGGGGATCACCAGCCCTTCCTCCTCCAGCGAACGAGAAATGGGCATGGACCCAGGGGAGGCGGCGCCGATGTTGGCGTGGTGGGCGCGGTTGGCCACAAACCCCGCCAGCGCGCCCCCGACGAACAGGGGGGCGATGAGGGTGATATCCGGCAGGTGGGTGCCGCCGAGGAAGGGGTCGTTGACCACCACCATGTCCCCTTCGGCCCACGCCAGCGTCCCCACAATCCCCCGCATCGCATACGCCATGCTGCCCAGGTGCACGGGAATGTGGGCGGCCTGAGCGCACAGTTCGCCCGCTGGGTCGAACACGGCGCAGGAGAAGTCCAGCCGATCACGGATATTGGGCGAGAAGGCCGAGCGGCGCAGCACCGCCCCCATCTCCTCGCACACCGCTTCGATGCGGCTGGCAAAGATGGTGAGCTCTATGGGATCCATAGGGCGCGATGTTAGCAGAGGCCGGGGTGGATGGCAGCGCTCGGTTACGGGAGCGGCCTGGCCTGCGGGACGATTCCCAGGGCCCTGGGCGGTTGCGTGCGAAGACAGTCATGGGCGATTCATTCTGCCCTCCTCACATGATTTCGCCTCTTGAATCCGCGGGTTCAAGCTCCCATAGAGGGGGCATCAGCTTTCATGCAGGGTGTGTACACGCCGCCGGGGAGAGGTTATTCTTTACCCTCCTGCTGGGTTATTTGACCGCACCAAGACTCGGATGGGCGGCAATGTCCGGAGACATCTAGACTTTTTCGGATTCAGAGAACGTTGCCGCAGAAAACTCACCAATAAACCAAGACGGAGTTAAAGGATGAAACACGAACTGCCTGCACTGCCTTACGAAAAGAATGCCCTGGAGCCCCACATCTCCGCCGAAACCCTGGAATACCACCACGGCAAGCACCACCAGACCTACGTGACCAACCTCAACAACCTCATCCCCGGCACCGAGTTCGAGAACCTGCCGCTGGAGGAGATCGTGCTGAAGGCCCCTGCCGGCGGCATCTTCAACAATGCCGCTCAGGTCTGGAACCATACCTTTTATTGGAACTGCCTCAGCCCCAACGGCGGCGGCGAGCCCACGGGCGCCCTGGCGGAGGGCATCAACCAGACCTTCGGCTCCTTTGCCGCATTCAAGGAGAAGTTCAGCACCTCCGGCGCCACCAATTTCGGCTCCGGCTGGACCTGGCTGGTGAAGAATGCCGATGGTGCCCTGGAGATCGTCAACACCGGCAATGCCGGCAACCCCATGACCGACGGCAAGACCCCGCTGCTGACCTGCGATGTGTGGGAGCACGCCTACTACATCGATTACCGCAACGCCCGTCCCAAGTACATCGAGAACTTCTGGAACGTGGTGAACTGGGACTTCGTGGCCAGGAATTTCGGCTAAGGCAGTATCGAGTGATGAGGAGCGAGTGTCGAAAGTTTGGAGGCGCTGCGCGCACTTTTTTGGTTCAAATCACCCATCACGCAGCGACTCCATTCCCTCGACACTCGCTCCCCGTCCCTCGCAACTGCAGGGTGAACGCACACTAACGTCACCGCCGTGCTGTGAGCGACGTAAGTCCTTGAAAGCAGGGCCGCTGTGAATACGTCCCGGTACGCTCGACGGCCGCGTCCCTGCGGCCGACGACCTG
>JAWLHA010000107.1:0-9672 GCA_041690535.1 Gammaproteobacteria bacterium | reverse complement strand
AGCCCTCTGGGCGATTGCTGCGCGAGCTTTACCGATGCAATCGCCCAGAGGGCTGGGCTCCTACGTGAGGCACTCGGGCTGTTGGGTCTGAATAGTTACCAATAACTTACACCGCTCACAACACGGCCGTGACGTTAGCATGCGTTTACCCTGGCCTCTCCACGCTGGGGTTCAGGGTCGAAGGGCAAACTTGGTATGCTTGTGCAATTCTTTCGCACTTGCCCGTACCTTGAAAAAAGTTCCCCCAGCCTTCGGCGGGTCACTGGGCGGGCCGAACGCGACCTTTTGGAGGAATCATGCACGAAACCGAAAAGAACAACCGATTTCTGCTGGGCAATGCCGTTCTCGCCCTTGCCCTCGTGGCGCTGCTGTTCATGGGTGCGCTCTGGGAGTGGCTCGGCCCACTGGCCATGGGGCTGTGGATCTCACTTGCGGCCGCGGGTGCGTACCTGTTGCTGACGGGCAAGAATGACGCCCCCGGTTCGCCGCACTGATCCCCAGGCGAGTCCCCGAAGGTGCACCGCGCCGGCTATCTTGTCGACCAGGGTGAACGCATACTCACGCAAGAGCGACGTAAGTCCTTGAAAGCAGGTCGTCGAGCGTACATGGATGTATTCACAGCGGACCTGCTGTCGACGTTCTGCCCCGCGACAAGATGCCTGTAGGTGCTATATAAGTCGGGACGGCACCCGGAGAGAATACATGCGACGACGCCTAATGGCTCTCCTCTCCCTGACGGCACTCTCTCTCGACCAGGTCGCGGCCGTGGAGCCCGTCAGGAGACTCAACCCCTATCTGACCTGCCCCGGGGCCGAGGAGATCAAGCGGGAGATGCTCGATCTGATCAACACGGTGCGCGGCGAGCCGCGGCAGTGCGGCGGTGAACGGTTCGGGGCCGCGCCCCCGGTGGATTGGGACGAGCAGCTTCAGCACGCTGCATCCGCCCACTCTAATGCGATGGCCCAAGCCGGCTTCTTCAGCCATACAGGCCCGGAGGGGGACACCCCGTGGGAGCGCGTCGAGGCCGCCGGGTACGCCGCTCGTGCCACCGGCGAGAACATCGCTGCGGGATACAGCGAATCCAACGGGGTAGTGGAGACGTGGCTCGAGAGCCCCGGCCACTGCGCCAACCTCATGCGCCCCGAGTTCACCGAAGTGGGGGTCGCCTGTAGCCGGGAACCCGACTCCGAGTACGGGACCTATTGGACGCTCAAGCTGGCGGCTCCGCTGTAACCGGGCATCCAACCGAATACCGCTCTCAGGGTGAACGCATACTCACATTACGGCCGTGCTGTGAGCGATGTAAGTCCTTGAAAGCAGGTGCGCTGTGAATACATCCGTGTACGCTCGATGGCCGCGTCCATGCGGCCGACGACCTGCTTTCAAGGACTTACATCGCTCCTGGGTAAGTATGCGTTTACCCTAATACCGATCCCCTTTCTCTCGACAGGGTAGGTCGGGATACTTCACAATTGACAATCGATCCAGGGATTCAGGAACATGAATAGACTACTGCTGTGGTGTGCCGTCACGCTGGTAACGGGGTGTTCGAGCTGGCCCACGGCCAATCTGCTGGGGGACGACTATGCCCTGGCGCCCTTCCCGGTGGGCGCTGAACGCAGTTCCCTCGGGATCGGAGGCGAGGGAAAAGGTGACGCCGCTCCCCGACAGCAGCGCCCTTCCGAAGCGCGGTAAGACGCCGGTTTCCCACCCTCCCGACGCCGATTTCAAGAGGTTGTCTGATGCGCATCCCTCTTGAGCTCTTCATCGCGCTGCGGTACTTGCGCGCACGGCGTTCCGATCGGTTCGTCTCCTTTCTCTCGCTCATGGCCATCATCGGCATTGCCCTCGGGGTCGCCGTCCTCATCAGCGTGCTCTCGGTGATGAATGGCTTCGAAAAGGAGGTGCGCGGCCACATCCTGGAAATGACCGCCCATGTGACCATTCGCGATGGGCGAGGGAGTCTGGAAGAGTGGGAGGGGCTCGCAACGCGAGTGGGAGAACTGGAGCAGGTGAGCGGCGTGGCCCCATTCTCGAGCCGTTTTGTAATGCTGAACCGAGGGGGTGCATCGGTTGGGGCGGCCATCGACGGGGTCCTTCCGGAGCTCCAGGCGCAGGTCTCCGCCCTCGGCACGAAGCTCGTGGCCGGCGAACTGAACCACCTGCGCCCCGGTGAGCGGGGCATTGTGCTCGGCACTGAACTGGCCAGGGAACTGGGGGCTGGGGTGGGCGATGCGATCAACGTCCTCGTGCCCGCCACGGAGGTTCGCCAGGGGGCCCTGGCGCAGGTTGCCCGCTTTAACGTGGTGGGATTATTCACCTCCGGAATGTACACCTACGACCGAGGGCTGGCGTACATTCACCTGGAAGATGCCGCCCGGCTCGCCGGGGTCGGTGAAGGGGCGGTCACAGGGCTGCGCATCACGATGGCCGAACCCACCATTGCCCCTTGGTTTGCCCGCGACCTCACCACCCAACTTCCACCCCGGCTGTACGTCACCGACTGGACGCGCGAGCACCTCAGCTACTTCATGGCCCTGCGCCACCAGAAGCGCATGATGTTCGTTATCCTGGCGCTGATTGTGGCCGTGGCCGCCTTCAACCTGCTCAGCAGTCTCGTTATGACCGTGGAGGAGAAACGCGGGGACATTGCCATTCTGCGCACCCTTGGAGCATCACCGGTCCAAGTGATGACGCTGTTCATGATCCAGGGACTGCTGATCGGATTGGGCGGTACCGTGCTGGGTGTCGCCGCCGGCACCACCCTCGCGTCCAATCTCCCTGCGCTCGTCAACCTGGTGCAAAGCGCCTGGGGCGTACAGATTCTCTCCCCCGAGATCTACTTTCTCTCCGAGCTGCCTGCCGAGCTCCGCCCCACCGACACCGTTGCGGTGGCCTTGACCGCACTGGCACTGGCCCTGATCGCCACCCTCTTGCCCGCACGCCGGGCAGCAGTGGCCGCCCCTGCCGACGTGCTGCGTCACCAGTAGACCGCTGGTGCAACGATCCGTTGATTCGTGCCAAAGAGCACAGTCCCGCCCAAACGAAAGGGAAGTCAATTCAGGCCTGATACCTCGTGCAGCCCGGGTCGGTACCCGGAACGCCCCTGGAAGGTGCCCTCGAGGTGGGTGCAAAACGGTTCAAGGGTTCAACTGCCAAAGCGCAACATTCAGACTCAGTGCATAGGTCACCCACAGCCAGTAGGGCACGAACAGCCCCCCCGCGACCCGGTCGACACGGAAAAACTGAACGGTGGTGACGCCGACCAGGATCCAGAGGGCCAATAGATCCAGCAATGCCCAGCCAATGGCATGCCGCCCGAAGAACAGCCAGGACCAAATCCCGTTGACCATGAGCTGCGCACCGAACAACCCAAGCGCAGCAGCACGTTCCCGCCCCTCCCCCATCCAGACGCGCCAGGCCGCTATGGCCATGAGGGTGTAGAGCAGCGTCCAGACCGGGGCAAAAACAAACGAAGGGGGTGTCCAGCCGGGTTTATCCAGGCGTGCGTACCACTCCCCCGGCGTGAATTGGGCGCCGAACGCGGCGACCGCAAGGCAGACCAGCAGAAATCCCCCCAGGGCCGCGAGATTTCGCCCCTTCTCACCCGGGAGCAAACCCGCTCCGCCCAACGATCTCACCCCGGTTCATGGATGATCGGTTCGCCCAGCAGATCGAGCCGCAACAGGCGAAAGATCCGATCACCGTTGAAGTCGAGGACGCGCAGATCGTCGCTTTCCCTCAGGTCCTGCATCACCAGGGCAAAGTGCCCGCCATAGCGATCCTTCACCCACTCTGTGGCGAGGTCGTAAGCGATGAACTTCTCGATCCCCTTTGCCCGCAACTTGTCCAGCAACATGGGATCGATAATCGACTGATGGGAGGTCAGCACCACAACGGGGCCGGTGGCGGTAAAGAGCAGCACGGTCTTCACACCTGTTTCCCTCCGTGAATGGCACAGGATCACCGCAAGGATAGCGCACGACGGACTGACCACCAGGGTGAACGCATACTAACTTCACGGCCGTGCTGTAAGCGACGTAAGTCCTTGAAAGCAGGTACGCTGTGAATACATCCCTGTACGCTCGACGGCCGCGTCCATGCGGCCGACGACCTGCTTTCAAGGACTTACGTCGCTCTTGGGTGAGTATGCGTTCACCTTGGACTGACCACGCGCCACTGGGCAAGAGCGGCGTCGATGTGGTAAAAACACACGTCCAGGAGGGAAAAGAGCTGTGAGCAGAAGAACAACGACGCCGCCCTTGGAGCTCTTCAGCCAGGGTCCGGTGGTGGCACTGCAGCGAGTGAATCGAACGGGATGGCCCATTGCATTCGTGACCGAGAACATCGCCTCCTGCCTGGGTTACAGCCCTGAAGAACTCCTCTCCTCCAATGTCCCGTTCGTTGATCTGATCCACCCCGATGATCGCCCCGCGGTGGTCACGCTGCTCGCTCGTCTGGGCCGCGACGGCCGCGCCCCGCAGGCGAAGCTCCCTCCCTACCGGTTGCTGAGCCGGGACGGAAGCGTTCGCTGGTGCGAAGACTACATCGTTTCGGAAGAGAGTGCGTTTCAGGGGGCGCCCGCTGTGTGGGGCTATCTGGTGATCCGCGGGGAGGGGGGCCCCACTCAGGGCGACGCTGCCGCCCCGCTGAAGGCATCCGCTGGCCACCCAAGCGAGTGCAGCTGCATTCTCGCGCACATGCAGGATACCTACTACCGGACCGACCACCACGGTCGTATTGTTCTGGTGTCCCCCTCGGTAGAGCAGCTCCTCGGCTATGCACCCGAGGAGATCATTGGACGTGACGCGGTGGAGTTCCTGTACACCCGGCCGCGAGCGTCACTTCTGCG
The DNA here is from genome assembly GCA_041690535.1 of Gammaproteobacteria bacterium. Taxonomy (GTDB): domain Bacteria; phylum Pseudomonadota; class Gammaproteobacteria; order Thiohalomonadales; family Thiohalomonadaceae; genus JAWLHA01. Next base: position 4,820 of record JAWLHA010000107.1, on the reverse strand, counting down.
ATTGGGCAGGAGCAGACCTTTGGGGGATTTGGAAGTCCAGCTCAGACATCGGGACGGTACCTCGGTCTGGACCTCCGTCAACATCCAGCAACACGGGAGCGGCTACGGAACCGAAGGAACGATCCGCGACATGACCCAGCGAAAACAGACGGAAGAGTTGCTGAAGGAAACCGCTGCCGGTCTCGCCAGGAACACCCTCCGGCTGCAGCAGGCCAATGAGGAGTTACAGCAGTTTGCCTATGTGGTGTCCCACGATCTGAAGGCCCCCCTCCGGGCCATTTCGAATCTGACCTCCTGGCTGGAGGAGGATTTGACCGAAACACTGACCGGGGCGGCACGGGACCAGCTGAGCAGCATTCGCAACCGCGTCCAGCGCATGCACGGCCTCATCACTGCTCTTCTCGAATACTGCCGTCTCGGCCACGGCCCGGCGACCCTGGAAAGGGTCGATGTCCATGCCATGGTGCGGCGGGTCTGCGAGGAATGCGGTGTGCCCCCCGGGTTCACCCTGGAGCTTGCCGATGAGCTGCCCACCTTCGAGACGGTCGGTGCCCCCCTGCAGCAGATCTACCTCAACCTCATCGACAACGCAGTGAAGCACCACCACAAGAGCTGCGGCACGATCCGCTTCGGGGTCCGGGATGCGGGCGCCTTTTACGAGTTCTTTGTGGAAGACGATGGCCCGGGGATCGCCCCCGAACACCACACCAAGGTTTTTACCATGTTCCAGACGCTTCACCCGTCCCAAGGCCACGAGAACACCGGCCTGGGGCTGGCTCTGGTGAGGAAGCTCGTGCAGGCCCATGGGGGCGAGGTGGGCGTGAAATCAGCACTGGGCCAGGGGGCCTGTTTCCGGTTTCTCTGGCCCAAGGCAATCGCAAGAGAGGAGCTCCTCCAACATCCCGGTCTGCTGAGCCGCGGGGACCCCTGCCTGCGCTCCACGTGAGCGGGGTGCTTGCTCGCCAAGGGGCATCACCTCCCGCACGGCCCCAAGGCGGTTCATCCGTTCGCAGTAGCCGAAACCTCCCCGGCCGTGGCTTCCATTTGCGACAGGAAGGCATCGAGGACAGCCCGCTCCCGCGCATCGATGTCCACAAACTCCAGCCCCACGAAGAATCCGGCGCAGCCGGGGTGATCGGACAGGCGTCGCTCGTAGGAGGCGCGGCAGCGCGCCTTGATCCAGCGCTCCCCACCCCGCTGGTCCGGAACGGCGAAACCCACCTGGCATTCCGCGGCTCGCATCCTGCGCCAGTTATGAATGACACCGACCCCTCCCGGCGATATGTCGGCCAGGGTGACGTACATGGTGCCCTCCTGCCCGTCGTACAGGGTCGCCGTTCGGCGGACCGCCACACGCCGCGCGCGGCGCCTCTCTGAGTTTGCCCCAATTGCAAACATGGTTCAGCTCTTCTTCTTGTATTTCCAACGGCGAGACGGTACGCAACCTGCCGCCACAATGCAAGCACCGGCCCCCTGGACAATTTGCCAGTGGCGCCGAGCCCCATCAACGGTAGCCCTTGGAGCGTACGGACACCTTGCCCCTGAACACCAGATACTGATAGGCGTTGTAGACCAGCATCACCGGGATTAAGAACCCAATCCCCGCCAGCATGAACACCAGGGTGATACCCGCGGCGCTCGACTCCATGATCGTGAGTGCCCCGGGCAGCATGTAGGGGTAGATGCTCGCAGCCAATCCCCCGAACGAGGCGAGAAAAATTGCCACGCTCCACATCAGCGGCGACAGCAGGTAGCGCCTGCGCAGCGCCCGCAGGAGCATGAAGAAGGCCCCGCCGGCACTCAGGGGCAGCGGTGCGAGATAGGCGATGTTGGGCCAACTGAACCAGCGCTCTTCCACATAGGCGAACCGCAATGGCGTCCATGCGGAGACCGCCGCGCCGGCGGCCATCATCAGCCACCCCGACCAGCGGGCCACCCGATAGGCCTGATCCTGGAGTTCACCCTCGGTCTTGACGATGAGATAACCTGCGCCCAGGAGGATATAGCCGAAGAGCACGCCGAGCGCGGTCACCGCGGCGAAGGGTGAGAACCACCCCCAAATGCTCCCGGTGAACACCCCACCCTGCGCCGGAATGCCACTGAGCACCGCCCCCAGGGCCATTCCTTGAGTCACGGCCGTTCCAAGGCTGCCCAGGCCGAACGCCAGGTTCCATCGCTGCTTGTGCCGGCCGTGACTGCGGAATTCGAAGGCAATGCTGCGAAAGATGAGGGCGACAACCATAAGCATCACAGGGATGTAGAGGCTGTGCAGAACCAGTCCGTAGACCGGCGGGAAGGCGCCGAACAGGGCGCCGGCGAAGACCACCAACCAGCTCTCGTTGGCGTCCCACACCCCGCTGAGGCTCTTGCTCATGACCTCCCGGTGCGCCTCTTTGCGCTGGAACAGCGAGATGATCCCCACCCCCAGGGTAAACCCGTCGAGGACCACGTAAAGGACGAGCAGCAGCCCCAGGATCCCGAACCAGACGTTCGAGAGGAAGAGATGGACCGGGTCCACTTACGGCCGCTCCTCCTCCTCGGGCGGGGTCGCCCCGGTGCGAAAGGGCTCACCTTGCGGCGGACTCGGCCGGAGGGTGAGGTCCGGCCCGTGGCGCAGCAGCCTGCGGGCAAACACCGCAAAGGCAATCGCCAGTGCCGTGTAGATGAGGAGAAAGCCCCCAAGACTTGCCCCAACGGCGCCGGCCGGTAGGGGCGACGCCCCGTCGCTGGTCCGCATCACCCCATAGATCACCCACGGCTGACGCCCCACCTCCCGGACGATCCACCCCGCCTCGACCGCCACATAGCCGAGCGGGATGGCGAATACCCACGCCCGCAGCAACCATCGCTGGGCCGCGATCGCCTCGGCCGTGAGTCGGCGGCGCCCCCACGCCCAGGCGGTCCAGAGGGCCAGGGTCAAGAGGTAGAGACCAATGAGCACCATCAGGCGGAAGCTGTAGAACAGCAGCGGCAGGGCGGGCGGGCGGTCTTCCGGGGCAAATTCCCGCAGCCCCGGCACCTGGCCGTGCGGCGTGCGGGTGGCCAGCAGGCTCAGCAGGTTGGGCACCTGCACGCTCCAGCGGTTCGCCTGGGCCGCGGCGTCCGGCCAGGCAAGAATGGCCCAGGCCGCCCCCTCCCCCGGGGCGTTGGTCTGCCAATGCCCCTCGATGGCGGCCGCCTTGGCCGGCTGATGGTGGACAATGAAAAGGCCGCTCCCGTCCCCAAGCCAGACCTGAAGGGGGGCGACCACTACCGCGCCGGCCGCTGCCAATCGAAACGACCTGGCGTAAAAAGAGACGGACTGCCCCTTCAGGATGTACCAAGCGCTGATCCCACCGACCACAAAGCAGGAGGTCTCCAGACAGGCAACCCACATGTGCGAAACCGCCCAAGGCGTGTTGGGATTGAAGATCGCCTCCAGGTAGCTCTGCACCTGGAACACGCCGTTTTCGAAGTACCCGCCGGCGGGCGATTGCATCCAGGCACTCGCCGCCATGATCCAGAAGGCCGAGGCCGACGCCCCGAGGGCCACCATTGAGGTGGCGAACAGGTGCATGGCGGGGGCCACCCGCTCCCAACCGAAGATCATGATGCCGACGAATCCCGCCTCCAGCATGAATGCCGCCGCCCCCTCGAACCCCAACACATTGCCGAAGAACCCACCCGCCATGTTCGAGAAGGGCGCCCAGTTGGTGCCGAACTGAAATTCCAGCGGCAGACCCGTGACGATCCCCAGCCCGAAGTTGAGGAGAAACAGCTTCGACCAGAAGCGGGCATGGCGGTAGTAGTCGACCTCCCCCGTCTTGAGCCAGAGCGCCTCCACCACCACCAGGAAGAGGGAGAGTCCGATGGTGAAAACCGGCCAGATGATGTGGAACATGGTGGTGAAGGCAAACTGCAGCCTGGCCAGCATCACCGGATCGGCCAACCACTCCATACCCCCTCCCAGCATTGAAGGAACTTACGCTCACCTAACCATAGCCAACGCAAGTGCGGGTGCGGTTGGGGGTAAACGCATACTTGCCGCAGGGTGAACACATACTCACCCAAGAGCGACGTAAGTCCTTGAAAGCAGGCCGTCGAGCGTACAGGGAGAAAGATGATTGCTCATCTTCACTCCCGACATCCAGTCGGTCGTACAGGCGTTTGGCGGGAACATCCAGCTAACCCAGCCCGCGGCCCCTGAGCGCGAGGACGAAGCGCTTAAAGTGCAGGTAACTGCGGATGTACCGCACACGGTATTCCGCAGTGGTGGCAAAGTGGGGCTTCTTCGCGCTGTGATGTCTGGAGAGGAGAGCCTGGCGGTAAAGGTGCATGGTCCGTTCGGCCCACGCCACCGCTGCTTCGGGTCCGTCGCGCTCCACCAACAGGCGAAGCCGGAAGCCCTCGGCGCAGTTGAAAATGGCCGGGTCGATATCGGCCCTCTCGGGGCGTCGGAAATCGTTCAATGGAGGACTTTCAGGCCGACCAGGGAGACTTCCCGACGTTCGAGCGCGCGGCGCACCGCGGCGGCGACCCGCTCGGGGGCATCCTCCTGGAGGTAGTGTGACGCCTCCTCGACCCGCTCCAGCCAGTGATCGGCGAAGGGGTATTCTTCCCGGCTGACCTCGAATGCACGCTGGTGCGCGTGCGCCATGGTGGCCCAGGGTAAACGCATACTTACGTCACGGCCGTGCTGTGAGCGATGTAAGTCCTTGAAAGCAGGTACGCCTGTCAATACGTCCATGTACGCTCGACGGCCGCGGCCGCTTCGGGCATCCTGCCCTCCCGCGGCATAAGTGCGTCCTTGCACCAATCCATGCGGCCGACGACCTGCTTTC
>JAWLHA010000106.1:0-9687 GCA_041690535.1 Gammaproteobacteria bacterium | reverse complement strand
CGACCTGTCGCGTCTCCCCCGACGGAGCCCAGCCCTCTGGGCGATTGCCGGGGCACTGAAGCAATCGCCCAGAGGGCTGGGCTCCTACAGGGTGTCGTGCTCGGACGGTCAGGGCTGAATAGTTACAAAAAAAGAGAGAAAGGGGGGCGGAAGGGTTCTCATGGCCGATGGCGGCCTGTGCGGCCAAGCGCGTTGCTCAACAACTTTCCGTGTTCCGACTCACCCCGTAGAATATCCCGCTTTTGGCCCGACCCACCTTCGGGGGCAACCTTGTCGATTGATGCACGTGTACTGACGGCGGCTCTGCTGAAAAAGCAGTGCGGCTCCGCTAACTATCAGCGTGGCCTTGATTACTTTGAAAGTGGACGCGCGATGCTTAGAGAAAGCCAGCGCGCCGAAGAGGGTGCGGTGGTCCTGCACACGACCAACCGAGGGAGCCGACAGCGCCCGTACGACCAGAAAATTCATCTCTCAGAAAACGGAGGCGTACGGATCAGGGGGTTGTGCGACTGTCCGGTAGGGTTCAACTGCAAGCATGTGGTAGCCGGCTGCCTTGCCTGGAAGAGATCGGAGGCGCGTAATGGTGAGGTCGTCAGCGGCCTTTTCGAGCAGTGGATAGCGCGGCTCGAGGCGGTGGCCGATGAGGGGACGGTATCCCAGGAAGTGCTGCTGTATCTCTTGGAGCCCGAGGTGAAGGCTGGAGGCGGGCGGCCAATTCCGGAGATCCATTTCATTGTTGCCAAGAGCAAGCGCGATGGGACGTGGAGCAAAGGACGGTCACTAACGTTTTCAACACTGAGCAGCCACTACCGTATGCCCCTCTACATGCAGCCGGTCGATAAGGAGATCGTCATGCTGCTGCAAGCGTCCTCTCCTTACCATTGGGGTGGCGGGGTTCCGTTAACCGGTGCCGCCGGGCATACCGCGCTGGATCTGATGGTGCAAAGTGGCCGCCTGTTCTTGGGGCGTGAGGCTCGTCAGGGACCGCTCCGCCACGGTCCCGAAAGGCTGCTGCCGCTGGCGTGGGAACAACATAAGCGCCAGTACCGGTTGGCGATCGGGGGGGAAGGCCTCCAGGTCATCGCCACTGCCCCTCGTTGTTATGTTGATCCGAGTCATCTGGAGGTCGGTCGCCTGATGCTGCCCGGCGGTCTTGCGCCAGAGAAGCTGGAACTGCTGGAGCAGGCGCCGCCGGTGAGTGCGAAGGAGGCGGACCGGATCAGCCGCCTGTTGGCGCTACGCCACCCGGAGCTGCCAACCCCGACCGAGGTGCCGCTGGAGGTGATTCGGGAAGCGCCCACCCCGGTGCTCGCGCTTCATTTCACGCCAGCCTCCTCAGCGGCTGGTGCCTTGGCTCTTGCCTTTGACTATGGGGGAGTGGCGGTCGCCGCGGGCAGTGAGGCCCCTTGGCAGACGGTTGAGCGAGGTGAAACGCTGGTGCGGATCGAGCGTGATCCGGCTGTGGAAGCGCAGGCGCGGGAGCGGCTGCTGACCGAGGGGATCGAGCCGTTGCCCGAAGGGCAGGGGCAGTTCACTCTGCCGCTCCCGACGGAGACGCGGCAGGCCGGGTTGGCCGCCTGGTTCACCTTTCTCGACCATACCGTTCCGCGTCTGGAGGCGGAAGGTTGGCGGGTGGAGCAGGCGGCCGAAATACCGCTCACCCTGAGCCGCGCCGGGGCCGTTGACGCCGCGGTGGAGAGCTCGGGAAACGACTGGTTCGACTTGCGCTTCGACCTCGATCTCGAGGGAACAAAAATTCCGCTGCTGCCGTTGGTTGGTGACCTATTGGCCGATTATCGGCCCGGCGAATTGCCCGAGACGCTCTATCTGGATGCTGGCGACGGCCACTACATTGCCGTGCCGGCCGCGCGGATCGAGCCGGTGTTGCAGATCATCGTCGATCTGTTCGAGCGCGACGGCGGCGACGGTGAGACGCTCCGACTCTCGCGTCTCGATGCACCGCGACTGCTGGAACTGGGGGAGACCCGGGTACAGGGCGGGGAGACGCTGCAACGGTTGGCCCGGCGGTTGCGCGATTTCGACGGCATCAAGGAGGTCAAGCTACCGAGCACTTTCAAGGGGGTGCTGCGCCCGTATCAGCAACAGGGATTGAACTGGTTGCAGTTCCTGCGCCGGTATGAACTGGGTGGCGTGCTGGCGGACGACATGGGCCTGGGCAAGACGGTCCAGACCCTCGCGCATTTGGCGGTGGAGAAGCGCGCCGGGCGAATGAAATGCCCCAGCCTCATCATCGCCCCGACCAGTTTGATGGGCAACTGGCGCCGCGAGGCGGCACAGTTTACTCCCGGGCTCCGGGTGCTGGTGCTGCACGGGCCTGACCGCGGTGAGCACTTTGAGGCCCTCGACCAATACGATCTGGTCCTCACCACCTATCCCTTGCTGCCGCGTGACGGTGCCGTACTGCTTGAACAGCCGTGGTACTACCTGATCCTCGACGAGGCCCAGCAGATCAAGAACCCCGCCTCGCAGGCGGCGCAGCTGGTGCGGGAGCTGAACGCGGAGCGCCGCCTCTGTCTCACCGGCACGCCGATGGAGAACCACCTGGGCGAACTCTGGGCGCAGTTCGATTTCCTGCTGCCGGGATTCCTCGGCGACCAGCAGACGTTCACCCGCAACTACCGCACGCCCATCGAGAAACAAGGCGACGGCGACAAGCTGCAGCGGCTGATCCGTCGTACCGCTCCGTTTCTGTTGCGGCGCACTAAGGCGTTAGTGGCCAAGGAGCTGCCGCCGAAGACGGAGCTACTGCGTACGGTGGCCATTGAGGGGAAACAGGCGGCGCTCTACGAGAGCATCCGTCTGACCATGGAGAAGCGAGTGCGGGAGGCGATTGCCAAGAAGGGGCTGGCGCGCAGCCACATCACCGTACTCGATGCGCTGCTCAAACTGCGCCAGGTTTGCTGCGATCCGCGGCTATTGCCCCAAGGCACGCGTGGGACTCAGGGTGCCGGTTCGGCGAAGTTGGCAATGTTGATGGAACTGCTGCCGGAGATGCTGGATGAAGGCCGGCGGATTCTGCTGTTTTCGCAATTCACCACCATGCTGGGGCTCATCGAGCCGGAGCTCGATGCGCTCGGGATCCGCTACGCCAAGCTCACCGGCCAGACCCGCAAACGGGAGGAGGCGATCGAGCATTTCCGTAGCGGTGCGGTGAACCTCTTTCTCATCAGCCTCAAGGCGGGCGGCGTGGGCCTCAATCTCACCGAGGCCGATACGGTGATTCACTACGATCCCTGGTGGAACCCGGCTGTGGAGGCCCAGGCCACGGATCGTGCGCACCGCATCGGCCAGGACAAACCGGTGTTCGTCTACAAGCTGATCACCGAGGGAACGGTTGAGGAGAAGATCCTCGCCCTGCAGGCGAAAAAGCGTCAGTTGGCGGACAACATTTATGGAAAGGGCCAGCGGGGAGAGGAGCTGCCCATCGATGCGGATACCCTTAGCGCGCTGTTTGCTGCGTCTTGAGGGAGAACGAAAGGGGTGGAGCAGTACCCGGAGGCGGCGGGGCAGGTACAGGGCCCCATTGTTCAAGACGTATACCGTCCCCTGACTCCATCGGTTCAATTGGTCGTGCATGCATGTGAAAGGACTTATATGCGTATTGTCGTGAACGAACCTGAGCGAAAATCATCCATTCGGTTGCGCGATGGGCGACGGTTTTCGTGGTCGGAATGGGGGGCGAAGGAGGGGCTGCCCGTGCTGTTTTGTGCGGGGGCTGCTACGAGCGGGTCGCTCGGATTTGGGGTTGAACACCTTGATGAACTTGGCCTACGACTAGTCGCCTTCGACCGTCCGGGGCTTGGCCGCTCCGATCCACATCCTGAAAAAACGCTCGTCTCCTGGAGCGATGATGTGCGTGAATACCTCCGCGAAGCTGGCGCGTCCCGCGCTCTGGCGGTGGGATTTTCACAAGGGGCTCCATTCGCGCTTGCGCTGGCCGGGGCGGGACTCGTTCAGGCGATTGGCATCGTTTCGGGCCAGGATGAGTTGGCTCATCCGCGCATCCGCCGGTTGTTACATCCGGAGGTGGCTGGCTTGGTCGAGGCGGTGGAAAAAGACCCGAGGGGATTCGCGGAATACTTTGCTCGAATTGCGACTAGCGATGCGCTGTGGAATCTCATTATCGACATGAGTGGCACTCGGGACAGAGAAGTGTACGCGGAGACGAATTTCTCCAACCTGTTTCAACGTGCCCTAAAGGAGGGCTTTGCGCAAGGGCCACACGGGTATGTGCGGGATCTTGTGATTTCGCTTGGCCCTTGGCCTTTCGCTCCCGAAGCAATCGACGTTCCCGTCGACCTCTGGTATGGGCGCCAGGATACGAGTATGGTGCACTCCCCTGACTTCGGCACGACCCTCGCCTCACGTTTTCCGAATGCGGTGCATGTGGTAGATGATAATGAGGGCGGTTCGATCCTCTGGACGCGCAGCAAGGCGATACTCGAGCAATTGAGATCACGCGCGGCTAATGGGTGACGCTTTTGGAAGCCATCTCGTTGGCGTAGATGGCGCTTCCAAAGATGTGCAAGCGGCCTTGCAGCACCATGCTGTTCAGATAGATCTCCTCACTGGTCGGCTGCGCCTCTCCGGGAAGCGGCCATGACCCGCTCATCCACCCTTGGCCGTTTTCCTTGGCAAAGCGGATCTCATCGGCGATCAGGTCCTTGAGCGGGAAGTCGGGCAGCGTGAGTAAGTTCTTGCCGTTCAACTCCGGGAATGCGGCATTCGCCAGTTCGTTGCCTTGTTCATCGAGGACGAACACATAGGTGTTGCGGTACATGAACTGGCTCATGCGCGAGGAGATTACGGAATAGGCCTGAGCCCCGATCTGGCGGGTCAGATTCATCGCATCGTCCACCAGCAACTCGACCCACAGTGGCTCCGTCGCGAGGTCATACAGGCCGGCGGCAACCACGTAGACCTTTCCGGAGGGCGCCCGGGCCCGCACCATGTATGTCGATTTCCAACTGGGCGTCGACTCTCCCGGCTTGTACCAGAGATAATGAACCCACCAGAAGCGGCGGTTCTCATAATCTGGCGACAGTTTCGCAATGGCCAGTTGGAAGAGCGGTTTTCCCCACGCGTCCCGCCAGTCGAGCCGGTTCTTTTCCAGTTCCGGAAAAGCGGCATTGACCACTTGATTGGCATCCAAATCGAATACGAAGAGGTAGAGCCCTTCGGCCTGCGGAAACCATCGTCCCGGTGCTCGGAATTTCGTAAAAGCGCGCTCGCCCTCTGTGTCGACCAATCCCGCCGCATCATTGACCAGGCGGACCATTTGCTGGACCGCCGGCTGGATATAGCTGTCGGGCAGCATCGGGGTGGGCAGGGGCTTGTTTGTCTCCGCCAGAGAGGGGGAGGTAAGCCAAAACAGTAATAATCCGGCGCGCGCAAGCAGCTTCGCCATGTAATCTTCCTCGACAAGGGTGCCGCTGCAGCGGCTCTCAGCTGGAGCCTAGTGCAGGTGCAGGCGAAAACAAGCGCCCTGGACTCGGGCCAAGGAGACACGAGGGCTCGGCGGATGGGCAGAAGCCGCCCGGTGTTTTCGCTTTGGGCACGGCCCCACCGGCGATGCCCGTCATTTTTCACCCTGGGCCCGGGCGCCTGAAAGGCCGATGGGCATGCCCGTCCACTTATTCCGGATCGGCACAGACCCGGTTTCGGCCGGTGTTCTTGGCCATGTAGAGGGCCGCGTCAGCGCGGGTGAGCAATTGATCGAAGCTTTCGTCCCCCATGCGCAAGTGGGCGACACCGATTGAGGTCGTGAAACGTAACGGCTGTTCCCCATCCAAGGGTAGCTCCGCAGCTGAGACTGCCTGGCACAGGCGCAAGGCGTGCTGCACCCCCCCTTGCAGCAAGGCCACGCGCCTGCCGTCCAGGTCGGCGAGCGACCTCACGGTGAGGTGCGGGTTGCTGTAGATCTGCGACCAGCTGCTGGCGACCGACACGTGATGGAAATCGGTTGTGCCGTTGGGGCCTTGGACTCCTTGCGTCACGCGCTCAGCGGTTCACCACTCGCTGCACCGTCATCGGGAACGGCTCCTTGACGCCTTTGCGCCAGATGGTCAGCGTCACCGGCGTACCCGGCTCGCCGTACAGGCGCATCATCGCCTGGCCCGCATTCATGTCTCTCAAGGCCGTCCCGTCGATGGCGAGGATCTCGTCTCCCGAGCGCAGACCGGCGGAATAGGCCGTAGATTGTTCGGACACCAGGATCCTCAGGCGCCCTTGCCAGCCGATGCGGACAAACTTGAAATCCCAGTCCCCGTCCGTCCACGTGGTCAGCCCCACGAGGCCCACACCCAGCGTGCCCTTGGGCAGCGGACCATAGAGCTTTTCCTCGACCATTTTATTGTCGAGCGCCGTCACTGAGCAGCCGCCCGACATCATGCTCTCGTAGGCACGATACATGGTGCGGGGATGCTGCAAGGTCATGCTCGATTCCCCCGGGTTGAGCCGACCCAGGACTTCGGCGGTGTCGCCGGGGAAAATGCATTTGTCCGCCTCCAGGGCTTCGCGTGACCACGTACCCGTCAGGCGATTGCCCTGGAGCGCGAGCGTGTATACGGCATGCTCTTGTTTCTGGACGGGCGTCTTGCCGAGGAACTGTGCCTCGGAGATGACTTCAGGTTCCCGCACGGGACGGTCGGTGGTTTTCAGGACCATGCGAGAGCCCTCCATCGTCAACTGGTAGCTCGCGCCGTTGTCCGCCACCCACGTGCCGGCACGTGCATGAGCTTTGGCCACCTGTTCCTGGCGGAATTCCAGCTTGATGACCTCATCGCGTACCCGCAGTGCATCGTCTGCGTTGGGCGAAAGCGTGAGATAGCGGTTGTAGCTGGCGATGGCCCCTTCCAGCTGCCCCATGCGTGACTGCACCGCCGCGAGATTGAACCAGGCGGCGGCCAGGTTCGGGTCGATCTCGGTGGCGATGCGGAACTCCTCTTCCGCGCCGGCCAGCTCCTCGTCGGATTGCGCCATCTCAACCGCGGCCATGCCGCGCACCATATGGCGGCGCGCATCTTCCGGGGTGCCCGTGGCGCGTGGTCGCGGCGCGGGCGCCGGTGCGGCAACCGGTGCCGACATGGCAGGGGCGGACTGGCTGGTGGCAGTGGCCGAAACTCTGGGCGGTTCCGATGTCGCGCAGCCGGACAACAGTGCCGCTGTGGAAAACCCGATGATCGCTACGCCACGCATGGGTGGTGTCTCCTCGCTAATGGCCCCGCGGGGCCGATTTCTCTTGCTCTTCGAGCTGACGCAATTGCTCGGCCGTCTGCTGGCGCGCGGCCTTGGCCTTGGCCAGGGCCTCGCGGGCGCGCCGGAGGGCATCGCTTTCCCTGGGCGCCTCCTTGAGCCCGGCCACCGGCTTGCGCGGCGCCTGCTCCCGCGCCACCGCCTGCTCCAGCCGTGCGATCTCCTGGTCCTGCTGCTGCAGCTGCTGGCGTGTCGCGGTGAGCTGACGGGCGAGGGTGGTCAGGAATTCGCGCGCACTGGCCTCGTCGGTGGGGGTGGCGGGCCCTGCGGGTACGGGCTCAGGCACCGGCGGCACGGCCGGATTGTAGGGGATGCAGTCACGCCGGTTCTGCCAGTCGCCGCCCGGGGGCAGCCGGTCGTCGGTTTCCGACCGGCGGGAATCGCGCAGGTTGCAATCGAGCTCTCGGCGTGCAGTGCCCGGCGGCGGCGTGGGCTTCAGCGCCATGGCGTTGGAGGTGGAGGGCGTGACGCCCTTGAGCTCTTGCGACAGCTTCTGTTTGTCGCGCAGGAATTGCTGTTGGGCGGCCTTTTCCTCGGCCTTTTTCTGCCCCTCGAATTTCTTCTTGGCGGCCTGCGCGGCCGCATCGGCACCCGGAGATGAACCCTGGCCCTGCTGGGGCGTGCTGCTGCAGCCCACGCACTTCATGTTCATGCGCAGGGTCGGGTCACCCGACTTGATCACTGCATCATTCAGCACCGCCTGGCATTCCTGGAGGCTGGAGAAATTGCCGTGATACTTGGGCACATAAACGTAATGCCCCGAGGCCCAACTGAGCGCCTGAATCAGCCCGTCGCTGTATTCGATGGTGCACGCCGCCGTGGCCTCGAGCGGGGCCGCGGTAACCAGACCGAACAGGATGCCCCATCCAAGCCGTGGCAGCACGGTGCGACGGCGCGGGCGCGCAGGGCCACAGCAAATCCGTCGAAGGTGAACGATACCCATGAGGGTCCTTCATTTGAGGCGCTTCGGAAGCCCCGGAAGCCCAGCGTGCAAAACCTTCCAAGCTCAGGGACATGCTCCTTCCGGGGCTGGCGCATGTCAACTAGTTTAGGGTCAACACCGAACAAGAATGTATGCTGAAAAGGGTCGGATACTACGTACTTTCAGTTGTCTACCTGGGTCTGCGCATCGCCAACGACCAGAGATTCAGACTCAAACTCAATGACTTGCCGTCTCGGCGATCCTGCTGACAGGGGGCGAGTAGTTACAAACATGGGTTATTCTTGGCCCCGCTGCCAGGTAAGTACTGGAACAGGACAAGGAGAAAATTACAATGAAAAAGTTTTTTGCCAGTTTGTGTGGGGCGGCTGTTTTAAGTTTGAGTGCGGGGCCTGTAGCCTCAAAGCCGATCAGTGAGATTGAGAGCTATGGAATATATGCTGTAACCTCGGATGGGTTCACCAAGCTCACCCCTTATTCGCGCGACTACAGTTTCGTGGATTTCAATTTTCTGAACGAAATACCGTTTGTGTTTCGGGAAGACGACTCGCTGAAACTGGTCGTTTACGAAAAGAACTTCGAGCCAACCGCCATTGAGCTCGCGTTGCGTCCGATCAAGACGGCCGTCGATATTCGCAAATTGCGGTTTAGCGTCAAGCCAACGGGCAAGCCCGATATGTACGAAGTGTCAGTGGATACACCGGTCAGTGACGGCGCTATGCTCCAGGTCCGTTCGTGGTTCTTTGATACCTTTGGCGTGATCATGCTGGGCGACACGCAGTCGGAACTGGTTAAGTACTTCAGCCAAAAAGACCTCCCGAATGCACCCGTCGTCGTTCAGTACCTTGAAGACGCCTTGGTCGCGTTCCCAAACAACCCCGAGCTGAAGGCGCTTGGCGACTATTGGAAACAGGCTGCCGGAGCCGAGAAGGATAGACAGGCCTATTCCTATGTGGAAGAAAAATGGCGGCAGTATGAGCAGGCCGAAAAGCTCACGCTGAAACAGCGGTACCTCGAGGCGCTGATCGTCGAGATAAATGGTTACTTGAATGCGCACCCGGACGGTTACAAGGCGGCAGAGGCAGTGCAGCGCAAGACGATGGCAGAGGAGAAGCTAAAGGAATACGAGAAGTTGCTTTAGGCGGTCGCGAGGCAGGTTGGGGGCTTCTGTCCATCCTACAAAATGTGCCGGAATTGCACGGACGGCCGTAGGATGGGGTGAACGGGGAGACGGGCGGGAAGAGATCTATCGCGATGATGATGATCGCCTTGCCTTCCTGGGTGTAGTGGGGGAGGTTTGCGAGCGGTTCAATTGGGTCGTGCATGCCTACTGCTTATATTTGCGTGGCCGCAGTCGTGCGGCCGGTCTTGAAAGCGTGTGTGCCGGGCATGGCACGTATCTACGCAGGTGAAAGTCCTGCGGCCAGGTTTTCGCAGAGCCGAAGGCTAGGGAAACGGCAAGGGCGTCACCG
>JAWLHA010000105.1:0-9703 GCA_041690535.1 Gammaproteobacteria bacterium | reverse complement strand
AAGTCCTTGAAAGCAGGTCGTCGGCCGCATGGACGCGGCCGTCGAGCGTACATGGATGTATTGACAGCGTACCTGCTTTCAAGGACTTGCATCGCTCACAGCACGGCCGTGACGTGAGTATGCGTTCACCCTGGGTGGAGGACGGTTCAGAGGGTGGATGCGCTGCGCCCCTTAGTAACTGACTACGCGTGGGAGCAGCGACGGGGACCAGTCGCTCTGCTTACAATCAATCGGCCTCGAAAACCCTGGAGCACCGAACAGAAACGGAACAATCGCCAATCACCGCCAGATTGCACCGTAAGTGGAGGGCCGCGAACCGGCGTAGGGTGGAGCGCATTCACCATTTACAGCCGCAACTCGGTGGATGCGCTGCGCTTATCCACCCTACATACTTCACCTTTCGCGTCTCGAAACCTTAGGCGTCGGTCAGCGCTTGCGGAGGCGAAACCAGGCGAAGCGCTGCTCCGCGTTGGCCGGGGTGGTGTGGGTCTCCTCCAGTGATTCGAGCAGGGTGAAATGCTCGCCCACTTCGGCAGTAAGCCGCTGCCGGTCGTATTGCACCACCTCCAGGCCACTGCAGCGGGTCGGGCCGTCCACCGCGAAGGTGGCGATGAGCGCCTCGCCGCCGGGCCGCAGGCTTCGGGCCATGGTCTGCACGTACCGGCGGCGATCGGCGACCTCGGTGAGGAAGTGGAAAACGGCGCGATCGTGCCACAGGGCAAACGGGCGGGGGGGCTCGAAGTGGGTAACATCGCCCTCGATCCACTCGACCGCTTCGGCCTGCGATCCGAGGCGTCCGCGCGCGTGGCTGAGGGCAACTCCTGAGATATCCAACACGGTAAGTTGCGCGAATCCCTCCGCCAGCAGCCGATCCACCAGCAGGGAGGCGCCGCCCCCGATGTCGATGATCGGCTCATCGCTCCCGATCTCGGCGGTGCGTATCAGCGCAAGAGAGAGCGCGGGTTCGGCCTGGAACCAGCTGACTTCCGTGGTAGGTCTGGTGCGGTAGACTTCTTCCCAATGAGCTTTGCGGTTCATGTCTGCGCTTATTGTTCTAATTTGAGTGAACGGTGAAATGCGGTTGGACGCACCCAACCGCCTCCTTTCGAAGCAAGCCCGTCCACGCCGCCACCCGCAACCGGCAGGCCTCCACCCCCATCGGCCATGCCGCCGAGCGGGAGCGGGGCGCGGATCGCCCCGGCAAACAGACCCCGCAGGCGGTCCTCCCTTGGGACGGTCGGGGTCAATGTCTATTCAGTACAAGTGAAAACGCGTGTTGTCAATGCACACGCCCGCCTGGAGCCTCTCACCTAATCAAATCTACAGGGTCGGCGCCCGGCTCCTCGGCGCCATTTGGCCGCACGGCGCTACTGAAAGCCTCTCCCGCGGGCATTTTCCGCATCCCCTTCACCTGTGCGCCACCGTGTCGTGGAGCCGCGAAGCTATGCTTTTGCTACGAGAATCCGCCGGGTCGTCGCGAGCGGGCCGGCTGGAACATGAGCATGCCGGCGTCTTCCGCAACTCAAGGCCGATGAGATGCATACAGCAACAGAGATGAATCATCGCCAGGCCACCAACGGCCAAGGCAGCCACGCCGGGCATGAGGGGCACGAGGGCCCCCACGGCGCGATGATGGCCGACTATCGGCGTCGATTCTGGGCCTCGCTGCTCCTCACGGTGCCGGTGTTGCTGCTCTCGCCGATGATCAAGGCCGTTCTGGGGCTGGAGCGGGTCATCACCTTCCCCGGGGAGCTCTATGTGCTATGGCTCCTCTCCTCAGTCATCTATGTCTATGGCGGCTGGCCCTTCCTGCGGGGGCTGCGACGGGAAATGGCCGCTCGTGCAGCGGGGATGATGACCCTCATCGCCCTCGCCATCAGTGTGGCCTATTTCTACTCCAGTGCGGTGGTGTTCGGGTTGGCGGGGGAGGTGTTCTTCTGGGAGTTGGCGACCCTCATTGATGTCATGCTGCTCGGCCACTGGATCGAAATGCGGTCGGTGGCTGGTGCTTCGGGGGCGCTGGAGGCGCTGGTCAAGCTTCTGCCCACAACGGCCCACCGCCTGACCGACGGCGGGCTGGAGGACGTGTCTGTCACGGCCTTGCGCAAGGGCGATCGCCTCCTCGTCAGGCCGGGGGAGAAGGTCCCGGTGGACGGGGTGGTCGTGAAAGGGCGCAGCAGCCTGAATGAATCCATGTTGACTGGTGAGTCGCGGCCGGTGACCCGGGGCGAGGGAGCCGAGGTGATCGGGGGCTCGGTCAACGGTGAGGGGGCCCTCACGGTAGAGATCCGCAAAACAGGGGAGGAGACTTACCTGGCCCAGGTGATCGAGTTGGTGCGCCAAGCGCAGGGCACCCGCTCGCGTACCCAGGATGTGGCCAACCGGGCCGCCGGCTGGCTCACCTACATCGCCCTGTCGGTGGGCGCGGCGACCCTGGTGAGCTGGCTGGTGGTCGGCTACGGGCTGGAGTTCTCGCTGGAGCGGATGGTGACGGTGATGGTGATCACCTGTCCCCACGCCCTCGGGCTCGCCGTTCCCTTGGTCGTGGCCGTCAGCACGAGCCTTGCGGCCCGCAGGGGGTTGTTGATTCGCAACCGGGCAGCGTTCGAGCGCGCCCGCGACCTGAAGGCCGTCATCTTCGACAAGACCGGCACGCTCACCGAGGGGCGGTTCGGGGTGACGGACGTGGTCGCCCTCGCGGATATGGGGATTGAGGAGATCCTTCGTCTCGCGGGCTCGCTGGAGCGCAGTTCGGAGCACCCCATCGCCAGGGGGATCGTGGAGGAGAGCGCCCGGCGCAAGATCGCATTGGCGCCGGTTAGCGAATTCCGAAATATCACCGGCCAAGGGGCCGAAGGGCTGGTCGGTGGTCGGCACGTTATGGTGGTCAGTCCCGGTTACCTCAGCGAAAGCGGCCAACGGGTCGAGGATGATCGCTTACAGAGGTTGGGGGCCGAGGGCAAAACGGTGGTGTACGTGCTTTGGGAGCACACCCCCGTGGGGGCCATTGCCCTGGCGGACGTGGTGCGCCCGGAGTCGCGGGAGGCCATCCACCGCCTGAAGGCGATGGGGATCCAGTGCATGATGCTTACCGGCGACTCCCAGGCCGTCGCCCGGACCGTAGCGCAGGAGTTGCATCTCGATGACTACTTTGCCGAGGTGCTCCCGCACCAGAAGGCGGAGAAGATCCGTGAGGTGAAGCGGCGCGGTCTGGCGGTTGCCATGGTGGGCGACGGCGTCAATGATGCCCCCGCCCTGGTGGAGGCGGACCTGGGGATCGCCATCGGGGCCGGCACGGAGGTGGCCATTCAGTCCGCCGACGTGATCCTGGTGCGCAACGACCCCCGGGACGTGGTTGCCATCGCGACCCTTTCGCGTGCCACCTATAACAAGATGGTGCAGAACCTGCTGTGGGCCACCGGCTACAACGTGGTGGCCATTCCTGCCGCTGCCGGCCTCACCTGGGCCTTGGGGTTTTTGCTCACCCCGGCACTCGGGGCGGCGTTGATGTCTATCAGCACCGTCATCGTGGCGATCAACGCCAGGCTGCTGGGGCGCTCCCGGCGGGTGAGGGAGGAAATGGCAGCGTAAACAGCGAAGGACCGAGTTGCGAGGGGCTAGGCGTCTCTCGCCCCTCGCCCTTCGAATCTGGAACGCCGGAGGTGTTGATGTGGGATCACATGCAGGGTTGGGGCGGCGGTTGGATGGGGCTGGGCTGGTTGTGGATGGTCCTGTTCTGGGTCGTTCTGACATTGGCCATCGTGGCGCTGGTCCGCTGGATTACCGCCAGTTCGCCCCGCCCTGAAGCGGAACGGAAGGCTCCGCTGGACATCCTCGAGGAGCGTTACGCGCGGGGGGAGATCGACAGGGACGAGTTCGAACAGAAGAAGCGAGATCTGGGTGGGTGATCCGCCGCAAGTGGAGGATGGAGTGTGAAAAGAGCATACAGCGTGGCACCGATACTGGTGATGGTCGGTTTGATGGCGGGTTGCGCCGAGGACGCACCCGGAACCGCGGGGGCCGTCGGTCTGTCGTCGCGGGCCACCGGTGCGCCCCCACCGGGTGTCTTGCCCGGCGCGGGCTGGGACCGCACCCGCGTCGCTCGGGGCGGGGAGATCTTCCAGGAGCACTGTGCCCAGTGCCACGGCGCGCAGGCGCAGGGGGCTCCCGACTGGCGCCGCCCGGACGCGAGCGGTGCGTATCCCGCGCCGCCCCTCGATGGCACGGGTCACGCCTGGCATCACCCCTCGGCCATGCTGCGGCATGTGATACGCAACGGCAGCCCCGGTGGGGGAGCCATGCCGGCATGGAAGGAGAAGCTCACGGATGAGGATATCGACGCGGTGATCGCCTGGTTCCAGTCCAAGTGGCCGGTCGAGGTCTACGCCGCCTGGAGCGAGATCGAGCAGCGCGCCCTCCAGGCCAGGCGGTAATCCGCCCAACCGCGCCTATACTCAAAGGATGTGTGCCGTTGGAATGATCGGAGAAGGGGGAAAAAAATGTACGGATTCACCGTGGAAGTCTCCGGGGACTTCGACAACGTGGTGGCCCGGGTCACCGAGGCCTTGAAGGAGGAGGGGTTCGGCGTCCTCACCGAAATCGATGTGCAGGCCACCCTCAAGGCGAAGCTGGGGCTGGAGAAGGCCCCCTACAAGATCCTCGGGGCCTGCAACCCTAACCTGGCCAGCAAGGCGCTGGAGGCCGAGCCCGATATCGGCCTTCTGCTTCCTTGCAACGTCGTAGTACGCCAGGCCGAAGATGGGCGTCAGGTGGTCGGCTTCATGGACCCCGCGTCGGTGCTGGGACTGGTGGACCAGCCGGCCCTCGCGGTCTTGGGCGCCGAGGTCAAGAACCGGTTGGAGCGCGTGCGGGATGCCCTGTGCGCCTGAGTGGATCTGGGACCATTGGAAAAGGAGCAATGCATGGAGATGAAAGCGGGATTGGCCTCGGCCCTGGTGCTTGTGCTTGGAATGGGGGCCGTGTACGCGCAGCAGAGTGAGACCCCGATGCAGGCGCCGCCTTCGCCGGAGCAGGGGGCTAACGGTCAGCCGTCTCAGGGCATGATGGGCCAGCCTAACCAAGGCATGATGGGTGCACCGGGCCAAGGGATGATGGGTGCACCGGGCCAAGGGATGATGGGCCAGCCTGACCCGGGAATGATGGGCGACCCGTTCATGGGCCCCGGGATGATGGGGGATGAGGAGGTCATGCCTTACGGGTACGGCATGGGGATGCCCCCGGGACCGATGTACGACCAGGGTTACGGCTACGGCCCCGGCCCCGGCCCCGGCTCCGGCCAACAGCCGGGCTACGGCTATGGGTATGGTCCCGGACCGGGATACGGGTACGGTCCCGGTCACGGGATGCCCCGCGGCATGGGGCCGGGGACGATGGGACCCGGAATGATGGGCCCGGGCATGATGGGCGACTACACCGGACCTTACTACGGTCGGGGCCCTCGTGGGCACATGATGGGACCCGGGACCAGCTTTGGGCCGCTGGCGGGAACGGTGCGCGGCCTCGGAATGCTCAACCTCAGCGAAGAGCAGCGCCGGACCATCGACAATTTGTTGGAGCAGCATCGCCAGGCCAGTGCCTCCGTCTGGAATGACATCCGCGAGGAGAGTTCCAAGCTTCGTCAGCTGTATGGGCAGGAGCAGTGGGATGCGACGGCAATCTCCAGCACCTATGAAGACATCTTCAATCAGCGTCGCAAGCTCATCGAATCAGCGGTGAATACCCGCAACCAGATCTTCGAGGCACTGACTGAGGAGCAGCGTCAGCAGCTGAGGCAGGGAGGCTTCGCCTAGCCAGGGCACCGAACAGACCACTCCGTGCGCCTGGATGTAGGGTGGAAAGCGCGGCGCATCTACCGGTTGCCGGCTGTGACACGGTGGATGCGCTGCGCTTATCCACCCTACGCGGGTTCGCTGCCCAGCCGCTTACGGGCACCACTGAGTGCCAGGGTGAACGCATACTTACCCCAAAAAAGCGATGTAAGTCCTTGAAAGCAGGTCGTCGGCCGCATGGATGGGTGCAAGGACGCACTTATGCCGCGGGAGGGCAGGAGGCCCGGCGGCCGCGGCCGCCGAGCGTACAGGGATGGAAGATGATTGCTCCTGCATAATCTTCACTCCCGACGTCCATGTCGGTCGTATTGACAGCGTACCTGCTTTCAAGGACTTACATCGCTCACAGCACGGCCGTGACGTAAGTATGCGTTTACCCTGCACTGAGTGCACGACTACTAGCCTTCGAGCCCTTTGTTGTGGCCCTGGGAACTGCTCTTGCCTGACCTGCCGCCGGGCGCCAGAATAGCCGCTGGCACGTGAACCCGGGCTTATACCACCATGATTCCCCTCGATTCCCCCTTCTCCCTCGATAACGAGGCCGGTTACCGGCGGTGGCGTGAACAGAAGCTGGACCGCTATCCCGCCTCCGCGGCGGAACTCGCGGTGGAGGTCCGCGACCCGCGCCATGTGACCGCATCGGAATACGAGGCCATCCTGCAGCGGGTGCGCAAAACCAACATGGCGGTCTATGTCACCCCGGCCGGGACCGATCCGGACAAAGAGATCCCGAGGCGACTCGGGGAACGATTCGGCCTGATTCACCTCGACAGCAACCTGCTCGCTGATGATGACGGAGTGACCTCCATTACGGTGAATCCCGAGGGTGATCACCCCAAGTACATCCCCTACACCAATCGTGCGATCAGCTGGCATTGCGACGGCTACTACAACACGCCCGAGGGGCAGATCCGGGGGATGCTGCTGCATTGCGTCCAGAATGCGGCCGAGGGCGGGGAGAATCAGCTGCTCGATCATGAAATCGCCTACCTGCTTTTGCGCGATGCCAACCCCGACTATATCCGCGCGCTCACTGCGCCCGAGGTCATGACCATCCCCCCGGGCAAGGATCCGGACGGCGGCGAACGTGGTCCTTCGGCGGGACCGGTATTCAGCGTCGACCCGGCCACGGGGGCACTGCACATGCGCTACACGGCGCGAAAGAGGAACATCGAGTGGAAGGACGATCCGTTGAGTCGAGCGGCCGTGGCGGCGTTGGAGGAGCTGCTGGCGAGTGACCTTCCCTTTATCTTCCGGACCCTGCTGAGCCCCGGCATGGGGCTCCTCTGCAACAACGTGCTGCATACCCGCGACGCCTTCACCGATTTGCCCAATCACCCAAAGCGCCTGCTCTATCGCGCGCGCTATTTCGATCGCATCGCCGGCACGGGACCACGGGACTGAATCCTCCCACGCCGCCCCAAGTTCCAGCCAGGCAGAGTCTTTCGGCGGGTGAATAAACGAAGGCCGTCGAGCGTACAGGGATGGAAGATGATTGCTCCTGCATAATCTTCACTCCCGACATCCATGTCGGTCGTATTCACAGCGTACCTGCTTTCAGGGACTTACATCGCTCACAGCACGGCCGTGACGTTAGTATGCGTTTACCCTTCTGGCTGCCATTGGCGGCTTCTCTGTTCAGCTGTTCGTCGCTCCAGAGGCTCTTGGGCCTTGATTCATGTCAAGGTCTGCCAGAGGATCGGCGGGTCACCATAGCCCGCAACGATACAGTGGAGCGAGGTCCCCCCAATGGCCACCATCACTAGATTCATGAGCGACGACCACGAGCGCTGCGACACCGCGTTCACCATAGCTGAGCAGGCCGTTGCCGACGGTGACTGGTCCGCTGCCCGCGAGGCCACCACCGCCTTTATCCAGGCCGTCGAGGGGCATTTCGCCATGGAGGAGCAGGTGCTTTTTCCTGCCCTCGAGCGCATCATGGGTGCGGAGATCGGACCGACCCAGGTGATGCGCCTGGAACACGAGCAAATGCGGGCCCTGTTCGGGCAGTTGGCCGCGGCGCTTGAAGCCCACGATAGTGAAGCCTTTCTGGGGGCGGCCGAAACACTGCTGATCCTCATGCAGCAGCACAATGCCAAAGAGGAGCAGATCCTCTACCCCTTGTCCGATCGGATGCTCCCGTCGGGGGAGGGGGTGATTGGCGAAATGCAGCAGCTGCTTTGCTGACATGCCGGAGATCACCCTGGACGTTTCCCGGCTGGAGCCTCCGGAGCCGCTGGTGCGCACGCTGGCGGCGGTGGAGGAGCTCTCGCCGGGCGACTTCCTCCGCATGCGTCACCGCCGTACCCCGTGTCTCCTGTATGACAACCTGGAGCAGCGCGGCTTCGCCTCGCTGACCCGGCGCGGTATGACAGGAGTGTGCGAGGTATTCATCTGGCGGCGGAACGACGGGGGGGCCGAAACCCTGGCCCGCGCCGCAGCCGAAGGGCTGGAGCCGTGGGAAGAGTGAAGTTGAGATGAACTACACCGCCCTCTCCCTGGCACAGACCCCGCCGCTGCGGGTCCCGGCCCCCTTTTTCATCGCCGCTCCCCTCTTCGCGGCCGCCGCCGCAGTGGTGCTGCTGGTGACCGGTCCTGAGGCCCTGTTAACCCGCTGGTCGCCGGGACTCCTGGCCGCGACCCACCTGCTCACCCTGGGCTTTCTGGCGCTGGTCATGTTTGGCGCCCTGCAGCAGCTGTTGCCGGTCCTGGCCGGGGTCACCCTGGCGAGACCGGCCTTGTTCAGTGGGCTGGTACTGGCTTCGACCTCGTTGGGCACCGCGGCCTTGGCGGCCGGCTTCCTGACGGGACAGGCCGCTCTGTTCCAGGTGGCGGTTGGGGCGCTTGGCGGGGGCGTCCTGCTGTTCGCCGGGGGAGCCGGCTGGGCGCTGCGGCGTGCCCGCTCGGGTCACGCGACCGTACGCGCCATGGCGCTCGCCCTGGCTGCGCTGATGGTGACTGCCGGGCTGGGGCTGCATCTCGGGGGCGGCTACGGCTGGGGGACGGGCGTTGCGCGCGCATTGACCGATCTCCACCTGACCTGGGGTCTGTTCGGCTGGGTGTTGATTCTGGTAAGTGGCGTGGCCTACCAGGTGGTCCCCATGTTTCAGATCACCCCCGACTACCCGCGCCCCCTCCAGCGATGGTTGGGGCCGCTCCTGGCCGCGGCGCTTCTGCTCGCCAGTGCTCCGCTCGACGAAGCCGCGCTGGCGGGCGGGGCGCTGGTGGGGGGGGCGGCCCTGCTGTTCGGGGTGCAAACCCTGAGGCTGCAACAGAGGCGCCGCCGTCGGTTGCCGGACGTCACCCTCGACTACTGGCGCCTGGGCATGGGGGCGTTGATTGCTGCCTCGCTTCTGTGGCTGGCGCTGCCGTGGGCCGGGGGAGGGCGGGTGACCACGATGGTGGGGGTCCTGTTCATCCTCGGCTTTGCCGTCTCGGTGGTGAACGGCATGCTCTACAAGATCATTTCCTTTCTCGTCTGGCTTCACCTCAACAACCGCCTGCAGTCAAGCGGCCGGGGACTGGCGGAAATTCCCAACATGAAGCAGGTGATCCCGGCGGTGCGCATGCGCGGCCAGTTCTGGCTGCATGGGCTTGCACTGGCGCTGACGGTCGCGGCCGTGGTATGGCCGCTGTTGACGCGGCCGGCGGCCTTGGCCCTCCTCGGTTCCAGTCTGTGGTTGAGCTGGAACCTGGGCAGTGCGCTGTTGCTCTATCGTTCCCACCTGCGAGGGGCTTCAGGGTGAACGCATACGTACCCAAGAGCGATGTAAGTCCTTGAAAGCAGGTCGTCGGCCGCATGGATGGGTGCAAGGACGCACTTATGCCGCGGGAGGGCAGGGATGCCCGAAGCG
>JAWLHA010000104.1:0-9815 GCA_041690535.1 Gammaproteobacteria bacterium | reverse complement strand
TTGAAAGCAGGTCGTCGGCCGCATGGATTGGTGCAAGGACGCACTTATGCCGCGGGAGGGCAGGATGCCCGAAGCGGCCGCGGCCGTCGAGCGTACAGGATGGAAGATGATTGCTCCTGCATAATCTTCACTCCCGACATCCATGTCGGTCGGAAGATGATTGCTCCTGCATAATCTTCACTCCCGACATCCATGTCGGTCGTATTCACAGCGCACCTGCTTTCAAGGACTTACATCGCCCACAGCACAGCCCTAACGTAAGTATGCGCTCGCCCTGCCCAACCGAAGGAGCGGCTTGAAACCCCATGGACGAGGAGATGACGCGGAGGAAGGAGGTTGCCGAGCAGCTGCGACGCGAGCGCGAGCTGTCCCAGGCGATCATCGACCACAGCAACGACATCATTTTCGCCTTTGACCACACCCTCAGCATCACGCTCTGGAACAGCGCCGCCGAGCGATTGACCGGAGTGCCCAGGCGCCAGGCGTGGGGCCGTCGCGCCGGGGAGTTCCCGGAGTTCGCCCAATTGATCGGAGACGAGGAGAGCTATCGGCAAGTGCTGGAGGGACAGAGTGTCCGGCTGCCGGAGCGCCCGCTGCTCATCCGCCCCTTCGGGGTGGAGGCGGTGCTGGAGACCTTCCTCACCCCCCTTCGCGACGCCTCCGGGGGCGTGGAAGGAGGTCTTGGAATCATTCACGACATCACCCGATACAAACGTGCGGAGCAGGCGCTGCGGGAATCCAATGAGCGCCTTACGTCCACTTTGACGGCGCTCAAGGCGGCCCAGGAGCAGGTGATCCAGACCGAGAAAGTGGTGGCCCTGGGGACCATGGCCGCCGGTGTGGCCCATGAGCTGAACACCCCCCTCATGGGGGTGATGTCCTATGTGGATTACGCGTACCGAAACCCCGGCGAGCCCCGCGCACTCGAGCTCCTCGGTCGGGCGGTCCACGAGTTGGACCGCATGCGCAAACTCATCGCGGGCATGCTCAGCTTCGCCCGTCCGGTGGAGGGGGCGCTCACCCGCGTTTCAGTGCCGGCACTGCTGCAGCATGCCCTGGAACTGGTGGAGGCCGATCTGAAGGCGCGGGGCATCGAGATGCGGGTCCGACTGGAGCAGGGGCTGCCCCCTGTGCGGGGGGGCGCCCAACTGGAACAAGCCTTTCTCAATTTGCTGCTGAACGCCCGCGATGCCGTTCACGGGCGTCCAGAGAAGCGCATCGAGGTAAGCGCCTGGCGGGAAGGCGACAGTGTCCTTGTGGAGGTCGCCGACACCGGGCCGGGTGTCCCCGACGAGTTCAGGAGCCGCATTTTCGATCCGTTTTTCACCACCAAGCCACCCGGGGAGGGCACGGGCCTGGGGCTGTCCGTCAGCCGTACCGTCATCACGGAGATGGGGG
Source organism: Gammaproteobacteria bacterium (assembly GCA_041690535.1). Lineage (GTDB taxonomy): Bacteria > Pseudomonadota > Gammaproteobacteria > Thiohalomonadales > Thiohalomonadaceae > JAWLHA01. Next base: position 8,417 of record JAWLHA010000104.1, on the reverse strand, counting down.
GGGAGCTTGTGCTGGTGAGCACGGAAGGGGAAGGGGCGCGATTCCGGGCCCGCCTCAGGACCAACCCGCCGGAAGGCGCGTAGCCCCCACCAGGGTAGACGCATTACTAACGTCACGGCCGTGCTGTGAGCGATGTAAGTCCTTGAAAGCAGGTACACTGTGAATACGACCGACATGGATGTCGGGAGTGAAGATGATGCAGAAGCAATCATCTTCACTCCCTGTACGCTCGACAGCCGCGGCCGCTTCGGGCATCCCTGCCCTCCCGCGGCATCAGTGCATCCTTGCACCCATCCATGCGGCCGACGACCGGCTTTCAAGGACTTACATCCTCTCGGGTAAGTATGCGTTTACCTTGGCCCCCCCACCACCGTCCGGGACTTCCGGCTGATTCTCAAGACGGAAACGCCCCGGTGCCCTCGCCCGCCGTTTCGCCCACTCTTGCCTGATTCCGCTTTGCCCCCGGATTGCCCCGTAATTGGGGCCAGCGAACCGGGGTGGATAAGCGCAGCGCATCCACCATTCACGGCCGCGGTCCGGTGGATGCGCTGCGCTTATCCACCCTACATGTTAGGCGCATCGGATTGTTCTGTTCGCTGGGCTAGAGTGGTAGCGCCATGCCGGCTGTGATAATTTGCATTTGCCGTTCGCTCCCCCCCCCTTATTTTCGCGTCGGCAATTTCGAATTGAGCGCTGCCTGTTGCCGCGGTAAGGCATTGGGTGCGGCTCTTTTCCAACGCGGTCCTAGCTGTGCCCACGCGGTCCTGGCTGTGCCCACGCGGTCCTGGCTGTGCCCACGCGGTCCTGGCTGTGCCCGATGGCGAGCAGTAGGGTGGATAAGCGCAGCGCATCCACCAATTCGACACCGTACGGTGGATGCGCTGGCCTACTGAGGTATGTTCGCATCTCGAAGAGAGTGGCAAACTGCAGTCGTTCGATTAGGGGAAACGCTGACCAATTCCGCTTTCGTCACTCCCGCCCCCGATTAAGGCACTCGAGGGCAGGCTGCGGCGGGAGCCCAGAAAAAAACAAGGCACTGGATGCCTGCCCCCCCACGGAAGCGCTCGGGGGCAGGCTTCGCGGGCGAAGCTATCTCCAACGCATACAGGACGCCACCGTGCGCATGAGCGAGCTCATCGACGGGCTGCTGGGCCTCTCCCGCGTCTTCCGCAGCGAACTGCAGACCCGCGAGGTGGATCTCTCCACGCTCGCCTTCGACGTGACCCGCCTGCTGGAGGAAGGCGAACCCCACCGCCGAGTGGAGATGCACATCGAGCCCGGCCTCACCGCCCAGGGGATCCCACCCTGCTGCGGCTGATGCTGCAGAACCTCTTCACCAACGCCTGGAAGTTCACCATCGGCAACCCGGCCGCGCGCATCGAGCTGTGGAGGGAGCTACGGGGCGAAGGCGAGGTGTTCAGTGTGCGCGACAACGGGGTGGGATTCGAGATGGCATACGCCCACAAACTGTTTCGTCCCTTCGAGCGCCTGCACACCGAGGCGGCCTTCCAGGGCACAGACATCGGACTCGCCACCGTCCGGCGCATCGTCCAACGCCACGGCGGCGAGGTGTGGGCCGAGGGCATCCCCGGCCAGGGGGCGATAGACGCTCTTGCCGATCTCCACGCCGTGCTGCCGCAGACGGCCCTCGTCTGCGGGGTTGGGCAGGAGGTTTTCCGAAAGCGCGCTGTGCAGATTGAGGAGCGTGAAACGGTTGAATCCGGCCGTGTCGGCGTTTTCGACCAGGAGTTCGATGGCCGCCTTGTGATTCAGGATCATCTGTGTCTCGATGGCGGCCTTGCCCTGCGCAGCCCGGCCGTGCTCGATCAACTCCCGGGTGGCGAGTCGGGTGTAGGTGTTGCCTTCCAGGTGGCTGGATGCCCAGGAGAGATCGATCAGAAGGCGGTTCAGGACGGCGCGGCCATTAGTGCCGGCCGGCAGTCGCGTCTGGCCGGTATCACCCATCCTGCGCAATTGCCGCCGTGAGCGGTTCGGGCAGATACCAGGTCCGGTTCCCCCTGATAGGACTCCAGAAAATCGCGCTGGTAACCCACCGGCGTGCGCGCCGTGAGCGGCTGGTCGACATAGGCGAGGACGTCCCGGCTGTCAGCCGAGAGGAGGATGTAACCCGGAAAGCCGTGCGCGATGGCGGCCGTGGGTACAGAGGCCGCTGCTGCGACGACGTAGCGGCGTGCCCGCCCTGCGCCCAAAGCCTTGATCCGACCTTCCGCCACCAGCTCATTCAGCCACCGCTGGGCCGTACGGCGGGTAAGCCCCGGGTGTCGATCCAGGATGGCTGCGATCGAAAGGCCCTCAGGTGAAGACTGGATGCTCTCGAACAGCTCTTCCGGAGATGGCATGTGAGAGTGCGTGGCGCGATTAGTGAATTACGTGGCGCAACTATGGCGCGAAAGACGAAATCGCGCCAGTGCAAGTGGCGCGATTCATGTCGGCTTCCAGCAAGAGAGCAGGGTCAAGTCGATGCCGATCCGCCAGGTGCGCCAACGCATCACCGCGGCATCAGCGCGAACACACCCCAGCCTAGGTATTCACGCGTGTAAGCGGCGTAGCGCTCGGGTTCCGAAACCCACCTGGGGACCTGTGTTGGAATGTGAGATTCCGTCTGCTCTACCGTCTGCTCTACTGAGAAACAGGCGGGCTGCTTCAGAAAGTTACAAGGATACACCCGGCCCCGCGCCCTGGTGCTCGCGGCGGAGCAAGGGCGCGCATTGCTGCGGGAACACCGGCTTATCTTGTAGTCGCGGGCGGAACTCGGAGGACAGTTTACTCATTTGCTTCTGGGCAGCGTCGACGTTTCTAACGGGTACACTGTCCCCGGAAATCGCGGGCGCTCTTCGACCGATCCCGGTCATTCCCGCGAAGGCGCGAATCCAGACGCTAGCCGGAAGCTACCGACTTTTCATCCAATCCGGGCTGCGAGTTGGGCTCGAAAAGTTACTACGACCCCATTTATCCCGGAAAAGTTACTACGACCCCATTTATCCATTTATCCGACCCCATTTATCCTTTAATCCCTCCGTCCCCTTTTTTCCTCAACCGCGCGAGGGACGAGCGTCGGTTGGAGCGCCTTGTTGGGCATGATTTGCGATATACGCCGGTTCGGCATGGAGCCTAATACCTAGCGCCGCCACCACCTTGAGAATCGTATCGAAACTGGGGGACCTTTCACCGGAAAGTGCTTTGTAAAGGCTTTCCCGTGACACACCTGCATCACGAGCGACTTGAGACATACCTTTGGCTCGTGCAATGTCTCCAAGAGCTTTGGCTATAAACGCGGCATCACCGTCCGCCTCTTCCAGGCAGGCCTCTAGGTAAGCGGCCATTTCTTCGGGAGTACGCAGATGCTCGGTTACGTCGTAGCGGGAAGTTGCTGTCTTTTTCATGGGGAGTTCCTACAAATTACGAGCAAGCCGTAGAGCGGTCTTGATGTCTCTTGACTGGCTGCCTTTGTCACCACCAGCCAACAGGATCACCAGCTCTCTTCCTTGCTGTTTGTAGTAGACCCGGTAGCCGGGGCCATGATTGATTCGCATTTCAGAGACTCCTTCTCCGACGGGCTCCGCGTCTCCTGCATGTCCCGCCGCCAAACGTTCAACTCTCGCGAGAACACGGGCACGAGCCCGAATGTCCCGCAGGCCGTCGAGCCACTTGGCATAGACATCCGTTTTGCGAATTTCCATCATGGGCACACTGTAGCCGCCCGACTACACCCAGTCAACTTCCCCTACGAGCCCACCCCCCCTCCCGCTCAGAGCGTTCGAAATCCGCCTGCAACGCCCATGTCTTGAGATCAGTTCGAGTTCTACACCCATAGCTATCAACTCCACCTTGCGCCCTGAGAAACTGTACCGCCGCCTTCTTCTTCTCAATTTTTTCTGCAAGACTTGTTGCTTAACAGACATCTACGATTTCTCGCGCTTCGTTCTTCGCCCAACCCGGCGCTAACCGGCTGCCGAAGGAGCGCAGCGAGTGAGACAGTTCGCGTTAAGCGCCTTGTTGGGCATTTTGAATATCCCAGACGATGGTATCGGCGCTAAAGTCCTGCTCGTGCGGCCACACAATCCCATGGTGTGCTGGGCGAACCATACGGAAATATGACTCGTCCAAAAGTTCCTTAAATGCGCTCCCTTTCAGATATGGCTTGACATCAAAGATGCCAGACACGCCGCTGGTTGTCTGAATTTCAATCTGATAGTTTTCAAGAGGGATTGCCTTCACGATCTTGTCCATAACACCTCCTACCGCAAGGGATCAATCTTGAACAATGGTTCTCCTGAAACTGCCAACTTCCAGTCCGCCATCAAATCGTCTCTATGTATTTCAATCCACGCTTGCACCAACTTCATCTTTGCTGGCGGCAGACTACCAGCGAGAACAGCGCCATCTTCTATGGCTATAGTCGCTTCGAATTCGCCATACTCTGCATGAATATGCGGAGCGCTATGTTTCTTGTTGTCATAGAAATACATCAGGATCAAGATCCCGTAAAACATAGAAATTGTAGGCACCAGTGCTCCTCCGTCGTTAGCATGCCCAACGGCCCGGCTCAGGCGCCCGAGAAAGCGGCTGCGCCGCTTTCTCGGGGTCGCTTGGAGCCGATAGTTAGAACTCATTTGGCCGCCCCGGCCTCCACGAGTTTTGCAACCTCTCTAGTCATGCGCCAAAGCCGGTAACCTTGCGAGTTAACGTCAGGCCGTAAAAGACCAAGCTGACTCAACGTAGCCAAGTCGTCGTCCACGAAGCGCGGCTCTTCGATTTCGATCGATCCGCCATCCCCATTGCTCCAGGGCCCCGGTGGCCCGTTCGAGTCGAACGGCGAGGTCGTGCAGCACTTGGGCGAAGGCGCCGTGGTCCACGTCGTGGAGGTCGGGCCCGGCCAGCATCAAATCGGCAATGAAGCGCACGTGACCGGAGCTCCTGTCGATCTCGGCCGTGGCTTCTGAGAACTTTTCCATGTTTGTCTCCTGACAGTGTCGTTCCGTGTGCTCGCGGGCCCTCCTGGGCCGTGCGGGCACTTGTTCCTTGTCAGGTGCGGCGGGTTGGTTTCCCTTGCGGGTCTTCTATTTCGCCCTGGCCCGGAATCGACATCACCGGGCGCATCGGCCGCCTGAAACGGCTTGATGATAGCGCGGAGACTGATGGGGAAGGAAGCGTTAAGGGGGATAAGGAGATGCCTCAGTGGTCCGGCGAGCGCGCTGCGCCGCATGGCAGCGGCGGATGGTGCCACCGTCCGTGTCCGCCCCGAACAGCCGGTCCTGGGCGGGGCGCCCAAGTAGCTCGCTGTCGGAGTCGGGGAGAGCCGCCCAGGCGGCTCTCTCCTGCCCCCGAGAGCTTCAGGGGCGGGCATGCAGTGCCTTGCGGTTGCCTGGCCGCCGTAACTACTTTTCATACCATGGCTAGTTGCTGACCTGGCCGGTTTTCAGTCGCTGTGGGTGTCCCTTCGGTTCCCTACCTTCAGTTCCCTAGAGCACCGACCAGGTAAACCGAAAGATCGCCAATCGCAGCCAAGTTGCGCCGCAGGTGGCGGGGGCAGCGAACCGAGGGTGGATAAGCGCAGCGCATCCACCCATTCGACGCCGCACGGTGGATGCGCTGCGCTTATCCACCCTACTTGTTGGGCGCCTCGGATTTGTTCGGTGCTCCAGTACGTGCGATGGGGTGGGCGGAAGGGGCACCGTGAGGCGTCTCCCTATCCAATTGGGCCCGCACACGGAGGATGTCGATGGAAACGGAAACGATTCTCTGGCGCCGTCTCGATGCTCCTGGCCACGACGCCTGCCGTCTGGTGCGACAGGAGTCCGGCTGGTGCTTGGAAGGCACGGCAGCCTTCCGTCATGAAAGCGGCACTGCGGCATGTGTCTCCTATGTCGTCGAGTGCGACGAGGAGTGGCAAGCCCTCCGGGGCGAGGTAAGGGGCTGGGCCGGCATCTCTGGGCTGGATTTGCAGCTCTGCCGAGGCGCCAACGGGCAGTGGATGCTCAATGACCAAGTAGTAGCCGGACTGGATGGGTGTGTTGATTTGGATCTGGGATTCACTCCAGCGACAAACCTGTTCCAGCTGCGACGATTGGCACTACGGGTTGGGCAGGCTGAAGAGATTACTGTTGCCTGGCTCGATGTGCCGGATGAAGGCCTGAAGGTGCTCCGTCAACGCTACGAGCGGCGCAGTGTGGAAGAGTACTGGTATCAGGCGCCGCAGTTCGAATACGCCGCCCCTCTTCAAGTCGGTCCGGCGGGCTTCGTCACGAAGTATCCGGGGCTGTGGGAGGTTGAGTCGACCGGCGCCCCGCAGGGCGCTCCTGCCGACGCGCCAAAGCGGCGCGGTTGAGATCCATCGTTCACGCCCTAAATCGCATGAAACAGATTTGCGCAACCGACTGCTGACCCACGCCCGGATGTGGCTGATGGCGGCTTGAGGGCAGAGTCGGTAACTACTCCCCCCCGTCATTCCCGCGAAGGCGGGAATCCAGAGGACAGATGCATGGCTCAAAATGGATCCCCGCCTACGCGGGGATGACGAATTTCCAAGGCAATTGCGTGATCAGCTGGGGCGAGTAGTTACCAGAATCGAACCTGGGGACGTTGCGGCTGAATGGGCGGTCGCTCTGCTTGAGGGTAAGGCATCGCTACTTGAGCTCGCCTGGAGAGGCTACCTTGGACAGAGTGAGGACGACTGGACAGGGAGGGAAGCGGAGCTTGGAGAGCCGGGCGTTCGGGGCGATAGAGTAAAGGCTGGCAGCCCCGCTATCTTGGGATGATTCCGAAGAACCATCCTTTAGACCGGAGGCTTTGCGCCCCTGTCTTTTAACAGGTTTGCTTTTCACAGCCTTGAAATGAAGAGTAGGCGCTGGATGCCATTCGTCAAATGGCCGATGGCCTGGACTTCGCATCGTCGTATTCGTGCCCATGGGCCTGCTATCTTCGGGAAACCATCGCGGCGGGGTAAACACCATGCAAGGGAAGGCATGTTCCATCATCGACGCCCCCTCGGATCTGGGGCTGCGCCGCACGGGGGTTCACCAGCTGCCGGAGGCCCTGCGCGCGGCGGGCCTCCTGGAAGGCCTGCCCGATGTCCGTTGGGCAGGCCGGCTTGCCGTTCCCCCTTATGTGCCTCTGCGGGATGCGGACAGTGGGGTGCTCAACCCGGAGGGCATTCGCCGCTTCAGCCTTCAGTTGGCGGAGCGTGTGGGCTTCACCCTGGAACTGGGGCATTTCCCCCTGGTGCTGGGCGGGGACTGCAGCATCCTCCTCGGCAGCGCACTCGCATTGCACCGCCGCGGCCGTTTCGGCCTGTTCTTCATCGATGGCCACGCGGACTATTACACCCCCGAGTCCGAACCCGGTGGGGAAGTGGCGTCCATGGACCTGGCCATCGTGACAGGCAACGGGCCCATGGCCCTCGCGGACCTCGACGGGCGGTGCCCTCTGGTGCGCCCGGAGGATGTGGTCGTATTCGGCTACCGGGATGCGGAATCGGCGCTCGCCTACGGCAGCCCCGATGTGCGCCAGACGCCGATGCAGGTCTTCGAGCTTTCCCGGGTGCGGGCGCTGGGCGCGGCAGAAGCGGCCCGGCAAGGCGTGGCGGCTCTCGAGGCCAGCGGGGTGGTGGGGCTCTGGATCCACCTGGATGCGGACGCTTTGCATGATGACGTCATGCCTGCGGTGGATTACCGCATGCCCGATGGGCTATGGCCGGAGGAACTGAGCGAAGTGCTCACCGAGGCCCTGGCCTCGCCGCTGGCCGTGGGCATGGAGGTGACCATCTACAATCCCAGCTTCGACAACCCCGAACGCACCGCCGCCCGTGCCCTGGCCAAAGCCATCACCACCGCCTTCGCCCGAGCCTGTGCCCGACTCCCTTAGTTTGGGTTGGGGAAACGCTGGTTAAACCAGCTGCTGGAGCCGATGTGCTGGCGAGTCTTCGCGGGCAAGCGCCCCCCTTTTCCGCTCTCGAAGAACATAGCGCTTGACCCAGAAGGGGATCCGCTTGGAACTTCCTTTCGTTTGGGATGAATCACTCCGCGGTAAGCAATAACACCCCCGTTTGAGAGAAGCGGGCACGCCTCTCCTACCGGTGCAAGCACAAGAGATCCTGGGCCATCCTCAAACGGCCTCCCCTCGGCCAGCACCAGCGGTTGCTTGCGGCCATAGCGGTAGTGCTCGAAGTAAGCCGGGGTGGTGCCCAGCACCCGGTGGCCGCGGTGGGAGTCGCCGAGGGAGATGGGCACGGTCCAGGCCACTTCGGGGCGCACCCATCCGTGCTAGAGCATCGAACAGATAAATCCGACTCGCCCAACATGTAGGGTGGATAAGCGCAGCGCATCCACCAATTCGACGCCGCACGGTGGATGCGCTGCGCGTATCCACCCTACCTCGGTTCGCGGCCCCCGCCACCT
>JAWLHA010000103.1:0-9828 GCA_041690535.1 Gammaproteobacteria bacterium | reverse complement strand
AGCAGGTCGTCGGCCGCATGGACGCGGCCGTCGAGCGTACAGGGATGTATTCACAGCGCACCTGCTTTCAAGGACTTACATCGCTCACAGCACGGCCGTAACGTACGTATGCGTTTACCCTGCCCACTGACCAGTCTCACATGCTGCCCGCGCCGAACAGAATGAAGTAGCCGGCGTTGTAGAAGGCGTGCAGGGCAAACGGTGCCAGGAGGGTTCCGTGCCGCTCCTTGAAGTAGCCAAACACCAGGGAGGGAAACAACGCGGACACGGCCCAGAGAGGCGGATGGCCGGGGAGATGGGCGGCGACAAAGCCGGCACTGGCAAGGAGGTTGGCCCCGCTGAGTATCCCCAGCCGCCATGACAGCCGCCTTGCGATCACCTCCTGGAGCACACCCCGGAACACCCACTCCTCAACCAGGGGGTAGATGAGGCAAAACAGGACAAAGAGGTGGAGGTGGGCCGAGACCCACTCCAGCTGGAGTGGGGCCCCGCCCAACCACAAGGCGCCCCAGAAAAGCGGCCCGGCCGCCAGTGCCAGCCCAAAGTGGGAATCCCCCCAGGGGCGGCCGGCGTACCGGTGCAGGGCATCAGCCTCCACCTCTCACCCCTCGCCAGGGTCCCCATTCGCCCCCTGAACTGGGTGAGAAGGGCTGCTCAGCCAAAGTAGTCCGGCGCGTTACCGGGTTTCCATTTGATGTTGCAACCGAGACTCGGGAGCTGATCTTCCGGGAGTGGGCGGCCCGCAAGCAGCGCATCGGCCGCCGCCCGCAAGTCAGCCCCCGTGACCGGGATGTTATTGCCCGGGCGGCTAGCGTCGAATTGGCCCCGGTAAACCAGCTTGCCTTCGGCGTCGAAGAGGTAGAAATCGGGGGTGCAGGCGGCGCGAAACGCCTTGGCGACCGCCTGTCCCGCATCATAGAGGTAGGGGAAGGGGTAGCCTTGCGTCTTCACCTCCTCCACCATCTTCTCCGGGCTATCGTCGGGGTAGGTGTCTGCGTCGTTACTGTTGATGGCGACGGTGGCGATCCCCCGTGCCCCATACTCCCGCGCGAAGCTCCCCAGCGCGGGCGCAATGTGCTTCACGAACGGGCAGTGGTTGCACATGAAGATGACGACAACGCCCTTCGCGTCAGAGAAGTCCGAAAAACTGATGTGTTTGCCGGACAGCGGCTCCAGGAGCGTGAACTGCGGCGCCGGGGTGCCCAGCGGCAGCATGGTGGATGGGGTTCGTGCCATAAGACCTCTCCCGTGGTTCAACGTAAATAACTGATAAAATGCGAGTTGTGCATAAGCATAGCGCGCCGGGCACCTTAGCATCATCAATGACGTGGAAAAACCACCAGAGGGGGTAGCGTGACAGGATTCAAAGCACTGCGACTTGACCGAGTTGATGGCCAACTGCGGGCGGAGCTCACCGAACTCGACGAAGGCGCGTTGCCACCGGGAGATGTCACCGTGGCGGTGGCCTACTCCAGCCTCAACTACAAGGATGCCCTGGCAGTGACCGGACGCGGTCCCATTGTCCGCAACTACCCCATGGTGCCCGGCATCGATCTGGCCGGGACCGTCGAGGCCTCGGGCGACGTGCGCTTTCGCCCTGGCGATCGTGTCCTCCTGACCGGATGGGGCGTGGGGGAGCGCCACTGGGGAGGACTCGCCCAGCGTGCCAGGGTCAAGGGTGACTGGTTGCTCCCGCTGCCTGAGGGAATGGACCTTCAGGACGCCATGGCCATGGGTACTGCCGGGTTGACCGCCATGCTGTGCACCATGACGCTGGAGGAGAACGGCATCGTGGCGGGCGCGCCGGTGCTGGTCACCGGCGCTACGGGGGGAGTTGGAAGCTTGGCCATCGCCCTGCTGGCTGGCCTGGGCTACGAAGTGGTGGCCGTGAGCGGTCGACCTGCGTTCGCCGATTATCTGCATCGGCTCGGTGCCAGAGAGCTGCTGGATCGCACCGCCCTCTCCTCCCCAAAGCCGCTCGAGTCCGGCCGCTGGGGGGCGGCAGTGGACGTGGTGGGCGGCGAGCTGCTTGCGGATCTCCTCAAGAGCATGCACTACGGAGCCCCGGTGGCCGCCTGTGGACTGGCGGGGGGCGCTGAGCTCCACACCACCGTCTATCCGTTCATCCTGCGAAGCGTGAAGCTGATCGGAGTCGATTCGGTGATGTGCCCCCAGCCACGGCGGGCGACAGCGTGGGAGCGGCTCGCCCGTGAGATGCCCCGAGCGCTTCTGCAGGGAATGACCCGGGTCGTGCCGTTGGCCGAGGTCCCCGCCCATTGCGCCGATCTACTGGATGGACGACTGCACGGGCGGGTCGTGGTGGACGTGAATGCCTGAGCGCAGGCGTGCTAAAGGGCGTTTAGCTGCTCATCCGATTTGGATGGCGTCGAAGTCCGACACTTGAGGATGGCTCGCGTCCGGGGCGGGCGTCGTCGCCCGCACCAGCCAGGTGGTCTGCATCCCTGCCTCCCGGGCGGCATCCAGCTCCTCCCGGATATCCGACAGAAACAGGATCTCCGCGGGGGTCAGACCCACGTCGGCAGCGATGGCGCGATAGGCCGCAGCCTCGCGCTTCGCTCCGATGTTGGTGTCGTAATAGCCTGAGAACAGCGACGTCAGATCTCCGAATTCCGTGTGGGCAAAGAGCAGTTTCTGGGCATGAACCGAACCCGAAGAGAAGATATAGAGCCGAAGACCCGCTTCCTGCCAGCGGCGCAGGTTGCGCCAGGCATCCTCGTAGAGGTGCCCCTTGAAATCCCCCTTGCGATAGCCCGCCTCCCAAATGAGTCCCTGCAGGGCCTTCAGGGGAGTGGCCTTTCGATCCTCATCGATCCACTGCACCAGCGTCGAAGCCACCTCCGCCACCGAGCACGTCTGTCCCACTTCAGCACGGACAGCTGCGATCTGGGCGGCGACCTCCGGCTCGGCCTGGTGATGGGCAAGGAAGTCGGCCATGCGCTCGCGCGCGTAGGGGAACAACACCTCCTTGACAAAGGAAAGCGAGGAGGTAGTCCCTTCAATGTCGGTCAGAACAGCGCGCACGCTCATGCCTGCATGGCAACGAAATTGTCGTAATCGGGGAAGCTCGAAGCGATCCCGCTGTTGGTGGGTTCGGCCACCCAACCGTCGGGAATGGTGAACAAGCGAATGCACTTGAAGTTGGGGTTTTTGCCCATGTCGAACCAGTGGGCCACCCCAGCCGGCACACTGATGAGATCACCCTGTTCGCAGAGCACCACATACACCCTGTCGTCCACGTGCAGGTAGAAGACACCCTCCCCATCCACGAAGAAGCGAACCTCGAAATCGCTGTGGACATGCTCGTCAAGAAACTTCTGCCGCAGCTCTTCCTTCTGCGGGTGGTCCGGCCGCAGGCTCACCACGTCGACGGACTTGATGCCGTACTCGCTGCTCAAACGGTCGACCGAGTCGCGGTAGGCCGCGATGACCTCCTCCTGCGTGGCATTGGCTGCCAGTGCGGTGGTAGCTTCCCAGCGTTCGAACCGCACCCCGAGACGGCCCAGTTGCCCTGCGATGGCAACATGATCCGTATAGGTCTCCGTGGGGGCGGAGCTGTGCTCGTTGTATATCGCCAGTCTGCTCATTTTGCCAGCCTCTGCATCTGCAGTTCGCATTGGAACAGGAAGTCGAAGGCTTCCAGGTAATAAAGGGTCTGCTTCACAGATGGTCCCCAGGCGTAAATACCGTGGCCGGCGATGAGATAGCCGTGCACGGGCCCATGCGTATCCAGGTACTCATCCACCTTTGCCGCCAGACGAGAGATGTCCTGGTCGTTGGGAAAGATGGGGATGCGAATGAAGGTCTCGTGGGTATCGATCCCCTCGAACGCCTTCAGAAGCTCGTAGTCTTCCAGCAGCAGCTCCCCTTCGTACAGCCGGGAAAGCAGAGTGGCACTCATGGAATGCACGTGAAGCACTGCGCCCGCTTCGGGAAAGCGACGATAGATGGCGGTATGCAGCAGGGTCTCGGCAGAAGGGCGCTTGCCGCTCTGCAGCGTTCGGCCCTCCGCATCCGCCACCATGATCTCCTCCTCGGTGAGGTGGCCTTTATGAGCCCCCGAGACAGTAATGGCGATGCGACCGTCACTAAGACGTGCGGAAAAGTTGCCGCTGGTGGCGGGGACCCAACCCCTGTCGAACATAAACCAACCAGCCCGGATCAGTTCCTGGGCGCGCATCGCGAGTTCATCGTCGCGAAGCGATTCGATGGGGTCCGTCGTTGTCATCGGGTCACCTAAAGCCGAACAGTAAGCCCCGGACATGGCCTGTCGGCGGCAAGTGCCGATGTTCCGAGGGGAGAGCGAGTGAGTTTCTGGCGATTGCGCCTATAGTATCCGCAACGCCTCCGACCCACAATCTCTTGCAGGGTGAACGCATACTTACCCAAGAGTGATGTAAGTCCTTGAAAGCAGGTCGTCGGCCGCATGGACGCGGCCGTCGAGCGTACAGGGATGTATTCACAGCGTACCTGCTTTCAAGGACTTGCATCGCTCACAGCACGGCCGTGACGTAAGTCCTTCAAAGCAGGTCATCGGCCGCATGGACGCAGGGGCCGAGCGTTACAGGGGTGTGAGGCGGGAAAATTATTGACGAAAGCGCGGGGCCACGTTCACCCATAGGCTTCGTCGTTGCGCATGTCCAACAACTCCACCGGACCGTCGGCCGCAAGCAGGCCAACCCGGTAAAGATTGTGCCCCAACACCTGCGGGGCCCCGTGCACCACCACCCGGGCGGCACGCCCAAGCAACGCTCGCAAAACGTTGATGGCGCTGGTGACCGCCGGACCATCAGCAATCTCCAGCCCATGGAGGTCCAGGCTCAGGTCGCCCAGCGCAACGGGTTGGGCGCGCATGCGCATCTCGAAGTCCGCGGCATTGTGCCGGTTCAGCTCCCCTTCGATCACGAGCAGGTTTTCAGACCCGATGGCGACGATTTGAAGCGACATGCAGGGGTGCATGGTGGCCTCGCTATTTCACACACAGCCGATGTTGTTTTCAGCATAGCACGCGGCGCCTGCGGTTCAGGAGGTCATGACGGCACCGGCAAGAGGCTCCCCCATCGCGCCGTCTCCCCCAGATGCTGCTGCAGGACTTCGCGCAATTGCGCTTCCGACAGAGGTTTGACCAGGCAATCATTCATCCCGGCCGCGAGGAAGCGCTGGCGTTCCGACGGAAGGGCGTGGGCGGTCACTGCGACGACGGGTACTGCGAGCCGTGCCCCACCCATGGCGCGAATGCGGGAGGTCACCTCCAGCCCGCTCAATCCTGGCAGCTGCACGTCCAGCATGATCAAGTCGAAGTCTTCCTTTGCAACGTACTCGAGCGCCTCGTCGCCATTCACCGCCTCCGATACACGAATCCCGAGATCCCGCAGCAACGTGCTCAGCAGCTTGCGTCCGATGGGGTTGTCTTCCACCACCAGCACCCGTCGTCCGGCGAAGGGCTTCTCCGCCACCGCGCCGTCAGCTACCGGCAGTTCGGCGTCTGCGTTGAGCAGGGCAAGTAACTCCGACATCAACGCCGCCCGGGGGATGGTCTTCGGCAGGCAGTGGCCAATGCCAAGGGGGCGCAAACGCTGGAGGACCTCGTCGCCGTAGCCGTTCACCAGTGCCAGCACCGGGGTATCGCCTGCCGCGATCCGCTGCTCAGGGAGCCGCTGCAACGCGAGCCCCAGCACCACCATGGAGAACCCTTCGCCGACGGGTTGCCTCCAGTGGCCCACGGTCACCTCCAGCCCCGATCCCTCCAGGTGTGCCGCGAGCATTTGCCGCGATTCGGTGTCCTCGTCGATGAGCAAGACCCGCGGGCGCGGTCCTTTTGGCGAGGGGGCTCGGCCTGGCGCCATGTCGACGCCAAGGGGTAGCGTAAACCAGAATGTGGCCCCCTGGCTCTTCACGCTCCGCACCCCGATTTTTCCCCCCATTCCCTCGACCAGTCGCTTGCTGATACTCAGCCCCAAACCGGTCCCGTGATGGTGACGGCTCTCGAACTCCTCGAGCTGGGTGAAAGGTTTGAACAGCCGGGCGCACTCCTCCGGAGAGAGGCCAGGCCCGGTGTCGATCACCTCGAAGCGGAGCGTCGCCTCATCTTCCACCTGCGAGATGCGAAGCACTACCTTGCCGAACGCAGTGAACTTGATCGCATTGCTGAGCAGGTTCATCAAGATCTGGTTGAGGCGGTAGGGATCGCTCTTGATCTGCGCCGGTAACGCTTCATCCATGAGAAGCAGCAAGTCCAGTCCCTTGTCGAAGGCCGCCGCGGAGAGCACCGTCACCGACTCCTCCGCACACGGACGTAACTCAAACGGTTGCACCTCGAGCCGAAGTTTGCCCGACTCAATGCTCGACAAGTCCAGGACATCGTTGATCACCGAGAGCAGCCCCTTGGCGGAGACATCCATCAGGGAGAGGTAATCCCTTTGCGTCGGCGACAGGGGCGTTCGGGAGAGGAGGCGGGCAAATCCGATGATGCTGTTCATCGGGGTGCGCACCTCATGACTCATGCTGGCCAGGAACTGGCTCTTGGCCCGGCTCGCCGCCTCGGCATCATCCTTCGCCTGGGTGAGCCTGCGCACCAGATCGAGATTCATCAGCCGAAGCCGGATGGAGTGGCGCACCGAGCGGTGGTGGTTGTACCCCATGGCGACAATCGTAGCGACGAAAAACGCCATAATAGCCGCGAGGACGACCGAGGGCTCATCCCAACGCAACAGGTGAAGCACGATGGTGGGAATGAGCAGTGGAACGACGTAGAGCAGAAAAACCGAATAGATGGCTGCCGCGGTCGCCACTGCGGCAACCGCCAGGCCGCCCACCACGTAAAAGCTGAACAGCTCCAGCGGGGCCGACTCGGCCAGCGAGGCCACCAGCGGCAGCACCCCCCAGGCGAGCCCGTTCAGCAAAGCCATGATGTGAAGGTGAATCAAACAGTTGCGTCGCAGCAACCCCTGCCGTGTGGCCTCCCTGTAGCCCCGGAGGAGGAGCACCTTGTAGAGGTTGATGCAAACGACTGCGGTTGCCCAGCTGAACAGGTGGACGAGCGGTACGCTCTCTTTGAAGACGTAGAGCGACGCGGCCCAGGCCGCCACCGTCCCGGCAAATCCCAAAGCCGACTGCTTGAACACCAGGGCAAGCTGTTCGGCTCTGAGCTGCTGTTCCTGTTGCGCCTCCATCATCCCCCCTGTTCAATGTGCCCCATTATGCAGGCATGCTCCGTAATCTCCCCTTTCCGTGGAGGAGGAAAAATAAACCTTCCAAAGCCGCTCCACCTGACCAGCGAACCCAACTGGCACCGGTTCGCCGCCCCCCCCACTTACGCATGACCTGGCTGCGATCGGCGCTTCCCGTTTATCTGCTCGGTGCTCCGGAACCGGTCAGTCGAACTGGGGGCGAATCGAAGCAAAGGCCCACCCCACGGCCACCAGGCAAAGCAGCGCTGCGACCCCGAAGGTTACCATGGGGTCGTAGGACTCCCACATAAGCCCGGCGTACCAGGCGCCCACCGCCCCCCCGGCCCCGAAGCTCAGGCTGCTGTAGAGCGCCTGCCCCCGACCGTGGTGGCGCCCCCTAAAATAGTTGTGAAACAGGGCAATCGCCACGGCGTGAAACACGCCGAAACTGGCCGCGTGCAGACATTGGGCGAGCGCCATGAGCGGCAGACTTTCCGGAAAGGCACCGGTCACCCACCAGCGCAGGGCCGTGGAGCCGAGGGCGAAGAGCAGCAGCTGGCGCAATCCAAATTTGGTGACCAGCCGATGCATGATGAGAAACACCCCCACCTCCGCCACCACGCCCAAGGCCCAGAGCTGACCGATCAGGCTCCGCGAGTGACCATACTCCTCCAGGTAAATGGTGTAGAACGTGTAATAGGGGCCGTGGCTGGCCTGCATGAGAAAACACACGCCAAGGAGCGCGATCACTTCAGGACGCCGGAGCACCCGGCCAAGGGAATCCGGCTCTTCAGTGAATCCTCCGATCTGGCGTTCAGGGGCATAGAGGCTGGCCACCCAGATGGCCGAGAAGAGCAGCAGCAGCGTGGGGGGCAACACCCCCGGCCCCCAGGCATCGAGGATCGGCCCCAAGCCGGCCACCGCCCCGATAAAGCCGACCGATCCCCACAGACGGATGCTGCTGTAGCGGTGCGTCTCATCGCCCAGATGGCTCAGGGTGTTGGCCTCGAACTGCGGAAGGGCTGCGTTCCAGAAGAAGCTGAACGCCAGCATTACCGCAGCCAACGGCCAGTAGCCCTGAACCGCAAAGACGCCCGAGAAGGAGAGCACCGCCAGCAGCGATCCGGCCCGCACCACGGCCATGCGGCGCCCGGTTCGATCGGCAATCCACCCCCAGAGGTTGGGCGCGACGATCTTGGTGGCCATGAGCACGGCCATGAGCTCGCCGATCTGCAAGGCGCTGTAGCCAAGCGATTTGAGGTAGAGCCCCCAGTAAGGCAGCAGCGCCCCGAGACTGGCGAAGTAAAAGAGATAGAAACCGGACAGGCGCCAGTAGGGCATAGCGTTCAGCTGAAAGTCTCAGGCGCGGGAATAAGGGCTGGGACGGGAGGTCGCGTGATGCCCCCCGTAACGGCCTGAAGCGTATCCCCTCTCAGTCGTGCAACGCCCTCTGGCGCAGGAGGTGGTCCATCAACACGATGGCGACCATCGCCTCGGCGATGGGCACCGCGCGAATTCCGACGCAGGGATCGTGCCGTCCGGTGGTGATCACCTCCACGGGCTCATTGTTCAGATTGATGCTCCGGCCCGGAATGCGGATGCTGGAGGTGGGCTTGAGGGCGATGGAGGCGACGATCTCCTGACCGCTGGATATGCCCCCGAGAACCCCCCCGGCATTGTTGCTCAGGAACCCCTCGGGTGTGATCTCGTCACGGTGCTCGGAGCCTTTCTGCTCCACCGAGGCAAATCCCGCCCCGATCTCCACCCCCTTGACCGCATTGATCCCCATGAGGGCATGGGCAAGGTCCGCATCCAGGCGGTCGAATACCGGTTCGCCCAGTCCGGCCGGGAGTCCCCTGGCCACGACATTCACCCGTGCACCGATGGAGTCCCCCGCCTTGCGCAGCTCATCCATGTAGGATTCCAGCTCGGGGATTTTCGCCGGCTCGGGAAAGAAGAACGGATTGGTCTCGACCGCCGCCCAATCAAGGGCCTCGGCGCGAATGGGACCGAGCTGAGAGAGGTACCCCCGGATCTCGACCCCGTAGCGGCGCAGGTACTTCTTGGCGATCGCCCCGGCGGCGACCCGCATGGCGGTCTCGCGGGCCGATGAACGCCCGCCGCCGCGGTAGTCGCGGATGCCATATTTCTGCTGGTAGGTGTAGTCGGCGTGCCCCGGGCGGAACCGATCCATGATGTTGGAGTAGTCCTTGGAGCGCTGATCGACGTTCTCGATGAGCAGCCCGATGGGCGTCCCGGTGGTCTTGCCCTCGAACACCCCCGACAGGATGCGCACCTCGTCCGGCTCACGCCGCTGGGTGGTGTGCCGGGAGGTTCCCGGCCGACGCCGGTCGAGATCGCCCTGAATATCGGCCTCGCTCAGCGCCAGGCCGGGGGGACACCCGTCCACGATGCAGCCCAGGGCAGGCCCGTGGCTCTCGCCGAAGGTGGTGACGGTAAACAGTTTGCCAATCGTATTTCCAGACATGGGGCGGTATTGTAGCGGCAAAATTCGAAACCGTCCCTTTGATCTGCAGTTGACGCAGGGTGAACGCATACTCACCCAAGAGCGACGTAAGTCCTTGAAAGCAGGTCGTCGGCCGCATGGACGCGGCCGTCGAGCGTACAGGGACGTATTCAC
>JAWLHA010000102.1:0-10803 GCA_041690535.1 Gammaproteobacteria bacterium | reverse complement strand
TTGGTCGTTGGTCGTTGGTCGTTGGTCGTTGGTCGTTGGTCGTTGGTCGTTGGTCGTTGGTCGTTGGTCGTTGGTCGTTGGTCGTTGGTCGTTGGTCGTCGGTCGTCGGTCGTTGGTCGTTGGTCGTTGGTCGTCGGTCGTCGGTCGTTGGTCGTTGGTCGTTGGTCGTTGGTCGTTGGTCGTTGGTCGTTGGTCGTTGGTCGTTGGTCGTTGGTCGTTGGTCGTTGGTCGGTGGTCGGTGGTCGGTGGTCAGAAGCACACGTCTCGTCACTCGTCCCTCGTCACTCGCCCCTCACAAGCACCACGCCCCCCGTCACCACCAGATTGAGCAGAGCCAGGGGCAGCAACACCTTCCACCCGAGCGACATGAGTTGATCGTAGCGCGGCCGTGGCAGCGCCGCGCGGGCAAGGACGAAAAGGCAAATCACGAAAGTGGTCTTGATCACGAACCACGCCAGCGGCGGCAGCACCGGGCCGAGCCAGCCGCCGAAGAACAGCAGCACGATGAGCGCCGCGATCAGCGTCAGGGTGATGTACTCACCCACGAAGAATAGGCCAAATTTAAGCCCGGAATACTCAGTGATGTAGCCTGAGGTGAGTTCCGTCTCCGCCTCCGGCAAATCGAAGGGCAGCCGGTGTGTCTCCGCGAGCCCCGCCACCAGGAAGATGAGCAAACCCAGGAATTGGGGGACGCAGAACCAGAGTCCCTGCTGGGCCTCCACGATGGCCCGCAGGTCGAAGCTGCCGGCGAGGACCACCACCCCCATGAGCGAGATCCCCATGAACACTTCGTAGCTTGCCAGCTGGGCCGAGGCGCGCAGGCTGCCGAGGAGCGCATACTTGTTGTTCGAGGCCCACCCGCCGACCATCAGGCTGTAGACCCCCAGGCCGGTCATGCCGATGAAAAACAGCAAGCCGATGTTGCTGTCGACGATCCCCACATCGGGGGCAAAGGGGACCACCGCAAAGGCGGTGAGGGTGGTCACGACCACCAACGCAGGGGCCAGCAGGAAGGCCTCCCTATCGGCGAAGGGGGGGATCCAGTCCTCCTTGGTGAAGATCTTGACCATGTCGGCCACCACCTGGAGCAGGCCGAAGGGGCCCACCCGGTTGGGCCCGTACCGCTCCTGCCACAGCCCGAGCAGGCGCCGCTCCAGCCAGATGAGCAGGGCGCTGACGGTCATCACGACCAGCAGCACACTGATGATGCTGACCAATGCCGCCCCGAGGCTACTCACTTCCCCCCCCCGTCAGCTCGGTCCACACCGGCAGTGGAATCCCCTCCAGCCCGGGGAAGCCCACCGGCAATCCGGCCGTCCCCGGCACCAGGTCCTGCCGCAGGGACACAGCCAGCCGGTAGAGCGCCCCGCCGAGCTGCAACCGGATCTCGCTGCCCTCCTCCAGGGCGAGTGCCTCCGCATCCTGCGGGTGGAGGCTCAGGGTGGGCGGGGGCATTCGCTCGGCCACCGCGGGGGCGCGGGCGCTCAACTCCTCGCTGCCGAACACATGGGCGAGGGGGAGCAGGAGCCAGCGGCCGGCAGGAGGCGTGAAGGGTCCTGGAACCGCTTCGGGATAGCCCCCGCTACCGGCCGGGAAGAGCAGCCGCACACCGGCGTTGCCGCCACGCAGCGGACCACCCACTTCCTCCTGGAAGCGGTGGAGGGCCTGGGCCGAGTTCCAGCCTGGAGCCCAGTAGAAGGGGGTTAGGGCCGGAGGGGCACCGGCAAGGCGCCCCTCCATGGAGTAGCGCAGAGGGGTGTCGGTGTCCTCCGGCGGCTTCGGTTCGTGCAGGCGGCGATCGGCCTGCATGGCGGTGCGACCGCTGTAGCGGGGTGGCTGGCGGGCAATCCCCTGGCCGATGATGCGAAAGTCGCGGGCAGGGGCCGCCTCCGGGATCGCCGCCAGGGCGGGGATGGCGGCGGCGCAGGCGGCGGTCACCGCGTCCAGGTGAGGCCAACGCGGCGGCCCCCCATGGTGCAGGGCCGACACTTCACCGAGCCAGCGCCAGGCGGGCCGGATCGGCCCCTCCGGGGTATGGACCTGGAAAAAGCGCTGGGCCCTCCCCTCGGAGTTGACCAGCGTCCCCGAGGATTCGGCAAAGGTCCCCACGGGCAGGACCCACCGGGCCGCGGCGACCGTCTCGTGGTACATGTGGTCCAGCACCAGCAGGCGGGCAACGCCCGATACCAGAGACTCCACCTCCTGGCGCGGGCCCCGCCGAAAGAGATCGTTCTCCAGCACCACCGCCGTATCCGCCTGCCCTCGGCGAACTGCCTCCAGCGCATCGCCCAGGTGTCCCCCCCCCATGAGCGCCAGCCCGAGGCTGTTGCACTCCGGCACGGCATGGTGCACCCGCACGGGCCGCCCCCGCCGGTGGAGGGCATGGGCCACCGCCGCCGCGGCATCCAGCACGGACCGACTGAGGGCTCCGCACCCAGAGAGGATCACAGGGCGTTCGGCCTCCGCCAGGGTGTGGGCAATGGCCTCGGCCAGTTGGTGCATCTCCCGGGGAAGTCCGGGCACCTCCGGCGCCCCGGCATCGAGGGCGTGGGCGATGGCGTAGCCGAGGCGGGCCACCTCATCGGGCACCCCGCGCCAGCTCACCTGCGCCACATCATCGAGCCGCGTGGCCGCGGGGGTGGCAATGAAAAGGGGGCTGCGGATCCCGCCGGTCGCGTCACGGACCGCTTCGTCCTGCCAGGGGGGGATGCCGAGGCGGGTCGCCACCGCGAAGCTGGCGTTACGGGTGGCCTGGCGCACGCTGAGGGCCAACCGGGGCGCCGTGTTGGGGAGGTCCTCCCCCAAGAGCAGCAGGGCATCCGCCTCCTCCACCTCCCGCAGGGAGGCCACGGGGGCGGCGCCCGTTTGCAGGTGCTGAAGCAGGGCCTGAAGCAGCGCATGCTCAGCGGCCGGAAGACCGATGTAGAAATTGTCCGCCCCCACCAGCTCCCGCAAGGCGAAGTTGGCCTCCAGCGAAGCGCGGGGGGAGCCGATCCCCACCACCCCCCGGCCCCCCCGCATCATCTGGACCACCCCTTGAAGGGCCGCGTCGGCCGCCGAGGGAACCATGGCTCCCTCGGCCGTGGCGAGCGGCTGGCGCAGCCGCTGTTGACCATTGGCGAATTCGTAGCCGTAGCGGCCACGGTCACACAGGAAGTAGCCGTTGACCTCATGGTGGAAACGATTTCGGATGCGGCGCAGGGTGCCATAGCGGGCGCCGGGAATGGTGTTGCAACCCACCCCGCAGTGGACACACACGGAGGGGGCGGTGGTGAGGTCCCATTTGCGGGCGTAATGGCGGCTCAGGCTCTTGTCGGTGAACACCCCCGTGGGGCACACCTCCACCAGGTTACCGCTGAACTCGCTCTCGAGCGCCCCCTCCTCGTGGCGACCGAAATAGACATGGTTCCTGATCGCCTGGGCGTGCAGGTCGGTGCCCCCGGCGTAGTTTCCATAGAAACGCACGCAGCGGTAGCAGGTGATGCAGCGGTTCATCTCGTGGGTGACGAAGGGGCCGAGATATTGGTTGCGGAAGGTGCGTTTACTGAACCGGAAACGCCGGTAGGCGTGGCCGCTCATCACCGTCATGTCCTGCAAGTGGCACTCCCCTCCCTCGTCGCACACCGGGCAGTCGTGGGGGTGGCTCGCCATGAGCCACTCGATGATGCTCTTGCGGAAGGCGCCCGCCTCGGAGTGGGCAAGCCCGACGCGCAGTCCCTCGCTCACTGGAGTCATGCAGGCCATGATGAGCCGGCCGCGGGTATCGTTCTCATCCTTGAACTGGCTCACCGCGCACTGCCGACACGCCCCCACCGCCCCCAGGGCGGGGTGCCAGCAGAAGTAGGGCAGATTCATGCCGAAGGAGAGGACCACCTGCAGGAGGTTGGCCCCCTCCTCCGCTTCGTGGTGCCTGCCGTCGATGTAGAACCCCACCCGTTTGCCCACACCCGCTCCCGCACGTTTTACCGATAAGGACAGCGCCGCTCCGCGATATGGCGGTCGAACTCCTCGCGAAAGTGCTTCAGTCCCGTCTCCAGCGGCATCATAGCCCCGGGGGCGTGGGCGCAGAAGGTCTTGCCCATGCCGAGGAGGCGGGTATGCATCTCCAGCAGCTCCAAGTCCTCGGGGCGCCCCTCGCCCGACTCGATCCCCAGCAGCAGCCGCTCGGTCCACGGCAGCCCCTCCCGGCAGGGAGTACACCAGCCGCAGGACTCCTGGGCAAAGAAGTGCTCCAGGTTGTGAAGCATGGCCACCGGACAGGTGCGATCGTCCACCACCACGATGGTGCCGGTGCCGAAGCGGCTCCCGGCCCCCTCGGGGGAGTCGAAATCCATGGGAAGGTCCAGATGCTCCTGCACCAGAAAGCCGGTGGAAGCCCCGCCCGGCAACAACGCCCGGAAACGGTGCCCCTCGCGCATCCCCCCGGCGTGCTCCTCCACGATCTCCCGGATGGTGGTGCCCATGGGCAGCTCCCACGCCCCGGGACGGCGCACCCGGCCGCTGACGCCGAAAATCTTGGTGCCACCGTCCTTGCCCCGCTTCCCCTCCCTGGCCACCGACAAATCCAAAAACCACTGCGCCCCCCGGTTCACGATGTGAGGGACATTGCAGAGGGTCTCCACATTGTTCACCACCGTGGGCCGGCCCCACAGCCCGCTGGTGGTGGCGCGGGGCAGCTTGCCGCGGGGGATGGCCCGCTTGCCCTCGAGGGCGTTCAGCAGCGCGCTCGCCTCGCCGCAGAGATATCGGCCGGCACTGGTGTGCAGGTGCAGATCGAGGCTCCAGCCGGAGCCCAGAATGTCCCTGCCGAGATACCCCTTCTCATAGGCCTCGGCGATGGCGCGAGTGAGGCGCTCGGCCCCCGGGTAGTAGGCCGCACGCAGAAAGATATAGGCCACATCAGCCTGCACGGCCCAGGCGGCGACGATCATCCCCTCGATGAGCTGATGGGGGTCCCCCTCGATGAGATAGCGATCCTTGAAGGCCCCGGGCTCCATCTCGTCGGCGTTGGCGATGAGGTAACGCGGCGCGGGGGCCTCCTCCAGCGGGGTCATGGCCGCCCACTTGAGCCCGGCGGGAAAGCCGGCCCCGCCGCGCCCGCGCAGGTTGGCGGCCTTCACCACGTTGATAACCTCGGCGGGGGTCATCTCCTTCAGGGCCTTCCATACCGCGCAGTAGCCGCCGGCCTTCTCGTATTGCGGCAGGCTCGGCGGCGGCTCGCCTGGGCGTATGTTTTGCGTCAGCGGTTTCTCCACCTTTGCTCCCGCGTGCGGTCAGCTGTAGCGCTCCAGAATCGCATCGATGCGCTCCGGTGCAAGGTCGCGGTGCAGGTCCCGGTCCACCAGCATGGCCGGGGCGCGATCGCAGCTGCCCAGGCACGGCATGGGCAACAGGGTGAAGCGGCCATCGGCGGTGGTCTCGCCGAAATCGATCCCCAGCCGCTCTGTCAGGTGCTCTCGCACCGCCGGGTAGCCCACCATCCAGCAGACCACGCTGTCGCACAGCAGGATGACGTGGCGCCCCACCGGACGGCGGAAAATGAGATTGTAGTAGGTGGCCACCCCTTCGAGTTCGTGCACCGACATGCGCAGCAGCTCCGCGATGGCGGCCAGGGCATCGTCGGAGACCCAGCCCCGGCGATGCTGGACGATCTTCATCGCCTCCACGCAGGCGGCGCGGGGATCGCGGTAGTGCTCCAGCTCTTGTGCGATCGCCTCGCGTTCCTCTTCGCTCAACATCTCAGCGGTCCACGTCGGCCATGACGAAATCGATGCTGCCGAGGATGGCGATGAGGTCCGGCACCATCAGTCCCCGGCAGAGGTGGGGGAGCATCTGCAGGTGGGGGAAGGTGGGGGTGCGGATCCGGGTTCGGTAGGCGCCCGTTCCCCCGTCGCTGATCAGATGGTAGCTGTTGTTCCCCTTGGTCGCCTCGATCCCCACCGACACCTCGCCGGGGGGGATCACCGGCCCCCAGCTGACCCCGAGAAAGTGGGTGATAAGCGTCTCGATGTCGTGCAGGGTCCGCTCCTTGAGCGGGGGGGTGGTCTGCGGATGGCTGGACTTGTAAGGCCCGGGCGGCATGTTCTCCAGACACTGGGCCACGATGCGCAGGCTCTGGCGCATCTCTTCAGCGCGCACCACGCAGCGATCATAGGAGTCGCCGTGGGTGGCGGTGGGGACGTCGAAGTCGAACTGGTCGTAGCCGGCGTAGGGGCGGCTCTTGCGGAAGTCCCACTCGAAGCCGGTGGCCCGTAGCCCCGGACCGGTCACACCCCACTCGATGGCCTCTTCGGTGGTGTAGGCGCCGATCCCTTTGGTGCGCGCCTTGATGATGCAGTTTCCGAGCACCATTTTCTCGTAGTCGTCGAGGCGCGGGGGCAGATAGGCGAGGAACTCCCGCACCAGCGTCTCCCACCCCCGCGGCAGGTCCTGGGCGACGCCGCCGATGCGAAACCAGTTGGGGTGCATGCGCCCGCCACAAATGGCCTCGATGATGTGAAACAGCCGCTCCCGATCGGTGAACATGTAGAACACCGGCGACAGCTGCCCCACATCCTGGGCGAAGGTGCCGTAGAAGACCAGGTGGCTGGCGATGCGAAACAGCTCCGCGGTCATGATGCGGATCACCTTCGCCCGCTCGGGCACCTCGATGCCGGCCAGCCGTTCCACCGCCAGCACGTAGGGCAGGTTGTTCATCACCCCGCCCAGATAATCCACCCGATCGGTATAGGGGATGTAGGTATGCCAGCTCTGCCGCTCCCCCATCTTCTCCGCGCCGCGGTGGTGAAACCCGATGTCCGGCACGGCATCGATAATCTCCTCCCCATCCAGCTGCAACATGATGCGGAACACGCCGTGCACACTGGGGTGGTTCGGCCCCAGGTTGAGGAACATGAAATCGGTGCCGTCATGGCTGCGCGCCATGCCCCACTCCTCGGGCCTGAAGCGCATGGCCTCCTCTTCCCGCTCCGCCTTCTCGTCGGAGAGTTCATAAGGGCCGATCTCTGTGGCCCGGGCGGGATGCTCCTTGCGCAGGGGGTGCCCCTCCCAGGTAGGGGGCATCAGGATGCGCCGCAGATCGGGGTGGCCGCCGAAGCCGATCCCGAACATGTCCCACACCTCGCGCTCGTACCAACCGGCATTGCGCCACAACCCGGTGATGGTCGGCACTGAGGGGAACTCGCCTTGCAGCGGCACCTTGAGGCGCAGATCCTCATTGCGCCCGTAGGAGAGCAGGTGGTAGACGAGGGTGAAGTCGGCCTCGGGCTGGCCCTCGCGGTGGGTGCGCAGCCGCTCGTCGATGGCGAACAGGTCGTAAAGCATCCGGTAGGGGCGCTCCACCTGCTCCTTCAGGTAACGCAGGAGCCTGCCCGCCTGATCGGACGCCACCCACAATGTGGGCACCCCGTCGGCCGCCTCTTGGCGGGCGAGGACGGCGGATGGGAAGCGGTGCTCCAGTTCCTGCTCGATGGCGGTCATCGTTGACATGCAGGCGTACGCCCGGCCCTATACATCATCCGGGCTTCGCAGCGTGGTTGCCGCGGCCCGCTCGGCCTGCTTCTGATCACGCAGGCTCGGTGGCTCGGCCTTGTGGACCCCTTGGGGCCCCACTACCCAGCTGAGCGGCCGGCGCTCCCGGCCGATGGCCTCGCGCAGCAGCAGCAATCCTTCCACCAGGGCATCGGGGCGGGGCGGACAACCGGGCACATAGACATCCACCGGCAGAAACTTGTCCACCCCCTGCACCACGCTGTAGATGTCGTACATGCCGCCGGAGTTGGCGCAGGAACCCATGGAGATCACCCAGCGCGGCGCCATCATCTGCTCGTACAGCCGCTTGATTACCGGCGCCATCTTGATGAAGACGGTGCCCGCCACCACCATCAGGTCCGCCTCGCGCGGGCTGGCCCGGAGCACCTCGGAGCCGAAGCGGGCGATGTCGTAGCGGCTGGTAATGCTGGCGGCCATCTCCACATAGCAGCAGGAGAGGCCGAAGTTGAACGGCCAGACCGAGTTCTTCCGCGACCAGGCGACGAGGTCCTGCAGCCGGGAAAAGAGCAGGTTGCGCTTTACCGCCTCATCGAAGCTGCCACTTTCCGGCATGACAAGTGTGGGAGTTTTGCTCAGCCACCAGCGCATTGTCTGCCCCTGTTTCCCAGGTTACACGCTTGGAAAGCGCCTGCGCCGCTCCGGCGACCAATCGAGGGCACCGAGCCGCCACAGGTAGAGAAGTCCCGCACCGAGCACCACGATGAAGATGACCGCCTCGATATAGCCGGCCCAACCTGCCTCCCTTGCCGCCACCGCCCAGGCGAAGAGATAAACCGCCTCCAGATCGAAGATGAGGAAGAAGACGGCAATGAGATAGAACTTCGCCGACAATCGCACCCGCGCGGAGCCGACGGGGAGCATGCCCGACTCGTAGGGGTCATCGCGCGCCCGCCCACTGTGCCGCTGCCCGAGCACGTGGGAGAGCAGCATAATGCCTACCACCATGCCCACCACGAGCACGAAGTACAACGCCAGCGTCCAGAGGGGCTGCACCTCCATACCCGGCCTCCACCCTTGTCGGTTGGCAGGAAACCCCGCGACGCTCGGCCTGTTTCACCCCGTCACTCCCGTGGGGCGAATCATCACCTTCGCGGGGGGCGAAACAGTGATGCTCCCCCAAACATAGCCGCTCCCCAGGGTGAACGCATACTAACGTCACGGCCGTGCTGTGAGCCGCTCCCACCTTCCCCACCACCGATGGGCCAGGTCGGCTATCCTCAGACCAACGCCACCGCCACAGGGGGGCTGCCGTGCAGACGCTTCACCTCACGCCCTTGGACGGCTTCCGTGTGATTGCCCGAACGCGCCGCTCCCAGGCGGCCACCATGGAGCTCTCGCCCGGCTCATCCACCGGAGGAGCGACCAACCGCCATGCCACAAGCGATCAATGGATGTATGTGATCGCCGGTACCGGTCGGGCCACTGTGGGGGGGCGATCGGTGAAACTGGAGCCGGGCATGCTGCTGCTCATCGAGGCCGGCGAGACCCATGAGATCATCAACAGCGGCAAAGTGCCGCTGCAGACCCTGAACGTCTACGCGCCGCCGGCCTACTGACCACCCATGGAAGAGGACATTGCCAACCGCACCATCCGCTTCGTCCTGCTGGGGGCCAGTGGCGACCTCGCCCACAGCAAGATCCTCCCGGCGCTGTACGATCTGCACCGGGAGGGGCAGCTCCCTGGACACTTCACCCTGGTGGCGGTGAGTCGCAGCGCCGAACTGGAGGCACTGCGCCAGAGCTACCGCGACAGCGTGGCACACTACGCCCGGCAGCCGCCGGGGGCGGATTGGGAGGGGTTTGCAGCCGGGATCTTCCACATACGGCTGGACCTCGCCGAGGCGGACGATTACCGCCGCCTCAAGACCGCTCTTGCTGAAATGGATAGACAGGCGCGGGGACCGGTGGAGCGGATCTTCTACTTGGCCACCCCGCCCCACCTGTTCGGCGCCGTGGCCGATCACCTCGGTCGGGAGGGGCTGGCGGAGGATCAGGCCATGACCCGCCTGGTGGTGGAAAAACCCATGGGCCATGACCTGGAGTCGTTTCGCACCATCAACAATCTCATGCGCCGCCACTTCGCGGAGGAGAGCATCTATCGCATCGACCACTTTCTGGGCAAGGAGACGGTGCAGAACCTTCTCGCCTTCCGCTTCGCCAACCCCATGTTCGAACCCATATGGAACCGCCAATACATTGAGCAGGTGACCATCACAGTGGCCGAAAGCGAGGGGATCGGTGGACGCGGAGCCTATTACGAGCGCGCGGGCGCGCTGCGGGACATGGTGCAGAACCACCTGCTGCAACTTCTGTGTCTGATAGCCATGGAGCCGCCGGTCACCTACACCGCAGGGGATCTGCGGCACAAGAAGGAAGAGGTGCTCAACGCCCTTCGCCCCATCCCCGAGGGGGGCGTGGATGCCGTTGCGGTGCGGGGTCAGTACGGCTCGGGAGTGGTGGAGGGCGAGCCCGTGCCGGCCTATCGGCAGGAGCCGGCGGTGTCCGCCGAATCGAGCGTGGAGACCTTCGCCGCACTCAAGCTCTACATCGACAATTGGCGCTGGCAAGGGGTGCCGTTCGTGCTGCGCACCGGCAAGCGTCTCGGCCGACGGGTGACCGAGCTGGTGGTGCGATTTCGCCCCGTTCCCCACTGCACCTTTCCCCCAAGGGCCGGGCTCAATGCCCAACCGGCGCAGCTCATCATCGGCATCCAGCCCGAAGAGGAGATCCTGCTTCGCTTTGCTGCCAAGGAACCCGGCACGCCCTTCCGCCTGCAACCGGCCCGGATGCGCTTCAACTATCGGGAGGCCTTCAACAAGGAGTCTCCGGCCGCCTACGAAACGTTGCTTACAGAGGTCATGCGCGGCGAACCCATGCACTTCATGCACGCCGAACAGGTCGCCGCCGCCTGGCGCTTTCTCACCCCGGTCCTGAAAGCGTGGGAGTCTCCCCCCGAAGACCCCTTCCCCAATTACACCCCGGGAAGCTGGGGCCCCAAGGCCGCCAAAGGCCTGCTGGAAGAGGAGTGGCAGCCGACCTGCGGTTGTGACGCCGCCGGATTGGGTCGGGGCAGCGAACCGAAGCAGGGGGAATGAGCGCGCTACGTACTTTGCAGCCGGATGACGCGAGGCGGTATCCGGGGCTTGCAGAGCGCCGAACAGATAAATCCGACGCGCCCAACATGTAGGGTGGATAAGCGCAGCGCATCCACCGTGCGGCGTCGAATTGGTGGATGCGCTGCGCTTATCCACC
>JAWLHA010000101.1:0-11090 GCA_041690535.1 Gammaproteobacteria bacterium | reverse complement strand
GTTGGTCGTTGGTCGTTGGTCGTTGGTCGTTGGTCGTTGGTCGTTGGTCGTTGGTCGTTGGTCGTTGGTCGTTGGTCGTTGGTCGTTGGGCGTTGGGCGTTGGGCGTTGGGCGTTGGGCGTTGGGCGTTGGTCGTTGGTCGTTGGTCGTTGGTCGCTAGTTACTAGAGCACCGAACAGATAAATCCGACGCGCCCAACATGTAGGGTGGATAAGCGCAGCGCATCCACCGTGCAGCGTCGAATTGGTGGATGCGCTGCGCTTATCCACCCTACCTCGGTTCGCTGCACCCACCACCTGCGGCGCAAATTGGCTGCGATTGGCGATCTTTCGGTTTACCTGTTCGGTGGTCGATGGGTCACTAGTCACTAGTCACTGCCCTCACACCGTTACACTCAGCCGTTTGGCGATCTCCGGGATGGCGCCTGCCAGGAGATCTTCGATCCGTTCGGCGGGAATGAAGGACATCTGCTCCTTTACCTGTTCGGGGAGTTCGATGAGGTCTTTCATGTTGGCCTTGGGAAGGATGATCCGGCGCAAGCCGGCGCGATGGGCAGCAAGGACCTTCTCCTTGATCCCCCCCACCGGCATCACCAACCCGCTCAGGGTAATCTCACCCGTCATGGCCGTGTCGTTCCGCACTGGCGCGTGCGAGTAGAGGGAGGCCAGGGCGACGACCATGGTCACGCCCGCCGAGGGGCCGTCTTTTGGCACGGCGCCCGCCGGCACGTGAATGTGGACACCCGAGCCGCGAACGGCGAGCTTGTCGATCCCAAGGTCATCGGCGTGGGACCACATGTAGCTCTGGGCCGCGCGAGCCGACTCCTGCATCACGGCGCCGAGCTGGCCGGTGAGGATAAGGTCCTTGGCTTCAGGGAGCAGGACCGCCTCCACATAGATCACCTCGCCGCCGGTCTGGGTCCAGGCGAGGCCCGCGGCTACCCCGGGGGCCGACTCCCGCCTCGCCTCCTCGGTGTAGAACTGCTCCGGCCCGATCCACTCAGCCAACGATTCGGGCGTGACCGCCACGTGAGCCGTCTCCCCCTGGGCAACGCGGGTGGCGATGCGCCGGCAGACACGCCCCAAGGTGCGCTCCAGCTCGCGCACACCCGCTTCTCGGGTGTAGCGCCGAGCCATGTAGGAGAGGGTCTCGTCGGGGACGGTCAGTTGCGTGGGATCGAGCCCCGCCTGGCCGACTTGTCGGGGCAGCAGATAGCGCCGCGCGATCTGCAGCTTCTCCTCTTCGGTATATCCGGCCAAACGAAGCAGTTCCATGCGATCGAGCAGCGGGCCCGGGATGCTGTCGAGGGTGTTGGCGGTGGTGATGAAGAAGACCTTCGAGAGATCGAAAGGCAGATCGAGGTAATTGTCGTGAAACTCGAAATTCTGGGCCGGATCGAGGATCTCCATCAGTGCTGCAGCCGGATCGCCCCGAAAGTCGCGCCCCAGCTTGTCCACCTCATCCAGCATCAACAGCGGATTTTTCACCCCGGCGCGCCGGATCGCCTGAATGATCCGCCCTGGCATGGCGCCGATGTAGGTACGACGGTGGCCGCGAAGCTCCGCCTCGTCGTGCAAACCGCCCAGACTCATGCGCTCGAACTTGCGCCCCAGGGCGCGGGCAATGGACTGCCCCAGGGAGGTCTTGCCCACGCCCGGCGGCCCCACGAAACAGAGGATGGGCGCCTTGGCCTTGGGATTGAGCTTCATCACCGCCAGGTGCTCGACGATCCGCTGCTTGATCTCCTTGAGGTCGAAGTGGTCCTCATCCAGCACCTGCCAAGCCCGCTGCAGATCGAGGTTGTCGTCGGTGGTGTTGTTCCACGGCAGATCAAGGGCGAGCTCCACGTAGGTGCGGGTCAGCTGATAATCGGGGGAGGCGGCCGACATCCGTTCCAGACGAGTCAACTCCTTCCCCACCTCCTTGCGCACCTCTTCGGGCAGCTCCGACTCCTCCAGGCGTCTGCGAAATTCGGCCACATCCGCCTGCTCGGGGCGCTGCTCCCCCAACTCCTCCTGAATGGCCCGCATCTGCCGACGCAGCAAATGTTCCCGCTCCTCGCGCCCAAGCTGACTCTGCACTTGTTCGGCAATGCGGTTGCGGAGCTCCAGCACCTGCACTTCATGGTTGAGCACCCGGTAGACCATTTCGAACAGCTCGACCAGCGACTGGGCCGCCAATACGCCGATCTCCTGCTCCAGATCGAGGGACAAGACCGACGCCAGCAGATACGCCTGGTGAACGGGGTCGTCCACCTCCTGAATGATGTAGTTGAGGTTGATCTTGGCATCGGGCTGAACGAGATCCAGCATGCGCTCGGCCACTTCAAGCATCGCCCGGTGCGAGGCTTCCACTTCGGTGCCGTTGGTCTCCTCCAGGGGCATGGTGCGGACCCGGGCGTTCAGATACGGCTTTTCCTGCGTGATGCCGAGCATGCGCACCCGCTCCACCCCCTGCACCACCACGTGGAGCGTGCCATCGGTGGGCACCATTTTCTTGATCACTGCGATCGTACCCACCGGGTAGAGATCCGCCTCGCGGGGCTCTTCCGTAGACGCATCCTTCTGGGTAAAGACCACCAGCTCCTTGTCCTCGCGGCTGAGCGCCGCCTCCACCGCTGCCACGCTGTTGCGGCGACTGACCACCAGGGGGATCAGAAGGTTGGGGAAGAGCACGCTGTTTTTCAGCGGCAGTGCAGGCAGCGTCTGGAATTCAGCCATCGCTCAGTCCGCCTCCGTGTCAAGGTGGATCTCCAGCATGCCCTCCCTGTAGGACACGCTCACCCGGGCGGCATCGATCTCGCCGGGAAACTCGAACTCCCTCTCGAACCGGCTGTAAGCGATCTCCATCATGTAGTAATGGTAGCCCTGAAGGGGCCTGCCGCGCCGCCTCCCCCGCACCAGCAGGTAGCGGTTCTGCACCTCCACCTCCAGGTCCCTCACATCCACACCCGCCACGTCCATCTTCACAAGCCAGCCCTTGTCGTGGCGGTAAATGTCGGCGGGAGGACGCCATAGCGAGTGACGAAAACTGAGGTCCGACTCCAGCAACGCTTCCATCAGTTTCGACATAGCCGAAATTCCATCGGTGAGTTGACAGTTGCCCGGGAAGCCCTGAATCCTCCGAACCGAGATCCGGCACCGACCTGCAGGGCCTCCACACTGCGCCTGAGGGCGCACCGACAGGCTTTCCTTTGGTTCAGTGCTTCCCTCGTGAGTACTGAATACAGCGAGCGTAGCCCACCGGGCCGCTGGTGCGCACGTGCGTGCATTCGAGCGGGGGACACACGTGCAAATCGACCAGTCGAAGGTCCGGTGGCGGAGCAGCGGCCGAATCGCTGTCCGCCTGAAGGCCTGCCGGGGAGGTCCCTTTGGTTCAGCGCCCCCTTGTGAGCAAGTGCGCCCTGCTCAATGGAGGCTCGGACCCGGCCAACCTGCAACCCTACAAGGGGCGGGCCATCACCCAGGCATCCTGGCGGCGCCCGGGGCCCGAGTAATAACACTTGCGCACCGCCTTCTTGCGGAAGTCGAGCTTGCGGTAGAGGTGAATGGCCGCCGTGTTGTCGGGGCGCACTTCCAGCCAGGCGTGATGGGCATGCTTGCGTTTCGCCTCACGCATCAGGTGTTCCATCATTCGCCTTCCGAACCCGTGCCCTCGGACCACGGGCGAGACGGTGACGTTCATGATGTGGACCCAGCCGCGCCGCACCACCATGATCCCGTAGGCGAGCACTCTCCCTTCCGACTCGAGGGTCCAACAGGACCAACCGAGCCGCAGGCCACGGCGAAACACCCACGTGGGCCAGGGTGTGGGGTGGCTGCGATACTCGATCTGCGCAACCATTCCGAGGTCACTCTCACGCATGGGCCGTATTCGGCCGACAGGCTCGGGCCAGGGCGCTTTGGAGCGTCTCCGCTCTACCCGTTGCATCGGCGCCTCTGGGGAGGTGCTCCCCGTTCCCCCCGACTGCGGGGGCAGTAGTGCGCGGTTCCCTGGAACGGAACCACCATGCCCGGTCGGCTCATCTCCGGCCCCTCTTGCCTCGAGTATAGGCCGCCCAAGGCAAGCGCTATGCTTCGTGCTATGAACGGCGACGTCCCATGGCAGTCACCCGCCGCCAAGTGGGTGACCCTCGCATTGCTTGCCCTGGCGGTGGCGATGATGGTTTGGTTGCCGTTCTTGCGGGCGGGGGAGCCGGACATCCCCTACAGCCGCTTCAAGACACTGCTCCAGGAAGATCGAGTGGAACAGGTGCAGCTCCAGGGCGACCGGATCAACGGTGTGCTTCGCGAACCCGCCCCCATCGGACCCGGCGGCAGGGAAGAGAACGCCTTCGCCACCCGTGTGCCCGCCTTCGGCGATGACCAGCTCCTGCCGGCCCTCGAACGCCACCGGGTCACCGTGACGGTGGAGGAAGCTCGCGAGAATCGTGGGGGTCTGTTTCTCCTGCTCATGCTGCCCTGGCTCCTCATCCTGGTGGCCTATGTCTGGTTCATGCGCCGCGCCTATCGCACCATGGCCGGGGGCGGGGTCGGACCGGGCAGTGAAATGCAGCGCTTTCTTGGCGCCCATGCCACCGAGGCCAAGGTCCCTGCCACCCGCTTCGCCGACGTGGCGGGGCAGGAGAACGCCAAGCGGGAGATCTCCGAACTGGTCGCCTACCTGCGCGACCCCGGCCGCTTCACGCGGCTCGGGGCGGAGATACCCCGCGGGGTGTTGCTGATGGGTCCGCCCGGCACGGGTAAGACGCTCCTGGCCCGCGCCCTCGCTGGAGAGGCGGGTGTGCCCTTCTTCTCCATCTCGGGCTCGCAGTTCATCGAAGTGTTCGTGGGGGTAGGCGCCTCGAGGGTGCGCCAGCTGTTCAAGGTTGCCAAGGAGCGCGCCCCCAGCATCGTGTTCATCGATGAGCTGGACAGCATCGGGCGGGTGCGCGGGGCGGGACTGGGCGGGGGACACGACGAGCGGGAGCAGACGCTCAACCAAATCCTCGCGGAGCTGGACGGATTCGAGCCCCATGAGGCGGTGATCGTGCTGGCAGCAACCAACCGGCCGGACGTGCTCGATCCGGCACTGTTGCGGCCCGGCCGCTTCGACCGCCACGTCACCCTGGATCTGCCGGACCGGGGCGACCGGCTGCGCTTGCTTCAGGTCCACTCTCGCAAGGTGCCGCTGGCCGATGACGTGGAGCTGGAACGCATGGCGGCGGGCACCCCGGGGTTCTCCGGAGCGGACATTCGCAATCTGGTGAACGAGGCGGCGATCCTGGCGGCGCAGAATCACTCGAGCGAGGTGCACATGGCGCACTTCGATGCGGCCCGGGACAGGCTGCTCCTGGGGGCAGAGCGGGCGCTGGTCATCCAGCCGGAGGAGAAACACCGCTTGGCGGTCCACGAGTCCGGCCACGTGCTGGTGGCCTATTACCGCCCCCACACCGACCCCCTCTACAAAGTGACCATCATCCCCCGCGGGCATGCCTTGGGCGGTACCCACCAGCTCCCCAAGGAGGAGCGCCACACCCTGCCGGAGGAGTATCTCCGCGACCGCTTGGCAGTGATGCTGGGCGGGCGCAGCGCGGAGAAGGAACTCATCGGTACGGTCAGCTCCGGGGCCGACGACGACATCCGCCAGGCCACTGCCCTCGCCCGCTCCATGGTCGGGCGCTGGGGGATGTCCAATGAGATCGGCCCCGTGGATCTGCGGGAGAGTGAGGAGCACCCCTTCCTCGGCCGTGAAATCGCCCAGCCCCGGCGCTTCAGCGAGACCTCCGCCCAGGCCGTGGACAAGGCGGTGCGCACGCTCCTTCTCCAGGCCGAACAGCAGGCGGTGGAGACCATTCGCGGGCACCGCACGGCCATGGAGCGGCTCGTCGCCGAGCTGACCGCCAGGGAGACCCTGCAGCGGGAGGAGATCGAGACAATCCTGGGAAGCCATCCCATGTAGCTCGGATGGAGCCCCTCCTCCGGCGTCGGCTCCCCCGGAATACGCCTTCTTCATTCGGGCTACCGGGCTACGAGCGTCACGGCTGCGGGACGGCCTGTCACTTCTGCCCCTGCGCTGCGGTCTGCGCCAGCCGGCCCAAGGACCAGCGGCGCCCCGGAGGAAGGCCGAGGACGGCACGCACGGCGTCGGCGTCGGACTCGGCGCAGACACCGGCGGCGAGCCCTTCGGCACGGAGGGTGTCACAACCGCTCGCCGCCTCGGCGTGGTAAGGGAGCAGCAGGGGTTCCACAGAGAACGTCCGGTAGCCGAGGCCAAGGAGCACCTGCAAGCTCCCCGGGAGCTGCGGCAGCAGGCCACAGAGCTGCACGCCGGCTACCTCGTCGCCGGCATCACCGGCCGCCTGGCGAAGCAGCCTGAACGGCACGGGCGAATAGGGGTCCAGGAGATGGGCCACCTCGGGCACGTCCCGATCGGCGGCAAAGAGGTTTTGCAGAAGGTCATTGGTCCCCACCGCCACAAAGTCGGCCAACTGCACCCACTCGCGCATGGCAAGCAGCGCAGCGGGGGTCTCCAGCATGGCCCCCACCGCCATGGGGCGCGGCAGCCATCCTTCGATGAGGCGCCGCACGGCCAGGAATTCCTCCACGCGGGTGACATAGGGCACAAGGATGCGCAGGTCCAGCTCGCCTGCGAGTGCTCCGATTGCCTCCACCGCGGCGCGTACCGCAGCGGCCACCGGCTCCATGCCGTAGAGACGCGGCCCCCTCAACCCAAGTGGTCCTCGCAGCGCAAGCCTCACCCAGGGGGGGCACTTGTCGGCGGTAATATCCAACAACCGCACCGTCAGGGGCAGGGGATGGGCTGCAGCGGCGATCCGCCGCAGCGCTCCCTCGAAAAAGGCCGCATCGGGCACCCGCCCATCTGCGGGAAAGAGGTATTCGGTGCGAACCACCCCGACGGCGGACGCACCGTTGGCCAAACCGCGGGCGGCGGCCGCCGGAGTCGCAACGCTCACCCTCAGCTCAAGGCGCTGGCCGTCGCGGGTGAACACGGCGCCTCCCGGGCGCCCGCCCCCCGCAGCCGACTCGACCCCCAGGGCAGTGGCCTGCCCCGGGACAATCTCACCGCTGCTGCCGTCGACTGCTACCACGGCCCCCTCCTCCAGGAGCCGGGCCTGCGCCTCGCTGACCAGCACGGTGGGCAGACCCAAGCCCAGCGCCCGGATGAGCGGATGCGAAAGGGGGGCCGCGTCGACGACGATCAACGCCGCCGCCGAGGCGTCGGCACTGCCCGCCTCCCTCTGGGTAAGAAGGCGCACCGCGCCGCTGACCTGCCCGCCCCCTCCCCGCCGCAGCACCCCTGCCGCCCGCCCGGGCACAAACGGTGTTCCCCGGATCCCTGCCATTCGCGCTCCATCGACCGGTGTCTCCATTGCAAGCGTAGGACGTGCAGACGTCTGCCAGTGACACCGAATGACGCAATGGTTCTCGTAACTACTCGCCCCCTGTCATTCCCGCGAAGGCGGGAATCCAGTCTGGTCAAGGCTGAGAAGGTAAGACTGTTTGATCCTCCCTGCGCAAGTGGAGAACACCATTCGTTCACTTGTCACTTTTCTGGATTCCCGCCTTCGCGGGAATGACGGTTTCGGGGGGCGAGTAGTTACTGGTTCTCCGCCCTTCAGGGCAGAGGAATCTGGCGTTTTGGAGTTGGTTGTACCCCCTCCCAAACAGGCGACCTTGTGAAACCCCGGCCTTCAGGGCCGGGTGCGGTCTGTTCGGGTTAGAGACCCGCTTCGGGCAAGAGGGCGTTCAGGCGCGCAGATGCTCCCTGATCCGCACCAGCCCCTCGCTCCCCTCCCGCCTCACGATGTCGATGGGACGCTCACCGCCAAGCTCCGGGATGGGCATTCTCATCCAACTGTCCCGCTTGAAGAGGTCATGTACGTAGCGGCGCTTGAGGGCCCGATGAATGGCCAACAGGTGCCCCACCCGCTGCAGCAGATCGGGGTCGCGGGGAAGAGGTTCCCCGCGTCGGCAGGCCGCCCATGCGGCAATGTCCTTGATCCCCAGGGCCTCCTGCTGCTCCTGCACCCCGATACCCCACGCCTCGAACACCTCGGTCAGGGCGAGCGCCAGCGCCCTCCGCGCCTCCTCGCTCTCGAGTTCCGGAACCCTTGTCTCCCTGGCCATACCGCCCTCCTGGTGAGTCCGAATCCCACCCGTGGTTGAGAATCCCTATCACTATCGATGACATTCTCCATTCGTAAGTGCTTGATTGACAATATGCTCATATGCCATAGACTTGGAAGTGGGTAGCCAGCTACCCCGGCCTTTTCAGAGACGTGCTGCATTAGAGGAGTTACGTTATGAAATTGAGTCCAGACGAAGTGAATTACGCCCTCACCGAATACCTCGCCGCATGCGAGGATGAAGAAATCGCAGCCCGCGCCGGCACTCAACAGGCAGAGCCGGTCTTCCCCGAACTGCGAAGACCTTCGAATCAAGAACAAACCTGATTCCCCGAACCTTTTTGCTGCGAACAACGATAGCGAACGGAAGACGCTTCAACCCGGATTTTTCAAAGCCCTGCTCAATGCAGGGCTTTTGTTCCCCCCCCAAAAAAAACTCCCGGTAGTGCACCGAAAACAAATCCGACGCCAGGGTAAACGCATACTCACGTCGTGGCCGTGCTGTGAGCGACGTAAGTCCTTGAAAGCAGGTACGCTGTAAATACGACCGACATGGATGTTGGGAGTGAAGATTATGCAGGAGCAATCATCTTCCATCCCTGTACGCTCGACGGCCGCGGCCGCTTCGGGCATCCTGCCCTCCCGCGGCATAAGTGCGTCCCTGCACAAATCCATGCGGCCGACGACCTGCTTTCAAGGACTTACATCGCTCTTGGGTAAGTATGCGTTTACCCTGAATCCGACGCGCCCCTGCGCGCCCCCTGTATCGGGTGGGATATGGCCGATGCCCGATTCCCGCACTCCTCAGCAGCACAGCGGGGCTACTCTTTCTAAGATGCCAGCGGCTGACGCCGCGTCGGAGGCATCGTTCTATGGCAACCCAGGGGGCATCGGCAATGGCAAAGACCATCGGCATCGACCTTGGCACCACCAATTCCTGCGTCGCCATCATGGAAGGCGGGCGCCCCAAGGTCATCGAAAACCGCGAGGGAATGCGCACCACCCCCTCGGTGGTCGCCTTCACCGAAGAGGGCGAAGTTCTCGTGGGGCTGGTGGCGAAGCGGCAGGCGATCACCAACCCCAAAAACACGGTTTTCGCCATCAAACGCCTCATCGGCCGACGCTTCGAAGATCGAGAAGTGAAGCGCGACATCGACATGGTTCCCTACCGCATCGTCAGGGCCGACAACGGCGACGCCTGGGTGGAGGCACGGGGACGCAAGATGGCGCCCCAGGAGATCTCGGCCCACGTGCTGCGCAAGATGAAGACAACGGCGGAGGATTATCTCGGCGAAAGTGTCACCGAGGCGGTGATCACCGTACCTGCCTACTTCAACGACTCGCAACGCCAGGCCACCAAGGATGCCGGGCGTATCGCAGGGCTGGAGGTGAAGCGAATCATCAACGAACCCACTGCCGCCGCCCTCGCCTACGGCATGGAAAAGAGGCGGCCGGAGAGCAAGATCGCGGTCTACGACCTCGGCGGAGGCACCTTCGACATCTCCGTCATCGAGATCGCGGAAATCGAGGGGGAGCACCAGTTTGAAGTACTCTCGACCAGCGGTGACACGTTCCTGGGCGGCGAGGACTTCGACAAGCGGGTGATGGATTACATCGCCGATGAATTCAAGAAGGAGAGCGGCATCGATCTGCGCGGCGACGCCCTTGCCATGCAGCGCCTCAAGGAGGCGGCCGAGAAGGCGAAGATGGAGCTCTCCTCTACCCAACAGACCGACATCAACCTGCCCTACATTACGGCCGATG
Organism: Gammaproteobacteria bacterium; assembly: GCA_041690535.1. GTDB lineage: Bacteria > Pseudomonadota > Gammaproteobacteria > Thiohalomonadales > Thiohalomonadaceae > JAWLHA01. The sequence continues at coordinate 1,199 of JAWLHA010000101.1, read as the reverse complement.
CCAGCGGGCCGAAGCATCTGACCATGAAGATCACCCGCTCCAAGCTGGAATCACTGGTGGAGGAACTGGTGGACCGCACCATCGAACCCTGCCGCACCGCGCTGCACGATGCGGGCCTGCAGGCCTCCGACGTAGACGAGGTGTTGCTGGTGGGCGGGCAAACGCGCATGCCGCGGGTGCAAGAGCGTGTGCGCGAGTTCTTTGGCAAGGAGCCGCGCAAGGACGTCAACCCCGATGAGGCGGTAGCCATCGGGGCGGCAATCCAGGGTGGCGTGCTCACAGGGGAGGTAAAAGACATCCTGCTGCTCGATGTCACACCGCTGTCCCTCGGTATCGAGACCCTCGGCGGGGTGATGACCAAGCTCATCGAGAAGAACACCACCATTCCGACGCGAACCTCGCAGGTTTTCAGTACCGCAGACGACAACCAGACCGCCGTCACCGTGCATGTGCTTCAAGGGGAGCGGGAGCGGGCCGCCGATAACAAGTCCCTGGGCCAGTTCAATCTTGCGGATATACCACCCGCCCCGCGCGGCCTGCCGCAGATCGAGGTTACCTTCGACATCGACGCTAACGGCATCCTCAACGTCTCCGCCAAGGACAAGGCCACCGGCCGGGAGCAGTCCATTATCATTCGCGCCTCCAGCGGTCTGAGCGAGGCGGAGATCCAACGCATGCTGAAAGACGCCGAAGAGCATGCCCGCGAGGACCGGCGCTTCCATGAGCTGGTGGAGACGCGAAACCGCGCCGATGCCCTCATCCACGCCACGCGAAAATCGATGGACGCCGCCAAGGAAAAGCTCGGCAGCGAGGACAAGGAGCACGTCGAACGGGCGATCAAGGAGCTGGAGGAGGCCATCAAGGACGACGACAAGGAGGCGATAGATCGACGCGTCCAGGCGCTGACCGAAGCCTCCGGACGCATGGCCGAGCACCTCTACGGCCAGCAGGCAGGCGGCGGCCCCGGGCCCCAGCCGGAGGAACGTAGAGACGAGGAGGAAGGGGTCGTCGATGCGGAGTTCGAAGAGGTGAAGAAGGACAAGCGCTAACAGTGAGCACCTGGCGGAAAACGCAATGGTCGTCAATCTGACTCACGCGGCCTCCAGGGTGAACGCATACTTACGTCACGGCCGTGCTGTGAGCGATGTAAGTCCTTGAAAGCAGGTGCGCTGTGAATACATCCCTGTACGCTCGACGGC
>JAWLHA010000100.1:0-11353 GCA_041690535.1 Gammaproteobacteria bacterium | reverse complement strand
ATCCACCCTCGGTTCGCTGCCCCCGCCACCTGCGGCGCAACTTGGCTGCGATTGGCGATCTTTCGGTTTACCTGTTCGGTGCTCTAGAGGCCGCGGTTCTTCCTGATGAGATCGTAAGCGGACTTGATCTCCTGGGTCTTCTCGTTGGCCAGCTTCATCATCTCTTCAGGCAGCCCCTTGGCCACCAGCTTGTCCGGGTGATGTTGGCTCATCAGGCGCTTGTAGGCCCGCTTCACCTCCCCATCGCTGGCACTCGCCTCGACGCCCAGCACCTCGTAGGCCTCGGCCAGCAGCTCCTTCGCCGGGGCGGGGCGGGCGTCGGGACCGAAGTGGGCGGCACCGCGGATCATCGCCTCCAAATGGGCGAAGTCCCGCTGACTGAAGCCCAGACGGTCGAAGATGTGGAGCAGCACCTGCCGCTCCGTCGCGTCGAGGACCCCGTCGGCATAGGCGGCGTGCAGCTGGATCTCCAAAAACATCTGCAGCAGTGTGAGACGCCGGTGACACTCCCGTCGGAATTGGTCCAGGGTGGCGTCGAGATCGAACCCCTCCTGCTTTCCCTCCCGAAACAGGCGGATGGCCACCCTGCGCTGGTCCGCCCCGAGCTCCATGTGGGCCATGACGGCCTCGGCGAATTCGATCTCATCTTCGCTGACCCGCCCATCGACCTTGGCGATGTGCCCCATGACACTGAAGGTGGCGGTAAAGAAGGCCGCCTGAATGCGCTCGGCGTCAGCCTCAGGGGCTGTCGGGGCGATCCGCTCCGACAGCAGCCCCTTATCCAGTTGATGTCCGAGCGCCGCACCCAGCAGCGCGCCCAGCGGGCCACCCAGCATGAAGCCGAAGGTTCCGCCGATGAGTTTACCCCACCAGTTCACTTGTATGCCCTTCCAGACAGTGGTTCACCGGCGGGAACATACCACAAGAGCGTCTTCAGCATTGGGTTGTTGGGCCGGATCGCAGGGTAAGCGCATACTTACTCAAGACCGATGTAAGCCCTTGGAAGCAGGTCGTCGGCCGCATGGATTTGTGCGAGGGCACGGCCACCGTTCATGGCCACGCCGGTGGATGCGCGTGCTACTCGGCCAGCCAGAACCACCAGACAATCAAACCAATCAGCACCACGCCGGCGAGGTTTACGAGCCAGATCATCGGGCCTCCGTTGCGTTGAAAAGGCGCAGACGGTTGGCGTTGGTCACCACCGTCAGGGACGACATGGCCATGGCTGCTCCGGCGATCATGGGGTTGAGCAGCAGCCCCATGAAGGGATAGAGGATCCCGGCGGCCACGGGAATGCCCAGCGCGTTGTAGACAAAGGCACCGAAGAGGTTCTGCTTGATATTGCGCACCGTGGCCCGGGAGACCGCGATGGCGTCGGCAATCCCATGGAGCGAGCCGCGCATGAGGGTCACATCGGCACTCTCGATGGCCACGTCGGTGCCGGTGCCGATGGCAAAACCCACATCGGCCCGGGCCAGGGCGGGGGCATCGTTGATCCCGTCGCCCACCATGCCCACCCGCTCACCGCGCCCCTGCAGGTCGGCCACCTTCTCCGCCTTGTGCTCGGGGAGGACCTCGGCGAACACCTCGTCGATACCCACCGCCCTTGCAACCGCCTCTGCGGTGGTGCGGTGATCGCCGGTAAGCATCACCACCCGAATCCCCTCGGCATGCAACCGGGCGATGGCCGCCCGGGAGTCGGCCTTCACCGGGTCGGCCACGGCCACGATGCCGGCCACGCGGCCGTCGACCGCCACGAAGATGGGGGTCTGGGCCTCGCGGGCCAACCGCTCCGCCTCCTCGGCCATGGCGCCGCGCTCCACCCCCTGTTGGGCGAGGAGTCGGGCATTGCCCAGGATGACCGTCTGCCCCTCCACCTGCGCCCGCACCCCATGGCCAGTCAGAGCCTCGAAGGCCTCCACGCCGGGACGCACCAGATCCCGCTCCCACGCGGCCTGGGTCACGGCGGCGGCCAGCGGGTGCTCCGAGCCGGACTCCACTGCCGCGGCCAGGCACAGCAACCGCTCCTCATCCCACCCCTCGGCGGGGAGAACGGCGGTCACCCGGGGGCGCCCTTCGGTCACGGTCCCGGTCTTGTCCAGCACCACGGTGGTGAGCCGCCCCGCCTGCTGCAGGGCGTCGCCATTGCGGATCAGTACGCCGAACTCGGCGGCCTTGCCCACCCCCACCATGATGGAGATGGGCGTGGCCAGCCCCAGGGCGCAGGGGCAGGCGATGATCAGCACCGTCATGGTGGCCACGATGGCGAAGCTGATCCGCGGGTCGGGCCCGAAATTGAACCACGCCAGAAAGGTGATCACGGCGAGAATGAGCACCGTGGGGACGAACACACCGGCCACCTTGTCCACCAGCCGGCCGATGGCGGGCTTGCTCCCCTGGGCCTGGCGCACCATCTCGATGATGCGCGCCAGCACCGTATCCTTGCCGATCCGTTTGGCCTGATAGAGAAAGGTCCCGGAGGTGTTCATGGTCCCACCGACCACCTCGTCGCCCACCCCTTTGGAGACAGGCACGGGTTCGCCGGTGATCATGGATTCGTCCACATTGGAGACGCCGTCAATGACCACCCCATCCACCGGAATGCGCTCGCCCGGGCGCACCCGCAGGGTCTCGTCCAGCCCCACCTCGACGATGGGCACATCTGTCTCGCGGCCGTGGCGCACCACCCGGGCGGTATCCGGCTGCAGGTGGATGAGCCTGCGGATCGCCTCGGAGGTCTTGCCGCGCGCGCGGGTCTCCAAAGCCGAGCCGAAGTTGATGAGGGCGATGATGATAGCCGCCGCCTCGAAGTAGGCATGCTGGGCCAGCGTGGGCACGCTGGCCGGCGCGAGGGTAATGGCCATGGAGTAGAGCCACGCCGCGCCAGTGCCCATGGCGATGAGGGTATCCATGTTCGCGTTGTGGTGCCGAAGCTGTTTCCAGGCGCCGACGAAGAAGTGGCCACCGGCGTAGACCATGGCGGCGAGGGTCGTCAGACCCGCCAGAAACCAGAAGATCTGTCCCCCGCCGCTCGCCAGCGAGGGGAACCACCCAGCCATCTCCCCCCCCATGAGCGCCATGCCGACCACCCCCGCCGCGGCCGCACGCCGGAGCAAAATGCGGTACTGCGCCGCTTCGGCCGCCTCCCGCTCCGCCTGCTCCTCCTCCAGACTGCGCAGCTCGGCGGCCTCGTAGCCCGCATCGACCACGACCCCGATGAGCGCCTCAATGGAAATGGGCCCCTTCACGAGGGCCGTATGTTCGGCGAAGTTGACGGTGGCCTCCTCCACGCCGGGGGCAGCGCGCAAGGCCTTCTCCACGGCCGCGACGCAGCCGGCGCAACTCATGCCCCCGATGGAAAGCCGATGCAACTGGGCTTCGCTCACGAAATATCTCCCTGCATGGTGGTGCGAATGGATGGCATCAGTATACCCAAGCCTGTTAGACAGGATCGGTCCTGATTGATCTGGATCAAAAGCCGTTTGGCCCCGCTCTGCAATACTCGGGTGAGGAAAACCGGATGATCCCTAACAACAATGACGAAACCACCCGCCCCACTCGCCTCGCTGTTGCGCCTGCTTCCCGATCGCCTCCACGGCCAGTCGCTGGCACTGCTGTGCAACCACCTGATGAAGGGCCAGTACCTGGCCGGGCAGCTGCAGGAGCTCGACGGAAAGCGCCTCTGCCTGCACATCCGGGATACCGGCAACGAACTGGTGTTTGCGGTGAGCGGGGGACGCCTGGTGCGGCAGCCCGCGAAGGCGGCCTGGGATGTGAGGATCGGGGGCCGGCTGGAGGACTTCTGGCTCCTGGCGACCCGTCAGGAAGACCCCGACACGCTTTTTTTCAGCCGCAGCCTGACCATTGAAGGGGACACCGAAACCGGGCTCTACGTGAAGAATTTTCTGGATGCCCTGGAGTTCGATCTGGACGCCCACATGATGGAAGTGCTCGGGCCGCGTGTAAGTGCCAGGGCCCAGAAACTGGCCCGCCTGACAGGTGTCGAGCAGCGGCTCAAGCACCTGTTGGGCCAATCGCAGCGCTGATGCAAGCTTCCTAACGTTTGTCTAGAGCACCGAACAGATAAATCCGACGCGCCCAACATGTAGGGTGGATAAGCGCTACGCATCCACCGTGCGGCGTCGAATGGGTGGATGCGCTGCGCTTATCCACCCCCTAAGAACACGCCCTACTCGCGTGGTTCGCTGCCCCGCCACCCGCGGCGCAGCTTGGCTGCGATTGGCGATCTTTCGGTTTACCTGTTTGGTGCTCTAGGGTAACGGCTTGGCTGTCCAGGAACCAGGCCGATCTGGTCAGAGAAAAGAGTTTTTAGCCCTGCTAAGCGTTTTGATGGAGGTTCGCCAAAAAGGAGATAATCGGAACGGAAATGGATAGTAAGTGCTGCTTTAAACCCGTAACAGCAAAAACAAAAAGGACCCACGAAAAAATGCTTAAGATCCGCAGCCTGACCACGGCCGTCGCTTTGGCGACCTCCTTCTTCGGAGGGAGTGTATTTGCTGATTCCATGTCTGCACCCGAAGGCTACAAGCCTGACCAGACAAAGGTTCGCATCAACGCCGACCCAGTGACCGGAAACGGTGTTCTCATCATCAAGGATCTCGACGCCTGGGACAGCCCGGCCAACGAGCAGATCCTCGGAGGATTAGGCATCGGCTACGATGTAGTCAATGCCACAGGAATGGACGCGGTGGTTCTGTCGAACTACTGCCTCGTGATTGTCGCCTCCGATCAGCCACAGTCCTTCTATGACGTCTTCCAAGCCAATCTGGGGAAGTTTGAACAGTTTGTGCTGAATGGAGGTGTACTTCAGTTCAACGGTGCAGACATGGGATGGCAGAGCGGCTCCTGGGGTACTCTCCCGGGCGGGACGACCCACATGAACTACTCTGACGGCACCAACCATGTGGTGGATGCCGCACACCCCATTGTGGCGGGCGTCTCCCCCACATTCACGGGGAGTTCGGCAAGCCATGGGAATTTCGACAACTATCCGGCGTCAGCCACCGTCGTGACTACCGACACCTCCGGCGGTGCGACCACGGTGGTTTACCCCCTCGGCTCGGGCACCGTAATCGCTTCGGGGATCACGCTGGAGCATGGCTACGCGAACGGGTATGAAGCAGGAACGGTGCTGCAGAATACCATTCCCTGGGCCTACTCCCAGTGCGGCGGAGGTAATCCAGCCACACCGATCGACGGCAAGGTGAGGGGGGCGAAGCTCGCGTACAACGGCGTGACCTGCACGAACCTGACCACCGGCCAGCGAGTAAGAGGCAGGCCGCTGAACGGGTCCCAATGGTCTTGTGCTCGGCTGGGCCTTAACGCCTCTCCCACAGACAAGGTGCGAATCGAACTGACCGGTTCTGCGCAGTAAGTTGGTGGCACGAGATGCAGTGCTTAGGCGCTGCATCTCGTCGCGCATTGTTTTCGCTATCTGCGGAACGATCCAATCGCAGCCAGATTGCCCCGCAGGTGGCGTGGCGGGGCAGCGAACCGAGCAAGGGTGGATGCGCTGCGCATCCACCCGCTCATGTTGTTGGCCGCGTCGGATTAATCTGTCCGGTGCTCCAGGCCCGCGCCGGTCGGGTCTGGCTAGTGTGCCGCGGCGCGCGGTGGGGCTTCCCCGGCAAAGCGGCTCAGGAGAGCACCATCCCGGGGCGTCCATGCCAGTAGCCGTTGCAAGGCTCCCCGACCGAGAGGCGGGCGAACCGCTCCAGAGCCGTGGCCGGATCCCGCCTCCCGTCGATCGCTTCGCGAAAGAGCTCAACGACCGCGTCCATGTGGCGGGATTGGGGTGAGAGGCGCAGCACATCGACTCCTGCCGCGTCCAGGGCGGAGAGCTCGCCGATGAGATTCACTGTGGCCGCCGACTGGGTCTGAATCCCGTTCATGGCCAGGAAGGGTCGGCCATCCTGCGCCTCCAGCAGCATGCCATCCGGATAGTCGGCGCATTTGAACTGGCAGTCGTCCTTGGGGAGCCGGTGGGCCCGCGCGGTGAAGCAGCGGGCCGAGAAGGCGAGGGGCAAGCGGCCGAAGGCGCAGACCTCCGTCTCCATGGCGTGAGGACGGGCGGCAACCATGCCGGTAATGGCCTCGCCGGACAGCTCAACGGGCGCCACCCACCGCCTGGCGCCCCGAACCGCCATCAACTGCAGGGTTTCGGGGTTGTAGATGTTCAGGTGCGGCCCGGCCACAAACCCCGCCCCGGCCAGATGCACCGCCCCCATGTCATTGGCCTCCACGGCAAACCGGCCGTTTTCAACCAAACGCCGCATGGCCAGCAGTTCCGATTCCGCCTCCACCAGCGCCAGGGTCGACAGCACCACCTCCTTGCCTGCGGCGGCAAGCCGTTCGGCAATGCTCAGCCAATCCTCCAGTCGCATGGTGCGACGCTTGGAGCATACCGTTTCACCCAGATAGACGATGTCCACCGGCCAATCGGCAGCCTCACGGTAAAACGCCTCCACCTCGTCGCGAGGCCAGTAGTAGAGGATCGATCCGAGGGACAATTTCATACGTTCACTCCATTGGAATCTGTCGACTCGCGCGCCGGCATCGGACCACAAGCAGCCTTCGGCAGCATGGCTACAAGCCGTGCGGCTGCCGGCCTACGGGGGCAAACGGCATGCGGCCGCCGCACAGCTGCAACCTGAGGGACCGGCCGGCCCGTCACTGCCACTCCCGATCCAGGGCCCCCAAGGTGTGGGTGCGCCCTTCGGCGACTTTGTCCAGCTGCGCAACCCACTCGTTGCGGGGGGCGAAGGCATCGGGATTGGCCTGGCAGGCATCCAGGGCCTGGCGCATCACCCGGGTCACCTGCGCCACATAGGCGGGACTGCGCTGGCGCCCTTCCACCTTGATGGCCTTGATCCCCATGCGCACCAATTGGGGCAGGATCTCGAGAACGCTGAGGGAGGTCGGCTCCTCGATGGCGTAATCGAGTTGGCCGTTCACCCGATAGCGCCCCTTGCACACGACCGGGTAGCCGGCGCTGTCGTTGGGGCCGTAGAGGTCGATCAGCACCTCACCCAGCCGCACCTCGCGCCCGTCAGGCCCCTCCGACCACTTCACCGCCTTGGCCGGTGAGCAGGCGCCGCAGGTGTTGGGCGACTCGCCCGTGACATAAGAGGAAAGCTGACACCGCCCCTCCACCATGACGCAGAGGCTGCCAAAACCGAACACCTCCACCTCCACATCGGTGTTCTCCACCACGCGTCGCACCTGGCCCAGCGACAACACGCGGGGCAGCACCACCCGCTGCACACCGAACTGCTCGCGATAGAAGGCGATGGCCTCGGGATTGGTTGCCGAGCCCTGCACCGACAAATGGAGACGCAAATGGGGATGGGTGCGGGCGGCGTAGCGCATGAGCCCCGCATCGGCGAGGATGAGCGCGTCGACCCCCAGGTCCACGGCCATGTCCACCGCTGCGGTCCAGATGGGCCAGTTGTGGGGTTGGGGATAGGTGTTGAGCGCCAGAAGCACCTTCGCCCCCCGCTCGTGGGCGTAGCGGATCCCCTGGCGGGCGCTGCGTTCGTCGAAGTTGAGACCGGGAAAATTGCGGGCGTTGGTGCCATCCCGAAACCCCATATAAACCGCACTGGCGCCACTGTCCACTGCGGCACGCAAGGCCGGCAAACTGCCGGCCGGACAGACCAGTTCGACTCCCTCGCTCACGCCTTCCCCCTTTTTTTGTATTTTCTTGTGACGTGCAGCGCGCGAGCCGCACGCTCAGCCTACATCATCAAGTACCCGCCGGCGGAACTTCACGCCGATCTCCGAGGCGATCCGCTCGCACGCGGCGATCTCCACCCCCTCCAGACCATCGATGGCCGTCAGGGTGACATCGATGCCCGCTGCCTTGGCGCTGCGCGCAAAATCGAGCATCGCCGGCCAGGTGCCAGGGCGCTTGGGGTTGCAATGCCGCTCATAGACCCCTGCATTCTGGGCGTTCATGGAGATGGAGACCGCGTCCACCACCTTGGCCATCTCCGGAGCCACGTTCCGCCCGTAGACGAGATTGGCCAGTCCGTCGGTGTTGACCCGGATCCGAGCGCCCTTCTGCTTCAGTGCGGCAGCGACCTCCAGCAATACGTCGAGACGCATGGTGGGTTCACCCAACCCACAAAACACGATTTCCCGGTATTTCGCCGGATCACCGACCGCCTCTAGAATCTCTTGGGTGGCCGGCTCGTGATCGAGCCGCAGATCGTACCCCTGTACCTCCCACGTCCGGTTGTGCTTCGGACAGAATCGACACCGAAGCGTGCAGCTGGAGGTGATGTTCAGGTAACAATTTCCGTGCAGTTCGTAGGCTATCGAAGGCTCCCACGGCTGCGTCTGTTCATTGGGTGCGGTCTGCATTGGCCCACCTGGTTAAGGGGATAGTTTAGGGAAACCGTACGGCATCAAGAATGATGCAGATCAAAGTCCCCGGTTTCGGTATCATATAGCGTTTACGCCTTAATGTGCCTGTAGGTATTGAATGTTCAAGACCCCTCTTCCTCTGTTAAGACTCCGTGACCACGAGTTGTTGCCCGTCATCCAAGGAGGAATGGGGGTCGGAGTCTCCGCGCACCGACTGGCGGGCACGGTGGCACGGGAAGGCGCGATCGGCACCATCGCCAGCATCGATCTGCGCGTCCACCACCCCGATCTGATGGAGCGGACCCGCCGCACCCGCGATCGCAACGTCATCGACGAGGCCAACCTCGAGGCGCTGGATCGCGAACTAAGAGCCGCCCGTGCAATCGCCGGCAAGGACGGCTTCCTGGCGGTAAACGTCATGAAAGCGGTGGACCGCCATCAAGATCTGGTCCGCCAGGCCTGTGAGAGCGGGGCCAACGCCATCATCATGGGGGCCGGCCTGCCGCTCGATCTGCCCGAAATGGTCAAGGGTTACGATGACGTGGCGCTCATTCCGATCCTCTCCGAGGAGCGCGGTGTGCGTGCCGTCCTCAAGCGCTGGTTGCGCAAGGGGCGGATCCCCGACGCCATCGTACTGGAACACCCCCGTTATGCGGGTGGTCACCTCGGGGCACCCAAGCCGGAAGACATCGACAATCCGCGGTTCGACTTCAAGCGGGTGCTGGAAGAGGTTCGCAAGGTCATTGAGCAGCTCGACCTCAACCACATTCCACTCATCCCCGCCGGCGGCATCAACTCCTTCAAGAAGATTAGAGAGCTCTTCAGCATGGGTGCCGGCGGCGTTCAGATCGGCACCCCTTTCGCCGTGACTGAGGAGGGCGATGCCCATCCCCTGTTCAAGAAGGTGCTGCTGGAGGCTCGCCCCGAAGAGATCGTCACATTCATGAGCACTGCCGGGCTGCCGGCGCGCGCCGTGCTCACGCCGTGGCTCAAAAAGTATCTGGCCCGCGAGGAGAAGGTCCGCGCCCGCGCCACGCCCGACAAGGGCAAGTGTGCCGTCTGGTTCGAGTGTCTGACCCACTGCGGGCTCAAGGACGGCGATCCCGCCTCGGGCCAGTTCTGCATCGATACCCAGCTCGAGGCGGCGGTTCACGGCAACTATGAGAAGGGGCTGTTCTTCCGCGGCTCCGAGCCCTTGCCGTTTGGCGAACAAGTCCGCTCGGTCCACGACCTCCTGGCCTACCTGCTCACCGGCAAGGACCCCGCGGTCACGATGTAAGGCAGCTACCAGGGGCGAGATGAAGAGTCGAATCTCGCCCCTGGTATCTGCCGGTTACAACCCCCGCATCCCAAGCAGGGTGAAGCCGATCACCGCCTGTTCGCAGAAGTGTCGGAATCCGATGAAGCCCTCCTCCTCCAGGGGATCGCCGTTGGCGGAGCGGTCGGCGTAGAATAGCCCCCGGGCATTGCCTCCGATCATCAGCGGCATGGCAAAGAAGTCGGCCCCCCCGGTGCAGTTTCGGACGGCGTGCGTGAGGCCGGCCTCCAGGACCTCACGGCGGCGGCTGAACCAGACCGGCTCGCTGTCGGCCAGGATACGGCCGAAGACGTGCTCCTGCCTCCCCCCCAACTCGAAAGAGAAACACTCCATCAGTCGCGTCCGATCACTGCCCAGGACGTACTTGGCCTTCAGCCGTCGGCCATCGGGGGAGACCAGAGCGAGAACGGCACAATCCATGCCGATACCCCGGTAGATCCCCTCCAGGACCATTCCCAACAGGGCGCTCAAGTCCACCCGCTCCGAGAGCATGGCCGAGAGTTCGCGGAGAACACTGAGCTGAAGCTGGGTGTCGCCACGGCTCCTTTGCCGCACGGCGGTGTCGTTCTCCGCCATACTCCCGCCCGGCAGCGGGATCAGGCTGCTGACCGCCACCGCGCCGAACTCCTCCGCCGTCTTCACCGCCTGCCTGGCACTGCGGTGCACCAGACGCTGGGCTTCCTCGTGCTGAATGCGGAGAAACTCCGCCACTGCCTCGATGCGCCGATTCATCTCGGGCGTCGCCCAGCCCCGCTCTGCCGAAGCGGCGATTGCATGCCCAAGTTCGAGGGTATAGACGCGCGGATCTCTGCTGCGGTGGGACTGAAGCGCCGCCTCCAGCAGTCCGCTCAGGTGCCATTCCCGGGTGAGCGCCCCTGTCAGCTGCGTGAGGGTGAAGCCCAGCACCTGTCGCTCGGCCGTCTCCGGTGCCTCGGGGAATTCCTTGAGGGCCGCTTCCATCGCCTGGCTCCGATCGTAGGGGAAGCACCAGAAGACCATGGGCCCCAGCCGAAACAGCAGGGAGGCGATGAAGATCTCCTCGGGCGAGAGCTCTCCCCTCGAGAGGGCCAATGCCTTGGCCTGGATTGCCGCGTGGAATGAACGCGCCATCTCCGCCAGGACGCGCTCGTGGCGTTTGCCCCGGAGCAGCGTGTCGATCATTGCCACCGACAGCGAAATGGAGCGGACCACATCGAACCCCAGCATGACCACGGCGCGGCTGACGGTGCTGATGGCGTGCCCTGCCGGATTGTAGTAGACGCTGTTGGCCATGCGCAGCACCCGGGCGGTCATGGCGCTGTCCTGAAGGATGACCTGGGCCAGGTCGGCCACGGAGGTGTCGGGCTGACTGGAAATGCCCGCGATGCGCCGCGCGGTGTGGGCAAAGACGGGCATCTCCTCTTCGCTGAGGCGGTCCACCCACTGGCTGAGGGTTTTCGGTGTGGGCTTCATCGGCACGTTCGGCGGCTGCTGGGCCTCCAACGTAACAGCGGCGCGGACCGGTTGCAACGAGGCTCAAGCCCCTCGCAGGGTGAACGCATACTCACATCACGGCCGTGCTGTGAGCGATGTAAGTCCTTGAAAGCAGGTGCGCTGTGAATACGACCGACATGGATGTCGGGAGTGAAGATTATGCAGGAGCAATCA
>JAWLHA010000099.1:4804-11591 GCA_041690535.1 Gammaproteobacteria bacterium | reverse complement strand
AGCAGGTCGTCGGCCGCATGGATTGGTGCAAGGACGCACTTATGCCGCGGGAGGGCAGGGATGCCCGAAGCGGCCGCGGCCGTCGAGCGTACAGGGATGTATTCACAGCGGACCTGCTTTCAAGGACTTACGTCGCTCACAGCACGGCGGTGACGTTAGTATGCGTTCACCCTGGGTCCACATGAAGATTGCCACCTGGAATGTCAACTCCCTTCGCGCCCGCCTGCCGCACCTGCTCCAGTGGCTCGTTGCGGGTCAGCCGGATCTCCTGGCGATCCAGGAGACCAAGCTGGCGGACGAGGAGTTTCCGGCGGCGGAGCTCGCTGCGGCGGGCTACTCGGCGGTCTGCTCCGGGCAGAAGGGCTATAATGGCGTGGCCCTGCTCAGTCGCTCGGAGGGGGCGCGGGAGGTGGTCACCGATCTGCCCGACTTCGTGGAGCCCCAGCGGCGAGTTGTCGCCGGGACCTATGCCGGCCTGCGGGTGATCAATGTCTACGTGCCCAACGGCTCCCATCCGGGCTCGGCGAAGTACGACTACAAGCTGGCCTGGCTGTCGGCCCTCGCGGAGTGGCTGGAGGGGGAGCGGGTGCGCCATCCGGCTCTTGTGTTGCTCGGTGACTTCAATATCGCCCCCGAGGATCGGGATGTCTACGACCCGGCCGTCTGGGCGGGGCAGATCATGTGTTCCGGGCCGGAGCGCGCGGCCTTCGCGCGGCTGCTGGCGCTCGGAATGGTCGACACACTGCGGATCCATTCGCCGGCCGGGGGGATCTACACTTGGTGGGATTATCGGCTGGGGGCCTTCCGCCGCAATCGCGGGTTGCGGATCGACCACATCCTCTGCAGCCCCGCGCTGGCGCCCCGCTGCAGGGTGAGCGGGGTGGACACCGCGCCCCGTGGGTGGGAGCGGCCTTCCGACCACGCCCCGGTGGTGGCGGAGTTTGCCTGAGGTGTCGCCTCAGGCCGCCTGTCCCCGCACGGTAGAACGTGCCCCTTCACCGGCATCCCGCACCTCCGCCGGCATGGCGCGGATCTTCTCGTACACCTTGCGTCGCCGGGCGATGGGCCACCAGTCATAAAGAAAGATCTCAATGGGGCGCCACATGGCCACCCACCCGCCGATGAGCAGTCCCTCCTGGATCAGGTCCACCAGCAACCCCTCCCCCACCACCGCCGCGACGCGCCCCAGTGCGATGCAGAGGATGAGGAAACTGAGTCCGATGACCAGGCTCACCCGACCCTGTTTCAGCTTCTCCCGCAGCTCCCGGGCGGTGACCTGGGTGCGGTACTCGAAGTAGTTGCGAACCGCCTGCTCGATGGCCCGTTGATCGGCCTCTTCCCGGTGCTGCAGGTGGAAGCGGAGCTTGAGCGGGGTCTTCAGGGGAAATTCCCGCACCGCTTCGACGATGTAGTTCTCTGCATCCTCGTCCAGATCCCGCTCGCGAAACGGGGCGGGGTCGAGGGAGTTGGTCAGCTGCCGGACGCTGCCGAGGTTGAGCTCGATGAGGAAATAGTGGCCATCGCGGTGGTAGTGGGATTCGACTTCCGCTTTCGGCAAGTGGGACATGGAAGGACCTCCTGCGCCTCGGTTATACCTCAAATCCCCACCGTGCGCATCCGCCGCCCCCTCCCTTTTGGTATGCTTGGCGCTCCATCACCCGACCGACCTGCACCGCCATGAAATACAAAGACTTGCGCGACTTCATCCGACAGCTCGAAGCGCAGGGGGAGCTGAAGCGTGTTCGCACCGAGGTGGATCCCCACCTGGAGATGACCGAGATCTGCGACCGCACCCTGCGGGCCGGCGGGCCCGCGCTGCTGTTCGAGTGCGTCAAGGGACACCGTACCCCGGTGCTGGCCAACCTCTTCGGTACGCCGCGGCGGGTCGCCCTGGGGATGGGCGAGGATTCGGTGGAGGCGTTGCGGGAGGTGGGCAAGCTGTTGGCCTATCTCAAGGAGCCCGAGCCGCCCCGGGGGATGAAGGATGCGTGGGAGAAGATGCCCATCTTCAAGCAGGTGCTGAACATGGCCCCCAAGGTGGTGCGTGGCCCCTGCCAGGAGGTGATCCTGGAGGGGGAGGAGGTGGACCTTGCGCAGCTGCCCATCCAGACCTGCTGGCCGGGCGATGCCGCCCCCCTCATTACCTGGGGGCTGGTGGTCACCCGTGGCCCGCATAAAGAGCGGCAGAACCTGGGGATCTACCGCCAACAGGTGATTGGCCGCAACAAGGTGATCATGCGCTGGCTCTCCCACCGTGGCGGGGCGCTGGACTTTCGTGAATGGCAGCAGGCCCATCCGGGCGAGCCCTTCCCGGTGGCGGTGGCGCTGGGGGCGGACCCGGCGACCATCCTGGGGGCGGTCACCCCGGTGCCCGACACCCTCTCGGAGTATGCCTTCGCCGGCCTGCTGCGCGGCAGCAAGACCGAGGTCACCAAGTGCCTGGGCTCGGATCTGCAGGTGCCCGCCTCGGCCGAATACGTGCTGGAGGGGTTCATCTACCCCGGCGAGGAGGCCGACGAGGGGCCCTTCGGCGACCACACCGGCTACTACAACGAGGTGGACCGCTTCCCGGTGTTCACCATCGAGCGCATCACCCATCGGCGCGACCCCATCTACCACAGCACCTACACGGGCCGTCCGCCCGATGAGCCGGCCATCCTCGGTGTGGCCCTCAACGAGGTGTTCGTCCCCATCCTGCAGAAGCAGTTTCCCGAGATCGTGGACTTCTACCTGCCCCCGGAGGGGTGCTCCTACCGTATGGCGGTGGTGACCATCCGCAAGCAGTATCCCGGCCATGCCAAGCGGGTGATGCTGGGGGTGTGGTCGTTCCTGCGTCAGTTCATGTACACCAAGTTCGTCATCGTCACCGACGACGACGTCAACGCCCGCGACTGGAACGACGTCATTTGGGCCATGACCACCCGCATGGACCCGGTGCGGGATACGGTGACCATTGAGAACACCCCCATCGACTACCTGGATTTCGCCTCCCCGGTCTCCGGCCTGGGCAGCAAGATGGGCTTCGACGCCACCAACAAGTGGCCCGGTGAGACCAGCCGCGAATGGGGCCGCCCCATTCAGATGGACGCAGCGGTCAAGCAGCGGGTGGATGCCCTGTGGGACAAGCTGGGGATCTTCGAGTAGTCCGGGATCGGGTGGTATAGCTCGGAAGGATGCGGTGAGCCGGCGACCCGTCTCGATGTACGACCAGGTCAGCGCCCTCGCAACGGCGCTGGTGAGAAATGCGGGCCCGTCCTTCAGACGTTGTTGGACGGGTATCGCCGCTGAGGGGACGAGGAGCCGTCATCCTCACGTCGCGGTCGTGCTGCGAGCGATGTAAGTCCTCGTCCATGCAACCGTAGCCGACGAGCGGCTTTCAAGCACTCACATCGCCCTTTGGGCAAGGAGGCGTTCACCCTGGGGCTGCCCGCCCTGACGATTCTGTGAACCATTTCACTCCCGCAGCCTGGACTGGCGCGGGGTGTGCACCGCCAGTCAATCGCGTACCGTCCGCCCGGTGAGGGCCTCCAGGCACTTGACCACTGCGGCCATGTCCTGGTCTGCCAGGCCGTGGGCCATGGCGCCATTGAAACACTCACGGGTGGCGGCGGTTTGGGGCAGAGGGACCCGCACCTTGCCTGCGGCCTCGAGCGCCAGGTTGAGGTCCTTGAACATCAGATGGATGGGGAACTGGGAGGCGTAATTGCCCTCCAGAATGGCTCTGCCCTTGATCTGGTAGATGGGGGCGCTGAGCGGTCCGCTGGCCAGCGCCTTCAGCAGAATGTCGGGGGCGAGTCCGAGATCCTTGCTCAGCATCAGGGCCTCGGCCAGGGATTGCATCATGTTGCCCAGCATCAGATTGACCACCAGCTTCATCCGCGTCCCCGCGCCGACACCGCCGCACTCGACCACCTCCTTCCCCATGGTGAGCAGGATGGGCTTGACCCGCCCCACCACGGCCTTCTCCCCCCCGGCAAGGATCACCAGCGCCGCCTCCCTGGCCGGCTTGACGGAGCCCGAGACCGGCGCATCGACGAAGCTCGCCCCCTTCGCCGCCACCAGGCGCGCGGCGGTCTCGGTCGTCTCCGGAGAGACCGTGCCCATGTTGATGACCACTTTGCCTGCGGTCAGGCCCGACAGCACCCCCTCCGGTCCTTCAAGGACCGACAGCAGCGCTTCCGGCCCGGTGACCATCACGATGATCACGCTCGAGCGGCCCGCCACGGCCCGCGGCGTCTCACACACCTGCACATCCGCCCGTCGAAACGCCGCCGTCTTCTCCGGCGTTCGGTTGTAGACGGCGAGGGTATAGCCCCCCTGGCAGACGTTCCAGGCCATGGCCGTGCCCATGGCCCCGAGGCCGATAAATCCCACCTTGTCCACGATGAACCCCCTTCAAAATCGCAACTGCCCGGGCGGCAGACCCGTGTGCGTGGGCCTGCGGCAAGGCCCCATCCTATACGCTCGGGCGGAGCGCGGGAAAATAGAACCAGACTATGGGAGAGCAAGGAAAACTGGGGGGAGGGCCTTTGCGCTCACAGCACGGCCATGACGTCAGTATGCGTTCCCCCTGCTTTGCGCCCCGCGCAGCCGTTCGGCTGGGACGCCGGTCACGGGGCAGCGAGGGGGTCGCTGCAGAGGATCAGGGTGCTGAACCCGCCGCTGGGCCCAACCCCTGCTCCAGATTGGGAAAATCGAGCGCTACCCCGAGTTCCTCGTGCATCCGCCGGTTGTCCATGCGCCGGGACTCAGTGAGATAGGAGAGCATGGCCGGGCTCAGTTGCCGGCGTGCTTCCTCCATGGAAATGGCCGGGGGACGCGGCAGCCCCAGGTAGTCGGCGGCCGCGTAGAAAAACTGCGTCATCGTGCCCGGTTCATCGTCGCACACATTGTAAACGCTGTCGAAGCGGCCCCGCTCGGCGGCCGCCTCGCAGACCCGCGCCAGATCGTCGGCGTGAATGCGATTGGTCCACCCGCATTCGGATTCCCGCAGCACCGGGGTGCCGGCCTCCAGGCGTTCCAGCGGGAGCCGGTCGGGCGCGTAGATCCCCCCCACGCGGAGCACCACCACGGGGACCGCATACTCCACGCCCCAGCCGCGGACCTGCTGCTCGGCGGAGAGCCTGCGCCGTGCGCGATCGGTCTGGGGGCCAGGTTGGGTCTGCTCGGTGACCCACTCTCCCCCACGGTCGCCATAGACCCCGCTGGTGCTGAGGTATACGATCCGCTCCGGCCGGCTCTCGCGCAGCCCGGTGAGGAACGCGCCCATGCGGGCATCGTCCTGGCCGGTGGCGGGCGGTGGGGCGAAGTAGTAGACCAGCGCCCCGCCGGTCGGTAGCCCCTGGAGGCTCCCGGCTCGATCAAGATCGCCCGCCACCGGCGTGATCCCCAGCGCCTTCAGCCGGCCCGCACTCGCCCCCGAGCGGGAGAGGGCGCACACGCGCGCCCCGCGGGCGAGCCACCGTCGGGCCACCCGCGCCCCGATGTCTCCGCACCCGACGATGAATACAGGGGCGAATGAATTTACTCGATCAGTCATTTAGGCCATAATCCTTAGTCTTTTGGTCAACCATAGTAGCATACGGGAAGGATATTCCATGACCTTTACAGTCCACGTGAAACCCAGCGGCCACAAGTTTACCGCCGAAGCCGGCGAGACGATCCTCGATGCGGCCCTGCGCCACGGCTACGCGTTTCCCTACGGGTGCCGCGGCGGCGCCTGCGGCGCTTGCCGCGGGAAACTCCTCGAGGGCGAAGTGAGCTACGGTGCCTCCGAGCCCATGGCCCTCAGTGAGGTGGACAAGGCCACCGGTTACACCTACTTCTGCGCCGCCGTGCCCGCCAGCGATGTGACGGTGGAGGTGAAGGAAGTGGGGGCGCCCCAGGAGATCCCGGTCAAGACCCTGCCGGCCAAGGTGGCGCGCATGGTGCGCCTCAGTGATGATGTCATGGGCCTGCACCTGGCCATTCCCGAGTCCGAACGGCTGCAGTTCATGGCTGGGCAGTATGTGGATTTCCTGCTGAAGGACGGCAAGCGTCGCGCCTTCTCCATTGCCAATCCGCCCCACGCGGATGACTGCCTCGAGTTCCATATCCGGCGTATCCGGGGGGGGCGCTTTACCAACCAGGTCTTCGAGGATATGCAGGAGGGCGATATCGTCCGGATCGACGGTCCCCACGGCAGCTTTCACCTGCAGGAGGACTCCGATGGCCCGATGATCTTCCTCGCCACCGGTACCGGCTTCGGCCCCATCAAGGCCATTATCGAGCATGCCCTCGCCGAAGGGTGTGCCCGCCCCATGTACCTCTTCTGGGGTGCGCGCACCCGCGATGGATTGTATCTGGATGCCCTCGCGCGGGAGTGGGAGGGGCGCAACGCCAACTTCCACTATATTCCCGTTCTCTCCCGCCCCGCGCTCGATGACGAGTGGCAGGGCCGCACCGGTCATGTGCAGGAGGTTGCCGCCGCGAGCTTCGAGGATCTGAGCGGGTTCGAAGTCTATGCCTGTGGTCACCCGGAGATGGTCTTCGCCGCCAAGGAGGCTTTGGTCGCCAAAGGGCTCGCCCCGGACCGCTGCTACTCCGACGCCTTCACCTGGGCCAAAGATTAGATACGAGCGGCTAGGGGCGGGATACGAGGGGATGGGTGCGCTGCGCGCATGACCGAACCACGCGGACCATCGAGCGCAGCGAGCGCCTCTCTCGTCTCTCGAACCCTGTCGCCCGTATCTGTCAAGCCTAGGTGGGCACTGGCAGTATGTAGGGTGGATAAGCGCAGCGCATCCAC
>JAWLHA010000099.1:0-4704 GCA_041690535.1 Gammaproteobacteria bacterium | reverse complement strand
GACCGAACCTGGTGGATCATCGGGCGTTAGCGAGCGCCTCCCTCGTCTCTCGAACCCTGTCGCCCGTATCTGCCTTCAAGCCTAGGTGGGCACTGGCAGGTGACGCTGCTGCCCCAGCCGCTTCCCGGAAGCGGGCTGGGCCACCGCCAGCGCCAGCCCCTTGCGGAAGTACTCCTCGGAGGGGCCGCCCTCCGCCATTTGGGTCAGCAGAGTCCCAAGCTCAAAGTAGGTCTCCGCCCGTGATTCGGCCCCCAGGCTGGCCTCCAGATAACCACGGGCCTTGCCCCAAAGATCGCTGCGCAGTGCCAGGCGGCCCGCGGCGAGCAGCAGATCGGGGTCACGTTCGCGATTCTTGAGCCACCCTTCGGCGTGGACGAGCTGCCGGGCCGGATCGCTGGACTCGATCAATCCGTAGAGACGGACCAGGGCGGGCCGCCACTCCCGTTTCACCGCCTCCCGCACCCACTGTTCGGCCTCGTCCGCCCCCCCGAGCGCGTTGAGCCGGGTGGCATAGAGAAGCAGCAGGTCCCCATCCTGGCGCATTGCCTTGGGCACCTCGTTCCAGGTGGCCCGCAAACGCTCGATGCGCCCGGATTCGCCGGCCAGCCCGAGCAGCCGGGCATGGACCTGCCGCTCGAGCTCATCGAGGGCGGCAGGCGGCATCACCTTCTGCCGGCGCAGTTCCGGCAGCAGATCGCGCATGTCGCCCCAGCTCTCCAGGCGCTCGTACAAGCGCTTGAGCAGGTACAGCACGTGGGCGTGTTTGGGGGCGATGGAATGCAGGTGCATCAGGGTCGCCAGGGCCTGCTCGGTTTGGCCATGGGACAGCTGGACCTCGGCCTGGGTGAGGCCGACCGCCAGTTCCGCCTTCGGCATGCTCTGGTGGGCTTCGGCCAGGTAGCGGTCGCGGCGCTGATCCGAGCTGAGCTTCTGGGCGGCGCGGGCGGCGCCCAGATAGTTGAGGAGCGGGGTTTCACTATCGCGGGCATAACGGATGAGCTGGTTCTCAGCCTCGGCCCAGTGGCCCTCCGCAAGCGCGATCAGCCCCCGCTGCGTGGCCCGCCGCGCCCGGCGGGCCCGACGTTCACCCCGCCAGTGGCGCATGCGCTCGGGCAGATGCCAGGCATTTACGGTGGCGCGGATGAGGAAATAGAGGGCAAGAAAGAGGGCGGCAGTGACCACCACCAGGACCGTCAGGCTGGTCTCCAGGGCGGTATTGCCGTAGGTCATCAGCACATAGCCAGGGTCGCGTTGGGCGAGCAATGCCGCACCGACCGCGGCTACCAACACTAGCATCGCAGTGAGCAGGAACCTCATGGCGTGTCACCCTTGGGGGTAGCGGCCCGGCCTTGGGTGGCGCGTCGGGCGAGGGTATCCTGAATGCCCCGCAGACGGCGCAGCGGATCGGAGATGTCCGGCAGGGTGGGAGCAACCACGACCCCTTGGAGCCGTTGCAGGGTCTCCAGCAGGTTGCGGGTGGCTGCCGCCTCCGTGTTGAAGTGCTCACGGGCCCACTGGCCGGCCTCCGCCAGGGTGGCCCCGTACACCGCCGCATCGCGCTCCAGCAGCGCCAGCCGGGCGGTCTCCAGCTTCAGGCGCAGGTTTTCCCGCAGGAAGTACTCTTCGCGGGGGCTGAGCAGGGGGCGGGTCGCCTCCTCTCCGCGGCGGATCACCACCAGCGCCTTCAGGTCGCTCCAAATGCCCCCGACAAACTCTTTCCAGTCTCCCGTCCGCGCCGCGGCGGGTTCGGCCGGGGCCTGCGCCGGTTGCTGCGGTGTCGGCCGCTCGGTAAAGCGAACCCGGTAAGCCTCGGCAAGGGGGAGTTCGGAGACACTGTCTGCCACCCCGCCCAGCTGCATGGCGACACCGGCCCGATCGAGCCGCTCCAGGTTGCCGAGTCGCTGTAGATCGATGGCGATCGCCTCCCGAACCGGCAGATAGGCGGGGTCCCCCAGTTTCGCCAAGCCCCGGTCGGCGGCCTCGAGGGCGGCGATGGCGCTGTCGATATCCTGGCTCAGCTGCAGCCGGTGGTTGGCGATGCGCAGCAGATAGGCCACCTCGCTGACGGTCCAGTCGCTTTCATCCCGGCCCATCTGCTCGCGCAGACCCCGCACCGCCTCCCCGAGCCCCTCCTGGGCCCGGAGGAGTTGACTGTGGCGGGCATCGGCCTCGCTGATCGCCCTTTGCACCTGATCGAGCACGGCATCGTGGTGCCGGTCGGTGGATCGCAGGGCCGCGGTGTCGCCTGCCAGGGCATCGCTTCGGGTCGCCAGCCGCGCCTCCAGCTGGCGCAGCTCGGCGCGGGTCTCGCCCACATGCGCCCAGAGGTAATAGCCCGTGCCCGCCGCGCCGAGGGCGATGAGCGCGGCGGCCGTGGCCAGGAGGGTGGCACCCTGTCCGCCCCGGGGCGCCGGGGCCGCGCCCTGGGAGGAGGTGGTGTCGGGCTGCGGAGTGGCGTCCCGCTTCGCCTCGTCCGGCGTGGGCGGAGCGGCCGGTTCGGGTGCGGAGTGCGAGGAGGTTTTGGCGGCGTTCGCCGTCTCACTGGCTGGGTTTTTGCTCATGTCGGCTCGGTTCCGAACTGTGTAGTTCCCGATGGGAGGCCCACTGGACCACCGTCTCCACGAGGGCCTGGTCACTGGCGCCCGAGACGATGACAGGCTGGCGGGTGAAGCCGAGGGAACGCGCGAGATCGGCGGTCCGTTGGCTGACGACCACCAGCGGGGTGTCTTGAAGCCGGCTCAGCCCCGCCGCGCCCAGCAGCCCGATCAGGTTGTGCAGCCCTTCGCTGCTGGTGACCGTGACCATATCCACTTCGTTGCGCCCCCAGGCGGCCAGGAGCGGGCCGGGGTCGAGTTGCGGGAGGCCGCGGCGATAGACCTCTGCATACTCCACGTGGGCGCCGCGCCGGCGTAGCGTCTCCGCAATGAGTTCCCGCCCGCCGTTGCCGCGAAAGACGATGATGCGCCGGCCGGCGACATGCTGCAGCTCGGGCAGCGCCAGCAGGGCCTCGCTGTCGTAGCGTTCCACGGGGCAGAGGTCCGGGCGGCGTCCGGTGTGGGCCTCCAGCGCGCGCGCGCTTCCCCGGCCCACCACGCCGAGCTGCAGTCCCGCGGGCAGGCCCCCGCCGGCCTCGATGAAGTCCACGCCCCACTGCACGGCATTGGGGCTGACGAACACGGCAATGTCGTACCCGGACAGCCGGGCAATGACAGATTCGATGTGCGCCGGATCGGCGGGGCCTTCGATGGAAAGCACCGGAAAGCGCCAGGGCCGCCCGCCCCGGCGTTCGATCAGCTCACACAGGAGCTCGGCCTGGTGGCCCGGGCGGGTCACCAGGATGCCGATGTCCTGGAGCTCAGTGGTTCGCATAGACCTCTTTGAGAATGGCCCCCGCCCCCCGGGCGAGCAGGTCCTCCGCCAGCACGGAACCGAGTTCCTCGGCATCTTCGGGGCGGCCGCTGATGCTGCCGCGGATCACCTCCGAGCCGTCGGGCCGTCCCACCAGACCGTGAAGTACCACCACTCCGTGATCCAGCTCGGCATACCCTCCGATGGGCACCTGGCAGCCCCCTTCGAGGCGCCGGTTCATGGCCCGCTCCGCCAGTACCCGCGTGGCGGTTGCGGGATCGTTGAGGGGGGCGATGAGGGCATTGACCTCGGCATCGTCACTGCGGCACTCGATCCCCACGGCCCCCTGGCCGACGGCGGGCAGGCTCACGGTGACGTCGAGCAACTGGCGGATACGCTCCTCCAGCTCCAGGCGCTTGAGTCCGGCACTGGCCAGGACGATGGCGTCATACTCCCCCTCGTCCAGCTTGCGCAACCGCGTCTGGACGTTGCCGCGCAGGAACTTCACCTGCAGATCCGGGCGCCGCGCGAGGATCTGGCACTGGCGGCGCAGGCTGGAGGTGCCGAGCACCGCCCCCACCGGCAGCTCGTCCAAAGAGGCGTACTGATTCGATACGAAGGCATCGCGCGGGTCTTCGCGCTTGCAGATCACAGGCAGGTGCAGCCCCTCGGGCAGCTCCATGGGCACGTCCTTCATGGAGTGGACGGCGATGTCGGCCTCACCCCGCAGCATCCCCTCTTCGAGTTCCTTGACGAACAGCCCCTTGCCACCGATTTTTGCCAGCGGCGTGTCGAGGATCTTGTCGCCCTGGGACTTCATCTTGATGAGCTCGACTTCCAGCCCCGGATGGGCCGTCTGCAGCGCGCTGGCCACGAATTCCGCCTGCCAGACCGCCAGCAGACTCTCACGTGTCGCAATGCGAATGACCTTTTTTGCCATGTGTAATTTCGTATATAGACTTTGAATGGGTCGGCGGCTCGGTTCGGCGCGTGCGCAACCGCGGTCGCCGGCACTTCAATGCCACCGCGGAGCGGCCACACCCTGTGGATCGCCAATGGAATAAAATGGGGATCATACACGTCTGGACGTTCAGGTCCTATGGTATGCACGGGTTATCACCAGGGTGAACGCATACTAACGTCACGGCCGTGCTGTGAGCGACGTAAGTCCTTGAAAGCAGGTACGCTGTAAATACGACCGACATGGACGTCGGGAGTGAAGATTATGCAGGAGCAATCATCTTCCATCCTTGTACGCTCGACGGCCGCGTCCATGCGGCCGTCGACCTGCTTTCAAGGACTTACGTCGCTCTTGGGTGAGTATGCGTTCACCCTGGGGTTATCACCCCTTGAGAC
>JAWLHA010000098.1:0-11999 GCA_041690535.1 Gammaproteobacteria bacterium | reverse complement strand
CTTGAAAGCAGGTCGTCGGCCGCATGGATTGGTGCAAGGACGCACTTATGCCGCGGGAGGGCAGGGATGCCCGAAGCGGCCGCGGCCGTCGAGCGTACATGGATGTATTTACAGCGTACCTGCTTTCAAGGACTTACGTCGCTCACAGCACGGCCGCGACGTGAGTATGCGTTCACCCTGGGGCCCCCAATCGCTCTTTTGTCTCCCCGGCGGAGAGGCCCGTATAATGACCGTCTTTTCCTTCTGAGCATCAGAGCACCCATGGCGCAATACATTTTCACCATGAACCGCGTTTCGAAGGTGGTCCCTCCGAAGCGCGAGATCCTCAAGGACATCTCTCTCTCGTTCTTTCCCGGTGCCAAAATTGGCGTTCTGGGCCTCAACGGGGCGGGCAAATCCACCCTGTTGCGGATCATGGCGGGCGTCGACCAGGAGTACGACGGCGAGGCCCATCCCCAGCCCGGGATCAACGTCGGCTACCTGCCCCAGGAGCCTCAACTCGACCCGAACAAGGACGTGCGCGGCAACGTGGAGGAGGGGGTCAAGGAGCTGAAGTCGCTGCTCGATCGCTTCAACGAGATCAGCATGAAGTTCGCCGAGCCCGACGCCGACTTCGAGGCCCTCATGGCCGAGCAGGGCAAGCTGCAGGATGCCATCGACGCGGCCGGCGCCTGGGACCTGGAGCGCACCCTCGAGATCGCCGCCGACGCCCTGCGCCTCCCCCCGTGGGATGCCGACGTCACCAAGCTCTCGGGCGGTGAGCGCCGTCGGGTGGCCCTCTGCCGCCTGCTGCTGTCCAAGCCCGACATGCTGCTGCTGGACGAGCCCACTAACCACCTGGACGCCGAATCCATCGCCTGGCTGGAACGCTTCCTCCATGAATACCCCGGCACCGTGGTGGCTATCACCCACGATCGCTACTTCCTCGACAACGTCGCCGGCTGGATCCTGGAGCTGGATCGCGGGCACGGTATTCCGTGGGAAGGCAATTACTCCTCCTGGCTGGAGCAGAAGGAGAAGCGGCTGGAGACCGAGCAGAAGCAGGAGCAGGCCCGCATCAAGGCCATGAAGGCGGAGCTGGAGTGGGTGCGCACCAACCCCAAGGGGCGCCATGCCAAGAGCAAGGCACGCATGGCCCGCTTCGCCGAGCTGTCCAACCAGGACTACCAGAAGCGCAACGAGACCAACGAGCTCTACATCCCGCCGGGACCGCGCCTGGGCGATCTGGTGATCGAGGCCAAGGGACTGCGCAAGGGCTTCGGCGACCAGTTGCTCATCGAGGATCTCGATTTCAACCTCCCCCCGGGCGGGATCGTGGGCATCATCGGCCCCAACGGGGCTGGCAAGTCCACCCTGTTCCGCATGCTCGTGGGGCAGGAGCAGCCGGATGCCGGCGAGATCCGCCTGGGCGAAACCGTGCAGCTCGCCTACGTGGACCAGAGCCGCGACACGCTGGACGGCGAGAAGAGCGTCTGGGAAGAGGTCTCCGATGGCCTGGACGTGATCTCGGTGGGCAGCTACGAGATCAACTCGCGCGCCTACCTGAGCCGCTTCAACTTCAAGGGGGCGGACCAGCAGAAGTGGGTGAAGGACCTCTCGGGCGGGGAACGTAACCGCCTCCACCTGGCGAAGCTGCTGCGCAGCGGGGGCAATGTGCTGCTGCTGGACGAGCCCACCAACGACCTGGACGTGGAGACCCTGCGTGCCCTGGAAGAGGCGCTGCTGGAGTTCCCCGGCTGTGCGGTGGTGATCTCCCATGACCGCTGGTTCCTCGACCGCATCGCCACCCATATCCTGGCCTTCGAAGGCGACAGCCAGGCGGTGTGGTTCGAAGGCAACTACGCCGACTACGAGCTCGATCGCAAGCGACGGCTTGGCGACGTGGCGGAGCAGCCTCATCGCATCAAGTACAAGCGGCTGGCCGGCTGATGCGAGCCCCCGGCCCGCAGGAACGCGGGTCGGGTGACTTCAGCAAAAAACCAATAACAAGTGCGAGTCAGATGACCGAGATATCCCCTCTGCTTCCCGAAGCCCTCTTCAATTGCTGCGACCCTGACCAGTTCCACTTTCAGACTACGGCCGACCTGCAGGAACTGACGGAATTCGTCGGTCAGTCCCGGGCGCAGCAGGCGGTACATTTCGGCGTCGGCATTCGCCGTGAAGGTTTCAACCTCTACGTGATGGGGCCGCCGGGAATGGGCAAGCACACCCTGGTGCGCCACTTCCTTGACGACAAGGCGGCCACACGCCCCTCTTCGTCGGATTGGGTCTACGTCAACAATTTCAATCAGCCCCACAAGCCGCGGGCGCTGCGGCTGCCCTCGGGCAGGGGTCATCGTCTGCGTCTGGACATGGAGCAGCTCATCGACGAACTGGCCACCGTCCTCCCCTCCACCTTCGAGAGCGAGGAGTACCGCACCCAGATGCAGGCGGTGGAGGAGGAGCTCAAGGAGCAGCAGGAGCACGCCTTTTCCGAGCTGGGCGAGGAGGCGGCGCGGCACGACATCCGTCTGTTCCGTACCCCCAGCGGATTCGCCTTCGCCCCCATGAAGGGGGAAGAGGTGGTGGGGCCGGAGGAGTTCGAGAAGTGGCCCAAGGAGGAGCAGAAGCGGATCGAGCAGGTGGTGGCGCAACTGCAGGAGAAGCTGCAGGGGATCATTCAGCGAATCGCCCAGTGGCGCAAGGAGAGCCGGGAAAAGTTGCGGGCCCTGAATCGGGAGTTCAGTCGCTCCGCGGTCGGCCACCTCATCGAAGAGCTCAAGGCGCAGTACGCCGACCTGCCCGGCGTACTCCACTACCTCGATGAAGTCGAGAAGGACCTGGTGGACAACGTGCGCGATTTCATCCGCCCCAAGGAGGGGGCAGAGGCCCTGCCGGGAGTCGCCGGCGAGACCGACCCCCGGGCCCTGCACCGCTACAAGGTGAACGTCTTCATCGGCAACGGGGAGCGCAAGGGCGCCCCGGTGGTCTACCTCGATCACCCCACCTACCTGAATCTGGTCGGCCGTGCCGAGCACATCGCCCAGATGGGCACCCTGGTGACCGACTTCACCCTGCTCAAGCCGGGGGCGCTCCACGAGGCCAACGGCGGCTACCTGATGCTGGACGCCCACAAACTGCTGACCCAACCCTTTGCCTGGGAGGGGCTGAAGCGCTCGCTTTACGCCGGTGAGGTGCGGGTGGAGTCGCTGGAGAAAATGCTGTCCATCGTGAGCACCGTCGCGCTGGAGCCCGAGGCCATTCCCCTCGATTTGAAGGTGGTGATCCTGGGGGATCGGATCCTGTACTACCTGCTCCACGAGTACGATCCCGACTTTGCCGAACTCTTCAAGGTCTCCGCCGACTTCGAGGAGCAGGTGGACCGCAATGAGGAGACCAATCAGGTCTATGCACGTCTCATCGGCACCCTGATCCGCAAGGAATCCCTGCGCCACGCAGACCGCTTCGCGGTGGCGCGAATCATCGAGCATGCGGCGCGGGTGGTGGAGGACAGCGAAAGACTGACCACCCACATGCGCAGTGTCGCCGACGTGCTGCGCGAGGCCGACTACTGGGCCGGAGAGGCGGGACGGGAGGTGATCGCCGCCGAGGACATCGACAAGGCCATCCACCAGCAGGTCTATCGCGCCTCGCGGGTCCAGGAGCACATCTACGAGGCCATCAGCCGCGGCACCATCCTCATCGACACCGAGGGCGCCAAGGTGGGCCAGATCAACGGGCTGTCGGTCATCGAGCTGGGCGACTACAGCTTCGGCCAGCCTTCGCGGATCACCGCCACCGTGCACATTGGCGAGGGTCACGTGGTGGACATCGAGCGGGAAGTGGAGCTGGGCGGGGCCATTCACTCCAAGGGGGTGCTCATCCTCTCCTCTTTCCTCGCGGCCCGCTACGCCACCGACCACCCGCTGTCGCTCTCCGCCAGCCTGGTGTTCGAACAATCCTACGGCGGCGTGGACGGGGACAGCGCCTCCCTGGGCGAGCTCTGCGCTTTGCTCTCCGCCATCGCAAACACTCCCATCCGGCAGTCGCTGGCGATCACCGGCTCGGTCAACCAGCACGGGCAGGTGCAGCCGATCGGCGGGGTGAACGAAAAGATCGAGGGCTTCTTCCAGGTCTGCAAGGCACGTGGACTCAGTGGGGAACACGGGGTCGTGATCCCGGTCTCCAATGTGAAGCATCTGATGCTCAACAGCGAGGTCCGGCGCGCCGCCGCCGAGGGGAAGTTCCACATCTACCCGGTGGCGACCGTGGATGAGGCGTTGAGCGTGCTGATGGGGCTGCCAGCGGGCGAACGTGATGAATCCGGCCAATGGCCCGAGGAGAGCCTCAACGGAAGAGTGCAGGTCAGGCTGACCGAGATGTCGCTCATCCGTCAGACCTTCGCCGAGAGCGTGAAGGAGCGGCTGCGCGACGAGGGTGGCGAAGGCGACAT
The DNA here is from genome assembly GCA_041690535.1 of Gammaproteobacteria bacterium. Classification (GTDB taxonomy): domain Bacteria; phylum Pseudomonadota; class Gammaproteobacteria; order Thiohalomonadales; family Thiohalomonadaceae; genus JAWLHA01. The sequence continues at coordinate 7,567 of JAWLHA010000098.1, read as the reverse complement.
CGAACTGGAGGGCAAATAGGCCGTGCCGGAAGACCCCACAGGGCGTGAGCGCGCGCCGGGCGCGCAGCCCCAGGCCGAGCGCCGCCACGTGAAACTGCGGCGCATCCTCCTTGCCCTCGACAGCAACGAGGACGAGGCGGCGCTCAGCGCCGCCGCGGCGTTGGCCGAAGCCTTGCGTGCCAGCCTCAACGGGCTCTTCGTGGAGGACAGCGAGCTGCTGAGGCTCGCCGGGCTGCCCTTCATCCAGGAGGTGACCACCGCCGTGGTACGTCGCCTGGAACAGTCACAACTGGAGCGGGATCTGAGAGTTCAGGCGGAGCGGCTGCGCCGCTCGATCGAGCGCTTTGCCAGGGAGCGCCGTCTGGTATGGAGCTTCAGCGTGGTGCGCGGTGCACTGCTGACTGCCGCCATGAGTGCAGCCCGCGAAGCGGACCTCTACGTGCTCGGTCGCCACCCGCTGCCTTACGGAGCCGCGGGGGCCCCACGTCCCGACGGGCCCTTGATGGTCATCTACGACGGCAGTGTCAGTGCCGCCCATGCGCTGGAAGCGGCAGTGGCGCTCTCCAGAACGGGGGAAGGCCTCCTGGTGGTCTTGCCGGCGGACGCCGAACCCACCGCCGCGGCACTCCAGCAGGATGCCGAATCCCGGCTCCTGGCCCTGGGGCGCCCGGCACACTATTTGGCCACGCCCCACCTCACGCCCGAGCTCCTCAAGCAGGCACTACGGACCTACCGTGTCAGGCTGCTGTTCGTGGGGGAGTCCTGTGGTCTGTGCGAACCGACCGCGCTGCGCCCGCTGCTGCGCGAGGCCCCCCTGGTGATTGCCCGCTGATCCGGGGGAACCGCGGCAGCCTCCCTCCGCCCCCCGACTGAAGCCCTCGGGGGCAGGCTTCGCGGGCATGACGAATTAATCGGCGCTTCCCTCGCTGTGTCTCAGGGGCACGAAACTGACCGGCAGCACCTGCTGTGTGCGGGCGCTCTCCGGACCCTCTTTGGTTACCACCAGCAACTCCTGCCCGGAAAAACCCCGCCCCACGGGGAGAACCAATTTGGCGCCGGGCTTGAGCTGCGCCACCAGCGCCGCAGGGGTGTGGTCGGCGGCCGCCGTCACGATGATCCCGTCGTAGGGCCCGTGTTCGGGCCAGCCCAGGTAGCCGTCTCCCACCTTGACCTCCACGTTCCCGTAGCCGAGCTCCCGGAGCCGCTCGGCGGCGGCCTCGGCCAGTGGCACGGTGAGTTCGAGACTGTAGACCCGCTCGGCGATCCGTGAGAGCACGGCCGATTGGTACCCCGAGCCGGTGCCCACCTCCAGTACCATCGCGTGGGCCGGGAGCTGGAGCAGGTCGGTCATGAGTGCCACGATGTAGGGCTGGGAGATGGTCTGGCCATGGCCGATGGGGAGGGGGGCGTCGAGATAGGCATCGCCCCTGAGATATTCCGGCACGAACAGATGTCGGGGCACCTGCAGCATCGCTTCGCGAACCCGGGGGTCGAGTCGATCGCGCCCGATCAAATCACGGGTGAGCCGAACCTCCTGCTCGATCTGGGCAAGCAGACGCTCCCGTTCAGGTTGCCGCTCCATGGGAGGTGGTCGCTGTGCGGCCACTCAGCTGCCTTTATTGGCCAGCGCCGGCGGATGGGCAAAACATGACGCCCATGGTTCAACGCCGGAAAAAGCACGCGCGACGACACGCCCCTTCTGGCGACCAACGGTCGGGGAGTCACAGGCCAACCACCACTGAATTCCTGAAGGGAGTGAGCAACCCGGCTTTATGTGACTGCAACCCACCGAGGGCGGCATGCTCGCCCCACGGCTACTTGTCACCCCAATCAAGGGTGTCCAGCGGACCGGACCAGTCCTGCGGACGCAATGCCTCCTCGGTATCGCCGAAGTCATCGCGCTCCAGGTCATCGAACGGCCCCGACCAATCCTCCGGCGGCTCCCGGGGAATGAGCAGCATTTCGTACCAGGTCTCCAGGTCCAGCTCTTCCACTGCACCGTCGAAATACTGGATCTCGACGATGCCCTCGTCGTCGTCTAGGGCGATGACCTCGAACGAATCCCCCTCCTCGTTCTTGTACCAGCCGCCGATTTCAGGTGCACAAGTTTCTCGCATCGTACAGCCTCCAAAGGTGGAAGACACCACCAATAAAAATAGCAAGCTGCCGCTGGTATGGATACTGATGGTGGTCAAGAAAACCGACAGGAGTCGCGTACGGGCGGGAAATCACTCTGGCTGGAGGCTACCCCCGCGCCTCCAGACGGGCAGCCAGAGTGATCGCACCGCGCCCCAAAGAGGCCCCAGATGTGAATAGCCACTAGAGCACCGAACAGATAAATGCGACGCGCCCAACATGTAGGGTGGATAAGCGCAGCGCATCCACCAATTCGATGCCGCATGGTGGATGCGCTGCGATTATCCACCCTACCTCGGTTCCCTGCCCCCGCCACCTGCCGCGCAATTTGGCTGCGATTGGCGATCTTTCCGTTTACCTGTTCGGTGCTCTAGATTGTCCACGGTCGGGCAGTACGTGGGTGGATAAGCGCAGCGCATCCACCGTTCACAGCCCCCGACCCGGGTGGAAGCGTCGCGCTCATCCACCGCGCCGGTTCTGCCCCACTGCGGCCAGTCTGGCTGCGGTCGGCAGTCTTTCCGTTTATCGTTCCGTGCTCCGGGGATGCGGTGATCCGCACCCCGGAACCCAAGACGAGAGTGACCTCAAGCGAAAACGAATGGCGTTGTCTCTTTCCTGCGGTAGGCCTCGCCATCGACGACCCTGGCCGGGGCCACCCCCTGGCGGGCCTCTCTCAGGGCCGATTCGATCCGGCGATCGGCCACGCGGTAGCGTGCCGGAAGATCCAGCTCCCACAGGTCGGCGCAGGGAGCCTCGAACACATGCCGGTAGATCCCGCTCATCATCGCATAGCGTCCCGACATGAGCATGTTGGTGGCATTCTTGATATCGGCAACGACGTCGGTGCCGCGGGCGTAGAACCCCGTGGCGAGCATCACCGAGATGGCATGCAACACGTCATACTGCACGTGGGCGATAAACACCAGAAGGTGGTCGGCCGTAAGCGCAAGGTCGTTCTGCCAAGCGAAGCGAATCATCCCCCCGAGCAGGAGCGTAAAGAACTCGGGGACCCCCCACTCCATGCCGAGCCCCACCGAAGCGAGCGCCTCGAGGGTGCTGAAGGCGGGGTGACCCGCCACCAAGCGCTGGATGAGCACGTTGTCCGCCACCTCCGGCAGCATCGCCACATCCTGCTCCGGGAAGGGGACCCCGAGCCCTTCGAAGAGCTTGCGATACATGACGATGTGGGTGGTGGACTCAAACAGCCCGCTGAGGCTTGGATAGTCGTCGAGACTGTGGCTTCCGACGCCGTACTCATCCGCAAGCAGCTGGGCAAGCACGATCTGGCTCAACTCGGAGACGCGCTCGTTGAGGCAGCCATAGGGCATGTCCATGACCCCGGAGAAGCGGCCCAGGGCAAGCGCCACGCACTGACGGGTATTCTTCACCTGATTGAAGTATTGAAGCGCAAAGCGCACCAGCTGGTCGCGATCGAAGTCACCCCGGAAGATGCGCACAAAGAAGGGGTGGCGCCAGACCGGGTGGCTCATCACGTGCTCATGCAGTTCCATGAACAGCGCGTTGAGTTCCCCTTTCTTGAAGATGGCCAGCTCGCCAAAGGGATTCCCGGGCTCCCGGGCGGCGGTGGAGCGCAGATCGTCAAAAAAGCGGAACAACGAGTTGGCCGGATCGTCCAGATCGGCCACCACACGACCGAAGTCGTTTTCCTGATCCTTCTTGAAGCGGGCCAGGACTTCTTCGGCGTCCAGCTCCAGGAGCTCCGGGACGTGATGCACCTCCGGCAGCAACCGGGGTCGACCATCGACCACATCCAGCAGGTCGGAGAAACGGACGTGGGATGCAGCAGTTTGAGTCATGAGGGCTAACTCCGGCTAATAACCAAGCAAGGAACTCAGTTTAACAACTTTGCCTACTTTAGCGAAGTCCCCGGTCACTGCGCCACTACTTACGCCAACCCCGAAGATTCGGACGCGTCCTGGTTGATCTGGATCATAATCGGGTCCGGCGCGCCCGTGGGATTTGTCTTGCCCTCGATTGGCCGGGTGTTCGGCAGCTCGGGGAACCTCAGACCGATGATGCCGGGAACGGATTGGAGGGATCGAGCCCCCGCCCCTCCTGCAGCAGTTCCGAGAGCTCTGTTGCCGGCAAGGGACGGCTGAAGAGGTAGCCCTGGATCTCGTCACACCCGTGGCGGCGCAGGAACGCCAGCTGCGCCTCGGTTTCGACCCCCTCGGCGATCACGCGATGGCCAAGGCTGTGGCCCATGGCGATCACCGTCGAGGCGATAGCCGCGTCATCCGGGTCGATGGTCACATCACGAATGAAAGACTGGTCGATCTTGAGCGTATCCACCGGAAAGCGCTTCAGGTACCCGAGTGAGGAGTAGCCGGTCCCAAAATCGTCGACGGAGAGCCGGATCCCCATGGCCTTCAGTTCGGCCATGAACAGGGCGCTCGCCTCCGGGCTTTTCATCAGGCTCCCCTCGGTCAGCTCGAATTCAAGCATTTCCGGCCTGATCCCCGTCTCCTGGATGATCTGCGAGACGTTGTGCACGAAAACACCAAGATCCAGCTGCTGGGGCGAGATGTTGACGGCCATGCGTAGCGGCGGAAGCCCGGCGCGGCACCACGCGACCTGCTGGGCGCAGGCGGTCCGCAGCACCCATGCTCCCACCGAAACCATCAATCCGGTCTCCTCGAGCATGGGCACGAACTGGGCGGGAGAGACCAGTCCCAGTTCGGGGTGGCGCCAGCGGATCAGGGCCTCGACGCCAACGACGATGCCGCTCTCGATGCAAACCTGGGGTTGGTACAGCAGCATGAACTCCGAGCGCTCCAGCGCCCGGCGCAGACTGCTCTCCATCACCAATCGCTCGAGTGCGGTCGCGTTCATTTCGCGCCGGTAGAACTGGATGGCGTTCCGGCCGTCCTCCTTCGCATGGTGCATAGCCGTGTCGGCGTTGCGAATGAGCTCGTCCTTGTCCGGGGCGTCCACGGGCCAGAGGGCCACGCCGATACTGCTGGTGACGAAGATCTCGTGACCGTCGAGTTCGAACGGCTCGGCCATCTCCTTCAGCACCTGTTCGGCCACCTGCCCTGCCCTTCGCTCGCTGTCGAGTTCGGTCAGCATGATCACGAACTCGTCTCCGCCAAGGCGCGCCACCATGTCGTACTCACGGGTCGCCGCCGCCAGTCGCTCGGCCGAGAGCCGAAGCAAGCGGTCGCCCACCGGGTGGCCGAGGGTGTCGTTGATGTTCTTGAAGCGATCGAGGTCGATGTAGAGCAGAGCCACCAGCCGTTTGCTGCGTTGGGCCTGCACGATCGCCTGTTCCAACCGTCCCATCAGCATGGAGCGATTGGGGAGATCGGTAAGGGCGTCGTAGTACGCCAACTGTTCGATGCGCTGCTCCGCCGCCTTTTTCTCCGACAGATCGGTAAAGACCGCCACGTAGTTGGTGATGAGGCCCGCCCCGTCCCGCAGCACATTGATGGCCAGCCACTCGGGAAAGATCTCACCGCTCTTGCGCCGGTTCCAAATCTCCCCTTCCCACTTGCCGGTCTGGAGCAGTTCCCGCCACAGGTTCTGGTAGAACATCTCGTCATGGCAACCCGACTTCAGCAAGCTGGGGTTCTGGCCGATGATATCCGAGTGGGAGTAGCCGGTGATGTCGCTGAAGGCCTGGTTCACACGGACCACGTGCCCCTGCGCGTCGGTGACCAGAATCCCCTCGATACTGCTTTCGAAGACCTGGGAGGCGAGCCAGAGGTTGCGCTCCGTCTCCCTGTGCTCAGTGAGATCCCGACCGACCAGCACCAGTCCCTTGCGGGAACCATCGGCCTTGAATAGCGGCACGCGGGTCATCTCCACCGGTCGCGTCCCGCCCCCCAGCGGGACCTCCTCCTCCTGGACAACCAGACTGCCCGCGCTCCAGGCCGCCTCGTCCCGGTCCATCGCGTCCAGGAGATACTCGCACAGATCGGGCCTGAGTTCGGCCAGCTCGGTATCCATCCGTCCTTCATACTCTTCCCGGCGCAGATTGAGCCGCTCCACCACCCAGCGGTTCGCCACCAGCCAGCGGCCGCCGCCGTCCTTCAGGCAGACGAAAGCCGGCATCGCATCGACCAGCGTCTCCAACCAGAAGCGCTGGGCACGCAGCTCCTGCTCGGCCCGTTCGCTTTCGGTCACGTCCTGAACGGTGCCCACCATCCGCACCAGTTGGCCCCCCTCTCCCAGCTCCACCTCGCCGCGCTCGCGCACCAGCCGCTCCTCACCGGTGTCCGCGCGAACGACACGATGGACCACATCGTAGGGCAGACCCCTTTCGCGTGCGGCCGCCACCGCCGCCTCGACCATGGCCCGATCCTCGGGATGGACCCGTTCGAGAAACGCCTCGTAGGTGGCACGGAAGCTGGCCGGAAGGTTGCCGAAGATCTCGTAGACTTCGTCGGACCAGTGGAGTTGCCCGCTCAGGCAGTTCCACTCCCACCCCCCGAGCCGGGCGATGCGCTGGGCCTGGGAGAGTGATGCCTCACTCTGGCGCAGGGCACGCTCGCGCTCCGCACTGAGTGCCCGTGCATGGGCCAGGCTGCGAGACATCTCATTGAACGCCTCGATGACATGGGCCAGTTCATCGCGGCCGCCGCCGGGTGTCGCCAGCTCGAAACCGAGCTCACCCCTGGCGATACGCCGGCTCGCCTGCTGCAGAAGTTTGAGGTCACGACCGATGAAGTTGTAAAAGGCGAGCGCCAGGACCCCGCCCAGGGCCAGGACCAGGAAACCGAGCAGAAGGCTTTCGCCGTCCATGCGGGCCCGATGCTCATCCAGCCGCCGTGGCGAATAGCCGACTTGAACGCGGGCAGTGCCGTTGCCCACCTCCACCATCTCCGCATCGGAGCGGGTAGGACCGGCTTCAGCCAGGAGCGCGGCCCCCGCAAAGACGCGCACGAAGATCACCCCCTCCTCGGCCACCAATGCATTCAACTGCTCGCCCACCAACTCACGTTCACCGCGCTCGACTGCGGGGATGATGGCGGCGGCGCTCGTCCTTGCCAGCTCGCTGGCCTGGATCGTGAGGACCTCCCTCAAGTGCGCGCGATGCACGTAGAAATCCAGGGCCAACATGGCCGAGAGGGTCAGTGCGACCAGCGCGGTGATTCCGGCGATGACCTTAGTGCGAAATGACATCTCACAGGGACTGAAGAGCACGATTCCTTGGCCGGCACGGATTGCTCCTGGGCAGAGCTGGCGCGCCGTCCACGCCTGGGACTGTTCCGGTGGAAAAGGCCGCAACGAATCCCCCTGCCCCCAACGGGGCTGAAGAAGGCGTCAGACTACCACAGATGAATCCAGGAAGAGCGGGGACCCGGCGGGGTCCCAGGGTGAACGCATACTCACCCAAGAGCGACGTAAGTCCTTGAAAGCAGGTCGTCGGCCGCATGGACGCGGCCGTCGAGCGTACAGGGACGTATTC
>JAWLHA010000097.1:0-12229 GCA_041690535.1 Gammaproteobacteria bacterium | reverse complement strand
GCGGCCGCCCGGCGCCCCACGACCTGCTTTCAAGGACTTACGTCGCTCTTGGGTGAGTATGCGTTCACCCTGCGGGGCGGAGCCCGGAATTTCCCCCCTTCTCACTGGTGGTGGTAACCTTTCGGACCTTATCGAGCAGCAGGAGATGCGGGAATGGAAGGGTTCGCGGTGTTTGTCATCATCGGCTTCATGTTGGCCATGGCCCTGGTCTTTCTCGGGGTCAAGTCGGTGCCCCAGGGCATGGAGTTCACGGTGGAGCGCTTCGGCCGCTATACCGCCACCCTGAGCCCCGGGCTCAACTTCATCGTGCCGGTGATCGACCGCGTTGGCCGGCGCATCAGCATGATGGAGACGGTGATGGACGTCCCCTCCCAGGAGGTCATTACCCGGGACAATGCCATGGTGACCGCCGACGGGGTGGTCTTCTATCAGGTGGTGGATGCGGCCAAGGCGGCCTACGAGGTCAACAACCTGGAGATGGCCATCCTCAACCTCACCATGACCAACATCCGTACGGTGATGGGCTCCATGGATCTCGACGAGCTGCTGTCCAAGCGCGATGAGATCAACGCCCAGCTGCTCGGGGTGGTGGACGACGCCACCACCCCCTGGGGGGTGAAGGTGACCCGCATCGAGATCAAGGACATCTCTCCGCCGGCCGACCTGGTGGAGGCGATGGCCCGGCAGATGAAGGCCGAGCGGGAGAAGCGCGCCAATATTCTGGAGGCCGAAGGCAAGCGCCAGGCGGCCATTCTGGAAGCCGAGGGGGAGAAGCAGTCGGCCATCCTCGAGGCGGAGGGACGGCGGGAGGCGGCCTTCCGCGATGCCGAGGCGCGCGAGCGTGAGGCCGAGGCGGAGGCGCGGGCCACCCACATGGTATCCAAGGCCATCGAGCAGGGCAGTATCCACGCCATCAACTACTTCGTCGCCCAGCGCTACGTGGATGCCCTCGCCCAGATCGGCTCGGCCGAGAATCAGAAGCTCATCTTCATGCCCCTGGAGGCCTCCAGCGTCATCGGTTCCATCGGCGGCATCGCCGAGCTGGCCAAACAGAGCATGGCCGCCCCGCCGCGGGGCGAAGGGTGATGGAGGCGCTGTTCGCCCAGGTGGACTACTGGCACTGGTGGATCCTTGGCGTCCTGCTGGTGGTCTTGGAGGTCTTCGCCCCCGGGACCTTCTTTCTCTGGCTGGCCATCGCAGCGGGCATCAACGGGGTGGTGCTATGGCTGTTTCCCGCCTTTGGGTGGGAGTACCAGATCCTGCTCTTTTCGCTCCTCTCCGTAGGCAGCATCCTCGGCTGGCGCGCCTATGCCGCACGCCACCCGCGCCCCTCCCCACAGCCCGCCCTCAACCGGCGCGGGCAACAGTACCTGGGGCGCACCTTCACCCTCGACGGACCCATCGTCAACGGCTACGGCAAGCTGCGGGTGGACGACACCCTTTGGCGGATCAGCGGCGAAGACTGCCCGGCCGGCAGCCGGATCACGGTGACGGCGGTCGACGGCACCGTGCTCAAAGTGGAACAGATGCGAGACAACGGGTAAGAGAGGCGAGGGGGTGAGTCGTTTCCACGCAACGCGCTGGCACGACGGCTCTGCTTCACCGACCGGCCACTCCCTCGCATCCCGCTCCTCGTATCTGCTCTATACCTTTGGGAGTGGATCACCGGGAGCTTACTGGGATGGGGGAGGGGCCACACGCGGATTCGGCCGGGGGCGCCCGCTGGCGGCGGCTCTACCGCCACTCGCCCGTGGTGCGGGTAACCCACTGGATCAACTTCCCGGTTCTGGTGATCCTGCTCGGCAGCGGCCTGCAGATCTTCAACGCCCATCCGTCCCTCTACTGGGGGAACCGCTCCGATGCCGATCGGGCCCTGCTGGCCCTCGGGGCAAGACGGGCCCCCGACGGGTCACTGCAGGGGATCACGCAACTTCTCGGCCGGGAATTCGACACCACCGGGTGGTTGGGCGTTTCCAAGGGGGCGCACGGGCGGCCGGAGATCCGTGGCTTTCCCACGTGGGCAACCATTCCGGGCCCGCGCTGGCTGGCCATGGGGCGGCGCTGGCACCTCTTTTTCGCCTGGCTGTTTGTCCTCAACGGGCTGGTCTATGTGGGCCACTCCCTCGCCCAGGGGCACCTGCGGCGCGAGCTACTCCCCGCCCGGGGCGAACTGCGGGGCTTCGGCCCCACCCTCCGGCAGCATCTCCATCCGCGTCGCCTGCGGGCGGACTCGGCCCGCGGTTACAACCTCCTGCAGAAGCTGAGCTATCTGTCGGTCATTTTCCTGCTGGCGCCACTCGCCATTCTCACCGGCCTCACCATGTCCCCTTGGCTCGATGCCGCCTTCCCGGGACTCATCACCCTCTTTGACGGGCGCCAGTCGGCCCGAACCATCCACTTCCTGGCCGCCCTGGGGCTGGTGCTGTTTTTTCTCATCCATATCACCATGGTGGTGGTGGTCGGGCCCGTCAACCACACCCGGGCCATGTTCACCGGACGGCTTCGTATCAGGGAGGGGGAATGAAAACCCTCTCACGGCGCGGCCTGCTCAAGCGCCTCCTCGGGTCCGCCGGGCTGCTGGTGCTCAGCGGCTGCGACCGCCTGTCGCAGACCCGCTGGTTTCCCCCCCTGCTGGAGACGGCCGAGCCGGTCAACCGCACCCTGCACCATCTGCTCGCCCACCGCGATGCCATGGCCAGGGAGTTCACCGAGGCGGATCTCTCCCCCCGCTTTCCGAGCAACGGCACCTACGACCCCGACACCCCCGCGTACAACCTGCTGAGGGCCTCGGGGTTTCGCGATTGGCAGTTGGAGGTCGGCGGCGCCGTGGAACGGCCGGTGCGCCTCTCTCTGGCGGCGCTGCGTGCCCTGCCCGCACGCACCCAGATCACCCGCCACGACTGCGTGGAGGGGTGGAGCGCCATCGCCAAGTGGCGGGGGGTGCGCCTAGGCGCGCTGCTCGAGCAGGTGGGGCCCCTCCCGCAGGCGCGCTACGTGATGTTCTTCTGCTTCGACCGGGACGGCAACGGCGCCCACTACTACGAGAGCATCGATTTCGAGGATGCCTACCACCCCCAGACCATTCTCGCCTACGAGTGGAACGACGAGCCCTTGCCGGTCCCCTATGGCGCGCCGCTGCGGCTGCGGGTAGAGCGGCAGCTCGGCTACAAAATGGCCAAATACATCGATCGCATCGAAGTGGTGGAGAGCCTGAAGCCGTTCATGGGTGGGAAAGGGGGGTATTGGGAAGACCGCGGTTACGAGTGGTACGCGGGGATTTGAGGAGAGCCCACTGGCCGGAGGGCGCCGCAGCTATGCATCCGCCGCCAATCGAACTCGATTCCGGAGGCCGCGAATGCATCAGCTTACCGGCTATGAGAGGGTGGATAAGCGCAGGGCGCCTTGTGGAAGGCGGTGGGCGCTGGCCGCTCGCCCTTCAGCTTGAGAAAGGCGAGCAAGCCACCCTGTGCACTGTGCGGTGTTACTGGAAATGGCAGACGTACTGCAGCGTCTCCAGGGTTTCGATGTCGAAGCGGCTGTTCCCCGGCACCGAAAACTCCTGTCCCCCCTCGAAGGTGGTCCAGTCGCTCTCACCCTCCCGCTTGATGCGGCACTTGCCCTTGACCAGCTCCATCAGCTCGGGAGCCCGAGTGCTGAAGGTGAGACTGCTCGGGAGGATCACACCGACGGTCTTGCGGGTGCCATCCGCCAGGTGCAGGGTGTAGCTCACGCACTTGCCTTCAAAGTAGACATTGGCCTCTTTCGAGACGCTGACGTTTTCAAACTGAGTCATGGGAGTGTTCTCTGGGCTGGTTGCAAACAGGTGGCCCGGCCTGTGGGGCCGGCGGCCGACGATTCTACCCGGCACCGCAGCAAAAAGCGCGGCCGCGGCACGGGTCCACCGGGTAAACGCAACCTTACCCAAGAGCGATGTAAGTCCTTGAAAGCAGGCGCACTGTAAATACATCCATGTACGCTCCACGGCCGCGACGTGAGCACAGGCCCGCCCGGTCCCCCGCTCACCTGCGCGGCGGTGCACGGATGCCTTACAAGAAGACCCAGCGTGCGAATGCCGCAGCCTGCCCCCAGAGCCGACCCTCCCCGTCCACCACGTTCCAGATGGTGGCCTGTTCGATGCGAAAACGCCTTCCGGTCGCGGAGATCCGCACGCCGCTGTAACCGTCGGCGTAACCGGCCTCGGCGACCTGCGCCAGGAGCCTTGCGCGCGCCTCGCGATCGGGCGCCTCGGCGGTCAACCGTGATGGCGTACGCACCAGAGTCTCCCACTCCATCTCCCACAGGTTGCGGGCGCTCCGGTTGCCGTAGTTGAGCACGGGGTCGGCCTCGCAACCGTGGGAGAGCACCACAAAGGGGGCCTCCTCCAGTGTGTGCGCCAACCCCTCGGGTGAAGCGGCACCGATCAGTTCCCGGCCGGTGAAACGGCGGTAACTCTCGGCCAGGCGCTGCACATGTTCGATGAGCGCAGGACTGGAGAGGTCGCGCATATGTCACTCCTTGGAAATGGACCCGGGCGAATTTACTCCCCACCACAAGGTGGTTGCCCCCGAACGGTCACGGAAAGAGAGAGAGCGGCTCCTCCTCCAGGCGCAGGATCTGCTCCCTGAGCGTCAGGATGTGCTCGTCCCAGTACTGCCCCGTGTTGAACCACGGGAAGTGGCGAGGAAACGCGGGGTCCTCCCAGCGAAGCGCCAGCCAGTAGGCGTAGTGGATAATGCGCAGGGTGCGCAGCGGCTCGATAAGGACGAACTCCTTGTGGCGAAAGTCATGAAACTCCTCGTAGCCCTCGACGATCTCCATCAGTTGGCGGCGCATCTGCGCCCGATCGCCGGACAGCAGCAACCAAAGATCCTGCACGGCCGGCCCCATCCGGCAGTCATCGGTGTCGACGATGTGGATCTGCTCATCGCGCTGCAGGATGTTGCCCGGATGAAAGTCGCCGTGCAGCCGGATCTCCGTCAGGGGCGCGCAGTCGGCGAAGCGCTGCTCGATGCCCTCCAGCAGCCGTTGCACCAGTTCCTGGTACTGGCCCCGGTGGACAGTCGGGATGAACTCCTGCTCCAGCAGAAAGCGCGAAGGGAGCCGCCCCATGCCGTCGATGTCGATGCGCGGGCGATGGGCAAAGCGACCCAAGGCCCCCACCGCGTGAATGCGGCCCAACAGTCGGCCGAGACGGAACAGCAGTTCCGGGTCGTCCAGTTCGGGAAAACGCCCGCCCACGCGGGGAAACAGGGCGAACCGGAAGCCTTCGTGCCAGAACAGCGTCTCGCCCGAGGGATCGGCGAGGGGGGCGACCACCGGGATCTCCTGCGCCGCCAGCTCCCGGGTGAAGGCATGCTCCTCGCGAATGGCCTCATCGCCGAGCCGATCCGGGCGGTAGAATTTGGCAACCAGATAACGGCCATCCTCCAGCGCGACCTGATAGACCCGGTTCTCGTAACTGTTCAGGGCCAGCAGGGAGCCGGTCGCCGGATGACCCAGGGACTCCACGGCACCGAGGACCACCTCCGGAAGCAAGCGGTCGTAGGGGTGGTTTGCGGCGCTGTCGTTCATGGCTACGCTCATCCTGGCATCGGGAGGAGGCCACGCCCCCTCAGGGATTTTATGGACGTGCAGCGGCGCCTGGTACTCGCGCGGACTGCGCCTCGCTGTCGCACGGTAGCACACGCCCCCGGTCGGGACCATCCGGCAGCGATTTCGTGCGGGCTGGACATCAGGGGCCGGGCTCCACCTGGACTGAGCACCGAACCGTTTCAGATGCGCCTAGTATGAGAGGGTGGCCAAGCGCAGCGCAGCCACCGGGTCGCGGTCGTGAATGGTGGATGCGCTGCTTGGCCACCCTCTCGCCGGATCGCTGCTCCCCGCCACTTGCGGGGCAATCTGGCTGCGGTTGGCGCGATTGTTATCTGTTCGGTGCTCTAGGGGGGCCCGCCGTCTGCCGCCATGAAAACGACTCTGCACCTGTGCGCCCTGCTGCTTGTGGCCGCGGCGATCCTCCCGCGGGCTCGCCAGGGGGCGTGGTGGATCCGCATTTTTGACTTCCCTCGGCTTCAGTTGGTCGGGGCGGCACTGCTGGTGCTGCTCGGCTACCGTTTCGTGGAGATCACGCCCCTTGGGGCGGCCCTGCAGGGTGCACTGGCGGCTGTGACCGTCTATCAGATCTGGCGCATCCACCCCTACACCCCCCTGGCACCGCTGCAGGTGGAGCACGCCACGAAGGCGGAGCACCGCTACAGCAACGTGCGTCTGATGGTCGCCAACGTCTACATGCCCAACCGCAATGCCGCCGCACTGTTGGCCATGGTCCGGCGTGAGCGGCCGGACCTACTGCTGACGGTGGAAACGGACGGGTGGTGGGACGCCAACCTGCGGGAACTCGAGGGGGAGTATCCCCACATGGTCCGGCACCCCCTGCCGAACACCTATGGCATGCTGCTCTTCTCCCGCCATCCCCTGTTGCGGCCAGAGGTTCGATTTCTGGTGGAGGATGATGTGCCCTCGATCTACGCGGCCGTGGACGTGCCGGACTGTCCCAACGTGCAGCTCTATTGTCTTCACCCCCGTCCGCCCCGCCCCTCCAAGCGGCAGGACTCCACCAATCGGGACGCCGAACTGGTGATCGTCGGACGCCAGGTCCGCGACAGCGGCGATCCGGTCATCGTGGCGGGGGACCTGAACGACGTGGCCTGGTCCTACACCACCGACCTGTTCCAGCGCCTGAGCGGGCTGCTCGACCCGCGGCGTGGGCGGGGCATGTTCAACACCTTCAATGCGAAGATCCCCCTCCTGCGCTTTCCCCTGGATCACGTGTTCCACTCCGCCCACTTTCGCCTGGTGCGGTTGGAGCGCCTGCCCCGTTTCGGCTCCGACCACTTCCCCATCCTCGTGGAGTTGAGCTATGAGCGGAGCGCCACCCAGACCCAAACCACGCCCGAGGCGGAGCGGGACGACCTGGCCATGGGGCGGGAGATGGTTGAGCGGGCGAGGCGGAGGGAGCGGTGATCCCCAGAGGGCGGCGCTCGCAGCGCCAATCAGGGCTGGCGAAGACCGCCGCACCTGCGTTCCGCAATTTACATCGCTCACCACACGGCCATGAGGTTAAGTCGGCCTCTCCACCGTTAGCAGAGTGTGGCGGGGTCCGGACCCGCTATTTTGCCCCGACGCTTCATGGAATCCGCGCACCTTCGCTTGTCGCTTGACCGCACCAGAGGAGTTTCATCCATCGACCGAATTTCCCGATACGGTGCTCCATCAGACTTGGTGCGACCAGTATCCTGCGCGATCAGCACGCGGATTCATGAAACGTTCGGGTTAGACTGGCCTACTTTTGGGCAGGGCTACCGAGATGAACCCCAAAATCCTCTTCTCCATCGTTGACTCCCCCACCCACCCGAACCTCTCCGCGCTTTACCGGCGCCTGGGGCTGGAGGAGGTGCGCCTCGGCTCGCAACGCAAGGCGATCACCGAACTCAAGCGACAGCAGCCGGCGTTTGTGGTCGCGGAATTCATCTACGCCTTCAGCACCTACTACCAGGCCACCAACATCAGCAATCTGGATGTGTTTCTACATTCCCTGACCAAATATGCTCCCGAGGCGAAGGTCATCGTGGTGGTGAAGAAAGACGAGGGTCCACTCGCCGAGAAGCTGAACGCCATTCATCCCCTGCACGCGGTGCTGGTTCACCCCGTCAGTGAGACACGGATGGAGGCGGCCCTGCTGAGGAGAGGCGGATCCCCGGACTCCGATTGAGCAGGATTCAGGTCGCCTCCGCCGAGGCGCCGGGCTTTCAATGAGCCCCTCCGCTTCGGTCCGCCCAGACGCGGGGACGTTTTCCAAGGCGGCCCCGGACGCGGGCAAATGGAGCCGATGGGGGCGCCCGCGCCTCAGAAGAGCTTCGCCGTGACACCCCGCTGCGCCGAGGCGCCACAGGCGGGAAAGCGGGCCAGTTGCCGCTGGTGCAGGGCGTGATGCCACTCCGTACGCCCCCTTGCGTCCTCCTCCCCCAGCCAACGGTAGTCCACCGTGAACCCAAGATGGTCGGAGTCTTCGCCACCGATCGGAACCGCCCGAAGCGGCGCGAGATCGGCCGTGGCCAAAATGGCGTCCAACGGCCAGCGGGCCAGGCGGGAGGGGTAGGTGGCCCAACTGGCGAGGTCGGCGAAGCGAGCCCCCGCAGCCAGCTCGGCCCGGGGGTCCTGCAGTGGGCCCGCGGTGAGCAGATCGTGGCATGGATCGGCGGTGAAGAACGGCACCGTGTTGAAGTCACCCAGCACGACCGTGGAGACCCCAGACCGGATCCGGCGCACCACCTCCGCGGCCTGGGCCAGGCGCATTGGCGCGGCAAAGGGCTCCAGGTGGGTGACCAACACCTCCAGGGGCTGGCCGTGAAACAGAATCCGCGCGTGCACCACGCCGCGGGGCTCGGCGAGAACGCGCCCGAGCGGGCCCGGGCCCCCGGTGCCCTCCGGCATCTCCAGCAGGTCGGCTCCCGCAAGGACGATGGGATGGCGGACCAGCAAGGCATTGCCGAAGCGCACTTCCAGCCCAGGGATGTGGCGGCTCCAGGTCTCGCCCCGCAACACTTCATACGGGTTGCCCGTAAGCAGTGCCAGCTGATCGGCGATGAACGCTGCCTGGTCCAGCCAGCCGCTGCGGCGGGAGTGGAAGTCCACCTCGTTAAGTCCCACCACATCCACCGGCGAGGCGGCGGGCGCGGCCTCGGCGATGCTGCGGGCGATGTTACGCAACCGCGCCTCCACCCTCGACCGGGCATCGAAGGGCCGCCACGCAGGTCCAAGCCCCGAGCGCAGGTTGTAGGTCACGGCCCGAAGAGGGGGCAGGTCCGCGCGCCCCGCCGGCAGCGGCGGCGAGGCCAACCCCAGCCATGGGGCATCACTCGGGGCACAGGGGCCCCGCGCCATCGACGCCGCTTCCCGCCAGACAACCCACGCCCCCGTGCCGAGCAGGCCCGGCAGCAGTACGAGGGTGAAAATGAGAAGGCGTGAGGCGTTCATGGTCGCAAGTCTCAACAGAGGTGAGACCGCGGGGTTGGGGGAAAAGGTCCCTCATCGGGGGGCAGGAAGAGGCAGGCCTCATGGACTCGCCCGCAACCCCGCCCCCTGAATGGCGAACAGACGCCACGTGCCCGCGCAGGCTCAGCCGAGCCCCCTCAACAGCGGCCAGATACATCCCGCAAGCGCGACGGGGTTTCGCAGCGCTCGACCGATCCGCTCACTCTCTGTTCGGACCCCCAGCCGAGATAGCACTGACCCAGAGTACCGACCCGCCAGCGGGTCGCCGATCGCCACATTGCCCCCGTGAGTGGCCGACCGCAACGGCCCAGCGGGTGGACAAGTGTAAGCGCATCCACCCGACCCGATTTCCTGGTATCGCGTGGCGCCCAGCGGCCGAGCGACCAACGACTAACGACTAACAACCAACGACCAGCCACCTCACGCTGCCTCCGACTGCCGCTGCCCGGCCCGATTCAGGGCCGAGAGCACCGCCTTGAGCGGTGCGCTCAGGGTGTCATGGTCGAGCGCCGCCCCAGCCACCCGCTGGCCGTCGATATTCAGCAGCACGTAGGCGGCCGCCTCGGCGTCGGTGCCCTCGCCGACGGCGTGCTCACTGTAGTCCACCACGTGGATGGGGCGCCGTTCGTGACGGGCCCAGGCGTCGATGAAGGCCGAAATCGCCCCTTCCCCCTCGCCCCGCATTACCCGCTCGGCGCCGCCCACGGCGATGCGCGCCTCGAGGGTGTCCCGCTCGCCCTCACGATCGAGGTGGTAGCCGAGCAGCCGCGCCGGGGCCTGATCGGCCACAAAGTGTTCGAGGAACAGCCGGTGGATGGCGGCACTGTCGATCTCGCCCCCCTGTGCCTCGCTCGCCCGCTGCACCCGCTGGGCCAGCTCCACCTGCATCCAGCGGGGCAGGGTCAAACCGTAGTCCCGCTCCAGCACGAAGGCGACCCCGCCCTTGCCCGACTGGCTGTTGACCCGGATCACCGCCTGGTAGTCACGGCCGAGATCCTTCGGATCGATGGGCAGATAGGCCACCTGCCAGGGCTCATCGGGACGCTGCTTCTGCAGGCACTTGCGGATGGCATCCTGGTGGCTGCCCGAGAAGGCGGTGTAGACCAGCTCGCCCACCCAGGGGTGACGGGGATGCACCGGCAGCGCCGTGCAGTCGGTGTAGACCCGGATGATCTCGTCGGGGTTGGAGAGGTCGAGCTCGGGATCGATCCCCTGGCTGTAGAGGTTCATGGCCATGGTGACGATATCCATGTTGCCAGTGCGCTCCCCATTGCCGAGCAGGGTCCCCTCCACCCGGTCCGCGCCCGCCATGACGGCCAGCTCCGCGGCCGCCACGGCGCTGCCCCGGTCGTTGTGGGGATGCACCGAAAGGACGATGGCCTCGCGCCGGCTGATGTGGGTGGCAAAATACTCCACCTGATCGGCAAACACGTTGGGGGTCGCGCTCTCCACCGTGGCGGGGAGATTGATGATCGCCGGCCGCTCGGGGGTCGGCTGCCACACATCCAGCACCGCCTCGCACACCGCTACCGCATAGTCCATCTCGGTGTTGGTAAAGCTCTCCGGCGAGTACTGGAACACCCAATCGGTCTCGGGGTATCGGGCCGCCTCGCGCCGCACCCATTCGGCCCCACGCCGGGCGATGACGGTGACCCCTTCGCGGTCGAGCCCGAACACCCGCTCGCGCTGCACCGTGGAGGTGGAGTTGTAGACATGCACGATGGCGCGGCGCACCCCGCGGAGCGCCTCGAAGGTGCGGACGATCAGCTCTTCACGGGCCTGCACCAACACCTGAACGGTCACATCCCCGGGGATCTGACGCTCCTCGATGAGCCAGCGGACGAAATCGTAGTCCGGCTGGCTTGCCGAGGGGAAACCCACCTCGATCTCCTTGAAGCCGAGTTTGACCAGCAGCGCCCACAACCGCTGCTTCTGCGCGACACTCATGGGTTCGAGCAACGCCTGGTTGCCGTCGCGCAGGTCCACGCTGGCCCAACGGGGGGCCTTGTCGATGGTGCGGTTGGGCCACTGCCGGCGGGACAGCGGGACCGCCGGGGCCGGGCGGTACTTGCGATGGTCAAAGGACTTCACGATGAGCTCCCTATGGTGTTGTGGATAACGCAACCTCTGCCCACTCCCCGGGTAGGGGGGCCGGCTGGCTCGCCCTCGTGAGGCGGGCCCATCGGGCGGCAACCTTGTGAGTGCCGCCCTTGCTTCTTCCGCGGTAACGGATGAGGAAAAGATTAGGGCAATCCGCACCGCAGAGGATTGCCAAATACCCCATCAATCAAGCCTCATGCGCAACCCTATTGCTGTTCATCGCGTTTGTGCGCAACAATCTACCCAACGCTGTGGGGGAGGGACTTCAGGTGGATCTGGACCGCTACGACCGTCGCATTCTGGAGGTGCTGCAGGAGGAGGGGCGCATCAGCAATCAGGAGTTGGCCGATCGCATCGGGCTCTCCCCCTCGCCCTGCCTGCGGCGTGTCCGCGCCCTGGAGGAGGCCGGGGTGATCACCGGCTACAAGGCCCTGCTGGATGCCAGGCAGCTGGGGCTCACCCTGACCGCACTCATCCACATCTCCATGGACCGCCACACCCCGGAGCGCTTCGCCCACTTCGAGGCGCGGGTGGCAGCCCTGCCCGAGGTGATGGAGTGCCTGCTCATCACCGGGCAGGAGGCGGACTATCAGCTCAAGGTGGTGGTGCGGGACATGGAGGGTTACCAGGACCTGCTGCTCAACAAGATCACGCGCATCGAGGGGGTCAGCGGGGTGCATTCCAGCTTTGTAATGCGCCGGGTGGTGGACAGGACGGCGCTGCCGGTGGGCCGCTGAGCGCGATCCGCTCTTAAGGAAACGCGGTTCAAATCCGCTGTCGTCGCTCCCGCCCCCGATGGCATTCGAGGGCAGGCTTCGCGGGCATGACGAATTAATCAGCTCGCGAAAGAGCGGTGCCGCCGCCGCGGCAGTCGTCTGTCTATGGGGGTCAGGGTAAACGCATACTTACGGTACGGCCGTGCTGTGAGCGATGTAAGTCCTTGGGTAAATATGCGGTAACTATTCAGCCGTTCCACCGACCTGTCGCCTCTCCCCGGTAGGAGCCCAGCCCTCTGGGCGATTGCTGCGCGAGCTTTACCGATGCAATCGCCCAGAGGGCTGGGCTCCTACGTGAGGCA
>JAWLHA010000096.1:0-12771 GCA_041690535.1 Gammaproteobacteria bacterium | reverse complement strand
TGAAAGCAGGTACGCTGTGAATACATCCCTGTACGCTCGACGGCCGCGTCCATGCGGCCGACGACCTGCTTTCAAGGACTTACATCGCTCTTGGGTAAGCATGCGTTCACCCTGCCTACTATCCCCAACCATTTCCGTCGAGAGGTGTCCGTATGGTAGAAATCACCACGGCTTGGCCGCATGCGGTTGCCGTCCCCTCTCCTGCGCAGAGCACCCGAGGTGAATGCCATGGGACCGGTCACGCCCGGTCGGGAGCAATTCCCTTTCCTGACTCGGTTCGCCATCTATTTCCTCACTGCCGCCACCGTGATCGTCGGTGCCCTCGCCTATGCCCAGTACCAGGAATTTTGCTATGGCCGCAGAAAGGCACAGGCCCAGGAGACCCTGCGTTTGACGGTGGCGGCCAGGACCATGGAGCAGGACCTCACCCGGGTGATCGCCACCACGAGAACGTTGGCAGACTCCGACATCCTTGCCGATTACATCAGCAGTTCGTCACCGGCTCACCGCCAGCGGCTGGAGCGGATGTTCCTCACGCTGGCCGAGCATGAGCGCATCTACGACCAAGTGCGCTATCTGGACCGCAGTGGCAGGGAACGGGTCCGCATCAACTTCACCGATGGTCGCCCCTATGCCGTGGCGGAGGGGGCGCTCCAGGAAAAGATCCAGCGCTACTACTTCAACGAGACCTTGCGGCGGGAGAGGGGAGAGATCTACGTGTCGCCGCTGGACCTCAACATCGAGCGCGGGGACATCGAGATCCCCCATAAACCGATGATCCGCGTCGGCATGCCGGTTTTCGGGGCGGACGGCGAACGGGCCGGCATCATCGTACTCAACTATCTGGCCGGGCTCATGCTGGAGCACTACCGCGAAGTCATGGTGAACAGCTGGGGACAACCCATGCTGCTCAATGACGGGGGCTTCTGGCTGGTGGCGCCGGAGCAGGCCGATGAGTGGGGTTTCATGTTCGCCAACGGCAACAGCTTCGCCGCGCGCTACCCGGCGGCGTGGCGCCACATCAGCGGTAGTGAGTCAGGCACCGTCAGCACCCCGGAGGGGCACTTCAGTTTCACCACCGTCAGACCCGAAACGCCCCCGGGATCGGGCACCACCCTCTTCGCCCCGACTGAGGGGGCCGTCGGTGGGGAGTACTGGTGGAAGGCGGTCACACGGGTGGCACCGGCGCAATTCGCCTTCGCTCCGGGACGCCAGCTGGCCGCCAACGGCTGCGCAGTCGGACTGCTTCTGCTCATGGTCGCCGGTCTCACGCTGCCGCTCGCCCGACTGCGCAGCCGCAACCTGCGGGAAGCCGCGGCCCTGAGGATCAGCGAGGAGCGGCTGAAGGCGGTGCTGGACAACACCACTTCACTGGTCATGCTGAAGGACCGGGAGGGGCGTTATCTCCTGGCCAACCGGCGCTTCAAGAGCGTCTTTGGCCTCTCGGAAGCGGCACTGGCGGGGGCGAGCGACGAGAGTTTCTTTATCCCTGAAGACGTGGAGGTGCTGCGCAGGAACGACCGGGCCGTGTTGCGCTCGGGTCGGGCCATGGAGCTGGAGGAGACGCTCCACCATCCCGAGGGGGAGCGGACCTATCTTTCAGTCAAGATCCCTCTCCACGACAGCACGGGCCAAACCTACGCGGTCTGTACGGTCGCCACCGATATCACCGAGCGCAAGCGCACCGAGAGAGCACTGCGGCAGGCCGCTGCGGTGTTCGACAACACCAGCGAGGGGATCATCATCGCCGATGCGGAGTGCCGCATGGTGGCCGTTAACGAAGCGCTCACCCGTATCAGCGGTTTTGCCCGGAAGGAGTTGCTGGGGCAGAACCCGAGAATGCTCCGTTCCCATCAACACCCGGAGAGCTTTTACCAATCCATCTACACCGCGCTGGCACAGAGCGGGCAGTGGCAGGGGGAAATCTGGAACCGCCGCAAGGACGGCGAGATCTATCCGGCCTGGGAGAACATCAGCGCGGTGCGTGACGAGCACGGCCTCCTTACCAACTACGTGGCCATCCTGGCGGATATCAGCGCGGTCAAGCAGACCGAGGCGCGCCTTGTGCATCTGGCGCACCACGATGCCCTCACCGGGCTCCCGAACCGGCTGCTGTTCGGGCTGCGCCTGGAGCACGCGCTGGAACGGGGCAAACGCCACGGCACCAAGGTGGCGCTGCTGTTTCTGGATCTGGATCGCTTCAAGCGCATCAACGACACCCTGGGCCATGCTGCGGGCGACCGCCTGCTCCAGTCCGTGGCAACCCGACTCAAGGAGTGCGTCCGCGAGGAGGACACGGTCGCCCGCCAAGGGGGCGACGAGTTCACCATCATCCTCGAGGAGATCGGTCATGAGGAGGATGCGGCGCTCATGGCAGAGAAGATCATCGAGGCCATCGCCAGGCCCTATCTCATCGATGGTCAGGAGGTGGTGACCTCCACAAGCATCGGGATCAGCATCTTCCCCGCCGATGCCGCCGAACCCGCGCACCTTGCCAAAGCGGCCGATACGGCCATGTACCGCGCCAAGGAGCGAGGCCGCAGCACCTACCGCTTCTACACCGCCGAGATGACCGCCAAGGCCCAGCAGCACTTGACCCTGGAGCAGGGGTTGCGGCGTGCGCTGGAGCGTAATGAGTTCGTGCTCCACTACCAGCCGCAGTACGCACTCCAGTCACGGCGCGTGGCCGGGGTGGAGGCGCTCATCCGCTGGCAGCATCCCGAGCGGGGACTGCTGTTGCCGGGGGCATTCATGGAGGTGGCCGAAGAGACGGGACTCATCGGTCCCATCGGCGAGTGGGTGCTTACCGCCGCGGTCGCCCAGGCCTCCGCCTGGCGCAGCGCCGGCGTCGATCCGGTGCGCATGGCAGTGAACTTCTCCGGCAGGCAGTTCCTGCGGGATCATGTGGCCGACCACGTGGAGCGGGTGCTCGCTGCCCCGGGCGCATGGGGGGCGGGTCTGACACTGGAGATCGAGTTGACCGAGACCGAGCTTCAGACGGCTGAGCGCAGCCTGGGCCAGTTGGAGAAGCTGAAATCCCTCGGGGTGATGCTGGCGGTGGACGACTTCGGCACTGGTTATTCCAGCTTCGGTCGCCTGAAGCAGCTCCCCGTGGACCGGCTGAAGATTGACCGCTCCTTCGTGAAAAACATCCCCTCCGGCGGCAACGACGAGGCCATCGCCGCGGCGATCATCGCCATGGGCCACAATCTCGACCTGCATGTGGTCGCCGAGGGGGTGGAGACGGCGGAGCAGTTGGGTTTTCTCGAGGTCCACCACTGCGACGAAGTACAGGGCTACTACCTGAGCCGCCCGCTCCCGGCGGACGCCGTCCAGGTGCTGCTGGCCGCATAGGGACCGCCGGCTGCGTCGCAGCAGGTAAGCGGTGGGAGATCCCGCTCAACCAGGCACGCGCCCGACCTGCGCGTCGCCGGACCCGCCCCTGTTCTCCCCCTCCAGCGACTCCAGGGGAACCGGCCGGGAGATGGCGTACCCCTGGGCGTAGTCCACCCCCATGGCATGGAGGGTCTGCAAAATGGCCTCGTCCTCTACGAACTCGGCGATGGTCTCCAGTCCGAGGGTGTGGCCAATGGTGTTGATCGCCTCCACCATGGCCCGGTCGATGGGGTCACCCACGATGTCGCGGACGAAATATCCATCGATCTTCAGGTAGTCCACGGGGAGATTCTTCAGGTATACGAACGACGACATGCCGCTGCCGAAATCGTCCAGGGCGAAGCGACAGCCATGCTCCCTGAGCCGGCCCATAAACCGGGTCGCCAGATCCAGGTTCGCCACTGCCGCGGTTTCCGTCACCTCAAAGCAGATCCGGTTGGCGGACAGCTGGTGGTGCGTCAACTGGTCGATGATGAACTCTGCAAATCCTTCGTTGCCAAGCGAGCCGCCGGAGAGATTGATGCACCAGATGGTGTCGGCGGCCATCCCCTCCTGCCGTGCCAACCAGCCCAGAAAACGGCTGATCACCCAGCGGTCGACGGAAGGCATGAGGTTGTAGCGCTCGGCGGCCGGAATGAAGGCCCCCGGCGGCAGGGTTTCGCCTTCGCCCGCAACCATCCGCACCAGCACCTCGTAGTGGCGCTCGCGCCCCGGCAGTGGCGTGATCGGCTCAATGGGCTGACAGCAGAGAACGAAGCCGTCCTCTTCCAGCGCCTCCTGAATGCGACTGACCCACTCCATCTGGCCGCGCAATGCCCCCACGCCGACATCGTGCCGTCCCTGGACGTGGATCCGGTTACGTCCGTGCTCCTTCGCCACATAGCACGCCGCATCGGCAGCACTCAGGGCGTCGGGTGCACTGCGGGTGGCCGCCGTCACCGCCACCAGCCCGATGCTGGCGCCCACGGAGAAGATCTTCTCATCCCAGATGAATCGGAAGTCCTGGATGGCCTCCAGTACCTTGAGGGCCACGGCCTTCGCATCCCTCAGGGTGCAGTGCTCCAGAAGAATGCCGAACTCGTCCCCCCCCAACCGCGCCAGCGTGTCGCCGCTGCGGATGGCGCGTCCGATGAGGGGCGTGAGCCGACGCAACAGTTCGTCGCCGGCGGCGTGGCCACAGGTATCGTTGACCACTTTGAACTGGTCGAGGTCGATATAGGCGAGGGAGTGTTCCGTACGCTCTTGGCTCGCCGAGTGCACGGCCGCCGCCAGCCGGTGCTCGAATTCGCGTCGGTTGATAAGCCCGGTCAGGGCATCGTGAGAGGCGTGAAAACTGAGCTCCCGCGACAGACGCCGGGTCTGGGTCACGTCGTGGAATACCGCGACCGCCCCCACCAGCCGTCCATGGGCATCGTGGATGGGGGCCGCGGCATCCTCCACGGCGATCTCCTCCCCATCGCGGTTGAGCACCAGCGCCTGCCTGGAGAGTTCGACCACCCTGTTTTCCGCCAAACAGCGCATCAGGGGGCTCTCGAGGGGGGTGCCGCTCTCCTCTTCCAGAAGTTGCAGCACCTCGGGCAGTCGCCGCCCCTTCGCCTCATCCATTCGCCACCCCGTCAGCCGTTCGGCGACGGGATTCATGTAGTCCACCCGCCCCCCTTCGTCGGTGGAGATCACCGCATCGGCGATAGAAGCGAGCGTCACCTGCGCCTTCTCCGTCTCTTCGAACAGGGCCCGTTGCGCCGCCTTCAGCTCCGTAATATCCACATGGGTGCCGACCAGACGGACGGCCACCCCGTCGGGGTCCCGGACCGCTACCCCACGGGTCAGGATCCAGCGCCAGCCGCCATCCCGATGGCGCATGCGCAACTCGCGCTCGAACCGGGGGATGCGCTCGCCCAGATAGGCTTCCAACTCGGCGACGACCGCCGCCAGATCATCGGGATGAACCCGGTGCTTGAACTCTTCGAGCCCCTCGCCCACCTCGGACTCATCCCAGCCCAGCATCTCCTTCCAGCGTGGCGAGTAGTAGACCCGCCCACAAAGCAGGTCCCAGTCCCAAAGCCCATCGCTGGCCCCCCGCATGGCAAGGTCGAAGCGCTCCTCGCTCTCCCGCAAAGCCCGCTCCGAAGCGACGACCGCATCGAGCATCCCATCCAGGGCCCGGCCCACCTGCCCCACCTCGTCCTGCCGCGCGCTGTCTGCCCGCAGATCGCGCCGGCCGGAACGGGTGGCGTTCGCCACCTCCACCAACTCGCTCAATGCGCGGGTCATGCCACCAGCCATGAAGAACGCGAAAACCGTCCCCACCACAATGGCGATGCCGGTGTAGATCACACCGTCACGGGTAACCACGGCAAGCCCCTGGTTGATGGCCGTCTGGTCCAGGGCAACCCGCGACCACCCGAGCACCCGTGCATTGGCCCGAATGGGAACGGCAACGTCGATGAGCGTTTCGTCAGCCACCAGCGTGCGCTTCGCGCCGGGACCGTCGAGGAGAGAGAGACTGACGGGATCGGTCACATATCGTCCGAGGTACCCCTTTTCGCTGTGGCCCAGCACCCGTCCGTCGGGGTCCAGCACCATCGCATAGCGCAATCCCGAATAGCGGGACTGGGCCCGCACCACCTCTTCCAGTCCGACCACGTCGGCGGCCAGGACCCAGGAGACGCTGTTTGCCGCCAGGGTCTCCGCCAGACTCTCTGCCTGAACGAGGCTCTGCTCCTGCAGAAAGGCGCGCTGACGGGTCACCAGGTCGAAGACGAAGATGGTCATCAGCACCGCATGCACCAGGGCAATGCCGAGGATCAATTGCCGGCGAATGGAGCCACCCCACAAGCGTGACAGGAGGGAGAGGATGGGCATCGGCTCAGCGGATATCCCGCACCTCCGCCGAGAACCGTTGGATAAACTCCCTCACCGGTGCATAGGTCTGCGCGTCGGCGGGCTCGAAGCGGGAGAGGTTGATCCGCTCCAGGAGCGCCCGCCCCTCCGCCGCCTCGTGCAGTTCAAAGAGCACCTCGGCCACGGCGTTCACCAACGCCTCGGGCAGTTCCTCCCGAACGACCAATCCGTTGTTGGGCAACGGTTCGGTCTGCCAGCGCACCTCCAGGGCTTCGGCCAGCGACGGCCGCTCTTGGGCCAGGGTCTCCCAGGGTGGAGGCCAGGTGGCTGCCGCGGCCACATCGCCCAGAAAGACGTTCATGATGGAAGACTCCTGCGAGCCCACGTAGCGCACCTCAATGTCCCTGACGATGTCAAGCCCGTGGGTGTGCAGGAAATGCTGTGGCATGATGGTCGCGGCCAGTGCCGTCGGCGCAGGGAAACTGACCGCCTTGCCCCGCAGATCCGCCACCTCCCGAACGCCCCCATCCTTGCGCACCAGGATGATGCCCCGAAAGCGGTGGTCATCACCCATCTTGCCAAACACACGGTAACCGTGCTCAAGTGACTTGACCGTCTGATAGGGGTTGGGGAGAGCAAAATCGAAGTGGCCGGAGTAGAGCTTTGCGTCATAGGCGGCGTAGTTGCGGGAGGCCTCCAGCCGCAGCCGGGCCCCGGGCACCCGGGCGTTGATGTAATTGACCAGCGGGCCGTAGACTTCGTGCAGGCGCTCCGGATTGTGCAGCGGGTGCACCCCGAACAGGCGCACCGGCCGCACCTCGGGCGCATTGCCGTAGCTGGGTGTGTAACCGCTCACCCCGGTATCCCCGCAGCCTGACAGCAGCACGGTGATGAAGAGGCAGACCGCCATGCTCAGGCCAAGCCGGCCCAGCTCTTTGCTCGACTGCGAAGGCGAACAGGAAATCACCCGGCCGCTCATCACCCCACCCGTGTCGCCATTCGTGCGCCCGATTGTCGCACGTTACGCAGAGGTTGACGACGGGGTTTGATAGCGAAAGCAGGGTGAACGCATACTAACGTCACGGCCGTGCTGTGAGCGCGACTTTCGGGGCCTGGCGCCTGGAGCTAAGCTTTCGCACTGGAACCGAAGAAAAACAACGACCAGGGGCCACTATGGACGCCACCCACATCACCCTCGCCCACGGCAACGGCGGGCGCTTCATGCGCGAACTCATCGAAAGCATCTTTGCCCGGCACCTGGGCGGTGGGCTCGACGTGCAGGTGGATGCCGCCCGCATTGCGCTGCCGGAGGGCGAGGTACTGGTGACCACCGACGGCTTTACGGTGAAACCGTTGGAATTCCCCGGGGGGGACATCGGGGCCCTCGCGGTGCACGGGACGGTCAACGACCTGGCGGTCTCCGGGGCCGTGCCCCTCTACCTGACGGTGAATGCTTTCATCGAGGAGGGGTTCGAGACTGCGATGCTGGAGCGCCTGGTGGCCAGCCTCGGCCGCGCGGCCCGGGAGGCGCAGGTCCGGGTGGTGGCGGGGGACACGAAGGTGCTCCCCCGGGGCGAGGGCAGCGGCCTCTACCTGGCGACCACCGGTGTGGGGATTCGCTCCCCGGGGGTGGCCCTGGGCCTGGGTCGCATTCGGCCCGGCGACGTGCTCCTGGTGAGCGGGCCGGTGGGAGATCACGGCACCGCCGTGATGCTGGCGCGCGAACAGTTCGGGCTGCGGGGTGAACTGGCCTCGGACGCCACCAGCGTCCACCCGCTCACCCACCCCCTGTTGGAGTTGCCGGGCCTGCGCTTCATGCGCGACCCCACACGCGGCGGCCTGGCGACCGTGGCCCACGAGATCGCCCGCGCCACCGACCACGCCATCCGGCTCTCGGCCCCCGCCATCCCCGTTCGCCCGCCCGTGCAGGCGGTTTGCGACATGCTGGGGTACGATCCGCTGTTCCTCGCCTGTGAAGGCCGGGTGGTGGCCGTGGTCGACCCCGCCGACGCCGAAGCGGCACTGGCGGCTTGGCACACCCTTCCCCAGGGGGGCGAGGCGGCCATTATCGGCGTGGTGGAACCGGGGCGGGGCGAGGTGATCCTGGAGACCGAACTCGGCGGGGAGCGACTCCTCGAGGAGTTGGAAGACGATCCCCTGCCACGGATTTGCTAGAGCACCGAACAGATAAATCCGACGCGCCCAACATGTAGGGTGGATAAGCGCAGCGCATCCACCGTGCGGCGTCGAATTGGTGGATGCGCTGCGCTTATCCACCCTACCTCTGTTCGCTGCTCCCGCCACCTGGGGCTCAGGGCTTCGGCCCTACCCCGCGCGGGCGTCACGATCAGCGGGAGGCTGCGATTGGCGATCTTTCGGTTTACCTGTTCGGTGCTCTAGGCCTCGCGGCCCTAAGCCGCCCCCCCCAACACCAGGCCCAGCGACAGGAAGAGCCCATGTCCCACCATGGCTGCGATGGTCTTCTGAATGGCCGGGGCCAGTTGGGCAGGGCTTTCCGCCCATCGGACGAGGCTCCGTGCGGCATCCAAGCTGAGCGGCAGGGGGATGAGCCCGAGCAGTGCCCAGAGGGGCAACATCCCGCCGACCACCATGGCAATGAGCCCCCCATAGGCCAGCAGCACCATCCACAGATAGCCCCAGCGGGCCCGACGTGGGCCGAGCCGAACCACCAAATGGTGCTTGCCTGCCGCATCGTCGGCGCGGCGGTCGGGGAACTCATTGATGTAGAGCAGGCAGGTGACCAGCAGCGCATAGGGGGCCGAGGCAAACAGCACCAGCGGATCGAATCCAGCGCGCTGCACGAAATCCGTCCCCAGCGGGATCAAGGTGCCGAAGCCCAGGGCGATGCAAAACTCCCCCAGGCCGCGGCTGTTCAGTGCCAAGGGCGGGGCCGAGTAGGCCCAACAGACTACGAGCCCCACCAGGCCGATGATGGCCAGCCCCCAGCCGGCCCGAGGCAGCAGGGCAAGCCCGATGACCACCGCGGCCGCCAGCAACGCAAGGCCGAAACGGCCCATCTGTTCACGGGTAAGAATCCGGTTCTGAATGAAGCGGCTGCCGCCGGTGAATGGGTAGATCCGATCGCTGTTGATGTTGTCGGTGCCGTTGAGGTCGTCGTAGTAGTCGTTGATCACATTGGCCGCGGCGTGAACCAGGAGCGCCCCCACCAGGGTCAGTACGGCAGTGGACCAGTGCAGCTCCACCCCGGTGAAATGGATGACCGCCAGCCCGATGAACACCGGCACCAGGCTCGCAAGCAGAAAGGGGGGGCGGGTCGCAAGGAAATAACGCAGGAGAGGGCTGGTGAGTCGCTCAGCAAGGGGTTCGGCTACGGCCACGGAAAACTCCTTTGTCCTTGGTTGTTATTGTTTGACCGCCTCCATGGTACCGCAGTGCGATGGAAGTTTCAGGGAGGGAGGACGAAGGGGCAGGGTGAACGCATACTAACGTCACGGCCGTGCTGTGAGCGACGTAAGTCCTTGAAAGCAGATACGCTGTAAATACGACCGACATGGACGTCGGGAGTGAAGATTATGCAGGAGCAATCATCTTTCATCCATGTACGCTCGACGGCCGCGGCCGCTCCGGGCATCCTTGCCCTCCCGCGGCATAAGTGCGTCCTTGCACCAATCCATGCGGCCGACGACCTGCTTTCAAGGACTTACGTCGCTCTTGGGTGAGTATGCGTTCACCCTGGACGAAGGGACAGGACTCGCCCGGCGGGCGCCGCTCCGGCCGTGAGCGGCGCCCCACCCTGTCACCGCCGGGTGAAGGTCATGCCGTGGTCGGCGGCATCCACCACGATGGTGTCGCCCGGCAGGAAGCGGGCGGCGAGGATCTCCTGGGCCAGCGGGTTTTCAATCTGCTGCTGGATGGCCCGCTTGAGCGGACGGGCCCCATACACCGGATCGAAGCCCGCCTTGGAGAGCCGGTCCAGGGCCGCCGGGGTGAGCTCCAGCCCCATCTCCCGTTCGGCTAGGCGCTTGCGCAGGTAGCCCACCTGGATATCCGCAATGGCGTGGATTTGCTCCCGCAGCAAGGGATGGAAGACCACCACCTCGTCCACCCGGTTGATGAACTCCGGGCGGAAGTGGTGGGCCACCACCTCCATCACCGCGCGCTTGATCTCGTCATAGTGCTCCTCGCCGGCGATCTCCTGGATCACGTTGCTGCCCAGGTTGGAGGTCATCACCACCACGGTGTTGCGGAAGTCCACGGTGCGGCCGTGTCCGTCGGTGAGGCGGCCGTCGTCCAGCACCTGCAGGAGGATGTTGAACACCTCGGGGTGGGCCTTCTCCACCTCGTCCAGCAGGATGACCGAGTACGGGCGCCGGCGCACCGCCTCGGTGAGGTAACCGCCCTCCTCGTAGCCCACGTAGCCGGGAGGGGCGCCGATGAGCCGGGCCACGGAGTGCTTCTCCATGAACTCCGACATGTCGATGCGGATCATCGCCTCTTCGGTGTCGAACAGGAACTCCGCCAGGGCCTTGCACAGCTCGGTCTTGCCCACCCCGGTGGGGCCGAGGAACAGGAACGAACCGTTGGGGCGGTTGGGATCGGCCAGCCCCGCCCGGGAGCGGCGAATGGCGTTGGAGACCGCGTGAATGGCCTCCTGCTGTCCCACCACCCGGCGGTGAAGGTTCTCCTCCATCTTGAGCAGCTTCTGCCGCTCCCCCTCCAGCATCTTGGAGACGGGGATGCCGGTCCACTTGGAGACCACCTCGGCGATCTCCTCCTCGGTCACCTTGTTGCGCAGCAGCTTGAAATCGGTGAGGGAGGCCTGCTCGGCCATTTGCAGCGACTTCTCCAGATCGGGAATGCGGCCGTACTGGATCTCCGACATGCGGGCCAGGTCGCCAGCCCGGCGGGCGGTCTCCAGCTCCACCCGGGCACGCTCCAGCTCCTCCTTGATATGCTGGGTCCCCTGCAGGGCCTGCTTTTCCGCCTTCCACACCTCCTCGAACTCCTTGTATTCCCCCTCCAGCTTGTCGATCTGCTGCTGCAGGTCGGCCAGGCGCTTGCGGGAGGCCTCGTCGGTCTCCTTGGCCAGCGCCTCGCGCTCGATCTTCAGCTGGATGAGGCGGCGGTCCAGGCGGTCCATGTCCTCCGGCATGGAGTCGATCTCCATGCGGATGCGGCTGGCCGCCTCGTCGATGAGGTCGATGGCCTTGTCCGGGAGCTGGCGGTCGGTGATGTAGCGGTGCGACAGGGTGGCCGCGGCGACGATGGCCGGATCGGTGATTTGCACCCCGTGGTGCACCTCATACTTCTCCTTCAGCCCGCGCAGGATGGCGATGGTGTCCTCCACCAAAGGCTCGTCCACCAGCACCTTCTGGAAGCGCCGCTCCAGGGCGGCGTCCTTCTCGATGTGCTGACGGTATTCATCCAGGGTGGTGGCGCCCACGCAGTGCAGTTCGCCTCGGGCCAAGGCCGGCTTGAGCATGTTGCCGGCGTCGATGGCCCCTTCGGCCTTGCCTGCCCCCACCATGGTGTGGATCTCGTCGATGAAGAGGATGACGTTACCCTGCTTGGCGATGTCGTTGAGCACCGCCTTGAGCCGCTCCTCGAACTCGCCGCGGTACTTGGCCCCGGCGATGAGCGCGGCCATGTCGAGGGAGAGCAGCCGCTTGCTCTTGATCCCCTCGGGCACCTCGCCGTTGACGATGCGCTGGGCGAGCCCCTCCACGATGGCGGTCTTACCCACCCCCGCCTCGCCGATGAGCACCGGGTTGTTCTTGGTGCGCCGCTGCAGCACCTGCACCACGCGGCGGATCTCGTCGTCGCGGCCGATCACCGGGTCGAGCTTGCCCTGCTCGGCCCGTTCGGTGAGGTCGATGGTGTATTTCTGCAGGGCCTGACGCTGCTCTTCGGCGTTGGGGTCGGCCACCTTCTGGCCGCCGCGCATCTGGTCGATGGCCTTGGCCAGGGCCTCCTTGTTGGCGCCGTTGCGCCGCAGGATGTCACCCACCTGCCCCTTGTCCTCCACCGCGGCGAGCACGAACAGCTCGCTGGCGATGTATTCGTCCTTGCGGGACTGGGCCAGCTTGTCGGTGACGTTGAGCAGGCGGGCGGTGTCATTGGAGACATGCACCTCCCCCCCGGCCCCCTCCACCCGGGGCAGCCGCTCCAGCACCTCGCCGAGGTGCGAGCGCAGGCTGTTGACATTCACCCCCGCCTGGCTGAGCAGCTGGCGGGTGGTGCCCCCCTCCTGGTCCAGCAGGGCCATCATCACATGCACCGGCTCGATGAATTGGTGATCGCGGCCCACCGCCAGGCTCTGGGCATCGGCGAGGGCCATCTGGAATTTTGTGGTCAGTTTATCCATGCGCATCAGGAACGACTCCCAGGCAAGTTTTCAAGTTGAAAACTACATAGGGGCGCGCCCGCTGAATTCAAGCAGCTCCCATGCGGTTATGCCGGTAACTACTCGCCCCCTGTCATTCCCGCGAAGGCGGGAATCCAGTCTGGTCAAGGCTGAGAAGGTAAGAGTGTTTGATCCTCCCTGCGCAA
>JAWLHA010000095.1:0-12824 GCA_041690535.1 Gammaproteobacteria bacterium | reverse complement strand
CAATCGCCCCTTCTCCTCAGTTTTCGTTCAGTCGGGCAAGGAGCCGTTGACACTCCTTCAGATGGCTTAGCACACGGGCCCGGCCCTCCTTGTGCCTTGAGTTCTGAGGAGCGTTGTCAATGTCGGTGAGGCGCGCTTTGCAATAGGCGATTTCACGCCTGAGTGTCTCCTCGTTCGGGCTGCTGCCGAGCATACCGGTACGATGATTTTGCGTCATGTGCTGCCTCCGGCTTCCATTGACCAAACCCCTTAAAGATAGAACACCACCGGCGCTAATCGAGTTGGACCGGCGCGCTCAGCAGTCCCACGGAGGGGGCAAATCCCGTCGTGTGCAAGGCTGAGCCATCCGCAAACTCGAGAAAGATGCCGGCGGTGCCGCGGCGTTTGAAGGGGAGGGGGACGAACTCGTGGTGACTGCCGCCGTAGTCCAGGTACCCGCCGGTCACCGTATTGGGCAGCGGTGGGTACTCGCCCCTGATTTCGGCACCATGCAGGACGATCTCCACGGCCTGGCTCCAGGTACTGCCCGCGTCCTCTTCGGGCGCTCCCACGAAGCGGTGCACGAGCGCATGTGAGAGGGTGATACGAATCGTATCGCCCTCGATGTCGATCTGGCTGACGCGGGCCTCGAACAGCTCCAGTGCAGTGCGCATGCGCGTTCCCTCGCAGGCAGTCCCATCTCCTCAAGTGTGGGCACCTCACCTCCTCACTGTCTCGGGGTCAGGAACCAGTTATTTAGTCCCAATCCTCCTCTTCGGACTCAAGAACGTCTTCGACCCAGCTGAGGGCCGCAGAGACGTTGGGGAACCCGACAGTGCTGGTCAGCAGAATGATTGCATGGCTGATCTCCTCGGGCGTCGCGCCCGCCTCGATGGCTCGTCGGACGTGGCTGTGGACTGCCCCTTCCGAACGCAGGGTCACAGCGGCTGCAAGCTGAATGAGATGAGCGGTGCGCTCATCCAGAGGCCCTTCCTCGCGCGCGCTCTTTCCCAACTGCTCCAGCGCATCCATGTACTGTCCGTGGCGCTCCTTAAGGAACTGATACCACTCAGGTAGCGACTCTTTGTCCATGCTTTCTCCCCGTGACCGTCCCGGACCGATGGTTGTGGCTGCTCTCTTAGTGTTACCGCCGTTGGCGCCAGAAACAAGCCGGTCGATGGGCTGATACAATCGGCCCATGGACCACGGAGTGGAAGATGGATGTGTGAGATGAAACCGGTATTTCTGTGTTGCGATCTGGATCGCACCGTCCTGCCCAATGGGACGGCTCCGGAATCGGTGTTGGCCAGGCCGCTGCTGCGTGCCCTTGCGTCGTTGCCCCAGGTGCGGTTGGCGTACGTGAGCGGTCGCCATCTTGCCCTGCTGGAGCAGGCGATCGTGGAGTTCGACATCCCTGTGCCCGACTATGCGGTGGCCGATGTGGGCACGAGCATTTATCTGGCGACCTCTACGGGGTGGCGCAAGTGGGAGGCGTGGGATGAAGAGATTGGCGCCGATTGGGGCGGGCGTTCACGTCTGGATCTGGCCCGGATGTTGGGAGGGATCGAGGGCCTGTTGCCCCAGGAGGAGGCGAAGCAGGGGCGACACAAGCTGAGCTATTACGCGGCGCCGGCCCACAGGGCCCGTCTACTGGCCAGCGTGGAGGGGAGGCTCGCGGCCGGGGGGATCGACGCCAACCTGATCTGGAGCGTGGACGACCTGAGCGGGGAGGGACTGCTGGATATCCTGCCGGCTTCCGCCAGCAAACTCCATGCGGTCCGCTTTTTGATGCAGCAGCACGGCCACGCCGAGGCGCGCACCGTCTTTGCGGGGGATAGCGGCAACGACCTGCCGGTGCTCACCAGCGGGCTGCAGGCGGTTCTCGTTCGCAATGCCGCCCCGGAGGTGCGCGAGGAGGCTCGACGGGCCATCGAGCCCGAATATCTGGACTGCCTCTACTTCGCCCAGGGAGGTTTTCTTGGCATGAACGGCAACTATACCGCGGGAGTACTTGAAGGCTTGGCCCACTTTCTCCCCGAGATCGAGGTGGAACTCCAGGCTGCCATGAGGCGGTTGGCGGGTAACGGCAAACCCGAACTACCCTGAGCCCGGGCTCTGAACCGGGGCAGAAAGCGGGCAGTGGCGTGCGTTTGTGTGATCAGCCACTCTTCTGGGGGTAATGGTTTCCCGCGCTCCGCTCACGCACCGAGCGCGCGCCCGAGACTCCGCCCCAGAGTCCCAGCCCCAGGGAGAGGAGCATGGCAGCGAAGATCCACCAGGACAGTGCGGAAAGGGCGGAGGTCAACTGCTGGAGTTCAGCGCTTTCGGCGGCGGTGGTGAGCGCAGCGAGACTCTCGCCGAGCAGGCCGAATGTGCCTGCGAGGACACTGCCCACGGCGGTGGTGGTGATCCAAAGCAGCAACACGATGAAGGTCGCCCACGCTACGAAACCGTGGAGGACGCCATCGCCGCGCCGAGCCATCCCGGACAGCCGGGCGGCCACGTATCCACCGACAAAGGCCGCCAGCAGCATGCCCACGCCGGTCCAGGCGCCAGTGGAGGAGGTGATGGTGTTCAGCGGGTCGGCCGCGCGCGGCTCCACCGCCGTGATGCCGACAGCGAAGCCAAACATCGACAGGACCAAGTAGGTTGCCAGTCCGCCCGTCGCACCGGCGAGAACCGCACCCCAACGGATCTGCGGAAACATCAGCCGTCGTGGTATGAGGGGCTGTCCTCCAGGTAGCTGCAAGTCCATGGGGCCACCCTCTATTGAGACCGCACTCAATCACAGTCAAGCCCAGTGAGGGTATCGGCGCAACCGGGTTAGAGCACCGAACAGATAAATCCGAGGCGCCCAACATGTAGGGTGGATAAGCGCAGCGCATCCACCAATTCGACGCCGCACGGTGGATGCGCTGCGCTTATCCACCCTACGCCTGGTTCGCTGCCCCCCCCTCTTACCGGGCAATCCGCTGCGATTGGCGACTTTTCCCGTTTATCGTTCGGTGCTCTGGATCCCCGCCGGAAAGGGCAGGCGTTCGCGCGAAAGGAGAACCGCGGGGAGTTCGGAGCCTTTGCGCATTGCTCCGGTCGCCTCGGGGGAGTTCGGTTACCCCACTGCGACTTTGACCACCACCTTGTGGATCGCCCCTTCCCCAATGAGCGGCATGTGGGCATCCTCCGGGAAGAAGATGCAAAAGCCCCCGGATTGTACCCGGGCCCAGCTGGTGGGCTCTTCATGGAAGAATTGGAGATCGCGGGCTGAGTCGTAGGGCCCTTCCGGCGACCGGCACTCGACTGTCGGCCGCCAGCCCATCTGCTCGTCTCCGCCAATGACATACTGGATGTCGATGTAGCGGCGGTGGCTTTCCAGCTTCGCGGCCTCCCGAGCCCGCCCCTGGTCGTGGGCGACAATGGCGAAGAGATGCTCTCCATCAAGGGGGTGGCGACCCGGTGCGAGCGTGGCCAAATCCTCGCGTCGGAGGAATGCAAAGGCCTCGGCAAAGCGGGGGTGGAGCGAGCAGTAGCGCTCGGCATGGGGCAGAATGTCCAGGATCATCGAGTCGTCCA
This sequence comes from Gammaproteobacteria bacterium, assembly GCA_041690535.1. Classification (GTDB taxonomy): domain Bacteria; phylum Pseudomonadota; class Gammaproteobacteria; order Thiohalomonadales; family Thiohalomonadaceae; genus JAWLHA01. The sequence continues at coordinate 9,275 of JAWLHA010000095.1, read as the reverse complement.
GAAGTCGGTATCAGGGTTCCAATGGTGTCAGACAGGGTGAAAGCATACTAACGTCACCGCCGTGCTGTGAGCGACGCAAGTCCTTGAAAGTAGGTCCGCTGTGAATACGACCGACATGGATGTCGGGAGTGAAGATTATGCAGGAGCAATCATCTTCCATCCTTGTACGCTCGACGGTCGCGGCCGCTTCGGGCTCCTGCCCTCCCGCGGCATAAGTGCGTCCTTGCACCCATCCATGCGGCCGTCGACCTGCTTTCAAGGACTTACGTCGCTCTTGGGTGAGTGTGCGTTCACCCTGTGGTGTCAGAGTGGAGAGTGGCGCGTTGGCTTGCCTGCTGAGACAATCAGTCGCACTTAACGCGCATTTCTCACCACCCTTCTACTGCGGGCGCCGGTCCGCTCGCTACGAACGGTGGTGAGAAGTCCGGGTCAACCCCTCTGCCGGCGAAGGGCCTGATTATCCATGATTCTTGTGGAACTGTTCATCCTGGTCACCGTTGTTGCACTCGTGGTCTGGTTTATCCGGACGCCCCCCAGGCGCTGAGGTCGGCTCCCCCCTGGAGTATGCCCACGCGGAAAGTCACCGCTTCGCACGCCGCAAGCTCCATCGCCGCACGATTGCCTTTTCCGCTTCGATGAGCACGAAAATGATGATCGCCAGAGAGACGATGCGCGCCCACGACTCGTTGCCGACGGCGGCGGTACCGAACAGCTGCTGCATCGGCGGCAGGTAGGTGAACAGGAGCTGGAGGGTAACGACCAGCAGGATCGCCAGCAGGGCGTAGGGGTTGCCGAAGAAACCGTCGCGGTTTAGCACAGAGGCGGTGATGTGCCGGCTGTTGATCAGGTAGGCGATCTCGAACGTCACCAGGGCGTTCACCGCGACGGTCCGTGCGCCTTCGATGGCCATGCCCGCTTCACGCTCCCACAGGAACAGCCCGAATACCCCCATGACCATCAGCACCGAGACGAAGATGATGCGCCAAACCATGAAGGCGTTCAGCAGCGGTTCAGAGGGCTCCCGGGGTGGCCGTTGCATCACATCCTGCTCCGCGGGCTCAAAGGCCAGCGCCAGGGCGAGGGTAACGGCAGTCACCATGTTCACCCACAGGATCTGCAGCGGAGTGATGGGCAACACCACCCCCGCGGCGATGGCGGCGATGATGGTCAGGGCCTGCGCGCCATTGGTCGGCAGGATGAAGAGGACGGCCTTTTTGATGTTGTCGTAGACGGTGCGCCCTTCCTCCACCGCGTTGGCAATGGAGGCGAAGTTGTCGTCGGTCAGCACCATCTCGGCCGCCTCCTTGGCCACCTCGGTGCCGTTGATGCCCATGGCGACCCCCACATCGGCCCGCTTCAGGGCGGGGGCATCGTTGACCCCGTCGCCGGTCATGGCGGCGACCCGGCCACGCGCCTGCAGCGCCTGGACCAGCCGCAGTTTGTCCTCCGGGCTGGTGCGGGCAAAAATGCAGGTTTTCTCCACCGCCTCTTCCAACTGTTCGCTGCTCATGGTCTGGAGGGCCGCGCCGGTCAGGGTATCCGTATCGCCGCCGGTGAGCCCCATCTGCTCTCCAATGGCGTGAGCCGTTCCGGCGTGATCGCCGGTGATCATCTTCACCTGAATGCCCGCAGATTGGCAGAGTGCCACCGCTCGCACAGCCTCCTCCCGCGGCGGGTCGATGAGTCCGACCACCCCCAGCAGGGTCAGATCCCCCTGCACGTCGGTGAACCTGAGTTCGTGAGGGGAGGGGGGGTGGACACGCAGCGCCAGTGCCAGGGTCCGCTGGCCGCGGGCGGCGATCTGCTCCACCTGTTCGATCCAGGCGGCGATGTTCAGCGGGCGGTCTTCGCCGTTGACCCGCTCCAGGCGACACATCTCGAACAGCCGCTCGGGGGCCCCCTTGACCACAGCGAAGCTGTGCCCGGCGTGATCGTGGTGCAGGGTGGCCATGAAGCGGTGCTCCGATTCGAACGGAATCACGTCCGTCCGAGGGTACTCTTCGCGTGTCAGGGTGGGGTCCAGCCCCGCCTTGAGGGCGAGGGTGACCAGGGCCCCTTCGGTGGGATCGCCCTGCAGGGTCCACGCGCCCTCTCTCTCCACCACACTGGCGTCATTGCACAGAAGCGCGGCTCGCACCAACTCACGCAAGACCGCATCAGTGTCGGGGTCGACCTCGCGCTCGGCGACATTGAAGGTGCCATGGGGGTCGTAGCCCACTCCGCTGACCTCATAGAAGCGTTTCGCAAGCGCGACGCTTTTCACCGTCATCTCATTGCGGGTAAGGGTCCCGGTCTTATCCGAGCAGATCACAGAGACGGAACCGAGGGTCTCCACCGCCGGCAAGCGGCGGATAATGGCGTGACGCGCCGCCATTCGCTGAACCCCGATGGCCAGCGTGATGGTGATGATTGCGGGCAGCCCCTCGGGTATGGCGGCAACTACCAAGCCAACCGCCGCAAGAAACATCTCGTTGAGGGTGTAATCGCGTGCCAGCCAGCCGAAGATGAAGGTGAGGGTGCCGAGCCCGACAATCCACAAGGTCAGGAGCTGGCCGAAGCGGGTCAGTTGGCGCAGCAGCGGCGTCTCGAGGGTGGTGACCTCTTCGAGCAGGGCGCTGATGCGCCCAATCTCGGTCTGGGCGCCGGTGGCGACCACCACACCACTGCCCTGCCCGTAGGTGACCAGGGTGCTGGAGTAAGCTATGGAACTGCGCTCCGCCAGGACGGTGTCCGGGGCGACAGGGGACATGCCCTTTTCCACGGGCACCGACTCCCCGGTGAGGGCCGCCTCCTCGATGCGCAGGTTACGGCTCTGCAGCAGACGCAGATCCGCCGGGACCTTGTCCCCCGCCTGAATGAAGACCAGATCGCCCGGTACCAGATCCTCCGCCGCGACCTCCTGGCGCCGGCCATCGCGCATCACCGTCGCCTTTTGGGAGAGCATCTGGCGCAAGGCATGGAGGGCTTTTTCCGCCTTGCCCTCCTGAATGAAGCCAATGAGGGCGTTGATGACCACCACGCCGAGAATGACTGCAGCATCCGCCCAGTGGCCCATTGCGGCACTGCCCACCGCAGCGACGAGCAGGACGTAGATGAGTACGTTGTTGAAGTGGCTGAAGAAGCGGACCAGAGGATTGCGTCCCCGGGCGGTGGGAAGCCGGTTATGTCCATGGACACGAAGGCGGTGTTTGGCCTCCTCACCCTTGAGTCCCCACTGGTCCGACTCCAACTGCTGCAGGACATCGGCCACAGGCATGGAATGCCATGCGGAATCGGGTCCTACTGCATCATGCTCCATGTCCTTCCTCCCGGGGGTTCTTATTGGTTTTGGCGTCGGATGGCCACAATCGACAGCAAGATTCTGGCATGGGTGGCGGGGTGGAGCAAACCAGGGCAAACGCACCGGCTGGAAAATCCCCGTGGCCGCGGTACACTGGGCGACTTTCCGGCGCGGGCCTCCCTCGCCGTTCAGTTGTGTTGTGAACACCCGTGGCCACAAACCAGCGGAGAGTGATGTGGAGTTGCAGGTAATCGGTGTCCGGCAGCGTCTGTGGGAGTATGTGCGCCTCATGCGCCTGGATCGCCCTATCGGTATCTATTTGGTCTTGTGGCCCACCCTGTGGGCGCTGTGGATCGCCAGCCAGGGTCGCCCCGATCCCCTGGTCCTCGCCGTTTTCCTGGCCGGAGTGGTGCTGATGCGTTCCGCCGGATGCGCCATCAACGACTTCGCCGATCGCAACTTCGATCCTCACGTGACAAGGACCAAGACCCGCCCCCTCGCCGCGGGCACCATCCGGCCTGCCGAGGCGGTGGCTGTCTTTGCGGTACTGAGCCTCATCGCCTTCGGCCTGGTCCTCCTCATGAACCGGCTCACCATCCTGCTTTCGGTGGTTGGAGTCTTGCTTGCAGCCAGCTACCCCTTCATGAAGCGCATCACCCATCTGCCCCAGGCCTACCTGGGCGCGGCCTTCGGCTGGGCCATCCCCATGGCGTTTGCCGCCGAAACCGGCGGGGTGCCGGTGGTGGCCTGGGTGCTGTTCGTGGCCAATATCTTCTGGGCCCTGGCCTACGACACCATGTACGCCATGGCTGACCGCGAGGACGACCTCAAGATCGGGGTAAAGTCCGCGGCCATTTTGCTGGGTCGGTATGACCGGCTTGGGATCGGGCTGATGCAGCTGCTGGTGCTCATCATGTTGGCGGTTGCAGGGGTGGGGCTGGAACTGGGACCGCTTTACTATTTCGGGCTTGGCGGGGCCGCCGTGTTCGGTCTTTACGAGCAATACCTCATCCGCGCCCGTGACCCGGGGCTCAGCTTTCGGGCCTTCCTTAACAACCATTACTTTGGCATGGCCGTGTTCGCCGGCATTGCCCTCGACTACGCACTCTGATTTCTCTTGGAGGGGCCGATGAAGAACGCTGACCTGGTGCAGCGAGACCTCGCCACCCTTTGGCACCCCTGCACCCAGATGAAGGATCACGAGACGCTGCCGATGATCCCCATCCGCCGGGGGGAGGGGGTCTGGCTGGAGGATTTCGATGGCAACCGCTATCTCGACGCGATCAGCTCCTGGTGGGTAAACCTCTTCGGCCATGCCAATCCGCGCATCAATGGGGCGGTGAAGCGGCAGCTGGACGAGCTGGAGCACGTCATTCTGGCCGGCTTCTCCCACGAGCCGGTGGTGCGGCTGTCAGAGCGGCTGGTGGAGATCACCCCCCCGGGGCTCGACCACTGCTTCTATGCCGATAACGGTTCGGCGGCGGTGGAAGTGGCCCTGAAGATGAGCTTCCACTATTGGCTCAACCGGGGCCGGGAGCGAAAGACACGGTTTGTCACTTTGAGCAACAGCTACCATGGGGAGACCCTCGGAGCGCTGTCGGTGGGTGATGTGGCGCTCTACAAGTCCACCTACCGGCCGCTGCTGCTGGAGAGCCTTGTAGCCCCCTCGCCGGATTGCTACGAGCGCGCATCGGGCGAGAGCTGTGCGGATGTGGCGCGGCGCCGCTTTGTCGAGATGGAACAGCTGCTGGAGCGCCACGGGGAGGATATCTGCGCCGTTATCGTCGAGCCGTTGGTGCAGTGCGCCGGGGCGATGCGCATGTACGACCCCCTCTACCTCACGCTGTTGCGCGAGGCGTGCGACCGCTACGGCGTGCACCTCATCGCCGACGAGATCGCAGTGGGGTTCGGCCGTACCGGCACCATGTTCGCCTGCGAGCAGGCGGGGATCACGCCCGACTTCATGTGCCTCTCCAAGGGGCTCACCGCAGGGTATCTGCCCCTCTCAGTGGTGATGACCACTGCCGAGGTCTACGGGGCTTTCTACGACGACTATGAGAAGCTCACCGCCTTTCTCCACTCCCACTCCTACACCGGCAATCCGCTGGCCTGCGCCGCCGCGCTGGCCTCGCTCGACATCTTCGAGGGGGACGGGGTGCTGGAGCGCAACCGGCATCTCGCGGCGGTGATGGCGGAGTCGACCGCCCATCTGAACGATCACCCCCATGTGGCGGAGGTGCGCCAGACCGGCATGATCCTGGCGGTGGAGATGGTCAGGGAGAAGGCCTCGCGCGAGCCTTATCCGTGGCAGGAGCGGCGGGGGCTCAAGGTGTATCGCCATGCCTTGAGCCGTGGCGCGTTGCTGCGGCCGCTGGGGAGTGTCAGTTATCTGATGCCGCCCTACATTATCGACGAGGCGCAGCTCCGCTTCCTGGCCAAGGTCATGGAGGAGGGTATCGATCGGGCTACCCGAGAGTGACGGCAGCAGGGAAGCGAACACCTGCCGGATGCCCGGCAAAGCCGCTCCACCTCAGTGGAACAGCCTATGCAGGGTCGGTGCCGCCAGCACGGCGATGAGCCCCGCCGCGAGGAAATCGGCGTACCCGTCGATGGCGGGAAGCGCTTCGGCGAGCTGACCGGTGATGGCCAAGTAGCCAACGACACCCATGGCGATAAATCTAATCACAGTTAGGTTCCCTCCGTTCAGGGGTTGCACACTTTATCGTCCCGTGGGGGCTGGATTGTGTGCGCTCCGTCTCGATTCGTCTGTGAACCGGTTCGTCTTTCCGAGAAGCGGTTGTGGACTGGAGGATCAAGCGTGGCTGCGCACGGTCTCCAGCAGTTCGTGATCGGGGACCTTGGTGTAGTCCTTCTCCACATGTCGCTCGACCATCCGCGAGAGCTGATCGCCCAGATGCTTGTTCAGCATCCCGTGGAAGTGAGGCGGTGCGAACAGTATCAGAGAATCGAAGGCCTTGGTAGTACGCCCGTGTTCCAGCGCTTTGGCGATTTCCCGGGCGAACCGCTCCATCTCGAACTCCTTGGGATCGGTCGGTTCGGGAAAGCTGCCGTAGACGCGTTGGCTGGCCGTCCCATCGGTGCGGGTTTCGCGATGGCTCGAGTGGTCCGACGTGATATCCCCCTCCTTGTGGCGGACCAGGGGATCGAGAAACTCCTGCGCCAGACTCAGGTTCTGCAGGTGTTGTCCCTCACGCTCCGCGGTGTAGAAGCGAGCCTCACTGCCATTCGCGATGAGTACACCGATTCTCTCCATGACACTCCCTCTCGCTCGCCTGAGATTAGTTTAGTTGCCGCCGAGCGTTTTGCTCCCGGTTGCGCGCCGATGCTGCGTTAGAATGCGCCCCATGCAAGAACTTCCCATCGACTCCGTACTTCCTGACCTGAAATCCACCCTGGCGCGGCACCGTTCGGCGGTGTTGCTGGCGCCCCCCGGCGCCGGCAAGACCACCCGGGTCCCGCTGGCGCTGCTCGAGGAAAGCTGGCTGGCCGGACAGCGCATCATCGTGCTGGAGCCCCGGCGTCTGGCGGCCCGCGCCGCAGCGCTTCGCCTGGCCGAGCAGCTCGGGGAGCCGGTGGGACGGAGGGTCGGCTACCGAATCCGCTTCGAGAGCAAGGTCTCGGCGCTCACGCGCATCGAGGTGGTGACGGAGGGGATTCTGACCCGCCGACTCCAGCAGGACCCCGAGTTGGAGGGGGTGGGGCTGGTGATCTTCGATGAGTTTCACGAGCGCCATCTGGAGAGTGATCTGGCCCTGGCCCTCTGCCGTGACGCGCAGGTCGCACTGCGCGACGATCTCCGTTTGCTGGTGATGTCTGCCACCCTGGATGGGGGCCGCGTCGCAGAGCATCTGCAAGCTCCGCTGGTCGCCAGTGAGGGGCGCTGCCACCCGGTGGAGGTGCATCACCTGCCGCGGGACCCCGAGGGGCCCATCGGCGAGACGGTCGCCCGCTGGGTCCTCACGGCATTGGCCGAGAACAGCGGCGATGTCCTCGCCTTTCTCCCCGGGGTGGGGGAGATCCGGCGCGCCGCAGCCGTGCTGGAGGAGCCGCTGGCGGGCCGCGCCGGGCTGCATCCCCTCTACGGCGACCTGCCCATGGAGGCGCAGCAGCGCGCCATCCTTCCGGACCGGGAGGGGGGGCGCAAGGTGGTGCTGGCCACCAACATCGCGGAGACCAGCCTGACCATCGAGGGGGTGAGCGTGGTGGTGGACAGTGGCTGGGCCCGTGTCCCCCGTTTCGATCCGGGCAGCGGGTTGACGCGCCTGGAGACGGTGCGGATCTCCCGCGCCTCGGCCGAGCAGCGGGCCGGCCGGGCCGGGCGGCTCGGCCCGGGGGTGTGTTACCGTCTCTGGAGTGAGGGGACGCAGCGGGGGCTTGTTCCCCAGACGCCCCCTGAGATCCTCCACGCGGACCTGGCCCCGCTGGCGCTGGAGCTGGCCGCCTGGGGCGTGCATGGGCCCGAGGACCTCTCCTGGATGGACCTGCCGCCGGCCGGGCCGTTTGCCCAGGCACGGGCCCTGCTCACGGACCTGGAGGCGCTGGACGAGTACGGACGCATCACCGATACGGGCCGGGCCATGGCCGGCCTGCCCCTTCATCCCCGGTTGGGTCACATGCTGCTGCGGGCCCGGGAATTGGGCGTGACGGCTCTGGGGGCGGACATTGCGGCCCTCCTGTCTGAACGGGACTTGCTGCGGGAGCGGGGCCGGTGTGATTTCGGATTGCGTCTGCAGGCGCTGGAGGCCTTTCGCCGTGGGGGGGCGGGTGGTGCGCGCGCCCTCGGGGCCGACCCCAACGGCTGCCGGGCCGTGGAGCGTGCGGCATCGCAGTTCCGCCGTCTGCTTGGGGTTCGGGAGCAGGCGCGGGCGGGGGATGAGTGGGCGGCCATCCTCCTTGCCTTTGCCTACCCCGACCGGGTGGCCAAACGGCGCGAGCAGGGGAGTGGGCGGTATCTGCTCTCGGGGGGGCGCGGGGCACGGCTCGACAGCGGTTGCGATCTCGCCCGGGGTGAGCTGCTGGTGGCCTCGGACCTGGACGGGGCAGGGGAGGAGAGTCGCATCCGCGTGGCCGCTGCGCTGGATGAAGAGCTTCTGCGCGAACACCTCGCCCCGCGGATCCTGCACGGCGAGGAGGTCGCCTGGGACGCCCGCAGCGAAGCGGTGATCGCACGGCGGGTGGAGCGGCTGGGGCAGGTGATCCTCCGCGAGCGGCGGCTGCACCCGCCGCCGCCCGAACCCATGGCCCAGGCGATGCTGGAGGGGGTGCGGGCCATGGGGCTCGGAGCGTTGCCTTGGTCGGAGGAGGCGCGCGCGCTGCAGGCGAGGGTACTTTCGCTGCGTCACTGGTGCCCTGAGGAGGATTGGCCCGACCTCGGTGATGCCGCTCTTGGCGAGCGGCTGGAGAAGTGGTTGTTGCCCTACCTGCAGGGGATTGGGCGGAGGGAGCAGCTGGGGCGGCTTGACCTTGCCGCCATCCTCCTGGCGATGCTTCCTTGGGAGCAACAACGCCGCCTCGATGAAGGGGCTCCCACCCACCTCCAGGTGCCGAGCGGAGCGCGAAAGCGCCTGCGCTATACGCCGGGAGAATCCCCCGTGCTGGCGGTGAAGCTGCAGGAGATGTTCGGCCTGGCCGATACCCCCCGGGTGGCCTGGGGCAAAGTGGCGGTGACCCTGCACCTGCTCTCCCCGGCACAGCGGCCCATTCAGGTGACCCAGGATCTCCGAGGCTTCTGGGGGCGGACCTATGCGGAGGTGAAGAAGGAGCTGAAAGGGCGCTACCCCAAACACCCCTGGCCCGAAGACCCCTGGAGCGCCCCCGCCACTGCCAGAACCCGCCGGCGCTGACCAGGGTAAACGCATACTAACGTCACGGCCGTGCTGTGAGCGATGTAAGTCCTTGAAAGCAGGTGCGCTGTGAATACGACCGACATGGATGTCGGGAGTGAAGATTATGCAGGAGCAATCATCTTCCATCC
>JAWLHA010000094.1:0-13200 GCA_041690535.1 Gammaproteobacteria bacterium | reverse complement strand
GCGAGATGCTGCCGCAGAAGCCTGGAGTCCCGTGGGTGCCTGGATTCCCGCCTTCGCGGGAATGACGGTTAGTGGCGAGACGCTGCCGCGGAAGCCTGGAGTCCCGTGGATGCCGGCCGGCACGGTGCCCGAGGCACGTGCTATGAAGACTTTATGAAAAGAAAGAACACCGCACGCCACCCCGATGCCGAGCAGCGCCGCCTGCTGGCGCAGGCCGAGGGCGAGGCGCCATGGCACCGCTGGGGGCCTAATCTGAGCGAACGGCAATGGGGCACGGTGCGCGAGGATTACAGCGCCCATGGCGAGGCGTGGGAGTACTTCCCTGACGACCACGCACGCGAAAGGAATTGACGATGCGATCGAACACGGAGAGAGACGCGTCGTAACGTTCGGAAGGCGCGGAATACTGAAGCGCGTAGAACCCCGACGTCGCCGGGAGGACCACATAGCGCTCCCTAACCAAAAATGGGCTGGCGATCCGCTCTTCGCCCTCGTAGATCCGGACGTCCTCCTCGGCAGGTGTGACGAGGCTTGGTTCAGGAGGCAAAAATATCTTTTTCGTCCGACCAAAGAAGTACCCGGTTCGCCCGGACAGCATCACTTTCTGGACGGCTTCGTATTGCTCGCCCTCCAACCCCGTCCCCAACGTGGGCCGAGAGAACGATTGGATGTAATGCTCAAACGATGGGTATTCCCCACCCCCGGCGTAGTATCGGATCTCCACCCTCACGGGAATCGGGCCGGAACCCGGACCTTCGAGCCGGATCCCGAGATCGCCGGTGCCGCTCGCCACGGACTCCCCGCTTCGTCGCCAGTTCACCGGGACCTCGCAGGTGAAGTACCCTGCAATCGTCACGGATTCAAACCCATCGGAAGGCGCTTCGGCCGCGGTTCGATAGGTCGCGGCTTCCTGCAGTGCGGGGACCTGGGTGTCGAACACCAGGATCACGGCAACAGCGAGGCAGACGGCCCCCGTGAGTCGCAACCTCGGAGTTCCGAAGGCCACCGGGATGAGCGCAATCAACCCGCCGAAGCCGACCACCGCGAGGCGCCCCAACGGTGAGGCGATCATCGCACCCACGACGATCACGAATGCCGCCAGGACCGTTAGTGTTCTCGTGGTGACCGGATTCATCTGCCGAACGAGCGGCATCTGTCCGCCGCACTCACGTGTCGCGAATCAGCAGACGGACGGACGCTTATAACCATGGCTGCCGCATGATCTCCTCGCGCTTTCGGAGGAACTCCTCTTCGCTGATAAGACCGTCCCGTCGCAAGGTGTCGAGTTGCCTCAACCGCTGCTCGAAATCGGGAGCGGAATCAACATCGAGACTGACCGGCGATACGCCTTTCCTTCTCAGCCCCAAAGCGCCGAAGAGTACGAGCGCACCACACCCGGCCACCCAGAGGACCTCGAACGCAGTGATCGCCCACCAGAGAGAGGGTTCGCTATCGCCCGCCTCCGCCTTGCCTAATTCGGTCAGGATCAGCCCGAACAGAAGAAACATCAGGCCGAGCGCCATGAGCAGGATCGAAGCCCCCTTCCCCGGTCGCACTCGGAGCGCAAGCCGCTTCGATTCCCCACTTTCCTGGTTGGCGGCCTTCATCGCCAATCCGTCCCAGGTAATGCGAGAGAGAAGCAAACGCATTGGAAAAGCATGAGCACCCCGCAATCGGTGTCGAGAGCCTTCGTAGACGCACTCTATGACTTCCCCGAGTCACTGGCAATGCCCCACCTGACGCTCGCCGGATTGGACCTTGTCACGCATTTCCGCGGGGAGTAGATTTGATCCTGCCTGCCGGTCGGGCCGTCCTAACGGAAGCAAGGCCAAAAGGGGCCTTGCGCGCTGGTCAGGGCGTTACGATTGCGAGGATTCGGTCATGAACAGGTTGCTCTTCGCTTCGATCTTCATCCTGGCGCTCGGCGCTCCCGCCACAGCATTCTCCGACTGCGCATCGGATTGCGTCTCCGATTGCGATGGAAAGAGCGGCAGCGCCTACGAAAACTGCATGGTGAGCTGTCTACTGGGATGCACGACTGACGACCCGCCCGACGTCCCCGACGTCCCGCCCCCGACGCCGGTGGAAACCGACTGATTCACGACTAGTTGTCCATCCATCCGTCCTCCGGGCGGCAGCTACGGGGCATCGCATCATGATCGGACTGCCTGAGTTCCTTTTCATGCTGTTGTTGGCGGGCCTCCCAGGCCTCGTGGCGCTGTATGACATACTTCGCAGCGAGTTCACCGGAAACAACAAACTTATTTGGTCGGTTGTCGTGGTCCTGCTTCCGCTTGCCGGGACGCTGTTCTATCTGCTCATCGGCAGGCGACAGAAAGTCGCTTCCACCGCGCCCCCCGGGCAGACCGCCCCCCATCGCTGAACGGGAGATTGCGCAATGAGCAAGACGCGCCCGCAGGCCTGGAAGTTCGCTGGTCTTCTTGTGGCCCTTCTGGCCGTGCCATTCGTCGCCCGCGCAGGGGAACTGCCGGAACGATGCCGGCTCGAGCCACAGAACGGCCCCTGCAAAGCGCTGCTGGAAAAGTACTATTTCGACCCCGGCAGGAATCGGTGCGTTTCCTACATCTATGACGGCTGTGGGCCGGTCGTGCCCTTTGACGAGTTGGAGGAGTGCCAAGCGCTGTGCGAAACCGACGAGGTACCACATCTGGACGCCCTCGAGCGGATCGAGGGCCTGCCGTACCTCGACGTACGTATCTCTTACCCGAAGACATGGGATTCCCCCACCATCCGCGCTTACGCCGACGATCGTGAAATCCCCACGATGAGGGTCGGCGGCGGATTCGACCAGACCACCAACTTCGAGAGCGTGCGCCTCGCTCCTGGCCCAGAAGGCTGCCGGCGACTGGCCGTGACCCTGCAAAACGGGGAGGAGACACACCACCTCGGCACGCGCTTCTACTTTCGGCCACCGGCCGATCTCATTCCACTCGCCCACTTCGGAGACGACGAGGTCGTCACGGTCACCAGGCCTCTGCAGTTCGCGCTGCACCGCCTGAGCGCACCGCAGTTCCGGCTCAATGGCAAGCCGCTCGCGGCCGAGCCCCTCGCGCAAAATACCCATGGTCTTGATGTGGTGCAGTTGTCACCCGATTGGGTCGCCGGCAGCAACACGCTGATCGTGGAGGCCATGACCGACGCAGGGGGCCGGTTCGAGAAGTCATGGACGTTTTTCGACCTGACCGGCGAAACGTTGCCCCTGGGGCATGAAGTACGACTCGCCTACGGCTATCCCGGCAGCAAGAGCGGACCGTTCTACGAATTGGAGGTTGTCGGCGATGCGGTTGCCGTCACCGACCACGCCGAACGGATGGCCTTTCGGCTGACCGACGGTTGGTTGATGCACGACCCGCTACTGGTCGCCGACATCGTCGCGCGCCAACCGGGTGAGTCCAGGCTACGCATCCTTTTGACCTCCCACTTCCTGTCGCACTCCAAGCTGGATCGGGAATACCTCGTGCGTGTCCCACCGACCGCTTCGCAGTGATCAAAGGGATTAAACCCCGGCGAAATCACCACTTCGGGAGACTTGCAGATGAAACACCTCAGCGCCTGGCTACTCACAGCCGGTCTCGTCCTCACGCCCATCTCGTATGCCGCCGACAGCGACTACGAAGTGGGCGGCGGCGGAACCTGGAAGCGGGACGAAGGCTTGAAGACCCGCAAGTGCGAAACCGTCTGCAGCTCCGGTTACCATGGCTGCATGGCTGATTGCGCCCGGGGCGCGGTGGAGACCATGCTTCTCTGCACCTCCAGCTGTCGTGTGAACTACTGCGAAGTCAAATGCGAGGACGACTAGATAGCCGCTCCGAACCTTCCGACACCTTGCCAATGGCATGGTTGTAGGGTTTGAAGCGACCGCGGCCGCCAACCGAAGAGGCGATCTGGCGTCTGCCCGTTCACGCCGGCTGCGAATGCCGGTGCAGGACGCGCCGGCAGCCGACCCGTTCTAGGTTCCGGGGCTGGCCACGAGAGAGACGGGCGCGGCAGGCATCAACGTACTGCAGCGGGTCTTCCTCGACCCCGCGACCGGCAGGTTGGCCTTCGTTGGCCGCTATGCCGCCTACGCCACGGGCGCCATCGACTACTCGACGCTGCTGCGCGACGCCCAGCGCAGTCCGGCCCCCGTCTTCAGTCTGGAACCGACGCCCGCGACCAAGGTGGCGGTCACCCGTTTCGTGGCGGATTTCGATCGGCAGATGACGGCCAGCCTAAGCTCGGCGTCGGCATTCCAGACGTGGTTTGGCCGGATGATCGACCTGCTCCTGTACGACCCGGCGGTTGGTGCCGACCGCCAATGCCTCGCCAAGTGAATCATTCCTCGGGCTGCGCTGGGGGAACATCCTCGAGGCTCACCAATACCCGGTCAATGCGCCGGCCATCCATGTCGACCACCTCGAAGCGATACCCCCGCAAGGTGAAGGTTTCTCCAACTGCGGGCACCCGGTCCAGGTGGGCCAGCACCAATCCGGCGAGGGTGTTGAAGCTGCCGCTGACAGGCGCCTCACGCCAGCCGAGCAAGGCCATGGTCTCATCGACGGGCAGACCGCCGTCCAGCAACCAGGAGCCGTCTTCGCGCAGCACGATCTCCGGCTCCGTTTGCTCCCCTTGGTCGGGTAACTCTCCAACGATGGATTCCAGAATGTCTTCGCTCGAAATCAGCCCCTGCAGGCTCCCGTACTCGTCAACGACCAAGGCCACATGAATGGTCTGCGCCTTGAGCAGCTCCAGCACGCGCACGGCGCTTGTGCTTTCGGGAACGACCAAGGGCTCGCGGAGCCCCGCCCGGATGTCCAACGGCTGCCCGTCCAGACACTGACCGAACAAATCCCGCACCTGAACGATGCCCTGAACGCAGGGCCATCGGCCTGGCCACCAAGGCGGCGATCTTCTCAGCGTTGCGCCTACCAGGGTGATGCCAATCTGCACTGTGGAGAGAAACCGCCCAGGCTCCTCAGCAAGCCGCAGCGCCTGTGCGGCGCCTGGATGCCCTTCTTCGGCCAGCACCTGAAGCCTCACCTTGCGCGACGAGACCACCGCCAGTTCCGACATGGCGAAGAAGCCATTCAGAAGGATCAACAGAACGACCGTGGCAACATCCCAAAAAGCCATTATGGTCAGCTCCCCGCAGGCAGAAGTGCAGCCGAGTGTTCATGGCAGATTTGGCACGTCTATTCCTCCCCCATTCGAGGATACGCCACAACAGAGTTCTGCACTAAACCGGAACGACTGGCCTCCGCCGTTCTCCGCAAGAAGGGACAAACCCACCCGCGGGGGATGCCTACGGATAGTCCTAGGGGTCGCGCGAAGGGTGAACCGGCCGGTGCTGGCGGTGAAGCGGTCCTCGGCGGCGCCCTACCGACCGGGTGCTGGTTCCCACCGGCTTCTCCGCCATGCGCAGAAGGCCTTGGCACTCGCCGCGGCCCCTCCGGCCCGGCCGCCGCACGGCAATCCCATTTTAGCAGTGCCAAGAAGTAGCGCTTAGGCCGTGAGGTCAGCTGTGTTTGGGGGTGGCTACACCAGGCCACAGTGGGCGCGGCGGCCCACGCGGGGCATCACAGCTTCAACGGAGTTCTGCCCAACCGGCTGTTTGTAGTCGCCGCCAACGAGAGCGTACTCGGACCTATGGCGTCGTTGGCGGCGCACACGCTGCAGAGTTGAAGGCTGGTCAGTGGGGCAATGCTTGGTGTCCACGTAACGAACCACCTCGCCGAGTCTTGCAGTGGGTGTCCACGTAGCAGCGTCCAGAGATTGGTCCGACCCAGAACCAGCCACATCCCCCCGCGCCAGGGAACAGAGATCCTGCCGAAGCCGGAACGACAGATCCCCTACCAGCTCGCTCATGGCCGATGCGAACAGGGGCGCTTTCCTCTCAGGAACGGGAGGGCTCCCCAACCGATAGATCCGGTGAAAGAGGATCTCGGACTCCCCGGTGTTCATCAGTGTAATTCCCACCGTCAGCACAGCCTGCTCCTCCCCGCCCTTCTGCTCCAAGGCGAAGCTATAGATTCGCCCGGTCAACTCCAACGGCGATGGGTCCAACCCCAAGGATACCGAGGGAAAGAGGCCCCCTGCGCTCAAGTCCCGTTCCAGGGATTCCGCCACCATCCTTCCGGGAGGAGCGACCCACTGATAGGTCCCGGAAAAGCTCACTTCGCCACCCGGCCGCTGAACGCTCATCTCCAGCCGGTCGTAAGGGGTGGCGGTCGAGAATTCCCGGATCCGGAGTCTCTCCTCGAAGGGGCGGGGGCAATCGAAGGGCCGAGTCTCATAATCGAGCTGGTAAAAAACAGGCGCGGGGCCGACCTCGGGGAGAATGCCGCCGCAACCTCCGACCGAGAGGATCACGACAACGAGAGAAAGGCCAAGGGGGGCGGATCGGCACATCGGATCACCTCGCGAACGGATCATGCTCCTCGCGGCGTTCGAGAATCTGCCCGGGCTCCCGGCGCAGGGAACGGGTCAGCCGTTCGAGTTCGGTCATCAGATGCCCGGCCTGTTGAAGCGTGCGCTGCAGTTGCGACATGGATTGGCCGACCTGGGCATCCCAGGAACGCACCGCCTCTTCTCCTGCCGCCGTCATTCCCTCCAGGCGCCCGGAGATGTCCGCAAGGGCGCCGGGCGGCACCTCGTCCAGCCGAGCCGCAAGGGTCTCGCTGGTGCGGCGCAACTCCGTGGCTGTGGCGGAAAGGTCCCGGCGTATCTTTCGCCAATCGCCGGGAGCCTCCTCGTCGCCGAGGGCCTGGAGGATCGCCCTGAGATCGGCGGAGGCTTCGCGCACGTTTTCGAGAGTCTGCTGCAGATCGGGATCGGCGAGAAGGTCGTCAAGCCGGTTCCCGGCCTGACTCCACCCGCGCGCCGCCTCCCCGATGGCATCAAAATCGGCATCTCCCACCTCCTCCGCCACGCGCCGTGCGGCCCCGAGGAGTCGATCCATATCGCTGGGCCGATTGGGGAGAACCGGATACTCCGGCTCGAAGGGAAGCTCCGGACGTGCAACTGCTGCGGCATCTTCCCTCCGCCGCAACGTCAGATTGGTCAATCCGGCGACCAGTTGTTGCGAGACCTGCAGGTACATGGCGTCATCCATGGTGAAATCCTTCCGGATGTTCACCAGGACCTTCACCATGCGGTCGCCGGGAGCCAGGTCGATCGTCCCCACTTCCCCGACCTGGATCCCCAGATACCGGACCGGCGCCCCTCTTTCCAGCCCCTCGACAGGGCTGTCGAAGAAGCTGACGTACGTCTGTCTTGCTTCGAAGGGTCCGATGATCCCCACGAAGACCAGGGCGATGATCCCCAGCCCCAGACCGAGCAGGACGAAAAGGCCGAGTTTGAAGGGGGAAATCCGGCCTCCTGTCATCGTCTCGCTTGTGCTTTCCCGGGAAAAGACTCGCCTTGCGTCACGCCGCACCTCTTTGGCTAATTGATGTGATAAATGAAGCTGAAAAGGGCATCGATCACTACGATATTCATCAGGGAGACGACGAAGGAAGCGCTCGCCTCTTCACCCGATGCGGCAGATTCCCCCATGCGCAGCCCCTGAAAGCAGCCGATCAGCCCGACCAAACCGGAGAAGACTACGATCTTCGCCAGCCCGACGAAGAGCCCCGACCCGCTCATGGCGTCCGCGGCCCCAACGAGGTACGCCCGGAACGAGAGATCCGGGATCCAGAGAGTGATGATCATTCCTCCCAGGATGGAAAAGGCGGTGGTGATCATGACGAGGAGGAGACCGGCCGCCATAAGGGCGAGAACCCGCGGCAGGACGAGGTCGCCCACCTGGTCGATTCCACTTGCCCGCAATCCATCGATCTCCCCTCCGGTCTTCATGGCTCCGAGCTGGACCGCAAAGGCGCTCCCCGATCGGCCCGCCAGCAGGATGGCGGTGAGCAGCGGTCCGATCTCCAGCATGGTGATGGTGGTCACGACTCGGGCGATCCTCGCCTCGGCTCCGAAGGGAGACATGGTCGCCATCGCCTGAATTCCGATGACGAAGCCCATCAGAAAAGCGAGGCCGGCCAGGAGGACCATGGCATCGGCCCCCGCGCTCTGAAGATGAAAAAGCATCTCTTTCGGCCGCAGACGGCGCGGCCGACGCACCCCCGCGCCCGCTGCCAGGAGGACGCTGCCGGTGAACATCGCCATGGCCCGGGCGCCCTCGAAAATCGTTAGCGTGCGCAGGCCGACGCGTGTCACCGGGTCGCTGTTCTGCTCTTTCATCCCTTTGTTCTCCGCCTGCATTTCCGTTCCGGCGCCTCTGGTTTAATTACGGTTTAACACAGAACCGGGGGGGCGCAATAAAAGGGGGGCAGGACAGGGTAAACGCATACTTACGCCACGGCCGTGCTGTGAGCGATGTAAGTCCTTGAAAGCAGGTACGCTGTGAATACGACCGACATGGATGTTGGGAGTGAAGATTATGCAGGAGCAATCATCTTCCATCCGTGTACGCTCGACGGCCGCGTCCATGCGGCCGTCGACCTGCTTTCAAGGACTTACATCGCTCTTGGGTAAGTATGCGTTTACCCTGGGGGGCAGGAGAAATCGGTTGACTGCATCTGCCTATGGAATGTGGCAAATGTTCCATGAAGAAAACCGCGCAATTTTCCAAGGAGGGATGAAGCTGCCAGTCCCCTATGGTTGTGCCAGATTGAACAGTGCGAGGTCGCGGACCCGTTTCGCCGTCTGCAGAGATGGCCCAAACCTCTTTCAGCTTCAACGGAGCTTCCGGGCCGACCATCTGTTCCTTGTTCCAAGGGACGTGGCCGCTAGAGCAACGAACAGATAGACGGAGCAATCGCCAATCGCCGCCAGATCGCCCCGCAAATGGCGGGGGTAGGGAACCGGCGTAGGGTGGATAAGCGCAGCGCATCCACCGGGCCACAGCCGTAAATGGTGGATGCGCGCGCTGCGCTTATCCACCCTACATGTTTGGCACCTCGGAGTTATCTGTTCGGTCCTCTAAATCGCTGATCCCAATTCGTGTCCAGCTGTGGCGATGGGCTGTACGGGACCGTCAGCGGCAGGGATGCCGAGCCTACATGGAAGTATTTACGGCGCGTCCCGTACAGCCCATCGCCACAGCCGAACAAAGCCACAGGATGGGCACCTCTTCGGAACTTCTATTTGGGCGTCGCTACTTCTTTCTGAACGATCATGGCTATGCCCTCTCGTTTGGAGGAATAGCCATTATCCCACCGGCCAACCAGGGCGCTTAGCGCCCCCCAACCTTAGCTTCCCCGTCAGCGTCCGCTCGGCGGCCATAAACAGTCGTTGACCGTAACAATAAAGAGCCCATGCATCGGCTTTGCGGGTTCTAGACTCGGATATAGGTTATCCATTCGGCCAGTTTGCGAAGGGACCCAAGCATGGAAAGCGAATATGGAAGCTCTCCCGGCATTGAACGTCTGGATGTGGGCATTGCCGCCCTCGACCGTGCCCTCGGGGGCGGTCTGCCCAAGGGGCGTTCGGCCCTGGTGACCGGCGCGACGGGGACGGGCAAGAACGTCCTGCTCAGCGAATTCGTCTACCGGGGCATCGCCGAGCACTGCCCGCACGATGGAGCGCATCAAGGCCGAGCGGGTCGCGCCCTAGGCGATGGATGGCAAACGGCCATCTTCGCCATCCAGGTCGTACGGCTACGGCAAGCAGGGTATTGGCCCCCAATCCATTCCATGAGGCCATACTAATGCTCGATGGTCTGCTGAACCTGTCGCTGTTCGGGATAGTCGTCTACACCCTTCTACTGACGCATATCACCATCGCCGCGGTGACCATCTTCCTGCATCGCCACCAGGCCCATCGGGCCTTGGAGCTGCATCCGGCGGTCAGCCACTTCTTTCGCTTCTGGCTGTGGCTCACCACCGGCATAGTGACGCGGGAGTGGGTGGCGGTGCACCGTCGCCACCATGTCGAGTGTGAAACGCCGGAGGACCCGCACAGCCCGCAAATCGTGGGGCTGCGCAAGGTGCTGCTGGAGGGGGCCGAGCTGTATCGCCAAGCGGCCCGCGACGCAGCGAACCTGGAACGCTACGGCCGGGGCACGCCCGACGACCGGGTAGAGCGCCTCGTCTACACCGGTAGGCGCAACCAGGGCTTGGTGCTGATGCTGGCGATCGACCTGCTGCTGTGCGGCATCATCGGGTTGTCCGTCTGGGCCGTGCAGATGCTGTGGATCCCGCTGTTCGCGGCCGGTGTGATCAATGGGGCCGGCCACGCCATCGGCTACCGCAACCATCAGAGCCCTGACGCCTCCACCAACATCGTTCCCTGGGGCATCCTCATCGGTGGCGAGGAACTCCACAACAACCACCATGCCCATCCGGGCTCGGCCCGGCTGTCGTTCCGGCCTTGGGAGATCGACCTCGGTTGGATTTACATCCGGCTGCTCGCGTCGCTCGGGCTGGCGCGCGTGAAGCGGGTGGCGCCCCCTCCGGCACGGGTGACCGCCGAGACCGATGTCATCGACCGGGGGACAGTGCGCGCCATCGTCGAGGGTCGCTATCAGGTCCTGGCCGACTACAGTCGGAATGTCATGCGGCGGATTGCCCGGGAGGAGCGGCGCAAGCCGGGTCCGGACAGAGGGGCACTGTTCAAGCGGGTGGGCAGGATGGTGATGCAGGAGGAATCGCTACTTGCCCCTCAGTCGCAGGCACAGTTGCGACGGGCCCTGGATTGCAGCGCTGCGCTGCGCACCGCCTACGGGTTTCGCGCCAGCTTGCTGCGTACGTGGAACGACCCGCGGGGGCCCGAGGCGGTCGGTCAAGCATTGCACGAGTGGTGCCAACAGGCCGAGGCCACCGGTATCGGTTGCCTCCAGGAATTCGCAAAACGCCTGCGGGGATATCGCATGACGAACCGTTAGGGGGAGACCAGGGTGAACGCATACTAACGTCACGGCCGCGCTGTGAGCGACGTAAGTCCTTGAAAGCAGGTCCGCTGTAAATACATCCATGTACGCTCGACGGCCGCGTCCATGCGGCCGACAACCTGCTTTCAAGGACTTACATCGCTCTTGGGTAAGTATGCGTTTACCCTGAGGGGGAGAACTGCTCGCTGGACACTTCGCCGTGGTGCGGCTCCGCTGGGTCACAGAGAAGAGCTTGATGCGTTCCCGGGGGAGCGCGACCAAGGGCGATTTGTGAGCCTGCCTACGGAGCGGAGAGTCGCAAACGAAGACCCGAGTGCGGTCGCTGACAGGTGCCCGACGCTGCCCTCTCCTACACACCCAATCGCCAGGATTTCCTCGTTGTGTTTAGGAGTAAGGACTTGGTGACTGGGCGTAATGGAATGTCCCAAAGCATGGCATGGCAACCGCTGTCCTCCTCTCCCGATGGCCGCTTCATCGCATTTACCAGCCCTTCACGCCAACCCATCCGACCGGCCGCACATGTTTAGGGTTGTTTGCTGCCTGCCCTCAAAGACGTGCCTGTCGGAGTCCTGCAAGCGGTAGCGGGCAGGCGGCGAACAAGCCTCAGGGAAGGAAACCGCGGGCCGAGCCGAGGAGTTGGGCGAAGGCACCTATGGGGATTTGACGGTCGGCAGCCCGCTTTTCGGGCCGGCACCATCGCCGGAGGCGTTCAGCAACCAGGGGACGCAGGAAGAGGCGGCAGCCATGTCTTCTTGTCTTCATTTGGGACCGACCCGCGCTCGGTTGGGACGAACAGAGCAAGTGGCTCGTTCCAGCGTTCTGAATGCTGATGTAATGCCTCGGGTCGAGAATTTAGGGGTAACTTTGCGCTCTGACGGTGGCTGGTTCGTGCGTGGCGACGGTGTTTTCGCTCTGCCGGGCAACAACACGCGATCATGGCTCCGATTGCGTTCGGGCCACGGAAGATGCCACGTTCCAGGCGGCGAATAATCCGTTCACCGTGGGCTGGTGCCCAACCTGGGGAGAATTTGGCATACCACTCCCGCGCGATAGTTTCGAAGGAGTCGGCTCCAGCCGCAGCGACCTTTTCAGCCTTCCGGGCCTCGCCGGGATCTACCCGGTTGGCGAGCAGTTGCCGCGCGGCATCTTTCCGTTTGCGGGCCTCGGCCAGTTTGATTTCCGGGTAAGTGCCGAGGGAGAGCAGCTTTTCCTTGCCGCCATAGCGGTATTTGAAGCGCCACCATTTACCACCGGATGGGGTAACTAGGAGGAAAAGCCCTTCGCCATCAAAGAGTTTCAGAGGTTTAGGACTGGGCCTTGCGTTGCGAATTTGGGAGTCGGTGAGAGCCATGACTGGGGGTAACCTCCTTGGCCGCCTTTGGCGTTACCCCTAAAACTACCCCCAGTTACCCCCGGATAGCAACGGTACCGTACGGACTAGATAGGACTTCTCAGACACAAAAAAGCCCGCAGTTACGCGGGCTTCTGTATTCTACCGGACGGTACCGGCTATGTATTTGGTGGCCAGGGACGGAATCGAACCGCCGACACGGGGATTTTCAGTCCCCTGCTCTACCAACTGAGCTACCTGGCCGGGAAAGGCGGCTATTTAAGCCGCTCTCTCGTTTGAAGTCAAGTCTTGCCTGACAAAATTACTCTTTGGGGGGGACGTAGCCTTCGGGGGTGGTGGCGCCGGCGCCGAAGAAGAACTTCTCCATCTCCTTCTCTAACATCTCGCGGTGCTTGGGATTGATGGGGCTGAGGCGGTATTCGTTGATGAGCATGGTCTGCTGGCGCAGCCACATCTGCCAGGCCTCTTTGGAAACGTTGTCGAAGATGCGCTTGCCGAGTTCGCCCGGGTAAGGCTGACGCTCGAGGCCTTCCGCCTCGCGGCCCAGTTTTACGCACTGCACCATCCGAGTCATTCAATCACTCCCACGTGTCGCTAACCGCCTCAAGCGGCATGTTGATGAGAAAGGTGGGTTATATACCAAACGGGGCCGGTGATCCAACCTGGGCACCCCGCGCAGAATGGGGTGCTGGCGCTCCCCCGAGTCTAGCAGGTGCTCCGGGGCGTGCCCCCGGTTTGCCCTTGGTGTCGGATCCTTTGTCGAAGGGATGCAGGCCGAAGGCGGACTCGCGGGTCCGCGGCATGTGTAACCTGGATGGCTAGAGCACCGAACAGATAAATCCGACGCGCCCAACATGTAGTCAGTTATAAAGAAGCGCAGAAGAGGGGAGTTGGAGGGGGACCCTCAAGTCCGGTAAAAAGTGTTGTGTCAATCAACCAACCGGAAAAGTAGGAG
>JAWLHA010000093.1:0-13518 GCA_041690535.1 Gammaproteobacteria bacterium | reverse complement strand
GAGCAATCATCTTCCGACCGACATGGATGTCGGGAGTGAAGATTATGCAGGAGCAATCATCTTCCATCCCTGTACGCTCGACGGCCGCGGCCGCTTCGGCCATCCTGCCTTCCCGCGGCATAAGTGCCTCCTTGCACCTATCCATGCAGTCGACGACCTGCTTTCAAGGACTTACGTCGCTCTTGGGTGAGTATGCGTTCACCCTGGAGGCGCGGGTACGAGTGCGTCTGACCCGCAATCGGACGCTCACGATTGGGGTCAACGTCGGGTGCTACTGGAAAACGGGCGCGCCAGCTGCGTCGGGGCGGGCAATACGCCGCCCAACCATGCGCTTCGACCCAATGAGGTTCAGTCCCGCCGTTCGGGGACTTCCGTGTCCGTTGGCTCCGCAGCCTGTTCCCCGTCCGCTTCCACGACCTGTTTGGCGCGACGTCGACGGTTGAGAAGCCAGAGGGTGGTGACGGGGCCGGAAAGGGCGTAAAGCATGAAAGCGCCGAAGAGGACGCGGGGCGGGTCTGTGGAGACGAGCACAAACACCAGCACCATGATCAGCATGGCGATGAAGGGAACACGTCCCTTGAAATCCAGATCCTTGAAGCTGTAGTAGCGCACGTTGCTCACCATCAGCAGCCCCGCAGCCACGGTAACGCCGAACGCCACGTATTCGAGGCTATCCCCCGGAATCCCCGCGTCGTAGCCGACCCACACGAGTCCGGCCACCACGGCAGCGGCGGATGGACTGGCCAACCCCACGAAATAACGCTTGTCGGCGATTGCCAGCTGGGTGTTGAACCGCGCCAGGCGCAGCGCCGCACCTGCCGTATAGATGAAGGCCCCGAGCCACCCCAGCTTCCCCATCCCCGAGAGGGCCCACTCATACACCACCAGCGCGGGGGCCAGACCAAAGGAGACCATGTCCGACAGACTGTCGTACTGGGCGCCGAATTCGCTCTGGGTGTTGGTCAACCGGGCAACCCGGCCGTCCAGCCCGTCCAGGACCATGGCGATGAACACCGCCACGGCGGCCGCGTCGAATCGGTCGTTGATGGCTGCGACGATGGCGTAAAAGCCGGCAAACAGGGCGGCAGTGGTAAAGAGGTTCGGCAGCAGATAGACGCCGCGGCCACGCTTCGTGGTGTTGTCCATACCTTTTGCGATTACTCTTATGTCGTGCCTCAGTGTAGTGATCTCGGTTGCTGGTTGCTAGAGCACCGAACAGGTAAATCCGATGTGCGTGATAGGTAGGGTGGATAAGCGCAGCGCATCCACCATTCACGGCGTCGAATTGGTGGATGCGCTGCGCTTATCCACCCTACGCCGGTTCGCTGCCCCCGCCACCTGCGGCGCAATCTGGCTGCGATTGGCGATTGTTCCGTTTACCTGTTCGGTGCTCTAGTGTTGGGCGTTGTTCCGCGCCAGCCGGTCACGGGCAAGCAGAGCCACTCTCAAACAACGGCGTAGGCCCCTTTGAGGCCGAGAAAGGACCCCGAACGCAATTCGCGACCAAAGCTTCCCTGACAACCAACGCCAACGCCAGCGACTAACGACCAGCCTACCGCCTAACCAAGGTTCCAAGGATCCCGCAGCCGGAGCTGACCCGATCCCCCACACCGACGCTGAGGCGGCAGTTGGTGGGAAGCAAAACGGCGACTTCGGTGCCGAATGGCAAGTAGCCGCACCGCTGCCCCTGCCCGATCCGCTCGCCGGACTGGGTGTAACAGAACGGCCTGCGCACAAGACCGCCACGTTTGATGATCATGACCACATCGTCATTCTCGTCGCTCTGCACCCACTGCGCATAGACTCGTTCCGGCATCTCCTTGCGGGGGTACCACTGACGCACGATCTTGCCTTCAATAGGGCTTCGGACCGAGTAGACGGAGAGAGCCCCCATTCGAATGGTCAGCCGAATGGCCTCCCGCTCCACCCAGGGATCGGTCGTCTGCTCAATGGATTTCACCTCCCCATCCACGGGACAGATCACCGCCAGGGGCGAGGACGGCACGGCACGCGGCGGGTCCCGGAAGAGGAACAGGAGAAACGCCGCCAACAGCCCGAGGGGGGCCGCCGCCCACACGCCCAGCGCGTGGTTGACACTGAGCGCCACAGCCAAGGCGACGAGAATATAGGACCAGCCCTCGCGGGCGACCAGAGGATAGCGGTAGCGGGCCATAGTGTACGCCGGATAAAAAAAGGCCGGATGCGGTTACCTACATCCGGCCTTGGCTTCACTGGGACAAGATCAATTCTTGCTCTTGTCGACCAGCTTGTTGGCGGTGATCCAGGGCATCATGCTGCGCAGGCGCTCGCCGACCTGCTCAATGGGGTGCTCGGCGTTGATGCGGCGGATGGCCGTCATTTCAGGATAACCGGTACGCCCCTCGAGGATGAAGCGCTTGGCATAGTCGCCATTCTGAATGTTCTGCAGAGCCTCTTTCATGGCCCAGCGGCTCTCTTCGTTGATGACCTTCGGGCCGGTGACGTACTCGCCGTACTCCGCGTTGTTGGAGATGGAGTAGTTCATGTTGGCGATGCCGCCCTCGTACATGAGGTCGACAATGAGCTTCAGCTCGTGGAGGCACTCGAAGTAGGCCATTTCGGGGGCGTAACCCGCTTCCACCAGGGTTTCGAAACCGGCCTTGACCAGCTCCACGGCACCGCCGCACAGCACGGCCTGCTCACCGAAAAGATCGGTTTCGGTCTCGTCCTTGAAGGTGGTCTCGATGATGCCGGTGCGCCCGCCGCCGACGGCGGAGGCGTAGGAGAGGGCAACGTCCTTGGCACGGCCGGAGGCGTCCTGGTAGATGGCGATGAGGTCGGGGATACCACCGCCCTTGACGAATTCGGAGCGCACGGTATGGCCCGGAGCCTTCGGGGCGATCATGATCACGTCCAGATCAGCGCGGGGCACGATCTGGTTGTAGTGGATATTGAAGCCGTGGGCGAAGGCCAGAGTGGCGCCCTGCTTCAGATTGGGCTCGATGTCCTGCTGATAGATGCTGGCCTGATGCTCGTCGGGGGCGAGGATCATGACCAGATCGGCGCCTCCGGCCGCTTCGGCCACCGGCTTGACCGCCAGGCCGGCCGCTTCGGCCTTGGCTGCGGAGGCGGAACCGGGACGCAGTCCCACGACCACCTCGACACCGGAATCCTTCAGGTTGTTGGCGTGAGCGTGGCCCTGGGAGCCATAGCCGACGATGGCCACCTTCATGCCACGAATGATGGAGAGGTCGCAGTCTTTGTCGTAATAGATGTTCACTGATCGATTCCTGTCAATTAGTTACAAGTTACAAGATGCAAGATACAAGTAAGGCGAGGGGTTATTGCTTGTCACCTGTATCTTGTCACTTGGGATTTCGTTTCAGACACGCAGTGCCTTCTCCCCGCGCGAAATCCCGGAGACCCCGGAACGCACGGTCTCGAGAATGATGGAGCGGTCCAGGGCCTGAATGAAGGCGTCCAGCTTGGACCCGACGCCCGTCAGCTCGACGGTGTAGGTGGCGTCCGTCACGTCGATGATGCGGGCCCGGAAGATGTCGGCGAGCCGTTTGACCTCGCTGCGTTGGTCGTTGCCGTGCGCGTGGACCTTGATCATCAGCATCTCACGCTCGATATGGGGCCCCTCGGTGAGGTCGAGCACCTTGACCACATCCACCAGCTTGTTCAGCTGCTTCATGATCTGCTCGATGATCTCCTCCGAACCACGGGTGACCAGGGTAATGCGGGAGAGCGACGGGTCTTCCGTGGTCGCCACGGTAAGCGACTCGATATTGTAACCGCGGGCGGAAAAGAGCCCCGCCACCCGGGAGAGGGCACCCGCTTCGTTCTCAATGAGGATCGAAATGATGTGTCTCATACCAGGATCATCTCTTCCAGCCCCGCACCGGCAGGCACCATGGGGTAAACGTTTTCGGTCTGGTCGGTCACGAAGTTCAGGAACACCATGCGATCCTTGTGCGTCGTGAACGCCTCTCTCAGCGCGGGCTCCACGTCTTCAGGCTTGTCGATGTGCATGCCCACGTGCCCATAGGCCTCGGCCAGCTTCACGAAGTCCGGCAGTGACTCCATGTAGGAGTGGGAATAACGCCGGTCGTAGAAGAACTCCTGCCACTGCCGCACCATGCCCAGGAAGCGGTTGTTCAGGCAGATCACCTTGATGGGCAGGGCGTACTGCATGCAGGTGGAGAGTTCCTGGATGTTCATCTGGATGCTGCCCTCACCGGTGATGCAGGCCACCGTCTCCCCGGGATGGGCGAACTGCACCCCCATCGCCGCGGGCAGACCGAAGCCCATGGTGCCGAGCCCGCCGGAGTTGATCCAGCGCCGGGGCTTGTCGAACCTGTAGAACTGGGCCGCCCACATCTGATGCTGGCCGACATCGGAGGCGACGAAGGCATCGCCCTTGGTCACCTCATAGAGGGTGTCGATGACGTACTGAGGCTTGATGAGGTCGCTGGTGCGATCGTACCGCAGGCACTCCTTGGCGCGCCATTCGTCGATCTGCCGCCACCACTCGCCCAAGGCCTCGGCATTTGGCCCGTGGCCGGCCTCTTTGACCAGCGCGGTCATCTCCTTGAGCACATGGCTGACGCTGCCGACGATGGGCACATCCACCTTCACGTTCTTGGAGATGGAGGCGGGATCGATGTCCACGTGAATGATCTTCGCGCGGGGAGCGAATTTGGCAATGTTGCCCGTGACCCGGTCATCGAAGCGGGCGCCGATGGCCACCAGCAGGTCGCAGTGGGAGACGGCCATGTTCGCCTCGTAGGTACCGTGCATGCCGAGCATGCCCACGAACTGCTTGTCCGTGGCCGGGTAACCGCCGAGCCCCATGGAGGTGTTGGTCACCGGCATGCCGAGCAGTCGGGCGAAGTCGGTGAGTGGCTTGGCGGCATCGTCGAGGATTACCCCCCCGCCCGAGTAGATGATGGGCCGCTTGGCCGACAGCATCAGATTGACGGCCTTCTTGATCTGCCCCGTGTGCCCTTTCACCACCGGGTTGTAGGAGCGGATGTTGACCTTCTTCGGATAGACGTACTTGGTCCGCAGGGCCGTGACATCCTTGGGGATGTCCACCACCACGGGGCCGGGGCGACCGGTAGTGGCGATGTAGAAGGCCTTTTTCAGGGTGGTCGCCAACTCGGCGACGTCCTTTACCAGGAAGTTGTGTTTGGAACAGGGGCGGGTGATCCCCACCGAGTCCACTTCCTGGAACGCATCATTACCGATGAGGGCGCTGTTCACCTGGCCGGTGATCACCACCATCGGAATGGAATCCATGTAGGCTGTCGCGATCCCGGTCACGGCGTTGGTCGCCCCCGGGCCGGAGGTCACCAGCACCACACCGGGCTTGCCGGTGGAGCGGGCGTAGCCATCGGCAGCGTGGGTCGCAGCCTGCTCGTGGCGTACAAGGACGTGCTTGACCTTATCCTGTTGATAGATGGCGTCGTAAATATGCAGGACCGCACCGCCCGGGTACCCGAACAGGTACTCGACGCCTTCGTCCTGCAGGAAACGCACGATGATCTCGGCACCGGTCAATTCCACGTCAAGGATCTCCCGTGAAGCAAAACACCCGTCGTTGACGGGCGAACGCAAGCTTAACTAAAAAGACGGAAAGCTACTTGCATTCCGCCCCTAGGTCAAGAGAACCGGCCCCCCCGAAAGGGCCTCGGGGCCGATGACACGCCGGATTTCTCTTGTACTGACCCGCCAAAGTCAGATAATACTCCCGTGTTGATGCGAGGATTGCGCACCCCTTTCGGAGGCGAAAATGATTGAATTGCGCTGGCTTGCCCTGGCCCTTGCCCTGGTGGTCGTGCCTGCGAAAGCGGCCATGTACAAGTGGGTCGACGAGCAGGGTAACGTGCACTACACGCAGTCGCGGCCAACCGGTGTCGAAGCCAGGGAAATAAAGGCGCCCTCGCCCGCCCCCGCCTCGGCGCCTGCCGAGGAGCCCTCCCCCGATGAAGAGGCGGAGGAGAATTTGCCGCCCCCTCCCCCGCCCACGGCGGATTTGGAGGAAGAGCGGCGCAACCAGGCGATCCGAAAGGAAAACTGCGAGAATGCGCGCAAGAATCTGGAGATCTACACCCGGCATCGCCGCATCCTCGTGGACGGCGAAGTCATGGTGCTGAGCGATGATGAACGGGCCCGCAGACTCAAAGAGGCGCAGGAACACATCAAACAGTTCTGCCCGTAGCAGGGAGACAGATGCCTTACCTGTGGATCCAGAACAACCCGTCGATGGTCCCGGTGCAGGGTGAAACCTTGCTCGCCAGGATCGACCAAGGCATCGGCGGTCCGGGTACACACCGTCATGTGCGGACGCCCGCGGGAAAGCGCTGACCTGATTCAAAGGCGCTGCAGGTGCGTCCCCGCATGCCACGCATCGGTTCGGGCGACCTGCCTGGAGGCGAATCTGCAGTGGTCGTGCGCGGCGCTTCTCTGAAAACCGGCGGTTTCTACTTCTCAACTTTCACAAAACTGTGCAAATCACATGCGTACTAGCCGTTACCTGTTAGCCACCGTCAAGGAAACCCCCGCCGACGCCGAAGTGATCAGCCATAAGCTGATGCTGCGAGCCGGCATGATCCGCAAGCTGGCGGCCGGGCTCTACACCTGGCTGCCTTTGGGGCTGCGCGTCCTGCGCAAGGTCGAGAAGATCGTCCGCGAGGAGATGGATCGCGGCGGGGCCCAGGAGGTCCTGATGCCGGCTGTCCAGCCTGCCGAGCTGTGGCAGGAATCGGGGCGCTGGGACCAATTCGGCCCCGAGCTGTTGCGGTTCCACGATCGCCACCAACGGGAGTTCGCCATCGGCCCGACCCACGAGGAGATCATTACCGATCTCATCCGCCGGGAACTGCGCAGCTATAAACAGCTGCCAGCCAACTTCTACCAGATCCAGACCAAGTTCCGCGACGAAGTCCGCCCCCGGTTCGGGGTGATGCGGGCGCGCGAGTTCCTCATGAAGGACGCCTACTCCTTCCACCTGGACGACGCCTCCCTGGAGGAGACCTACCGGGTGATGTATGAGACCTATTCGCGGATCTTCGGCCGACTGGGGCTCGATTTCCGCGCAGTACTGGCTGACACGGGCGCCATTGGGGGCAGTGCCTCTCACGAATTCCACGTGCTGGCCGACTCGGGCGAAGACGCCATCGCCTTCAGCGACACCAGCGACTACGCGGCCAACATCGAAATGGCCGAGGCGGTGGCCCCGGCCGGGGACCGGCCAGCCCCCGTCGATCAGTTGAAGCTGGTGGATACGCCCGATGCAAAGACCATTGCCGACCTGGTGGCGCAATTCGGCGTGCCTGTCGAGAGGACGGTGAAGACGCTGGTGGTCCACGCCTCCGAGGAGGCGGGCGGCGGTCTGGTGGCGCTGTTGGTGCGGGGCGACCATGAGTTGAACGAGATCAAGGCCTCCAAATTGCCCGAAGTGGCCTCACCCCTCACCTTCGCCACCGAAGAGGAGATCCGGGCGGCCATTGGCGCGGGTCCGGGCTCCCTCGGGCCGGTACACCTCCCCGTTCCCTGCGTTGCGGATCGCACCGTCGCCAAAATGGCCGACTTCAGCGCCGGCGCCAACGTCGACGGCAAACACTACTTCGGCATCAACTGGGAGCGGGATCTGCCACTGCCGAGCGTGGCCGACCTCCGCAATGTGGTCGCCGGCGACCCCAGCCCCGATGGCCAGGGGCGACTCGAGATCAAGCGGGGTATCGAGGTGGGGCACATCTTCCAGCTTGGCCGCAAATACAGCGAGGCGATGAGTGCCACCGTGCTCGATGAGACCGGCCGGGCCGCGGTGATGACCATGGGGTGCTACGGGATTGGCGTCTCCCGGGTGGTGGCCGCCGCCATCGAGCAAAACAACGACGACCGCGGCATTGTCTGGCCGGAAGCCATCGCTCCGTTCCAGATCGCCCTGCTACCCATCAACATGCACAAATCGGAGCGGCTGCGCGAGGCCGCAGAGCAGCTCTACCAACAGCTGACTGCGGCCGGCTACGAGGTCCTGTTCGATGATCGGGGTGAACGCGCCGGCGTCATGTTTGCCGACATGGAGCTCATCGGCATTCCGCACAGGGTGGTGCTGAGCGACCGGGGGCTCGATGCCGGCACGGCGGAGTATAAGGGCCGCCGGGACGAAAAGAGCCAGGATGTCCCCCTGGCCGATCTCATGGCGTTTCTCGCCGAACGTAGCGCTCAGCAGTAGAGCGGGCATCTCCCTCACCGCCGCCCCCTTGCAGGTGGCCCCTTCAGGCGCGTGCTTCTGCGCCTGACAGGGCCACCACCGTTGGAGCACCGAACGGATCTGCCCATCGCACGAGCACCCTGGCCCTGGGCATCAGGGTCGCCGTCTGCCGGTCTTAAGCCGTTGCAGCGTGATGATCACCCCCCCGAACCCGAGCCCCCCCACGGCCCCATAGAGATGCGCATCGACGATCACCCTGCCCCCTGCAGATGCCTCGCTGCCCGGTAGCGGACCCGCCCACTGTTCCCAAGACAGTTTCGCGACAAGCAGCAGCAACAGCAGCGACGAATCGAGGTGGCGCTCCGAGGCCCCTTTCAGGGCGCCGGCAGCGAGCATGCCATGCAGCACACCGGAGAGTCCCACATACCAGAGGAGTTCAGGGTTGAACGCCAGCAATCCCGCCCCGATGGCCAGCGCGCTTCCGACAACGACGACCGCCCAGGCGGCCGAATCGAACCGCCCCCCCACCAGGAAATACGTCAGCACCAGACCAAGGGCGTTGAGCCCCCAGTGCCCCCAACCCAAGTGGGCCAAGTGGCCTGTAAGGAGGCGCCAGGCCTCGCCGGCGAAAATTGCCGTGCGCTCATAGCGCAAAGCATCCTCGACCATCAGCAGCTGTACCAGCAGCGACGCGGCGAACAGAGAGAGGAATAGTCGCTGGGTGCTCAAGAAGGCCATGGGGTCGGCATATCCGCAACAACTCTCAATCAGCTGTACAAGGGTTACATCCCCCCTCGGAGTTGGAGATAATCCCCTGAGGGGAGAGACGCATGAACGCAGTTTATCGACCACGGGCGTTGCTATTGCTGCTGGCGGCATGGTCGGCCATCTGTGCCCCGGCCTTCGCCAACGGAGAGGCCGCCGTGGACCAGCAGCTGAGACAACGCCTTGCCGTGGCGCTGGCGGCCGGCAATGGCTTTGAAGATCGGTTTGCCGCCGAGGTCTGGATCACCGACATGTCCGGCCGCCTGGCCCGGCACCTCCCTGAGGAGCACCGGCGGCTGGAGTTGCTGCGGGCGGTCCATGAGGAGGCGGTTCGGGCCGATCTCGCACCCGAACTGGTGCTTTCAGTCATTCAGGTGGAGAGCAACTTCGACCGATTTGCCATCTCCGAAGCCGGCGCCAGGGGGCTCATGCAGGTCATGCCGTTCTGGCTCAAGGAGCTGAAGATGCCGGAGGCGGACCTGTTCGACTTGCACACCAACCTCCGCTTCGGCTGCACCATCCTCCGCTACTATCTCGATATGGAGCGTGGCGATCTGACCAAGGCATTGGCACGCTACAACGGAAGCCGCGGCAGTCCGGTCTACCCCCGCAAGGTCTACACCGCCCTGCAAAACCGCTGGTATCCCTAGTCCGTTCAGGCAGCGATCCGCCGGCATCTTCCATCCATGGACGCTCGACGGCCTGCTTTTAAAAACTTACATCACTTTTTGGGGTAAGCATGCGTTTACCTGGGTTGCAATCGCGCCCCTCTGATCGTATCTGGTTACCCGGTCGTGAAGCCCGCTGACGGCCCCACAGAGACCTGTTCGCAGCTCACATCGGTGACCTGGGCGGCCGGTGGCCCCTGCCAAAGCCAGGCCTTCAGCCGCTCCACCTGGGCCGGCTCGCCGCAGGCAAGCACCTCGACCCGTCCATCGGGCAGGTTCCTGGCGTATCCGCTCAACCCCAGCTGCAACGCCTGCTTGCGAGTGCTGCCCCGAAACCACACCCCCTGTACCCGACCGCGTACGAAGCACCTCACGCAGATGCTCACGGGATGCGGACCCCTACCCCCTGTCCGGCACGAAACAGCTTGCCCGCCGTATCGAACAGCACCTCCAGGAGATAGGAGCGATCCTCCCCGTCCGGCTCCAGACCGAGTCGCCTGACCTTGCCCTTCAAATCCGCACCACCGACGTGCACGGTGGCCTCGTCCCCCTCCGACAGCTGGCTGATCTCCCCCAATGGCAGTCTCACCGCCGCAACCATCCGTCCGGTTTCGGCCAGCACCAGCAGCGGCGAGGTCTGCAGCCGCGTGACGATCGTCTGCCCGGGTTCCACGTTGCGGCGCAGGACCACGCCGTCGAAAGGGGCCCTCACCTCGCTGTACTCCAACTCCAACGCCGCGCGGGTCACAGCCGCTTGAGCCGACTGGAATTCGGCAAGGGCAGTGGCGCGAGCAATCTTGGCCAGTTCCAGCTCGTGCTCGGAGAGGAGCGTGCGGTCATAGAGCTCCATCGCACGATCGTACTCCCGCTCCGCCTCGTCCCGGGTCCGGGTGAGGCGCTCGAGTTCCGCCTGGACGCGGCCGAGTTCCGCCTTGAGTCCGCGCTGATCGAGCCTCATGAGCACCTGCCCGGCGCGGACCCGTTCGCCCGCCTCGACCAGCACCCGGGAGACCACGCCCGAAACGGGGGTGCTCAACTCCACGCGACGCGGCCACTGGAGGCTTCCCTCCCACTCCCCCGCTTCGACGGTCGCGGTGGCAAGAATCAACAGAACACTGCTCCATAGACGCCTGGTTGTAATTTTCATCGTATTCTCCGGCAGTCGCCTTACGTTCGTTCATCACTTCTGAAGGATCCACTCTCACGACGGCGCGATCCCAAGCCGCGTGGGCAACTGCGCCCCGGGGTCAATGGCGCGCCCGGCCCCGTGAGATGATCCTGGCTAGTCGATGCCTGGTCCTGGCGCCCCCGCCCCTTGGGGTGTTTCGCTACCGGTCAGCGCATCGAGGCGCGCCCAGATGAGGGCCAGCTGATAGGAGGTCTTGGCCTCGAGGATCTGGGCCTCCGTGAGCCGCACCATGGCATCCCCCAGATCGGTGCTGACCTCCATCTCGTAATTGGCTCGGCTCCGGTCCAGATAGAGTTCCCGGAAACCCTGGGCAGCATTGGCCTGATCCCTCTGCACCTTCAGAGTCTCCAGCTGTAGCCACAGGTCAAGAATCGACTGCCTCAGCGAATACTCCGCCGCGCGCAGCTCGGCCCGGGATTTCTGCAGGAGGGCCTGTGAGCGCGCGACGGACGCCTGCACCGAACCCCCGGTATAAAGGGGGACGGTCAGTGTGACCCCGGCGCGCCACTGATCGGTGGAGCCCAGCTCCCGAGTGTAGGCCGAGGCCTCCAACTCCCCATTGAGGTAGGGGCGGCCCTGCGCGCGCGCCAGATCCACCCGCTCCCCGGCCGCCTCCACCTGTGCTCGCAGCGCTTTCAGGAGCGTACTGTTTTCACCGGCCCGCTCGAGCAGTTCTTCGTACTCGGGGCGCTGCCGCTTGAGGTAGTGCGCGAGATCGGGAGGTGCCAACGTGGAAGGCAGGGCCCCCGGCCTCCCCAGGGCGAGGGCCAGCTGAGCCCGGGTGATGCGCCGCCGTGTCTGGCTCTGGGTCATCTCGCGGCGTACCGCCTGATAGGTACTCTCCATCTCCAGCAGTCGGATGTCCGACACCTGACCCAACTCATGCCGGGTCCGAAGGCGATCGAGCGTCACGTAGGCGACCGCCATCGCCTCGTTGTCCCGGGCGTATTCCAAATCGGCGAGCAGGACGTCGAAGAAGCGCTCCATAATTTCGATACGCCGACGCGAACGGGCATCATCATAGCGCCATTCGTCGCCGCGAAGCTCGGCGGCCGCCGCCTGCCGCAGCGCGCTGCTGCGGCCGAAATCGTACAGGGTCTTGCGGACGAACAGACTGCCCTTGTGGTCCTCGCGCGAGTCGTCCGCGGCGACGGCGGAAGGCTCAATCCAGCGAAGTCGTCCCTCGGCCGACACGTTAGTCCCCGTTTGTGCCTTGGCGGAGAGGATTCCGGCCCGGGCCACCGCCAGATCCGCCTCGATGCGCTCCAGATCGGGGTGTTCGGCATCGGCCAAGGAGAGGGCGTAGTCAAGAGTCAAGGGTTCGGGCAGTGGCTCAACTTCCGAGGCAGCGGCAAGCCGCCCCAGACAAAGCACGCCCACAAGCACGGCCGCCCCCCAGCGGCCTGGCGCGTAATTCTTCATGGCAGACCGACTTTTTATTGGCTTTTCTTATCGCGCTTGTACTTTGTAAAGCGCATATCTTTGTAGATGCCTTCGGCGATGAACTCGCCCATCAGCATGAACTCCTCCGCGTCGGCTGTCCGTCCGGTGTAGCGGTGGATCTGGTTGCCTTCGAGGTCATAAAACGCGAGGACCGGAGTGGCCCGCACGCGGTTCACCTTGAAGGCGAAGTCCTTCTGCGGCATGGTCTGCCCATCGAAGGTGGTGATCTCCACGTCCCCCTCGATGTCCACGTGAAAATTAAGGAAATTCTCCCTGAAGTAAGCCTGCACCTCGGGCCGGCTGAGGACATTCTGCTTCATGAAGTGGCAGAAGGGACACTCATCCATTTCGAAGAACACGAAGACGCCTTTCTTCCCCGACTCCCTGGCGCTCTCCAGCTCCTCGGAAAAATCGCCAAAGGTGTCATTGAAGAAATGGGTATAGGGATCTCGCTGGCCTTCCGCGTTGGCGCTTCCAAACGTAACCAGTGCCGCAAGGGCAAATGCAACGGCATATTTCATGATTTACTCCCCCTCCTTTTTTGTCAGGCGGTTATTGCTCCCGCCTTTTCTGTTTGTCGATGAACCGTTCGATGCTCTCGGCCGTAATCGCACCCACCTGGCGGGCCACCGGCTTGCCATCCGGCCCCACCAGATAGGTCGTGGGCAGTCCCGGAATGTTGCCCACGCCCTGTGGATCGTGTCCACCCTGAAGCACGGGATAGTTGACGAAATTGTCTTCCACGAAGCCCCGCAACAACTCCGGCTCGATTGACTCCATGTTAATGCCAAGGACCACTGCATCGGAATCCTTGTGTCGTTCGTGAAATTGCACCAGCTCCGGGATCTCCTGGAGGCAGGGTGGACACCAAGTCGCCCAGTAGTTGACCACCACCCACTTTCCCCGATAGTCGGAAAGCCGATGGGTGTTCCCATCCAGGTCCGTCAGGGTGAACTCCGATGAGGCCCAGGTGGGGAGAGAAAATACCGCAAGCAGAAAAACGAACGCAGTGCGCAAGACAGCCTCCTTTTGAGTGAAAACCCTGACCCAGGTGCAAAGCCCTAGTATGCAAGCTCCGCCGACGGATACAAGCATAAGGGAAGTAAGGGAATTCACAGAACAGGGGCGAGCGGAAGCGAGGCTGGAAAGCCCCCAGGGTAAACGCACACTTACGTCACGGCCGTGCTGTGAGCGATGTAAGTCCTTGAAAGCAGGTACGCTGTGAATACATCCCTGTACGCTCGACGGCC
>JAWLHA010000092.1:0-13821 GCA_041690535.1 Gammaproteobacteria bacterium | reverse complement strand
GCGCCACCTGCTCCACCCCCACCGAGCGCGGACGCACCAGGGCCAGCGAATCCACGTCCACCGCCTGGATGTCGGGCGTCGGCGCCGAGGCCGGCGCGATGACATCGCCCGTCGGCGTCTCGCGCGCGAGCAACTGTGCGGCGAGCCGCTGGGCGTGGCGCTCGACCGCGGCCGGGCAGTCGGTGTCCAGCAGCGCTGCCTGCCCACCCAACACCTGTTCGATGCGCGCGCACAGCGCCGGCCAGTGCTCCTGCGCGATGTCGAAGTGGCGGCCCAGGTTGAGCACCGTCTGCTGACGCACCTGGCGACCGACGCGCACGGAGCGCACCAGGCGGAACGTGAAGTAACTCTCCCCCGTGGCGGTATTGCGTGTAGCTGTGCGGCGAATGAACATCCCGCGACGCTACCGCGGGGCGGTGCAGAGCGCAAGGGAGTGGTCAAAATGTTATGGCACTACTTTTTTTAGCATGCCACCCAC
This sequence comes from Gammaproteobacteria bacterium, assembly GCA_041690535.1. GTDB lineage: Bacteria > Pseudomonadota > Gammaproteobacteria > Thiohalomonadales > Thiohalomonadaceae > JAWLHA01. Next base: position 13,343 of record JAWLHA010000092.1, on the reverse strand, counting down.
GAAACCAATGACTTAGCGACAGAAAGCGCCGAAATTCCGGGGGTGAATGTCAAACTTGGGCTATGGCAGCAATGAACTCCTGCTGACAGGGTAATACCTCTAAGTGAGTGTTCACCCCGCAAGGCTTCTGTTTCTGCGCATCCGCTGTCCCACCGCGGCTGCGTCGGAAATTCACAGGTGCAACATGGCCATTACCATCCCGACCGCAACGACGTAGCTGCCGACCATTGCCACTCGGGCTTGGCCGCGATAGCGGTCGCGAATCCAGGGAGCGTGGCGATGGACGGCCCGCATGCCGAGCAGCTGTCCGCTCATGAGCACCGCCGCGCCGAACGGCAGGAGCAGGGGCAGATTGGCGCTGGCAAGCAACAGCAGAAATAGGCCCAGATTGAGTGCCAGGGCACAGCTGCTGTAACGCATGTAGTGCACCGGGCTCAGCAGGCTCCAGTGCGAGAGGGCCGAGAAGGTCCCGCCGAACAGCAGCAGCGCGGCGATGCCGAGTCCTGTGAGCGCCAGCAAGGGCGCTGTGGCGTGGGGCAGCACGAACAAGAGGGAGAAGAGCACCAGCTGGAATGCGGCGGTCGTGCCAAGCAGCCGCAGGGGGTGACTGGCGATTTGCCACCACAGCCGCCCGAGGGGCCCCCGCCGGGCGGTGGAACCGGGGCCGACGGTGATGCACATGGCCGATCCCTCCAATATCCTGACTTACCGGCTACCTTAGCTTCGAATTCCCCTGAAGGCTACAAGGATGCAGGTCAGGTCCAGGGTAAACGCATACTTACCCAAGAGCGATGGAAGTCCCTGAAAGCAGGTCGTCGGCCGCATGGATTGGTGCAAGGATGCACTTATGCCCGGAGCGGCTGCGGCCATCGAGCGCACAGGGATGGAAGATGATGGCTCCTGCATAATCTTCACTCCCGACGTCCATGTCGGTCGTATTGACAGCGTACCTGCTTTCAAGGACTTACATCGCTCACAGCACGGCCGTTACGTAAGTATGCGTTTACCCTGAGGTCAGGTCAGAAAGGGGTTGTTGCGCCGCTCTTCGCCGAAGGTGGAGGTGGGGCCGTGGCCGGGGATGAACTGCACCTCATCGCCCAGGGGCCAGAGCTTCTCCTTGATGGAGGCGATGAGGGCCCGGTGGTCGCCCCGCGGGAAGTCGGTCCGGCCGATGGAGCCGTGAAACAACACATCGCCGACCAAGGCGAGTTTTTCGCCCCGGTGATAGAAGACCACGTGGCCAGGGGTGTGTCCGGGGCAGTGGATGACTTCCAGTATCTCCTCGCCCACGCTCACCCGGTCCCCCTCCTCGAGCCAGCGGTCGGGGCTGAACGGGTCGGGGCTGGGGAAGCCGAACATGGCGGCCTGCTGCGCCAGGGCCTCCAGCCAAAAGGCGTCCTCCCGCTGGGGCCCCTCCACCGGCACTCCCTCGCCGGCCGCGATCTCTGCGGTGGCCCCCACGTGATCGATGTGGCCGTGGGTCAGCAGGATCTTCTCCAGTGTGAGGCCCTGGGCCGCCACCGCCTGAAGCAGGCGGTGCGCCTCGCCCCCGGGGTCTACCAGGGCAGCCTTGCCGGTGGCTTCACACCAGATGAGCGAACAGTTCTGCTGGAACGGCGTGACGGGAATGATGCGGTATCTCATGGGGAGGGATTATAACGGACTGCCCGCGCGCAGGGTGAACGCATACCTACGTCACGGCCGTGCTGTGAGCGATGTAAGTCCTTGAAAGCAGGTGCGCTGTGAATACATCCATGTACGCTCGACGGCCGCGTCCATGCGGCCGACGACCTGCTTTCAAGGACTTACATTGCTCTGGGGTAGTATGCGTTTACCCTGTGCCCGCGCGTTGCGCGGTCACAGATCATCTGTCACAGTGCGGCGCTTCTCTGTCGCCGGTGAACTTTGCCATGCGTCTCGATCGCTTTCTCAGCAGCTCCACCTCCCTCAGCCGCGCCGAGGCGCAGCGGGCCATTCGTTCGGGCAGGGTGGTGGTGGACGGCCTGGCGGTGCGCGACCCCGGCTTCCACGTGCAGAGCACCAGCCGGGTGGAAATGGGGGGACAGTCGGTCACCGAGCGCGGGCCACGCTATTTCATGCTGCACAAACCCACGGGCTACGTCTGCGCCACCCGCGATGACGAACACCCCACCGCCCTGGAGCTGCTCAAGGGGGAGGGCAAAGAGGGACTGCATTTTGCCGGGCGGCTGGATATCGATGCCACCGGACTGGTACTCATCACCGACGATGGCGATTGGTCTCACCGGGTGAGCTCGCCCCGGCGCAAGTGTGCCAAGACCTATCGGGTGACGCTGGCGGAGGCCCTCACGGATTCGGCGGTGGAGGTCCTTGCGGCAGGGGTGCTGCTCAAAGGGGAGAAGCGGCCCACGAGCCCTACGGTGGTGGAGCCGCTTGCCGCGCGCGAATGTCGCCTGACCATCACTGAGGGAAAATACCACCAGGTGAAGCGGATGTTTGCCGCGGTGGGGAATCGGGTGATCGCCCTGCATCGGGAGCGGATCGGCGGGGTGGTGCTGGACCCGGATCTGGCGCCCGGGCAGTGGCGGCCCCTTAGCGCTGGGGAGATCGCCGCGGCGGCCTGTGAATGAAATCGAAGGCCGGTGCAGGCACCGGCCCTCAGCGGTGACTCACTCCTCGTCTCCGGACCACTCATCCTCTTCGGCCGTTCCGACGTGCTGTTTCACCGTATCCTCGTAGCCGCTCTCTTCCGTCTTTTTCGTGGCAGTGGGGCGACCCTTCTCGGGCAGGTTCACCACCCGGGCCCCCCGCGGTCTGAAACCCCGCAACGCCTCGGTGAAGCCGGCCTTCAACTCCTCGGGCCGGGCCTCCCCGGGCTTCAAGTCACGCAGTTTCGGCTGGACGATCTCCCGGTTGTACTCGAGGATTTCGCGCCGCGCCGCATTGTAGACGTAGAGGGTTTTGGGATTCGCCGTGTTGAGCGAATTGTCCAGCACCACGGGGGTGCTTTTGCTCCCAGCATCGAGGTAGCCGAACCAGAGCGAATCTTTACTCACGATTGTTGAAACCCCCAGCAAGTTGGTTGTACAAACCCGCCTCGGCCGTGAGCGTCGCTGAAGCGATCTTCGGCCAACGGGCGCGGCGGGGAGGGACCCCTTTGCGTCCGCTTGGTGGCGAAGTATCGGGCCAGTTACGCGAGCTGTCCAGATCCCCCAAGCCCTCATTTTTGGCATGAGGGGCACCAGAAGGTCACGCGCCGATCCCGTCCGCATTTCGCCGCCGCGAGAGCTTGCCGACAGATGAGGCAGGGGGCGCCGCCGCGCCCATACACCCAGAGCCGTCCCAGGCCATCGGCAGCGAACCGGGTGGTGCGCGGCCCGCTGGCCAGGTTGTACCGCAGCAGTGCTGAAGCACGGCGGTAGAGGGACTCGATGACCCCGTCCCCGATGCTCTCCAGCTGTCGTTGCGGCAACAGGTGCAGGATGAACAGTAGTTCAGATTTGTAGATGTTGCCGATCCCCGCCGCGACCCGCTGATCGAGCAGCATGTCCATCAACGGGGTCTCGGGCGGCAGGGTTGTTCGGGCCCGCCGCACCATGGCGGCGAAATCCGGCCGCGGCGACAGCAGATCGGGGCCGAGCACCTTGGCGAGCTCGCGCTCGCGCACGCCACCGCCCTCCCTCAGAATCTGCACCTCTCTCGCATTGAAACAGACGAACACCGCCTCGGGCAGCCCCAGCACCACCGAGGCGCGCCGCTCGGGCTTCTGCCACGGCTCCGCGGGCGCGTAGCCGTGCCAGCTGCCGTACAACCCCAGGTGGGTGCGGAGCGAGAGGCCGCCCTCGAAGCGGATGAACAGGTGTTTGCCCAGGGCATCCACGCCGACGATCCGCCGACCCGCGAGCGGGTCTCCCTGGTGGTGCCGCAGGCGGCTGTGCACCACGGCCGCGCCGGTCAGACGCGGTGCGAGGATACGGGCCAGCTTGTGAATGGTGTCGCCTTCGGGCATGTGCAACTCGGGGTTACGGCCGTGGTGCCAGCCCCTTGTAGTCCGACTCGAATCCCGCGCGCAGGAGCCGCTCCTTGAGGGGGGATTCCTGCGCCGGCACCCCGTCAATGCGCTGGATGACGAAATAGCGCCGTCTGCCGCCCCGAGGCAGTTGGACCAGGGCGTGCAGGGCGGCATCAAGCGCGTCGGGCTCGACATCCCTGAAGGTCAGCAGTTGCCGTCCGTCGGGACCCACATAGAGCGCCGGCGCCCCATCGACCAGCGCCACCCACGCACCGCTGATGCGCCGGGGTTGAAGCCCCTCGGCGGAGGTGGGGGGCCAGGGGAGCAGGGTGCCGTAGGGGGTGGCAGGGTCCAAGGCGGCCAGCAGGCGCACCGGGGCGGTGGCGTCGCCTTCCATGGGCGGCTCGCCGGGACGGGCCCCCCGCAGCCGCTCCACCACCCCGGGGCGGGCAAACTGGGCCCCCGAGAGCCCCTCCACGAAGTAGCCGCGGCGGACCCGCCCGTTCTGCTCCATCTCCCTGAGGACCTGATAGAGCGGGCCGAAGCCGCCGGGCAGGGATTCGGCCAGGGCGGCCTCCCGGCTCACCACGCCGTAGCGCTCCAGCAGCATCTCCGCACGGGCCACGCTGCGCTCCGTCAGGGAGGGGGCGGGGGTGAACAGATGGGCCACCAGCGACCAGCGCCCCCCGGTGAGCGATGGCCCCCCGCGGCGACGGGCCCGCTCCGAGGTCCCGCCGGCCAGGGCCCGCAGCGGGGCGAAGGTGTCGTTGGTGACGCCCCCGGCCCACACCAGATCCCAAAGGGCGGCGCTCAGTTCGGCGCCGGTGGGGGCGAACCCGGCCTGGCGGGCGGCCTGCTCCAGCTCCAGCAGGAAGCAGGCGCCCCGACGGCCCAGGTGGTCGAGCAGCGCACGATGCAGCGGCTCCAGAGCCGGCTCGGCCTCGGGCTCCAGCAGCAGGTGGACCCGTTCGCGCCGGTAGAGGGCGATGCGTCCGTCGCGACTGCCCAGGGCGCCGCGCCCCACCCACACCACCTGACCGGTAGCGGCCAGCAGGTCCAGCGCCTCGAAATGAAAGCCGGGGACCCGGGCGGGCAGCAGCACCTGCCCCAATGTGGACCAGGGGAGGGGGAGCCCCTCCAGCTGCACCATGGCCTCCCGCAACCGCTCTGGCCCGCGGTTCTCTCCGCCCACCCCCTGCCAGTCGGGAAGGAATCGCCCCAGGGTGCGGGCCTCCACCGGGGCGATCTCCCGGCGCAGGCGGGCCAGGGTGAGGCGCTTCAGGCGCCGCAACACCTCGGTGTCCACCCACTCCAGGGCATTGCCGGCCGGGCGGATCTCCCCAGACAGCACCACCCCTTCGCGCTCCAGCAGCCGCAAAATGGGCTCCACCTGGGCGGGCCGCAGGCCGAAGCGGGTGGCCGCCTCCGCCGCGGTGAAGGGGCCCCGGGTGCGGGCATAACGGCGCAGCAACCCCTCCAGGGGCGCCTCCACCGGGGCGAGATCCCGCTTGGGGAGGCCGGGAGGGGGGACCGCCCCCAGGGCGTCGCGGTACAGCCCCGCATCTTCGGCCGCGATCCAGCGGGGTTCGCCCCCTATGTTGATGGTCGCGGCCCGCCGCTGCCGGGAGAGCGCCTTCAGTGCATCCACAGGTCCGGTGCTGCGGGCGGCGACTTCGGCCTCGCTGAGGTCGCCCAGGCGCCGCAGCAGATCGTGCACCTCGTCCGCATCGCGGGCGCGGCGCCCCTCGGCCAGGTGCTGCAGCTCCGCCTCCAGCTGCGCCAGCACCTCGGGATCGATGAGCTCGCGCAGCTCAGCCTGGCCCAGCAGCTCGGCCAACAGGTTGCGGTCGAGGGTGAGCGCCTGGGCCTTGCGTTCGGCCAGGGGGGCATCCTGCTCGTAGATGAAGGCGGCCACGTAGGCGAACACCAGGGAGCGGGCAAAGGGGGAGGGGACGCGGGTCTCCACCTCCTCCAGCCGCACCCGTCGGGCCTGAATGTCCCTCAGCAGGGCCTTGAATCCGGGCAGGTCGAAGATGTCGGAGAGGGCCTGCCGATAGGTCTCCAGAACGATGGGGAAGGCGGGATAGCGGCGCACGGTGGCGAGAAGATGCTGTGCCTTCAGTCGCTGGGCCCATAGGGGGCGGCGCCCCTCGGCGGAACGCTTGGGCATGAGCAGCGCACGGGCGGCGTTCTCGCGGAAGAGGCTGGCGAAGAGGGCGGTGTCGGGCAGCTGCTCGGTGAGCAGCTCCTCCACCTCGTCGGGATCGGGCAGCAGATCCCCGAGTGCGGGTGGGCTCTCGGCGTCGGCGAAGCGCAGCACGATGCCGTCGTCGGTGTACATGCTCTGCACCTCGAACCCCTCGCGGCGGCTCAGCAGGCGTTGCAGGATCATCGCCCAGGGGGCGTGGATGCGGGCGCCGAAGGGGGTGAGGATACAGACGCGCCAATCCCCCAGCTCGTCGCGGAAGCGCTCCACGGTGATGGCCCGATCGGTGGGCAGGGTGCCGGTCTGCTGGCGCTGCTCGCGCACGTAGGCGGCGAGATTGCGGGCGGCGAACTCGTCCAGGGGATATTCGCGGGCCAGCCACTGGGCCGCCCGGCTCGGGGGCAGGCTTGCCAGCTCCCGCAGCAAGGCGCCCAAAGCCCGCCCCAACTCCAAGGGGCGGCCGGGGCCCTCACCGTGCCAGAAGGGGAGGCGCCCCGCCTCGCCGGGGGCGGGGGAGACGATGACCCGATCGCGGGTGATCTCCTCCACCCGCCAGGTGCTCGCCCCCAGCAGGATGTTGTCCCCCTTTTTGCTCTCGTGGACCATCTCTTCGTCCAGCTCTCCCAGGCGGGGGCCGTCAGCGCCCAGCTGCACCGCGTAGTTGCCCCGGTCGGGGATGGTGCCGACGTTGAGACGGGAGATCATGGCCGCCCCGCGCCGGGTGCTCAGCAGGCCGGCGGTGCGGTCCCACGCCAGCAGGGGGCGCAGATCGGCGAAGTCGCCCGAGGGGTAACCGCCGGAGAGCATCTCCGCCACCTGCTCCAGGGCCACACGGCTCAGCTCTCGGTAAGGCCAGGCGCGGCGCGCCAGTCGGCCCAGGGCCCCCAGCTCCCGGGGGCGCTCCAGGCAGAGGGCCACCATCTGCTGGGCCAGCACATCCAGCGCGTTGCGCGGGGTGCGCACCGCCTCGATCTCCCCCGCCAACATGCGTCGGGCCACCACCGCACACTCGAGCAGGTCCCCTCGGTACTTGGGATAGATCCGCCCGATGCTCACCTCCTCGACGCCGTGGCCGGAGCGGCCCACCCGCTGCAATCCCCGGGCCACCGAGCCGGGCGACTCCACCAGCAGCACCTGCTCCACCGCCCCCATGTCGATCCCCAGCTCCAGGGAGGAGGTGGCGACGATGCCCCGCACCGCGCCCCGTTTGAGTGCCTCCTCGATCTCCGCCCGCCGTTCGTGGGAGACGCTCCCGTGGTGGGCACGCACCAGCTCCTCGTTGGCCAGCTCGTTGATGCGGGTGGTGAGCCGCTCGCATAGGCCGCGGCTGTTGACGAACACCAGGGTGGAGTGGTGGGCGAGAATGGCCTCGGTGAGGGCGGGGTAGACGGCCGCCCAGATCCCCCGCTCGGCGGGCAGGGGCGGCTGCTTCTCCCGCTCGGCCAGCAGGTTGCCTCCGCGCGGTTCGGGGGGCGGGGAGACCCTCTCCATGTCGGGCACCGGTACGGTGATGCGCAGGTCCAGGCGGGGCGGGGCGTGGGCATCCACCACCTCCACCGGGCGGTCGCCCCCCAGGAATCCGGCGGCCTCCTCCAGGGGGCGGACGGTGGCGGAGAGGCCGATGCGTTGGGGGTCGGCCTCGCACAACTCGGCCAGCCGCTCCAGCGTCAGGGCCAGATGGACCCCCCGCTTGGTGGGCAGCAGCGCATGCACCTCATCCACGATCACCGTATGGACGGTGCGCAGGGTCTCCCGCGCCTTGGAGCCCAGCAGCAGGAAGAGGGATTCGGGCGTGGTCACCAGGATCTCGCCGGGGGACTTCAGCTGGGCCCGCCGTGCCTGGGAGGGGGTATCGCCGGTGCGCACATCGGTCCGCAGGGGCCGAAGGGGCGTGCCGAGCCTCTCGCCGGTGCGCAGGATCCCCGCCAGGGGGGCGCGCAGGTTGCGCTCCACATCGTTGACCAGCGCCTTGAGGGGGGAGATGTAGAGCACCCGCACCCCCGGGGAGGCGTCCATGGGCAGTTGGGCGCAGCGGTCGATGGCCCAGAGAAAGGCCGCCAGGGTCTTGCCGCTGCCGGTGGGGGCCGTGATGAGGGTGTGACGGCCCGCGGCGATCACCGGCCAACCGCGGGTTTGGGCAGCGGTGGGGGCGGCGAAGTTCGCATTGAACCACTGTCGGGTGGGAGGGGTGAACAGCTCCGTATTCAAGGCAACTCCGGATTGTCGCGTCGCTCGACCGGTGGGTTCTTGTGGTTAGACCCCATCCCCAGGTCAGAGATTTTCTTGGCGAGAATACAACTCGAGAAGGTCCGGCGGACAGCGTGTCCGGACCTTTCGCCGTGCAGGGCGCTTCAAATGCCCTCGGGGCCGGTGGTAACCTGACGCTTCCTCATGCCAGCGCACCGAAATGCCGGAATTCACCCGCACCCCCGCTTCGAAGCTCTCCCTTGTGACCATCCTCGAGCAGTTGGTGGAGGATGGGCTGGTGGAGTCGGAGAAGGCGCGCACCCTCGGCGCGGTGGCCGAGCAGAGCGCTCGGGGTCAGCACCCGCTGGCCCTCATCGCCGAGCACCGCTGGGCGAACGCCCAATCGGGGGAACTGCTCGACCTGGACACCCTCTCGGAGTGGCTCGCACGGCGGGCCGGCATGCGCTACTACCGCATCGATCCCCTCAAGATCGACGTCTCGGCGGTGACCGCGGTGATGGCCTACGCCTATGCCCGCCGCTTCAACATCCTGGCGGTGGAGGTGCACCCCACCGAGGTGGTGATCGCCACGGCCGATCCGTACGTGAGCGAGTGGGAGGGGGAGCTCTCGCGTATTCTCCACAAGCGCATCACGCGGGTGATCGCCAGTCCCGAGGAGATCTCGCGCTACCTGGTGGAGTTCTACAGCCTGGCCCGTTCGGTGCGTGGCGCGGCCGATGAGGAGAGGCATCAGACCACCCCGGGAGTGCAGAACCTCGAGCAGCTGATGGAGCTGGGGCGGGCCGGGAAGTTAGAGGCCAACGACCAGCACGTGGTCAACATCGTGGATTGGTTGTTGCAGTATGCCTTCTCCCAGCGGGCCAGCGACATCCATCTGGAGCCGCGGCGCGATCAGGCCAACATCCGTTTTCGCATCGACGGGGTGATGCATCTGGTCTATCAGATCCCTGGCTCGGTGATGGCGGCGGTGGCCAGCCGCATCAAGATCCTTGGGCGCATGGACGTGTCGGAAAAGCGCCGGCCCCAGGACGGACGGCTCAAGACCCGCACCCCCCAGGGCAAGGAGATCGAACTGCGCCTCTCCACCATGCCCACCGCCTTTGGCGAGAAGCTGGTGATGCGCATCTTCGATCCGGAGGTACTCATCAAGGACTACGAAGCCCTCGGCTTCAGCCGGGGGGAGACCGAGCAGTGGCGCCGCCTCATCCAGGAGCCCAACGGCATCATCCTGGTGACCGGACCCACCGGCTCGGGCAAGACCACCACCCTCTACTCCACCCTGAAGGCGCTGGCGCGCCCCGAAGTGAACCTCTGCACGGTGGAGGACCCCATCGAACTCATCGAGCCGGCGTTCAACCAGATGCAGGTGCAGCACAACATCGGTCTGGACTTTGCCAGTGGCATCCGCACCCTGCTGCGTCAGGACCCGGACATCATCATGGTGGGGGAGATCCGCGATCGCGAGACCGCCGAGATGGCCGTCCAGGCCGCGCTCACCGGCCATCTGGTCTTCTCCACCCTGCACACCAACGACGCCCCCGGCGCCATCACCCGCCTGCTGGAGATCGGGGTGCCGGCCTACCTCATCAAGGCCACCGTGCTCGGAGTGCTGGGACAGCGGCTGGTGCGCACCCTCTGCCCCCACTGCAAGGAGCGGGCAGCCCTTGACCACGACCTTTGGCATACCCTGGTCAGCCCGTGGCGGGCCCAAGCCCCTGCTCAGGTCTATCGGGCGGTGGGGTGCCTGGAGTGCCGGCAGACCGGGTTTCTGGGGCGTGGGGGGATCTACGAGCTGTTGACCCTCTCGGACGGGATCAAGAAACTCGTGACCGCCGATTGCGATATGGGCCAGCTGCGCCGGGAGGCCTACAAGGAGGGAATGAAGCCTCTGCGCCTCAATGGGGCACAGAAGGTCGCCGCGGGGCTGACGACGCTGGAGGAGGTGTTGAAGGTGGCGCCGGTGGGGGGGCTGTCGGACTGATCCCAAGAGCCAGGGATCGGCTGGCGGCCCGTCGTCGGATGGGGCGGAGCGTAATCCGGGATGCGCAGCGGCCGCCCCCCGGATAGTGCTTTGCTGCATTCGGGCTATCGCGGTTTCTTGCTGCGGTAGCGATACTTCAGGAACAACACCAGCAGTGCCAGGACGAAGGTCACCGCATTGGCCAGGATGATGGGCAAGGCCCCCAGGGTCAGCCCATAGATCAGCCACAGAAGCACCCCGGCGCTGAACAGCAGGAAGGTGACCGCGGAGATATCCTCCCCGGACTTGCTGCGCCAGGTCTTCAGCACCTGCGGGACAAAGGCCAGGGTGGTCAGGCTCCCGGCGGTCAGACCAAGCGCGTTGACGAAGTCCATCGTGATCCCCTCCTATTCCGGCACCAGCCAGTCCACCCGGCTTCCCCCTTGCCCGGGCTCCTCCAGCCGCTCCCGCAGCCAGTCGAAGACCTCGGTTAGGCGCTGATCCAGCTGCCAGGGCGGGTTGATGATGAGCAGGCCGGAGCCGTTGAGGCGGTGACGCTCCACCGGCGGGCGCACCGTCAGCTCCACCCGCAGCACCTTGCGCACCCCCGTCGCCACCACCATGGTGTGGAAGCGCTCGGCCAGGCCCCGGGTGAGGATGGGATACCAGATGGCGTACATCCCGGTGGGCCAGCGCCCCAGGGCGGTTGTCAGCCCCTCTACCAGGCGGTGGTACTCCTCCTCCTGTTCGAAGGCCGGATCGATGAGCACCAAACCTCGCCGCTCCTTGGGGGGCAGGAACGCCTTCAGCCCCAGGTAGGCATCGTGCAGATGCACCGCCACTTGGGGGTCCCCCGCGAACTCCTGCCTGAGGGTCTCATGGTCGGTACGGTTCAGCTCCGTGAGCGCCATGCGATCCTGCCCGCGCAGCAGGTGGCGGGCGATGCGCGGGGAGCCTGGATACCAGCGCAGTTCCCCCGCGTTGAAGGCCCCCACCACGCCCAGGTAGTCGAGCACTTCCGCGGGCCCCTCCCGCAGGCCCCACAGCCGCCCGATCCCGTCGTGGTATTCCCCGGTCTTGAGGGCCTGTTCAGAGGCGAGATCATAGCGCCCGATAGCGGCGTGGGTATCGAGAAAGAAGAGCGGGGTCTCCTTCCGCTGCAGGGCATTCAGGAGTACCGTGAGGGTGACGTGTTTGCAGACATCGGCGAAGTTGCCGGCGTGGAAGCTGTGGCGATAGCCGAACATCGGGGGCCTCGGTCAGTCGGGTGGGGCGTCGGCGCGGAGTGTAGGCCAGAGGGCGGCTGAGGGAAACCGCATTGTAACGGTTCAGGCCACCAGTAACCGCCTCAGACGGGGCCTGACACAGGGTGAACGCATACTAACGTCATGGTTGTGCTGTGAGCGACGTAAGTCCTTGAAAGCAGGTCCGCTGTGAATACATCCATGTACGCTCGACGGCCGCGTCCATGCGGCCTTCGACCTGCTTTCAAGGACTTACGTCGCTTTTGGGTGAGTATGCGTTCACCCTGGGGCCTGACACAGTAACGAGTGGCAAGTGACTAGTAACGAGGGGGGAGGCGCCGCGCGCACTGTTTGAATCAAGACAGTCGCGAAGCGACACCTCCCTGTCCCTCGTCCCTCGAATAATGCATCCCCGTGCCGGGCGGCGTTGCATGACGGCCCGCTGCCGACGAGCCTGGGTGCAACTCCCCTATTCTGTAGCTTGCCGGAAGGCTCCCCCGGAGGCATGTTGGTGAGAACTGCTGCCGTGTGGACGTTTGTGGCCATGTCAGGGTAAACGAATAGAAGTCCTTGAAAGAAGGATCGTCGGCCGCATGGATGGGTGCAAGAATGCACTTATGCCGCGGGAGGGCAGGATGCCCGAAGCGGCCGCGGCCGTCGCGCGTACAGGGACGGAAGATGATTGCTCCTGCGTAATCTCCACTTCCGACATCCATGTCGGTCGGAAGATGATTGCTCCTGCATAATCTTCACTCCCGACATCCATGTCGGTCGGAAGATGATTGCTCCTGCATAATCTTCACTCCCGACATCCATGTCGGTCGTATTGACAGCGTACCTGCTTTCAAGGACCTTACATCGCTCACGGCACGGCCGTGACGTCAGTATGCGTTACCTGGGGCCACCGCTTTGACGACCCAGCGAGCACGGGCTTTACTTGATCAGGGAAATAGTAGGCGCTAGGAGGAGAGAGTGACGAAAAATACCACGGTGACGGAAGCTGTCTGTGGGGGAGAGCTCGACTTCATGTCGGCCATCGAGGCCCACGTGCGTTGGAAGGTGCGGCTGGAGGCCTACATCGCCGGCACCGGCGAGGAGTCTCTGGATGCCGATCAGGTGTGCAGGGACGACCTCTGCCTGCTGGGCAAGTGGATCTACGGCCACGGTGGGGCCACATACGGCTCGCACCCGAAGTTCTCCAGCCTCAAGGAGATCCATGGCGAGTTCCACCGTTGTGCGGGAGATGTCATCCGTGCGGTTGACAGGGGCCAGCCGGAGCAGGCGAGGGATATGCTCTGCAAAGGCGAATATGCGAAATACTCCCACCGGGTCAAGGCGGAGTTGGCCCGTTTGGGACTGGAGCTGGAGAAATGGTGCGACGACTGAAATAACGGTTTTCTCACCGAGGGGAACGGGGGTGAGAGGCCCTCCTTCGGGCACTGTCACACCTCGCCCCGGATTGCGCTGGCGCCCCACCCGGGCGACGGCTGCCCCGGGGCCTCTGGCAGAGTAGCCCGGATGCGGTGAAACGAAATCCTGGACCCGCATACTCGCCATTGACACAGCTACACGGGAGGGAGGCGCGGCAGAGCGCGCCTGCTCTTCCATCATCTCGGCGCAGGGTGAACGCATACTTACCCAAGAGCGACGTAAGTCCTTGAAAGCAGGTCGTCGGCCGCATGGATGGGTGCAAGGACGCACTTATGCCGCGAGAGGGCAGGATGCCCGAAGCGG
>JAWLHA010000091.1:0-14251 GCA_041690535.1 Gammaproteobacteria bacterium | reverse complement strand
GAAGATTATGCAGGAGCAATCATCTTCCATCCCTGTACGCTCGACGGCCGCAGCCGCTTCGGGCATCCCTGCCCTCCCGCGGCATAAGTGCGTCCTTGCACCAATCCATGCGGCCGTCGACCTGCTTTCAAGGACTTACATCGCTCTTGGGTGAGTATGCGTGTACCCTGCGCCGAACCTGAACGCCATTGCACTGCCCCACCTGCTCCTCTACAATTAGCCGTTTTCGCCGGGCGCTTGCGCCCGTTCTTTCCACTCCTTGCCTTAGGTCCTCAGCTTAAGGCTGCGCAATCCGAAAGGAGCGACAAATGAGGCATTACGAAGTCGTGTTTCTGGTCCACCCCGACCAGAGCGAGCAAGTTCCCGCCATGATCGAGCGTTACCGCTCGACCATCGAGTCCAACGGCGGCCAGATCCACCGCCTGGAGGACTGGGGCCGTCGTCAGCTGGCCTACCCCATCGCCAAGATCCACAAGGCGCACTACGTCCTGATGAACGTCGAGTGCACCGCCGAGACCATGGCTGAACTGGAGTCCGCGTTCCGCTTCAACGACGCCGTCATCCGCAACCTGGTGCTCACCACGAAAGAGGCGGTCACCGAGCCTTCGCCGCTGGCCAAGAGCCGCGAAGGCCGAGAGGAAGGGCGCGAGGAGTCCCGTTCCGAGAGCCGTGGTTCCGACGAGAGATCTGAGGAGAAGGGCGCTGAGGAGGCTTCCGCCGAATAAGGCGGTCGCGTGGAAAATCGCGTGGTGATCACGGGCAGGGTGGGCGATCCCCCCGAGACCCGCTTCACCCCGGCGGGAATACCGATCAGTCGGTTCACGCTTAGGCACGAATCCCAGCAGGTCGAGGCCGGCATGTGCCGCACCGCCCAGTGCCAGGTCGAAGTGCTGGTCACCGGGGCGGAATTGCAGCCTGCCCTGGCGCAACTCGAGAGTGACTGCCGGGTTCGTGTGGATGGATTTCTCAGTCGCGCAAGCAGTCGCAGCACTCGACTGGTCGTGCATGCCCGGGAAATTCGTGTGGAAGACGTTGGGCCCGCAACCTGAATCGTTCGTTTTTGGAGACAGACATGGCTCGTTATTTCAGACGTAAGAAGTTTTGCCGTTTCACGGCCGAAGGCGTGAAAGAGATCGACTACAAGGATCTCGCCACCCTCAAGAACTACATCACCGAGAGCGGCAAAATCGTTCCCAGCCGGATCACCGGTACCAAGGCGAAATACCAGCGCCAGTTGGCAACCGCGATCAAGCGGGCCCGTTTCCTGGCCCTGCTGCCGTACACCGATTCGCACTGATCGCTGGCCTGAGCAGGGCTGGAGCGCGAAACGATGCGATTTCTGGCAGCCTACATCATGCGCGGCCGCATGCAGGCGGTGGCAGTGACGTCGGTAGCGGCGGTGCTGTCGCTGCTTCTGCCCCCGCTGAGTTATCTCAGTGGGGGCGCGGCCGGTCTGGTGACCCTGCGAGTGGGGCCATGGCAGGGATTGGCGGTGATCGGGGGGGCGACGTTGGCGATGAGCCTGCTCTCTTTCCTGATCATGGGTCAACCCGCTGCCGGTCTGGCCTACGCGGTGGCTCTCTGGCTGCCGGTCTGGGCGTTGTCGGTGAGCCTGCGCCGCTCAGCCCGGCTCGACCACAGCGTGCGGCTGGCAGGGGTCTTTGGGGGCATGTTGCTGGTTGCCATCCATTTCGTGACCCCGGAGCCTGCGGCTTGGTGGGAGGAGCTCTTCCGCGAGACGCTGAGTGGGGCAGGTGCCGAAGGTGGGGAATCGGTTTCGCAGTTGGCCCAGCTGATGACCGGCGTTGTTGCGTCCGCGCTGACCTTGAGCCTGCTCGGGTGCCTGTTCATCGCTCGTTGGTGGCAGGCTCTGCTGTACAATCCCGGCGGATTTCGCCAAGAGTTCCACGGGTTGCGGCTGGGCAAGGCGGTGGGTGTGATCACTGCGGGGGTGTTCGCGGTGGCCTTTTCCACCCACGGGGCACTTTCGGCGGTGGCGACAGACCTTCTGATGGTGCTCGGCTTGCTGTACCTCCTCCAGGGGTTAGCAGTGAGTCACGGGCTGGTGGCGTCGGCGGGGGCCCACAAAGGCTGGCTGATTGGGTTGTACGCGCTGTTGCTGATTGCACTCCCGCAGACGGCGGTTACGTTGGCGGTTGCGGGCTTTGCAGACAGCTGGTTCGATTTTCGTGCGTTCTTCGCGAAGAAAGCTGAATAGATCCGGCACGCCGGGCGCAAGTCCCGGCGGCCGACTGGGCAAAATATCGAGGTATTGAAGATGGAAGTCATTCTGTTGGAGAAGGTGCCCACCCTGGGCAATTTGGGCGATAAGGTCAAAGTGCGCTCCGGTTATGGCCGGAACTTCCTCATCCCCAAGGGCGTGGCGGTGATGGCCACGGCCGACAACGTGGCGGCCTTCGAGGCGCGTCGTGCGGAGCTGGAGGCCAAGGCGGCTGAGGCGCTGGCGGCGGCCAGGCAGCGTGCGGAGCAGATCGCCAACCTGGGCAGCGTGACCGTCGCGGCCGTGGCCGGCGAGGAAGGCAAGTTGTTCGGTTCCATCGGCCCCTCCGATGTCGTTGATGCGTTGCAGGCCGCGGGCGTGGAAGCCGACAAGCGCGAAGTGAAAATGCCTGAGGGCAGCATTCGTCACACCGGTGAACACACCATCGAGATGCAGTTGCACAATGATGTCGTTCAGTCACTGACGGTCAACGTCGTAGCTGAATAACAGCTTGGTGCCGTGCCCCCATGCCGGGGGCGCGGCACGAATTTTGCGCTCTTTTCGCAGGGGGCGCTTTTCGGCATGCTCTTCCCTTTCCCCATTGCTCCGGTCTTTCCAAGAACAGGCGATTCCGACTCATGTCCGAAATGGCGCTCGCCCGTGATCCAGCCGAAGAAGCCCTGAAGGTCGTACCCCACTCGGTGGAGGCCGAACAGGCCGTCCTCGGTGGTCTGCTGCTCGATAACGGCGCCTGGGACAAAGTCGGCGACCTGGTCTCGGAAGACGACTTCTACCGTCGCGATCATCGCCACATCTTCCGTGCCATCCGCCGTCTGGCGGAGGAGGGCAATCCCTTCGATGCGGTGACCCTGGCCGGAACCCTCGACAAGAACGATGAACTCGAGACGGTGGGCGGGATCGCCTATCTGGGTGCGGTGGCCAACAACACCCCCAGCGCTGCCAACATAAAGGCCTATGCCAATATCGTCCGCGAGCGCTCGGTACTGCGCCAGTTGATCCGAGTTGCCAACGACATCGCGGACAGCGCGTTCCATCCCGAGGGACGGCCCATCCATGAACTGCTGGACGAGGCCGAGCGCAAAGTCTACGAGATCGCCGACAATAGCGCCCGTAATCGCGGTGGGTTCGTCGGGATGAAGGACCTGCTGGTCAAGGCGGTGGATCGCATCGACCAATTGTTCCAGCAGGATCAGGCCATCACCGGGGTGCCGACCGGCTACATCGATTTCGACGCCAAGACTTCGGGCCTGCAGCCGTCGGATCTCATCATCGTTGCCGGCCGTCCCTCCATGGGCAAGACCACCTTCGCCATGAACCTGGCGGAAGCGGCGGCCATCAAGGGGGGCGTTCCCGTGGCGGTGTTTTCCATGGAAATGCCCGGCGAGCAGCTCGCCATGCGACTCATCTCCTCCCTGGGGCGCATCGACCAGCACCGCTTGCGAAGCGGCAAGCTGGAGGACGACGACTGGCCGCGCCTTACCTCCACCGTGGGGATTCTCGCCGAGACCAAGATCTTCGTCGACGATACACCCGCCCTCAGCCCGACCGAGTTGCGGGCGCGGGCGCGGCGGTTGAGCCGGGAGCATGGCGGTCTCGGTCTCATCGTCATCGATTACCTGCAGCTCATGCAGGTCCCCGGTATCAGGGAGAACCGAACCGCCGAGATCTCGGAGATATCCCGTTCGTTGAAGGCGCTGGCCAAGGAGTTGCACTGCCCGGTGATCGCCCTGTCGCAGTTGAACCGGAGCCTGGAGCAGCGCCCCAACAAGCGACCGGTGATGTCGGATCTGCGCGAATCCGGTGCCATCGAGCAGGATGCCGACGTGATCATCTTCATCTACCGCGACGAGGTGTACAACGAAGACAGTCCCGACAAAGGGGTGGCCGAAATCATCATTGGCAAGCAGCGTAACGGCCCCATCGGCTCCGTCCGACTGGCGTTCCAGGGGCGGTTTACGCGTTTCGACAATCTGGCACCCGGGACGTACAGCGAAGAGCCTTTCGGATGAGCTCGAGCCCGCACCCTTTCGGCCGCGCCACCCGGGTGACGATCAACCTGGAGGCGCTGCGCTCCAACCTGGCCGTGGCCCGGGCGGTTGTCGGCGAGGCGCGGATCATGGCGGCCATCAAGGCCAACGGCTATGGCCACGGCTCGGTGCGCATGGCCCAGGCACTGGGGGGGGCCGATGCCCTTGGGGTGGCGTGTATCAACGAGGCGCTTCAGCTCCGGGAGGCGGGGATCACTGCCCCGATCACTCTGCTGGAGGGGTTCTTTCACGCCGACGAACTCCCCGCCATCGCCCGGAGCCGACTGGACACGATCATTCACCACGACGCTCAACTCAGGGCGGTCGAGCGACGTACGTCGGCATCCCGGCTTCGGGTGTGGCTCAAGGTGGACAGTGGCATGCACCGGCTCGGGTTTGCACCGGAGCGCATCCAAGAGGCAGTGCGCCGACTGCAGAGTTGCCCAGGGGTGGAGATCACCGGGTTTATGACGCACCTGGCCAACGCCGATGACCTGGACGATCCGGCGACACTGCAGCAGGTACGGCGCTTCGACGCCGCCGTGGCCGGCCTGCCGGGGGAGCGGGCCATCGCCAACTCCGCAGGCCTGCTTGGCTGGCCGGAGACTCACGCCGATTGGGTGCGCCCGGGAATTATGCTCTACGGTGTTTCGCCCTTTCTGGGGGGCCGAGCCGTGGAGCATGACCTGAAGCCGGTGATGACCCTTCATGCCGAGCTCATTGCCGTCAATCATACCCGGCGGGGTGAGATGGTGGGCTATGGGGGGGCATGGGTTTGTCCCGAAGATATGCCCGTGGGAGTGATCGCCATCGGTTACGGTGACGGCTATCCCCGCCATGCCCGTCAGGGGACCCCAGTACTGCTGAACGGCCGGCGCGTGCCCTTGGTGGGACGGGTTTCCATGGACATGATCACGGTGGACCTGCGCAGCCAGCCCCAGGCAAAGCCGGGGGACCCCGCCGTGCTCTGGGGCGAGGGGCTTCCGGTAGAGGAGATCGCCGAATGTGCCCAGACCATCCCCTATGAGTTGCTGTGCGGTATCACCCAACGCGTGAGCTGCGAGGCGGGTGAGATCCGGGACGACGTGGCCCGGGAGCCGGGCTTCGCCGCGCGGAGGACCACCCGCCATGGCTGAACGCTCACCCCGGGTGGGGGTGGGGGCGATCGTGGTGCGCGATGACGCGATTTTGTTGGTACAAAGGGATCGGCCCCCCTACGCCGGGGAGTGGGCGATCCCGGGGGGCGGCGTGCAGTGGGGTGAAACCCTGGCCGTGGCCGCCGAGCGGGAGATCCTCGAAGAGACGGGAGTGGTCATTCGCGCCGGGGAGGTCCTGTATACGTTTGAGCTTCTGGAGCGTGATGCGCAGGGTGAGCCCCTATACCACTATGTGGTGCTCGATGTGGCCGGGGAGTACCTCGGAGGGGAGCCGGACGCGGGCGACGATGCCCGTGCGGCCGGCTGGGTTCCGTTCGAGGCATTGGACACGCTCCCGGTGAATGCCACCACGCTCCACTGCCTGCAGGCACTCTTCCCGGGACGCTTCCGCCCAGAACGGTGAGGTAGACGGTTACAGGGGCGGAGGTTTCGCGGCAACCGTGCAACGTCGCACCACTTCAATAGCTCACGGTAGAACCCACGTTGGCGAAAGGAAAGATCAGCTACAGCTGCACCGAGTGCGGCGGCCACTCTCCGAAGTGGGCAGGGCAGTGTCCCGACTGCGGGGCCTGGAACACCCTTGTGGAGCTGGCCCCCGCCCCGCCCCCCAAGGGGGGGCGTTTCGGCGGCTACGCAGGGACCAGTGGCGGCGATGTCCAGGCGTTGGTGGATGTGGTCCCCGACGATGTGCGCCGTACGCCCACTGGCATCGGGGAGTTTGATCGCGTCCTTGGCGGCGGACTGGTGCCGGGGTCGGTCGTGCTCATCGGCGGCGACCCCGGCATCGGCAAATCGACCCTGCTGCTGCAGACCCTTGCGGCCTTGGGCGAGGGGTGTGCAAGTCTCTATGTCACCGGAGAGGAATCCCCCCAGCAGGTGAGTCTGCGCGCCCACCGCCTGAGTTTACCCCTTGCGCAGTTGCGACTCGCTGCTGAAACCCGGGTGGAGGGTATTCTTGCCGCCGCCAGCAGGGAGCGACCGCAGGTCCTGGTGGTTGATTCCATCCAGACCGTGTACACCGAAGCACTCCAGTCGGCCCCCGGATCGGTGGCTCAGGTACGGGAGAGCGCTGCACAGCTGGTGCGCTACGCCAAACAGAGTGGGACCGCGCTCTTTCTGGTGGGGCACGTCACCAAGGAGGGGCAGCTTGCGGGGCCGCGGGTACTGGAGCACATGGTCGATACCGTCCTCTATTTCGAGGGCGACAGCAGCAGCCGCTTTCGGGTGGTGCGCGCCTTCAAGAACCGCTTCGGAGCCGTCAACGAGCTTGGGGTGTTCGCCATGACGGAGGCGGGCCTAAAAGAGGTGATCAACCCCTCGGCCATTTTCCTCTCCCGCCATAGCGAGGAGGTCCCGGGCAGTGTGGTGATGGTGACCCTCGAGGGGAGCCGCCCAATGTTGGTGGAAGTGCAGGCGCTGGTGGACGAGAGCCACCTGAGCAATCCGCGCCGCGTGACGGTGGGGCTGGAGCAGAATCGCCTCGCCATGCTCCTTGCCGTGCTGCATCGCCACGGCGGCATCGCTACGTACGACCAGGATGTGTTCGTCAACGTGGTGGGGGGGGTCCGCCTCACTGAAACCGCTGCAGACCTTCCGCTGCTCCTCTCGGTGCTCTCCAGTATGCGCAATCGCCCGCTGCCGGAGGGGTTGATTGCCTTTGGCGAGGTGGGGCTGGCGGGGGAGATCCGCCCGGTGCCGAACGGTCAGGAGCGACTCAAGGAAGCCGCCAAGCACGGCTACAAACGGGCCATCGTCCCGGCCGCCAATCGACCCAAGCGCCCCATCGAGGGGATGGAGATCACGGGCGTCAATCGGTTGTCCGAGGCGGTTGATGCGCTGCGCTGACCTTGGCCGCCAGTCGTTGGTGGTCGGAAGTGGTTTGCTCCGCGCCGCGTGGCAACGTGAGCAACGAGCTTGCACCCCGATTTCCGAACCGAGATCGTAACTACTCGCCCCCTGACTGCCTCCCGCTTATGCAAATAGTAAGATTCGGAAGCAGACTCAACGCACTCGATCCTCGCTACTTGTACTGTTCGTCATTCCCGCGAAGGCGGGAATCCATAAGGCACCCAGCCCAATACCCTTGGCCCTCTGAAGTCCAGCACTGGATTCCCGCCTTCGCGGGAATGACGGATGGGGGTGAGTAGTTACCCGAGATCATCAGCAATCAGCAACCAGCAACCAGCAACCAGTAACCAGCAACCAGCAACCAGCAACCAGCAACCAGCAACCAGCAACCAGCAACCAGCAACCAGCAACCAGCAACCAGCAACCAGCAACCAGCAACCAACCAGCAACCAACCAGCAACCAGCAACCAGCAACCAGCAACCAGCAACCAGCAACCAGCAACTAGCAGCAACCAGCTACCCTTCCCCCCGACTCAACTCCTCAAGCTCCCGCTCCAGCAGATCGGTATCGCCCAGATTCAGCTCCACCAGGCGTTTGAGGTGGCTGATGCTCTCCAAGTCGATATGCTCACAGCGGAACCCCAGGCGGCTCGCCTCCTCATGGGCGATGTGGCCGTCCATCAGGATGGCGATTGCGCCATCGCCAAGCAGGAATTCCAAACGGCAGGTCTGATCGGAAGAGGTCCATTGAGAGGGGCGGCTGATCAAGGCGCCTTTGAGTGAGATGTCCAGCAGTTCCGCCGGAAACAGCCGAGCTCCACAGTTCAGGCGCACGGAACCGCCCATGCGGATACGGGAAAAGCGACGTCTCTCTGCTCCGGCAGTGGTTGACATGGCCTTATTGTAGGTAGAACTGCATCCTGACGTTGCCGATTTGGATGGTTTGGCCATCCTCCAGTTGCCAGCTGTGGTCCCCGATGGAGATGCCGTCCACCGTGGGTGGGACCTCTCCCTCCAGGTGTGAGAGGAAGAAGCCGTCGTTGCGCCGCACGATCACGGCAGTCTGTACTCCCGGCTTGCCCAGATTGGTCAGGCTGCGACTGAGGCTGATGGTCTTGCCCACATTCTGGCCCGTGAGAATCTGGAGCCACGCGGTCTTTTTGGTCGCAGCCAGGATCGGCGGGGGTTCGTCCTCCAGCGGTGCTTCGGCGACCTCGGCGCTCTGGATCGGCGGTTCGAAGGTGAATGTCAGGGTGTGTTTGCCCACCCGGATGAGGTCATCGTCCTTGAGCGTATGCTCCTGGACGCGATTATTGTTGACGTAAGTACCTTCGGCGGTGCCAAGGTCCCGCAAGATGCTCGTCTCGCCGTGGGTTGAAACGCGGGCATGGCGGGCCTGGACGGCCAGGCTGTCGATGTGGATTTCGCAACCGGGATCGCTGCCAATGAATGACTCTCCCTCTTTCAGGGGGAAAACCTTGAGCACCTTTCCCTTGAATGACAGGGTCAGCTTTGACAACGAGTTACTCCAGGGTATTGATTTGCCGGGCCATTATAGTGCGACGCCGTCGAACATTGTACAGATCTGTGGCGGCAGGTGCACCACCAGGGTAAACCGTACTTGCCGAGAGCGACGTAAGGGTTTGAAAGCAGGTCGACGGCCGCATGGATGGGTGCAAGGACGCACTTATGCCGCGGGAGGGCAGGAGGCCCGAAGCGGCCTTGGCCATCGAGCGTACACGGATGGAAGATGATTGCTCCTGCATAATCTTCACTCGCGACATCCCATGTTGGTCGTATTCACAGCGTACCTGCTTTCAAGGGCTCACATGGCTTACAGCACGGCCGTGACGTAAGTGCGCGCTCACCCCGGGCGCATCACTACTCCCGGCGCAAAATCAACTTTTTTCTGCCAGATGGAATTCGGGGTCGATGCGCACGGTCTTGATCGCGTTGCCGGTGGTCTGGACGATCTCTATGGGATAGCCGGCGATCATGATGCTGGTGCCGCTGGCTGGTATGGTCTCAAGGTACTCAATCACCAGGCCGTTGATCGTCTTTGGTCCATCCACGGGAAGGTCCCACTTCATGATGCGGTTCAATTCCCGGATGTTGGCGCTGCCGTCCACCAGGTAGGTCCCGTCCTCCTGGGGGTGGATTTCACGCATGCGGGCGGCAGGGTCGGTGGTGAACTCACCCACGATCTCTTCGAGGATGTCGTCCAGGGTGACAAGCCCCCGAATATCCCCGTACTCGTCCACCACGAATCCCAGCCGGCGCCGCTGCTGCTGAAAGTTGAGCAGCTGGGTATGCAATGGGGTTCCCTCCGGAATGAAGTAGGCCTCGCGGATGAGTTGCCGCAAGGAGTCTTTGGTGATCTCCTGACGTCGCTGCATAGCGAGAAAGTTGCGCAGGTGAATGAACCCGATGACGTTGTCGATGTTGCCCTGATAGACGGGCAGGCGGGTGTGCTGGCTGGTGCTTAGCTGGTCCAGGATGGTCGCCCAGTCGTCATCGAGATCGATGCCGGCGATTTCGTTTCGAGGCACCATGATGTCCTCGACCGTCACCTTCTCCAGGTCGAGGATTCGGAGCAGCATGTTCTGGTGGGTCTGGGGGATCAGGCTGCCCGCCTCGTTCACCACCGTGCGCAACTCCTCGCTGCTGAGGTGCTGGGAAAACCCTGCGTCGGTGCGGATCCCCAATAGCCGCAGGAGTCCGTTGGCCACCGCGTTGATGACCCAGACGATGGGATAGAAGATCCTGAGCAGCGGCTCGAGCACGTAGCTGGCAGGGTAGGCGATGCGCTCCGGGTGCATCGCTGCGACGGTCTTCGGCGCAACCTCGGCGAACAGCAGGATGACCACCGTCAACACCCCGGTGGCGACCCAGACGCCGGCCTCGCCCAGCAGTCGAACCGCCAGCAGCGTGGCGATGGCCGAGGCGAGGATGTTCACGAAGTTGTTGCCGAGCAGAATGATGCCGATCAGCCGGTCCGGGCGCTCCAGTAGCCGGGCTGCCCTCACCGCGCCGGGGTGGCCGTCCTTTGCCAGATGGCGAAGGCGATAGCGATTGAGGCTGATGAGCCCTGTTTCCGAACCGGAGAAGAATGCGGAGAGGAGAATCAGGAAGAGAAGGACGCCCAACAGGACGCCTATGGGGATATCGCTTTGCAAAAAAATGGTGCCTCTGTGGCCATCGGAAAAACCGCTTAATTTCTATGTGCTGGGGCCTGGCTTGTCAAGGACTTACATCGCTCTTGAGTAAGTATGCGTTTACCCTGGCCTCCGGACAGAGAGCGCCTCTCCTTCACTTGCTCCGGGGTGTTCGTTACCACCTCCGCCCCCCCCCGATTCCGCGGAGTATCCTCCCCCTTGCGGGCCGGCTCCCAAGTTCCGGGCTACCGCGCGAGGACCAACTCCAGCACCAGCTTGCTGCCGAAGTAGGCCAGCATGAGGGCCCCAAATCCCGTCAGCGTCCAGCGGATCGCCACCCGTCCTCGCCAGCCGAACTGCAGGCGGCCCCACAGCAGGATGGCGAATACCACCCAAGCCGCGATCGAGAGTACTGTCTTGTGGACGAGGTGCTGTGTGTAGAGGTTCTCGACGAAGTGGGCTCCGCTGATCAGGGCCAGGCTGAGCAGGATATAGCCGGTGCCGATCATCTGGAACAGCAGCGTCTCCATGGTCTCCAGGGGGGGGAGTGCACGAATGAATCCGCCGGGGTGGCGGTTGCGCAGGTGCCGATCCTGGATCGCCAGCAAGCCCGCCTGCAAGGCCGCAATGGCAAGCAGGCTGTAGGAGAGAATGGAGAGCAGAATGTGTCCCTTCAGCCCCGCCGAGGCCTCCGTCACCACCGGAGGGGCGCCGATGGCGACATCCAGAAGGAGGATGAGGGTCGCGATCGGCAAAATGGCGATCGCCAGATTCTCAACGGGTTGTGTGAGACCGGAGAGCAGGACGATGAGTGCGATGAGCCACGCAGTCAGTGATAAGGCATTGAAGAAAGTGAGGTTCAGCCCGCTCTCGGCCACGATCCCGGAGTACAGCAGAACCCCGTGGAGTACGATCCCCGCCAGACCCAGGCCGATGGGCAGGTACTTGGATGTATCGGTGACCGAGAATCCGCGAGCGATGCGCCGCAGGAGCAAAGCTGCCCCGGAGAGATAGAGAACGACCGTGACTGCGGTGAGTATACTGTTCATAACGGAATGAGACCTTGTCCAGTGCGCATGTTCGCACAAGCGCCAGAATCAATGAAGCGTTCTTGACTGGGGAAGTATCTTTTCGGGAGGAAAATCACAAACCGTCGTGGGCAATGTCTCTATATTAATAGCGATTAATAGCGCTCCGGGTCCCTGGCAGCCCCAGGGTAAACGCAGACTCTCTCACAGCACGGCCGTGACGTAAGTGTGCGCTCGCTCTGGTGCCAGCCCCGCTGAGCTGGTCAGAACCAAAATGGCGTGCTACAAAGGGGCGGCGCCACATTTGGGTGTGGGACAGTGAACTTTGAACCGCGTCCCGAGACTACAACGGTAATAATCCGCTAAGATTGGACCCTTACCGGGACCGGAGGTTGTAAGAGCCTGATGGAAGTGCGGGTGCTGGGCTGTAGCGGTGGGATCGGTGCGGGCCGAAAGACTACGTCCTTTCTCATCGACAGGGATGTGCTCATCGACGCAGGGAGCGGTGTTGGCGAACTGCAGCTGGAGGAGATGGCGGCGATCCGGCATATCTTCCTCACGCATTCCCATTTGGACCATGTCCACGCCCTTCCGCTCCTGGCGGACAGTATCCTGCAGGCGATTGGTGAACCCATCGTCGTCCATGCCCTGGCCGAAACCATCAAGGCTCTGCAAGAGCACATCTTCAACTGGGCCATTTGGCCTGACTTCACCAGCCTGCCCCATCCCGACAAGCCGGTCCTTCGATTCGTTCCCATGCGCCCGGGGGAGGTGGTCGTCGTGGGTGAGCGGCGCTTCGAGATGATCCCCGTCAACCACATCGTCCCCACGGTCGGCTACCGGGTTTGCACGCCCGAGAAGGCCTTTGCCTTCAGCGGGGACACCACTACCAATGACACCTTCTGGGAGGCGCTGAACCGCGGTGATCGGCTGGATGTGCTCGTGGTTGAATCGGCCTTCTCGAACGGCGAAGCGGACCTCTGCCGGGTAGCCCGCCACTACTGTCCCGAGTTGCTGGCCGCGGACCTGAAGAAGCTCCGCCACAATCCCGTCATCTATCTCAGCCACGCGAAACCGGGCGAAGAGGAGAAGATCCTGCGCGAATGCAAGGAATCGATCGTCGGGCGCGACCTCCATCACCTGTCGGGGAACGAGACTTTCGCGCTATAATCCAACGTTTTGCAAGGCCGGGTTTTCGGTCCGTTGGAGACGTGTAGCGCCCATGTTTGACAATCTCACCCAGCGACTCACCAGTACCCTGCGCCGCCTCAGAGGCTCGGGGCGGCTTACCGAGGACAATATCAGGGAGACCATGCGCGAGGTGCGTATGGCCCTTCTGGAGGCCGATGTGGCCTTGCCGGTCGTGCGCGAATTCGTGGAACACGTCCGCGAGCGTGCCGTGGGCAAGGAGGTGCTCGAAAGCCTCACCCCCGGCCAGGCGCTGGTCAAGATTGTCCAGGACGAACTCATCAAACTGATGGGCGAGGCCAACGCCGAGCTGAATCTCAGCACTCGTCCGCCAGCGGTCCTGCTGATGGCGGGCCTGCAGGGTTCCGGCAAGACCACCAGCGTCGCCAAGCTCTCGCGCTGGCTTAAGGAGACGAAGAAAAAGTCGGTCCTCGTCGCCAGCGCCGACATCTACCGCCCCGCGGCCATCGAACAGCTGAAGACCCTTGCCGGAGAGGTGGGGGTCAATTTCCATCCCAGTGATTCCTCTCAGGATCCCGTGACCATCGCCCGCGGAGCCATCGATTACGCCCGGAAGCACTTCATCGACGTGGTGATCATCGACACGGCGGGGCGGCTCCATGTGGATGAGGAGATGATGGGGGAGATCAAACGCCTCCATGCGGCCATCGATCCGGTCGAGACCCTCTTCGTGGTCGACAGCATGACGGGCCAGGATGCGGCCAACACGGCCAAGGCCTTCAACGATACCCTGCCGCTGACCGGTGTCATCCTCACCAAGACCGATGGCGACGCCCGGGGCGGGGCGGCCCTCTCGGTGCGTCACATCACCGGTAAGCCCATCAAGTTCCTCGGCGTGGGGGAGAAGACCACGGCCCTGGAGGCGTTTCATCCCGATCGGGTCGCCTCCCGCATTCTGGACATGGGCGATGTGGTCTCCCTGGTGGAGGAGGTCCATCGCAAGGTGGACCGGGAGAAGGCGGAGCAGCTCGCGCAGAAGATCAAGAAGGGCAAGGGGTTCGACCTGGAGGACTTCCGCGAACAGCTGAAGCAGCTGCAGAACATGGGGGGCATCGCCAGCCTCATGGACAAGCTGCCGGGCATGGCCAATGTTCCGGAGGCGGCCAAGAAGGCGGTCAACGACAACGAGTTCCGCCGCATGGAGGCCATCATCAACTCCATGACCCCCATGGAGCGCCGCCACCCGGACATTATCAACGGCTCTCGCCGCCGGCGGATTGCCGCCGGATCAGGGACACAGATCCAGGAGGTCAACCGAATGCTCAAGCAGTTCGGTCAGATGCAGAAGATGATGAAAAAGATGTCCAAGGGCGGTGGCATGGCGAAGATGCTGCGCGGCCTCAAGGGCAAGATGCCTCCGGGAATGCCCTTCTGAGTGATCCGCCTGTCCCCCTGTCGAAGGGGGACGACGCGTATTTCAAGGATCATCTGAACGCATGCTGTGCCCCAATTGCCCATCCGCGTCGGTGCCTGGCCAGGGTGAACGCATACTCACGCAAGAGCGACGTAAGTCCTTGAAAGCAGGTCGTCGGCCGCATGGACGCGGCCGTCGAGCGTACATGGATGTATTTACAGTGTACCTGCT
>JAWLHA010000090.1:0-14441 GCA_041690535.1 Gammaproteobacteria bacterium | reverse complement strand
CGGGAGGGCAGGGATGCCCGAAGCGGCCGCGGCCGTCGAGCGTACAGGGATGTATTCACAGCGGACCTGCTTTCAAGGACTTACGTCGCTCACAGCACGACAGTGACGTTAGTATGCGTTCACCCTGCCCCGCCAGCGACGGGCGGGGATGAATCGTTACAATGGTGGTAGACTTTTTCGGGCCCCGGAGATTGCGGGCGCCCAGACCCTTGCTCAGATACCGACTTGGACACCATGGCCACAAAAACGAGCCTGCAGTACCTGGTAATTTCCGCCCTCGGGCAGGACCGCCCCGGGATCGTCAGTCGCATCACCAAGCCGGTGATGGAGTGCGGCGGCAACATCGTCGACAGCCGCATGACGGTGCTCGGCGGCGAGTTCGCGATTCTCATGATGGTGGAAGGCACCTGGAACGCCCTCGCCAAACTGGAGACCCTGCTGCCCGGCCTCGGCGACAAGCTGGGCCTCACCATCATCTGGAAGCGGACCGAGGAGCCCCCCGAGCGCGAGGGTGGCCTGCCCTACTCCGTGAACGTGGTCGCCCTCGACCACCCCGGCATCGTCAACCAGCTGGCCGGTTTCTTTGCCGAGCGCAACATCAATATTCAGGATCTCTTCACCGAGAGCTATCATGCGGCCCACACCGGCACGCCCATGTTCTCCGCCACCATGACCGTCAACATCCCCACCCAGGCCCACATTGCCCGGTTGCGGGAGGAGTTTCTCGATTTCTGCGACGCCCTCAATCTGGATGCGGTCATCGAGCCGCTGAAGGGCTGACCCCAGAGTAGGAAAGGTTGCCCCATGAGCAATATCGCCCTTGATGAGAAGGTCCCCGACTTCAGCGCACCGGCCACCGGCGAGACCACGGCGCGCCTCTCCGATCTCGCCGGCCGCAAGGTGGTGATCTACTTCTATCCCAAGGACAACACCCCCGGCTGCACCACGGAAGGACAGGACTTTCGTGACCTGTATGACCAGTTCAAGGCCGCTGACACCGAAATTCTCGGGGTCTCCCGCGACAGTCTGAAAAGCCACGAGAATTTCAAAGCCAAACACGACTTCCCCTTCCCGCTGATCTCCGACAAAGAGGAGCTGCTCTGTCAGCTCTTTGATGTCATCAAGGAGAAGAACATGTATGGGCGCAAGACCATGGGGGTCGAGCGCAGCACCTTCCTCATCGACCGGCAAGGTGTCCTGCGCAGGGAGTGGCGCAAGGTGAAGGTCGCCGGACACGCCGAGGCGGTCCTCCAGGCGGCCAAAGAACTATAAAGCGCGGTGTCTTTCGGCCCTTGGGAGCCGGTGGGCAACAGAGCCAAAATGGGTAACGGGAGCCAGGCGGGGTGCGCGGAAAGCAGGCATCACCACGTGCTCCCCGAACCTCGAACCATCGCTAGAGGCCAGAGTCATGACCAGCGGTAACGGCAAACGCATTTTCATCCTCGACACCAACGTGCTCATGCACGATCCCACGGCCCTGTTTCGCTTCCAGGAACACGACATCTACCTGCCGATGATCGTGCTGGAGGAGCTGGACAACAACAAGAAGGGGCACTCCGAAGTGGCCCGCAACGCCCGCCAGTCGAGCCGCTTCCTCGATGAACTGATGGGAAACGCCACCAAGGCGGAAATCGACGGGGGGCTGGCGATCGCACCGGCGACGGCCAACCACGGCTCGGTGGGACCGAGCGGGCGGTTGTTCTTCCAGACCCGCACCCTGGAGATCAGCCTTCCCGAGTCGCTGCCGGGCCGCAAGTCCGACAATGAGATCCTGGGCACCGCCCTTGCCATGCAGAAAGAGCGGGGCGCCGAAGCGGTGACCCTGGTGTCGAAAGACACCAACATGCGCATCAAGGCCGCGGTGCTGGGGATCCATGCGGAAGACTACCGCAATGACCAGGTGCTGGACGATGTCGACCTGCTCTACAGCGGCATGGCCGAGCTGCGTGCCGATTTCTGGGAGTCCCACAGCAAGGAGATGGAGTCCTGGCAGGAGGAGGGGCGAACCTTCTATCGGATCGCCGGGCCTGAAACCGCCCACTGGTCCCCTAACCAGTTCATCCACCTCGACGGCGAGGAGGACTTCCAGGCAGTGGTGCGCCGCGTCGAAGACGGCAGCGCAATCATCGAGACGGTGCGCGACTTCCGCCACGGCAAGAAGAATGTCTGGGGGATCACGGCCCGCAACCGCGAACAGAACTATGCCCTGAACCTACTGATGGACCCGGAGATCGACTTCGTCTCCCTGGTGGGACAGGCGGGGACCGGCAAAACCCTGCTGACACTCGCGGCAGGACTGGCACAGACCCTGGACGAGAACCTTTACCAGGAGATCATCATGACCCGCGTGACCATCCCGGTCGGCGAGGACATCGGTTTCCTGCCGGGCACGGAAGAGGAGAAGATGACCCCCTGGATGGGGGCGCTGCTGGACAACCTGGAGGTGCTGACCCAGTCGGAACACAACTCCGAGTGGGAGCGGGCCGCCACCCAGGATCTGGTGAACAAGCGGGTGAAGGTCCGCTCGCTCAACTTCATGCGTGGACGCACCTTCCTCAACAAGTACCTCATCATCGACGAGGCGCAGAACCTCACGTCCAAGCAGATGAAGACGCTGATCACCCGCGCCGGCCCCGGCACCAAGGTGGTGTGTCTCGGTAACGTGGCGCAGATTGACACCCCCTACCTCACCGAGACCAATTCGGGCTTGACCTACGTGGTCGATCGCTTCAAGGGGTGGGCCCATGGCGGCCACGTGACCCTCACCCGCGGCGAGCGTTCGCGTCTCGCCGACTACGCGGCAGATGTGTTGTAAGCCGCAGCCAGTCGCTCGTTTGCTCTGACACCACGCGGCGCCTGGGGGTATGTCTCGCCCCCACGCGCTGCGTGGGGGTGCGGTGTAAGTTGCCGGGGCAGCGAAGCGGCGTGAAGTGGGCAAGCGCAGTGTATCCACCCGGGTCGCCGCCGTGAGTGGTGGATGCGCTGCGCTTATCCACCCTACGTATCAACAACCCCCAACCAACGACCAACCACCAACGACTAACGACTAACGACTAACGACCAACGACCAGCGACCAGCGACCAGCGACCAACGACCAACGACCAACGACCAACGACCAGCGACTAACGACCAGCGACCAGCGACCAGCGACCAGCGACTAACGACTAGCCACAGCCGTTTCCGCCTGCTCCGAACCCCGCCGCGGATGCACCACGGCGTCGGGCCGGGGCCAGGCACAGATGATGGCGTTGACCAGGGTGGCCAGGGGAATGGCGAAGAACACACCCCAGAACCCCCACAGCCCCCCGAACACCAGCACGGCGACGATGATGGCCACCGGGTGGAGGTTCACCACTTCGGAGAAGAGCAGCGGGACCAGCACGTTGCCGTCCAGCGCCTGAATGACGGCGTAGGCGCCCATGAGCCAGCCGAATTCCGTGCTCCAGCCCCATTGGAAATAGGCCACCATGGCCACCGGGACCGTGACCACCGCCGCCCCGATATAGGGGACCAGCACCGAGAGCCCCACCAGCACCGCGAGCAGCATGGCATACTTCAACCCCATGATGGCGAACACCACAAAGGTGGAGATTCCCACGATGATGATCTCCCAGAACTTGCCGCGGACATAGTTACCGATCTGTTGGTCCACTTCATGCCACACCCGGGTGGAGAGGCTTCGCTCGCGCGGCAGAAAGCCGGTGACCCAGGCAACGATCCGCTGCTTGTCCTTCAAGAAGAAGAACACCAGCAGCGGCACCAGAATGAGATAGACCAGGAGAGTGATGATGCTGGGAATGGAGGAGAGCGAAAACGAAAGGATCTTCTGCCCCAGCGTCGCGATCTCCGCCTTTATGAGCTGGATGAACTCCTGCACCTGCCCCTGCGAGATGTAGGGATAGTGCTCCGGAATACGCATCAGCCGCTCCTGCCCCTGGCTGATGTACGTGGGCAACTCCCTGACGAGATCCACCGCCTGCACCCACACCAGGGGGATGAGCCCGAAAAGAATGAAGATCACGAAGGCCATGAAGCTCATGAAGACGAGCAGCACCACCCGAAGACGCGACGCCCCGCGGCGCTCCATGGCGCGTACCACCCCCTCCAGCAGATAGGCGATGACGATGCTCGCCAGCACCGGCGCCAGCATCTTGCCCATGGTGAGCACGACGCCGAACCCGACCACCAGCAGTACCGCCAGGAGAACCGCCTGGGGATCGGTAAAATAGCGACGGAACCAGTCGGTTATGACTTGCATCAATCGGCTTCGCCAAACTGCTTCTGGTAGTGGCTCTCGAACAGTACCTCCAGCTCGTTGATCACCTCGACCGCATCACGCCCGTGCAGCAAGTGCTGAGCCATCAACCCGGAGGTCTCGTGGAGCATCTTGGAACGGTCCAGCATGTGGTAGGCAGCCGACAGTCGCTTGATGGCCGCCACCACGCTCTCCCGTTCTGGGCGTGGCGAAGGCTCGGGCCTGGAAACCGGGGTCGGTTCAGGCACGCAGCGGCCGGCCAGGAACTCGGCGAACGCCACCAGCGTGAGCTTCTCCTGCTCGGGAAGTCGAGAGAAGAGAGAAAGGAGTCTTTGTTCGTCTTTCATGCCATGTCCGGTTGATCGGGACCTCAGCGATGCTCGCTGCAGTAGGTCCGGGCGAATTCAAGCAGTTTTTCGATCGCCCGTAAACGGAATTTCTGCTTCTGGTGAACGAAGGAGAAGGGGCGCTCGATGGGCTCTTCGAGCTCTACCGCCACCAGCGTGCCGAGCTCCAGCTCCTTGCCGATGGTAGCGCGGGAGAGGATGGAGACCCCCATGCCCGCCTCCACCGCCCCTTTGACCGCTTCGGGGCTGCCAAGCTCCATGACGATGTTCAGGTCCGACGGGCAGGCACCTGCACGATTCATGTGTTCCAGCATCACCTCCCGGGTGCCCGAACCCTCCTCGCGGCAGATGTAGGGGTAGTTGACCAGCTCGCTGATGGGCACGCTCTCGCGTTTGGCCAGCTCGTGGGCAGGCGGGACGATGAGTACCATGCGATCGACCTTGCAGGTCTCCACCACCAGATTTTTGTTGTTCACGGGCGCCTCGACCACCCCCAGGTCGATGGTATTGTTTTCCACCATGGAGACGATCCCGTCGGTGTTGCTCACCGTGAGGCGGATGGAGACATCGGGGTAACGCGATTTGAACTCGCCCAGCAGCGATGGTAGCAGGTACTCCGCGATGGTGGTACTCGCGCCGAGCAACAGCACCCCGGTGACCTCCCCGGTGAGATCACGCACCGCGTTTTCCATCTCCGCATACATGGAGAAAATGCGATCAGCGTACTCGTAGACGCGCTGCCCAGCCTCGGTCAGGCTGATGCGGTTGTGGGTGCGGTCGAAAAGGCGGGTATTGAAATATTCTTCGAGTTGGCGAACCTGAAAGGTTACTGCCGGCTGGGTCATGTGAAGCGCATCGGCGGCCTTGGTGAAGCTGAGTAGCCGCGCCACTGTATGAAATACTTGTAATCGTCTATCTGCCATGAACTTCCCCCCGCGAATTGGGACTTGATAAGTGTAGTTTATGTTTTGTCTGTCCCAAGCCCCCTTTATCGCCAGTTACCGGGGGCAGTGTCAAGCGCATAAAAAAGGGGGGCCCGCAGGCCCCCCTTTTTGCTTGACAAAGATCAGGTGTTCGTAATCTTGTGGACCCGCTTGTGCATGTAGGCGTAGTACATGACGGGGATCACCACCAACGTCAGCAGGGTGGAGACCAGGATGCCGAAGATCAGCGACACCGCCAGCCCGCTGAAGATGGGATCGTCCAAAATGAACAGCGCGCCGAGCATTGCCGCAAAACCCGTCAGTGCGATGGGCTTGGCACGAACCGCCCCCGAACGAATCACCGCCTCCTCGAAATCCATCCCTTCGGTCACCTGCTGATTGATGAAATCCACCAGCAGGATGGAGTTGCGTACGATGATGCCGGCGAGCGCGATCATGCCGATCATCGATGTAGCGGTGAACTGCATCCCCATGAGGGCGTGGCCCGGCATCACCCCGATGATGGTCAGCGGGATGGGCGCCATGATGATGAGCGGCACCGCATAGGAGCGGAATTGCGCCACCACCAACAGGTAGATGAGGATGAGCCCCACCGAGTAGGCCAGCCCCATGTCGCGGAAGGTCTCGTAGGTCACCTGCCACTCGCCGTCCCACTTCAGCCCATAGTGATAAGGGTTGTCGGGCTGGGTGATGAAGAACTGCGAAATGCGTTCACCGGTCGAGAGCGGTTTCTCCAACAGCTGGCCGAAGATGTCGAACATGCCATAGAGCGGGCTGTCCAGCTCGCCGGCCATGTCTGCGGTGACGAAGACCACCTGCAGCATGTCCTTGTGATAGATGGCGTTCTCGCGCTGGGTGGTCTGCACGGTGGCGATCTCCGACAGCGGCACCAGGCCGCCGCTGGTGGCGCGCACCCGCAGGTCCAATACTTTCTGAATGTCGGCCTTGTTCTCCACCGCATACTCGAGCCGGATGGGCAACGGATACTTGAGGTTGGCCTTGTGCAGATAGGAGGCATCCTCACCGGAGAGCACCGTGGAGAGGGCTGCCACCACACTCTGTTGCGGCACCCCGAGCAGGGCCGCCTTCTGCTGGTCCACCCGCAGGATCAGCTTGGTGGCCACCGCCTCCACGCTGTCGTCCACATCGACGATGTCCGCCGTCGTTTCGAAGATCCCCCGCAACTCCTTAGCCACCTGGATCTGCCCCTGGTAATCGAGCCCGTAGATCTCCGCCACCAGCGGCGCCTGCACGGGCGGCCCCGGCGGAACCTCCACGACCTTCACATTGGCATTGTGGCGCCGGCCGATGGCCTGCAACGGCTCACGCACCGACAGGGCGATCTCGTGGCTTTTGCGGTCGCGTGCGTGTTTTTCCACCAGGTTCACCTGGATGTCGGCCACATTCGCCCCCTCGCGCAGGTAATATTGCCGCACGAGGCCGTTGAAGTTGATGGGGGAGGAGGAACCGGCGTAGACCTGATAGTCGGTCACCTCCGGGACAGTGGAGAGGTAGGCCCCCAGTTCGGACATCACCCGCGCGGTCTGTTCCACACTGGTCCCCTCGGGCATGTCCACC
Source organism: Gammaproteobacteria bacterium (assembly GCA_041690535.1). Classification (GTDB taxonomy): domain Bacteria; phylum Pseudomonadota; class Gammaproteobacteria; order Thiohalomonadales; family Thiohalomonadaceae; genus JAWLHA01. Next base: position 7,316 of record JAWLHA010000090.1, on the reverse strand, counting down.
ACCACCTGAAACTCCGACTTGTTGTCGAACGGCAGCATCTTGAGGACCACCAGCTTGAAGTAGGCCAGACTGACCGAGCCAACGATGAGTACCAGCACGCCCGCCCACAATCCCAGGCGGCGCTTCCGGCCCCCGTCACCGCAGAGGAACGGGCCTAGCCCCCCTTTGAAAAGCCGGTAGAGCCATCCATCCTGCCCCTCTTCGGCATGATGAAGGTGGACGTTCTTGAGCATCACGTTGGACATCCACGGGGTCACCACGAACGCCACCGCCAGGGAGATCACCATGCCGATGCTGGCGTTGATGGGAATGGGACTCATGTACGGCCCCATCAGCCCGGTGACGAAGGCCATGGGCAGCAGGGCCGCAATTACGGTGAAGGTCGCCAGGATGGTCGGCCCGCCCACTTCATCCACTGCGGCGGGAATGGCCTCCAGCAGCTTCTTGCCCCCCATCTGCATGTGCCGGTGGATGTTCTCCACCACCACGATGGCGTCGTCCACCAGAATCCCGATGGAGAAGATGAGGGCGAACAGGGACACGCGGTTGAGGGTGAAGCCCCATGCCCAGGAGGCGAACAGGGTGGCCGCCAGGGTAATGACCACGGCCATGCCCACGATGAAGGCCTCACGCCAGCCGAGGGCGAGCAATACCAGCGCCACCACCGAGGCCGTGGCGAAGACCAGCTTGGTGATAAGCTTCTGCGCCTTGTCGTTGGCGGTTGCACCATAGTTGCGCGTCACCGTCGCGTTGATCCCATCGGGTACGAAGGTCCCCTTGAGCTGTTCGAAACGCTCGATGACCTGGTTGGCGATATCCACCGCATTGGTCCCCGGCTGCTTGGCGATGGCCACCGTCACGGCGGGGAATTCGCCCTGCACGGCGATCCCCTTGGCCTGCGCCGCCGGGCCGGTACCGAACCACACGTACTGCTCGGGCTGGTCGGAGCCGTAGCGGACCTCCGCCACGTCCTGCAGATAGATGGGGCGGCCGTCGCGCACCCCCACCACCAGGGATCTCACCTCATCGACACTGCTCAGGAAATCACCCGCCTGAACCAAAATCTCCTCATTGTTGGACACCAACGCGCCGGAGGGGCGGGTGGCGTTGGAAAGCTGCAGCGCGGTGCGCAGGTCCTCGAGTGCAATGCCGTAGGCCGCCAGTTGGGCCGGGTCGAGTAGCACGTGCACCACCTGGTCGGGACCACCGATGGTGTAGATATCGCGGGTCCCTTTCACGCGTTTAAGCTCGGCCTCGATGGCGTGAGCCACCCGCTGCAGTTCGAAGCCACCCACCTGGGTCTCCTCGCTCCACAGCGTGAGCGTCACGATGGGCACATCATCGATCCCCTTGGGCTTGATGATGGGCTGGCCCACGCCAAGGTTCTGGGGCAGCCAGTCGCCTTTGGAGAAGATGGCGTTGTAGAGCCGCACGATGGCCGCGGTCCGGTCCTCCCCCACCTCGTACTGGACAGTCAGCACGGACATGCCCGGGCGGGAAACCGAGTAGACGTGCTTCACCCCTTCGATCTCGGAGAGGATCTGCTCCGCCGGGGTGCTGACCAAATGCTCCACCTCGCTGGCGGACGCCCCCGGATAGGGGATGAAGATATTGGCGAAGGTAACATTGATCTGCGGCTCCTCCTCGCGGGGGGTCACCAGCACCGCAAACAGCCCGAGCAGCAGGCCCACCAGGGCCAGCAACGGGGTGATCTCGGTGGTCAGGAAACGCTTGGCGACGGAGCCGGAAACGCCCAGGTTCTCTTTCATGAGCCCTTACCTGCCTTTTTCTCTTTCAGGTATACCCCGGCGCGGATAGGGTCGAGTGCGACGGTTTCACCCTCATCAAGGCCCGCGAGCACCTCCACCTCTTCGCCCCGGGTACGACCAGCTCGAATCAGGCGGAAGGAGACGGTGCCATCGCTATTCACCACATACACGGCGGTCACCTCGCTACGGTGGACCACCGCCTTGGCCGGAACCAGCAGTCGCTTTTCCTCCCCGGTCACGAAGGCGGCTTTGGCGAACATGCCGGGGTAGACCCCGTGCTGGCCCGCCGGCAGGTCGAGACGCACCCTGAAGGTATGGCTCTGCGGGTCGGCGTAGGGGCTGAAGGTCAGCGACTCGGCGGGTACGGCAGTCGCCCGGGTCGGCAACAACACCCGCGCCCGTCCCTGGGCCCGCACCGTATCGATGTGCCCCTGCGGTACATTGGCGATGGCACGCAGCTTCTCCAGCGACAGGCCCGTCATCAGCGGCTGTCCCGGGTTCGCCGCCTCACCCGGCTCCACGTGGCGGGCGACCACGATGCCGGCATAGGGGGCGCGCACCACGGTGTGTTCCAGCTGCTCCTGCGCCTGCTCCAGGGCGGCGCGCGCCGCCTTGAGACCGGCCTCGGCCTTGTCGAACTCCGACTTGGAGACCAGCTTCTTCTCGATCAGATCCTTGACGCGCGAAAAGGTGGACTGCGCCTCTTCGAAGCGCGCCTCCGCCGCCTTGAGCGCGGCCTTCTGCTCTTTGTCGCGGAAGCGCAGCAGAATGCTGTCCTTCTGCACATAGTCGTCCACGTCAAAGTAGATTTCGGTGATCCGCCCGGAGGTTTGAGCCGAAACGGTGGCTTGGTGCACGGCCTCGATCACCGCATCGAAAACCTCTTCACGCGCGACGGTCTGAGAGTGAACCTCAGCGGTTTCGAATGGAACTTCCGCTGCAGCAAGCCCGGTGGCGCAAGCCAGGCCCAGCGCAGATACAACGATGCGACGCCAAATACGCATGACAGATCCCCTTTTTGCGTGTCTTCCGCGTGTGTAGCCGGCAGTATATTAGCAATCGCTAATATTGCAAGACTTGATGGGATTGCGAGGAAAGCATTTCAAGCCGCTTGCTTCGGCAGCATACGATAACGCCGCTGTCAAGTGGGGACAACAGAGGGAATGAATAGGGAATAGGCCAAAGAGGCGCCACCTGGGAGGGCCGCCCTCGGGCCGAATTGCCCTGACCAAAGCCCACTGGACGGCGGAGGCGCCGCGCCACCCGCACTCGTAGGAGGCCGACTTCGGGCGGAAGGACGCGGGCTCAGAGTCTGAAGCGGGCCACCATCTCCTCGAGCGCACCGGCAACGCGGGCAAGCTCCTCGCTCACCTCGGAGGTGCGTCGGGCCCCTTCGGCGGTCTGGTCGGCCACATCGCTGATATTGATGATGTTCCGGCTGATCTCCTCGGCCACCGTGCGCTGCTGCTCCGAGGCCGAGGCGATCTGTACGTTCATGTCGCTGATCCCCGAGACCTCGCCCGCAATGCTGCCCAGGGATTCCGCCGCCCGCTCCACCTGTTCACCGCCTTCCTGCGCCTTGCGACGCGCCATGTCCATGACCGAAACGGCATTGCGGGCACCGTTCTGGAGCCGCTCGATCATGAGTTGGATCTCTTCGGTGGATTTTTGCGTCCTGGAAGCGAGCGTGCGCACCTCATCAGCCACCACGGCAAAACCCCGCCCCTGTTCGCCGGCGCGGGCGGCCTCGATGGCTGCATTGAGGGCGAGCAGGTTGGTCTGCTCGGCGATCCCCTTGATCACATCCAGCACCGAACCGACCTCTTCGCTCTCCTTGTCCAACTCGCGAATGGCCTGGACGGCACGCTCCACCTCCCGCATGAGCACCTCGATCCCCCCGAGCGCCTCGGTGGAGAGCAGTGCCCCCTCGGTAGCCATCTCCTTCGCGCCGCTGGACGCCTCCATGGTTTGGCGCGCGTGCCGGGCCACCTCAGCGACCGATGCACTCATCTCGTTCATGGCGGCGGCGACCTGGTCGGTCTCACTGCGCTGGTGCATGATCCCGGCGCCCATCCCGTCGGTTACCTCCCGGATCTCGCCGACGACCGCGGACAGTCGGTGGGTCGCGTCAGAGACGTGCTGCAGTCCCCCCCTGAATTTCCCGACCATACTATTGAAGGCCTTGGCTACCGCGCCGATCTCGTCCTGCGCCCACACCCGGACCTGACCGCTCAGGTCGGAATCCCGCTCCATCTGCTCGATGGTGTGCCGCAACTGGCGAATCCGGCTGGTCACAACCCGATGCAAGACATAGACCACCAGCCCCAGCCCCACCACGAACAGGGCGAGCTGCATGGCCGCCGTGGCCAGGATATTGCGCTCCACTTGGGCGTCCAGCGCCTCGAGGGAATAGCTGATCCGCACTGCCCCGACCACGCTGTTGGACGGCACCTGATGGCACAACAGGCAATTCGTCCCCCGGTAGTTCTCCATGGCCCGGATGGGGTTCACCACGGTGAGCACCCGGCCCCGCTGGGTCTCGGCTACCTCCAGCACCGACTCGCCCGCCAGGGCGCGTTCATCCAACCGGTCCACGGCCTTTTGTTCGGGAAAGCCGGGGCCGAAGACATCGGCAATCGCCTTGGTGCGGATGATGCGCGCCTCCAGCACCCCCGGACGCTCAAGCACCTTGTCGCGCGTCAGGTTGCGGTTGGCCATGGTGCCGGTCAGCATCATGGTATTGATGCTATCGAAGTAGCTGTCGGCGGCATCCTGGGTCTGCTGCTCCACCACCGTCAGGATCATCTGCCGTTCCCGGCTGGCGGAGTGCACGATGGAGGCGCCGATCACGACAGCAAAGACCAGCAACACGGTCAGGTTGATTTTTGCCTGGATCGACATGTGTTCAGGTGACAGCAGACTCATGGAAAACCCTCTGTGCGCCCGCCATTTCGAACTCATCCGGGTTCAACAGGCAATCTGGCGGGATGTGCATCGCGGTCTTCCCAGCCGCTTTTTTCTTTTTTGCCGGGCGTTACGATGGGTATCGGCAGAGCACCGGCGAACTTTAGGGTGGCCCGAGCGGGGACGAAAACGCGCTTTCGCCGTGAAGGCCGGGCGAGCGGCGACCCACATCACCGCCGTGCTGCGCAGGCGCTCACCCTGTGCGTGAGGGGCCTCATGGTCGACCGATGAGCCCGGGTGTCAGCTGAAGCGCGCCGAGGCCCCCTTGCGGCAGCTCTGCACGTCATAGAATTTGTAGCGATCGCGCCCGCCTCCGCGCACCTGCCCCATGGCACAGGTGGCGTTGTCGAACAGTTCCCGGGCGCTTTCGCCATTATCGGGATAAATGCTGATGCCGATACTCGGCGCCAGGAAGAGCTCATAGCCCCCTACTCCCAGCGGCTCCTCGAAGGCATCGACCAATCGCTGGGCGGTGGCCTCCATCTGCTCCGCCGTCTCGCATCGGGTATCGATCACCGCGAACTCATCCTGGTCGAGCCGGCCCAGCAATGCCCCCTCCTGGACAGTCTCCCGCAATCGCTGCCCAATCGCCCGAATCAACTGGTCCTTGAGCTTGTCATCACCGCTGTCACCGAAGAGCTCATTGAGCTCCAGACCCACCGAGAGGATCCCGAGCGGGCGCTCCGTCCGCCGCGCCTGCAGGATGGCCTGATTGAGCTTGTCCAGGAACAGAGCGCGGCTGGCCAAGCCGGTCAACGCATCGTAGTTGAGCATGCGGTGCAGGCTGTCCTGGCGACGGAGCCGGTCGGTGATGTCCTTTCCGGTCGAGACAAAGTGCGTGACGTCGCCCCGCTCGTCACGGACCGGGGCGATGGTCTTCGACTCGAAGTAAAACTCCCCATCCTTGCGGCGATTGACAAAGATCTCCGAGAAGGGCAAGCCATTGCTGACACTGCGCCAGAGCTGGCGGAAGAAATCCTTCTCGTGAAGGCCGGAGCTGAGGAAGTTGGGCTTCTTGCCCAACATCTCCTCCCGGCTGTAGCCGGTCATGTTTTCACAGGCGGCATTCACATACTCGATGAGACCGTCGCGGTCGGTGATCATCACCGAATCGGCCGTCTGCTCAAGCGCCCGCACCATCTTTGTCAGTGTGCTCTCCTGCTCCTTGCGGTCGGTGATGTCCACGGAGAGGCCGGCGACCCGCTCCAGTGTCCCGTCGCTGCTGCGCACGGGGAAAGAGCGCGTGTAGATCCATCGCACGGACCCATCAGGGCGCTGAATACGGTAATCCGCGGTGAACTGCTCCCAGCCACGCTCGAGCAGCGCCTGGACTCGCGCGTAGTCTTCAGGGTGCACGGCATCCAGAAAGCGCTCCAAATGGTCATGCAGCGGCTGAGGTGAGCACTCCCACAGCTTCTCGTATCCCGGGCTCACGTAGACCATTCGCCGCTCGCGGCAGTCCACCAGCCAGAAAACCTCTTCGATGGTCTCGGCCAGCTGACGAAATCGGTGTTCACTGTGCCGCAGCGCCTCTTCCGCCTGACGGCGCTGACGGTGAACCTCCAGCTCCTTCAGCTCCCGCTCGACGGCGGGATTCAGACGCTTGAGGTTGTCTTTCATGATGTAGTCGTGGGCGCCGGCATGCATCGCCTCAACGGCGATGTCCTCGCCAATGGCGCCCGAGACGATGATCACGGGGATGTCGAGCTTCAGCGCCCTCACCTCGGCAATGGCATCCAGAGCGCTGAATCCGGGAAGGTTGTAATCCGAAATGATGAGATCCCAGTGGCGCTCGCGCAGCGCCTTGCGGGTATCAGGAAGGGTATCAACCCGTTGATGTTCAATGGAATAGGGCCCCTTCCCGAGCTCCCGCAGAAGGAGAAAGGTGTCGTCCTCGGAGTCCTCGATGAGCAATATCCGCAGCGGGGTTGTCATTGTTTCATCCTGCATGTCGTTCCCCGGTATCCCGGCCGTCAAGCACTACCTATGCTATGCCGCCCATCCCCGCCGCTCAATACTCACGCACAAGTTCGGTCGACATTCTTTGAACGCAGTCACACTTCGCACAGTACGGCACGGTTCGAAAATCCTTCACCCCAACACTAAAGGAAGCAGATTTCGGCGAATAATCAACCCGCAGGGGGCTTCAACCCAACGACCCCGTCTTCCGGCTGACACCCCATGGGGGCCGGGAGGGGTGAAAAGGGGAGCAGACCCCGACTATGCTTCTTTGCGGGTAACTACTCGCCCCAGCTGATCACGCAATGCCTTGGAAATTCGTCATCCCCGCGTAGGCGGGGATCCATTTTGAGCCATGCATCTGTTCTCTGGATTCCCGCCTTCGCGGGAATGACGGGGGGGAGTAGTTACCTTTGCGGAATTCGCGGGCCATCCCGGCCGGCCCCCAACAGGGTAAACACATACTCACGTCGCGGCCGTGCTGTGAGCGATGTAAGTATGCATTTACCCTGGGCCCCCAACAGTGTGAACGCATACTCACCCAAGAGCGACGTAAGTCCTTGAAAGCAGGTCGTCGGCCGCATGGATTGGTGCAAGGACGCACTTATGCCGCGGGAGGGCAGG
>JAWLHA010000089.1:0-14560 GCA_041690535.1 Gammaproteobacteria bacterium | reverse complement strand
CGGAGGACATTGAAAAACTGCTCCCCTACAGCCTTTCGCCTGCGGACCTTACTTGATTATCCGAGCGCCTAGAAGGGTGGGGTTAATTGGGCGCTTACAGAGGAACAGCGAGGTGTCCGGAAGCAGGGTCGAAACGCTGTCCAGCCGCCCGAGTGCCAGCAAGGCCTGGTCGAACTTACCGCGCAGCTCCGGCGTCCAGTCAATGGGCGGACTGGGCGGCAGCGGCGCGGGCACAAAGGCCTGGGCCTTCTCGCCCACCGTCGATATGGTCACGTATCTGCCTTGGAGCTCCCGCTTCATCGGGCTCGCCTCGAACCTAAAATAAGATGTGTCGTTATTTTAATGTAACAGCTCATCCTAAAATAGTCTCTAGGGCAATCCGCAGCCAACGCGGCTCTATGCCTTGGCTCGCGGGCCGAACAGCGCCTTCATGGACTCCTGCCAACTCATGCGGAAGGAGACCAAGATGGACGTCGTTCACCTCAACCAGAAGCAACTGGCTGCTCGCTGGAACATCAGCGAGGCGAGCCTCGAACGCTGGCGCAGCGAGGGGATAGGGCCCAAGTTTCTGAAGATCTGTGGCCGGGTGCTGTACCGCCAGATCGACATCGAGGCCTATGAAGAGTCCTGCTTGTCGGTGTCGACCAACCAGCGCGTCGACCGTCTTTCGCGCCAACTGAAATTCTGGCCGCAGTTTTTCGGGGGCTGTTTGGTAGTCGGCTCAGTCAGACACCGGGAACAGAATCCGGTGCCAGCCGCCCTCTGGCCAGCCCACTCCCACAGGCGGGCTGCCACAAGGGGCCCAGTTGCGCCCAACCAATCAGAGACAATGCAGTTGCATTGACAGGGTAATGCGTCTGCATTACCCTTGGTTCATCGAACCTCGATTTTTGGGAGAGTGCCATGGCCGCCACCCTGGAAGCCGAATCTACCCTCACTGACCGCTACCAGACGACGGTGCCGGAAACAGTCCGTCGTGCGCTCAAACTCGGCAGGCGTGACAAGATTCACTACACCATCCGCCCGGGAGGTGAGGTGGTGCTTACACGCGCCGCCCCTCTCGAGGGCGACGATCCGGTGCTTGGGCAGTTTCTGGACTTCCTGGCACGCGACATCGCCAGCCATCCCGAGCGGCTCCAGGCCGTGGATACTGGCCTTGTTCAGCGCATTCAGTCGCTGGTCGGCGGCATCGAAGTCGATCTGGATGCCCCCTTATCGGAAGATGACGAATGAGTGGGGGTGCGTCCGCCCCCTTGGTCGTCAACGGTTGGACAGTCTTTGCCCATCCGCTGTTTCTGGATCAGCTTGAAGTGCTCAGCCGGCAGGTCGAGGGTCTCAAGCAAAAAGACCCAAGTGGCTTCACGAAGAAGAACGTCAGTAAGCGGCTGGCCGCGGTCGCCAAGTTGGCCTTCGACGTTATCCCGCAGGACCCGGCAAGGCCGGAGTACCGGCAAGGCAACACCCTTGGTGAGGACCACAAGCACTGGTTCCGCGCCAAGTTCTTCCAGCAGTACCGACTATTCTTCCGCTATCACGCACCAAGCAAGGTGATCGTTTACGCTTGGGTGAATGACGAAGATACCAAGCGGGCCTACGAGAGCAACGATGATGCCTATCGGGTCTTTCGCAGGATGCTGGCCAGCGGACATCCCCCCGGCGATTGGGATCAGCTTCTGTCGGAGGCGCGTGCAGCGTCCGGTCGGTTGCAGGAAGTAGCCGCCCAAGCTGCGGCTGCTCAGTCCTAAGCTCTTCGGACACCGGACCATGGCCGCCGCGCGTCATGGTCTCGCATCGAAAGTCCGCAGTCCACAAGCGCGGACTGTTCTAGCAGTTCGTTGAAAATCAACAGCCTGCCAAGAAAAAATGCGGACTGCTGCTGGTTCCTGCGGGGCGGTGCGAAGCAGTTCGAACTCCTGCGGGTAATCGGTGGGGCGGCAGCCGGCGCCAAACCGCGTTGAAAACGCGCCTTATAGACGTTCCGGCAGTTGGCGGAAGGGTGCGGATGGCTGCGGAAAGTGGGGGTTGACTGAGTCGATACTGTAGATAATCACTCGGTTTTCGTGGCTTTGCCGATTGGTGGAGATTCGTCTTTCCCCGGATGCTCCAGGCCAGTATTCGATTCCCAGCGGGAATCGAACCCAGGTCACCTGGATTGCCGGCACGGGGAATTTTCCTCTCGTCTAGGAATCGGCCTTGGTATCGGCATCCGCATCGGCTGCCTGGGCCGATAGGGGACGGTAGCGCTCCAGCGGCGTCTTCCACGCCAGGAAGAAGTCCAAAGGATCCTGCGACCCCAGGAACTCGCGGGCCAGCTTGAGCCTTTCGAGTACCCCGTTGCGCTCGTCCGCCGGCAGAGCGGCGGCGCGATCCTGGACCCCCTGGAGAAATTCGCTCCACGTTCATCACGTCGGCCCAGGCCTGGATGATCTGGACGAGTTGCGCCTGGCTGTCCTTGAACGACTGTTGAACCCGGCGGCGATCCTCCTCCTGCCGACGTCTTTGCTCGGCCGCGAGCCGTTCCAGGCGTTCGATTTCCGCCTGACGCGCGGCCTCGTTCAACTTCTCGACCAACTCGACCGCGGCCTCCTCAAGCGCCTTTACGATCGCACCCAGCTCGCGCGTCAACGGCGCTTTCTTGGTTTCCTGCCACTGCGCCGACCAGGAGACAGACCAGTAGGGCGAGTAGGCGACTAGCCGAAGGCGGCCGCAGGGCAACTCCTTGGTGGTCGTCCACGAGTGATCGACGTAACGGCGGGATGCCTTGGGCGGCACGTAGTCGGCATCCCGGATGTACTTTCCGTTGACGTAGCGCATTAGCACCGCTTCGGACATTTCGACGACGGCCAGACCAATCGCCACCGTTCCGACGTAGACGACCGTGGGGCGCTGAGGGGACCACAGACGGCTGTAGTAATAGTCCTGTCGTTTCTTGGGTTGTTCGTGCTCGTCGACTTCGCCGCGCCGGAGTTGTTCGCCGGCAGGTGCGAAGACCACCCGATGCCCGGCCGACGCTATCGGCCGGTCGGCAGTGACCGTGAGGAGGGCGTAGACGTCGAGCTCGTATGCGCCTCGAACCTGCCTGTCGCAGAGTTGCGCGAGCGCCTCGACGCAGACCTCTTCGATCGGCTTAGCCACCTCGCCATCACGGTGCCGCCACTCCGCGAGTGCCGCGAAGACGTCGAGGAGGACTGGGGCCGCGTCTGGCGAGAGCTTCGCCAGCGCGAGGACCTGCCCGCGGATGCGCCGTGGTCGAACGAGCTCGAGCGGGCGCTCCGGCGCCACGCGTTGCCAGGCAACCTCCGTGACCTTCAGCGTCTCGCCGTGCTCTGCATGGCATGGTGGTCGTCATCCGATCCGAACGAGGGGATCCGCGCGGCGCTGGCCGAGTGGCAGCGCTTCACCTCGGCATCGGTGCCCGAGAGCGGCGGCTTCGGGGAGGGTTCTCGCACGGACCGCATCCGCTGGTTCCGCGCTCGACTCGCCCAGTGGGCCAAGGAGCAGCACGGTACCTGGGCGGCTGCGGCCGAGGCCCTCGGCTGTGATGAAAAAACTCTCCGGCAGGATTTGGGGTTATCGATCAGCGATTCGAATTTGTAGTTGGAACACCAATGCCGCAATCCAATCGCTTGATTGGTCCGTGCGTAACTTATTGAGTTGTATGCGAAGTGTGGCCTTTGCGGACTTCGGCCCTTCGCCGGGGAGCGAGGCCGGAGAGAAAAACGGCGCGGAGAGAGCGAAAGGTGGCCCGAGGTGGGCGAGGTGCCCGGGAAAGGAAGTCCGCAGGAATCCGTAGGAGCCCCCGCGGACACGCGGGAGCGCGCAAGAAAAAAGGCCAACAGCGAACTGTTGGCCTTTATCTATTGGTGGAGGCGGCGGGAATCGAACCCGCGTCCGCGAGTCCTCCGCCCTCGGCTCTACATGCTTATCCGCGCCTATTGTGTTTAACCGGCAACTGCCCGACGGGCGGGGCGTGCTGACGGCGATTCCGGTTAGGTTTTAACGGATCTGCCCCGGACGAGCTTCACCGCGATCTTGTGAGAGATGACCCCTGAGTGTCTGCTTACGCAGACTCTGAGCGCACAAGCACGGCCCCAGTCAGAGGCTAGCCGCGATTAGGCGGCCAGAGCGTAGTTGTCGTCGTTGGCAACTATGTTGATTGCAGCTGGATTTACGAGGTGATCTGCCCCTCGGCATGCACCTAAGGTTTCGCAACCCCCGTCGAAGCCAGGTCGCCCCCTGATTTGTCGATTGCCCGACTCGGGCATTCAAACAATGAGATAGTCTAGCGATGGAAAGGTTCCCTGTCACCTGCTGAATTTCAGGCGCTGCGGAGCAGGCGCTGCTTCTGGCGCTGCCAGTCGCGGTCTTTCTCGGTGGCCCGTTTGTCGTGGGCCTGTTTGCCCTTGGCCAGGCCGATCTCGGCTTTGGCGCGCCCCCGCTTCCAATATAGGGAGAGGGCGATGAGCGTGTAGCCCTTGCGCTCCACCGCCCCGATGAGCTGGTCCAGCTCTTGGCGGTGCAACAGCAACTTACGGGTGCGCGTTGGATCAGGGTTGATGTGGGTGGAGGCGGTTTGCAGGGGAGTGATCAAAGCGCCGATGAGCCACGCTTCCCCATCCTTAATGATCACGTAGCTGTCCACCAGCTGGATGCGGCCGGCCCTGAGGCTCTTGACCTCCCACCCCTCCAGCGCCAGCCCCGCCTCGAAGCGCTCCTCGATGAAGTACTCATGGCGCGCCTTGCGGTTGACCACGATGGTGCTGGAGCCGGTTCCCTTGTCTGTCGCTTTTTTCTTCGCCATAGGGCGCGATTATAGGGCAACCCCCCGCCGCTGCGATAGGCGGGAATGGAGGGGGAAACGGCACGCACAGGGGCGGCAATTGGGTTGGGAAGTCCGGGGGGCGGGAGGCCCAAGGGGAGGGCCCCGGTTGAGGCGTGGCGTAATTTCACCGACAATTGCTGCAAAAGCGTACGATTAGCGGGGGAATGATGACTTCTGTGCAGCGCGAATCCATCCACGGTCAGTGGTCGTCCCGGTGGGCCTTCATCCTGGCGGCCACGGGCTCGGCGGTCGGACTCGGCAACATCTGGAAGTTTCCCTACATTACCGGTGAGAACGGCGGTGGGGCGTTCGTGCTCATTTACCTGGGCTGTATCGCAGTGATCGGCATCCCCATCATGATGGCCGAGGTGATGCTTGGGCGCCGGGGCCGTCGCAGTCCCATCAACACGATGCGGCATTTGGCCAGGGAGGCCGGCCAGCCCGGGGCGTGGCAGTTCCTCGGCTGGGCAGGGGTGGTCGCGGGGTTTCTGATCCTCTCCTATTACAGCGTCATAGCCGGCTGGGCGTTGGCGTACCTGGTGCGCACGGCATCGGGCGCCTTCACCGGCGTGACGACCGATGGCGCCAGCAGCATCTTCTCCGCGCTGGTGGGTGACCCGGAACGCCTGCTGGCCTGGCACACCCTCTTTATGGTCATGACCATGGTGGTGGTGGCGCGGGGGGTGAGAGGCGGTCTTGAGAAGGCGGTGCGCTATCTCATGCCTGCCCTGTTCGTGCTGCTCATCGTGCTGGTGGGCTATGCCATGAACACAGGGTACTTTCAGCAAGGGCTGCAGTTTCTCTTCCGGCCGGACTACGAACGAATCTCGGCCAGCGGGATCCTCACCGCCATGGGCCACGCCTTTTTCACCCTGAGCTTGGGGATGGGGGCGATCATGGTGTACGGCTCCTATCTGCCCCGCCGCACCTCCATCGCTCGCACCTCCATCGCCATTGCGATGGCCGACACAGTGGTGGCACTGCTTGCCGGCATGGCCATTTTCCCCATCGTCTTTGCCAACGACCTCGCCCCGGGCGCCGGGCCCGGGCTCATCTTCCAGACCCTTCCCATCGCCTTCGGTCACATGCCGGGGGGGACCTTCTTCGGGGCCTTGTTCTTCCTGCTATTGGTTTTTGCCGCCTGGTCTTCCTCGATCTCGCTCATCGAGCCGCTGGTGGCCTGGATGGTGGAGAACCACGGCATGAGCAGGGTGAACGCCTCCGCGTGGGCGGGCGTGATCACCTGGGTGCTGGGGCTGGGTACGATCTTCTCCTTCAACATCTGGTCCGGCGAAGAGTACCACCTGTTCGGCAAGACCTTTTTCGACGTGCTAGACTACCTGACCGCCAACATCATGTTGCCCCTTGGTGGCCTCCTTATTGCCGCCTTCGCCGCATGGTTGATGAAGCGGGAAGCCTCCATGGACGAGCTGGCCATGGGCAACTCTCTTGGTTACCGGTTGTGGCTTTTTCTGGTGCGTTACATCACGCCGGTGGCCGTCACGGTTGTATTTCTGAACGTAATCGGCGTCATTGACCTCAAATAGCGGAACCCACCGTGCCTACGATCAGCAAGAGTGCGCTGGTACCCTATAGTCCCAGCGAAATGTTCAGTTTGGTGGACGATATTGCCGCCTATCCGGAGTTTCTCCCCTGGTGCCGCTCCTCGGCAGTCCTCTCCCGGGACGAAGATTGTGTGCGGGCCAGCATCGAGATTGCCCACGGCAGCTTGGCAAAGTCGTTCACGACGCGTAACCGTCTGCAGCGCAACAAGATGATTGAGATGCGACTGGAGCAGGGACCGTTTCGCCAGCTGGATGGGTTCTGGCGCTTCGATGGTTTGGGCGAGCGAGCCTGCAAGGTATCGCTGGACATGGATTTCGAGTTCTCCAGCAAGATCATCGCCCTGGCCGTGGGACCCATTTTCGGCCAGATCTGCAACAGTCTGGTGGATGCCTTCTGCAAACGTGCCGAGCAGGTTTATGGAAAAGCGTGAATCATTCCCGGTCGAGGTCGCTTATGCCCGTCCCGATGCGCAGTTGATCCTCCTGATCGAGGTGGAGGAGGGGACCACTCTGAAGGAGGCGGTGGTGCGCTCGGGGATTCTGGAGAAGTTTCCCGAGATCGATGTGGAGGGGGGCAAGTTTGGCATCTTCGGCAAACTTAGCAAGCCTGACACGGTTCTTCGTGCCAGAGACCGGGTGGAGATCTATCGCCCCCTCATTGCCGATCCGAAGGAGGTGCGCCGGCGGCGCGCCGCCGAGGGCAAGCGCATGAAAAAGGGCGGCGGTGACGCGGAGGGCGACTGAGCGCACCGAGTCAGGCGCGATATTCGCAACGGGGCTATTTCGGCCTGCTGTTCACAGGTGATTCGGCGTGATCGGCGGCCGTTCCGCTTACCTGTTTGGTGCTCCACCTGATGACTGTTGGGGGCTTTGGAGCATCCCCACACTATCCCGTCGCCCTTTGGAAGCCGAGGCGCTCTCAGCGGTCCGAAGGGGGAATGGGACCGTAAGGCTCGATGCGCACCAGTCGGTCATCCTCGAAAAAGAGCGTCGCGCCATAGCGGGTCGCTTCCCCTTTACTCGGCGTGAAGTTGTAGTAATAGTCCCAGCGGTTCTGATGAAACGGATCCTGGATTAGCGGTGTGCCCATGATAAAACGCACCTGCCTGCGGTCCATGCCAATGGTAAGCTTCCCCAGTTGCTCTTGACTGACTGCATTGCCCTGTTGAATTTCCGGCTTGTGTGCACAGGCCATCAGCAGTGTGGAGAGGGCCAATGAAATGAGAATCTTTTGCATCAGCTAACGCTTCGGGTTATTTTGAATTGAATGACAAACCCATCAGGAACGAGGTCCACATGGGTAGCCGTGATCTGAAAAAGGCGGGACTGAAGGTCACCCTGCCGCGAATCAAGATCCTTTCCATTCTGGAAAATGAAGAGTCGCGCCATATGAGCGCGGAGGATGTCTACAAGGCCCTTTTGGAGTCGGGGGAAGATGTCGGGCTGGCGACAGTCTATCGGGTCCTGACCCAGTTCGAAAGCGCCGGGCTGGTGGCGCGTCACCGTTTCGAGGGCGGCCACTCGGTTTTTGAACTCAATGCGGGCGAGCACCACGACCATATCCTCTGCCTCAAGTGCGGCAAGGTGGTGGAGTTCGTGGACGAAACCATCGAGGCGCGCCAACACGCCATCGCCAAGGAGCACGGTTTCACCATTACCGACCACAGCCTCTATATCTATGGCGTCTGTCCCGATTGCCGCGAAGAGTGACAGCTCGGCAGCGCACGCCTGACCTTCTCCACCCCGCCCGCCGTTCACGCCAAATCAAGCGTGTTTTCGCCTGCCTCTCTGTGCGGCAGGTTTGGTCCCTTGTGCCATTGCGATCATCTCGCGGGCGTGGGAGAGGGTCTGCTCGGTGACGGAGACCCCCCCGGACATACGGGCGATCTCCGTCACCCGCGCCTCCTCGGTGATGGCCTCCACGCGTGTGCAAGTGCTGCCGCCTTCGGTCTCCTTGCGGATCTTGAAGTGGTGGTGCCCCTGGGCTGCCACTTGCGGTTGATGGGTCACGCACAGGACCTGCCGCTCCTCGCCCAGACGGCGCAGGCGCCTACCCACCATCTCCGCCACCCCGCCGCCGACGCCCACGTCGACCTCGTCGAAGATGAGGGTGGGAATGCCTCCTGTGCCGGCAGTTGCAACCTGAATGGAGAGACTGATGCGCGAGAGCTCTCCCCCGGAGGCGACCTTCGCCAAAGGTCGGAGTGGCTGGCCGGGGTTGGCGGTCACCTGGAACTCGACCCGCTCCCAGCCCAGCGGGGCGGGGTCGGCGACGTCGGGGACCTCCAGCTGGCAGGCAAACTCCCCGCCCATGCCGAGTTCGTGCATGTAGGCAGTGACCTGAGTGCCCAGCCGCTCTGCGGCGACTTTTCGTTCGGCGCTGAGGCGTGCCGCAGCCTCATCATAGACGGTGCGCGCTTTGCCGATCTCAGCCTCCAGGCCGTCGAGCCGGGTCTCGGCTCCCCTCAGCCCGGCAAGCTCCGCCTGCAGGGAGTCCAGCAGCTGAGGCAACGCTTCGGCATTGACGCGGTGTTTGCGGGCGAGGTCGTGGATATCGCCCAGACGCTGTTCCACCCACTGAAGCCGCTCCGGGTCCAATTCAAAATCCGCCAAGTAGTGGCGCAGCTCCCCCGCGGCCTCCTTGGTCTGGATCGAGGCCGCATCCACCAGCTCAGAAATCGGCGCCAATCGGTGGTCGTAGCCCTCGAGCTCCTGCAGCTCACGCAGCGCGGAGGCCAAAAGGCTCAGGGCCGAACCCTCATCGCCCTCGAACAGGAGGCCGGCCGCCTTTTGGGCACCCTCCTGAATGTGGATTGCGTTGGCCAGTCGGTTGTGCTCCTCCTCCAGCTCTCGGAGGGCCTCCATGGTGAGCTCGAGCGCAGTCAGTTCCTCCACTTGGTAGCCGAGCAGTGCCAGCCTGTCCTCCCGCTCTGCGCGGGCGGTGCGCAACTGCTCCAGCTCTTCATGGAGGCTGCGCCAGTGCCGATGGGCCTCGGTGACGGCCTGCAGCAGTGCATCATGGCCCCCATAGCCATCCAGTAGCTCCCGCTGTACTTCGCGGCGCAGCAAGGATTGGTGGGCGTGCTGGCCGTGGATGTCCACCAGCTGCTCCCCAAGCTCCTTCAAGAGCTGTATGGGGGCCGGTTGGCCATTGATAAAGCCCCGTGAGCGGCCGTCAGTCCCGATCACCCGGCGGATCATGCACTCGCCGTCTGCATCGAGGGCGCGCCCCCGGAGCCACTCCTGAATCGCCGTACGCTCCTCTACGAGGAAGGTGGCACTGACTTCCGCGCGCTCGCTCCCGTGACGCACCACCGAGCTGTCGGCCCGGTCACCGAGGGTCAGTCCCAACGCATCCAGGAGAATGGACTTCCCGGCGCCGGTCTCGCCACTGAGCACGGTCATGCCGGGCGAAAATTCCAGCTCCAGTGCCTCCACAATGGCAAAGTTACGGATATGCAGCGTCTTCAGCATACGGGATCAGCCCCAATTCAATTTGGCGCGCAGGAGTTGGTAGTAGTCGTGATCACATGGGTGGATGAGGCGCACCGTGTGCTCCTTCTTTCGGATCCTCACGCGGTCCCCCGAGACCAGGCCAAGGTTGATCTGGCCGTCACAGGTGACCTGCGCATGGGATTGCCCGCGACCGCTCACCACGATCTCGATGAGGCTGTTGCCGTCAATCACGATGGGGCGATTGGAGAGGGTATGGGGGCAGATCGGAACCAGAACGATGGCGTTCAGGGAGGGGTGCAGGATGGGGCCGCCCCCCGAGAGGGCATAGGCCGTGGAGCCGGTCGGGGTCGAGACGATCAAACCGTCCGAGCGAACGGCGTTCAGGAACTTCCCGTCCACGTAGGTTTCCACCTCGATCATCCGTGCCACATCCCACTTGTGGACCACCACATCATTGAAGGCCTCGCTCTCACTGATGTGTTCGCCTTCGCGTACGATGGTGGAGTGGAGCAGAAACCGCTCCTCCTCCATGTAGCGCCCCTCCAGAATGTCCCCCAGCTTCTCGTGCATCTCCGTGGGAGAGATATCGGTCAGAAACCCCAGTCTCCCCAGATTGATCCCGAGCAACGCGATGGGGTAGTGGGCCAGGGTACGGGCCGCATTGAGCAGCGTGCCATCGCCGCCGACCACGATGGCCAGGTCGCAGCGCTGGCCGATCTCATCCCGGCTGGCGTGCTCCAGCCCGTGGTCTGGCCAGACGTCCGCGGTGGCATCGTCCAGCAGCACCTGCAGATCCCGACCCACAAGGAAGTCGCTCAGGGTGCGCAGGGTATTGCCCACGGTGGGGTCGGCATACTTGCCAAGAAGCCCGATCGACTTGAACGCGCCCGCCATGCTATTCCTCCCGAAAAATGGTCTGAAAACTTAACACGTCGGCGAGGTGCCGCCAATGGGGGGCTCTGCCGGCTCGCAGGCAGAGGGCTCGACGGGTGCACCCCTACCCGCCGGTCGTGGCCGCTTCCGGCATCCCCGCGGCATCAGTGCGTCCATGCACCAATCCATGCGGTCGACGACCGGCTTTCAAGGACTTGCATCCTTGTTGGCAAGTATGCGTTTGCCCTGCCTCCCGTGGGGGGACTTAGCACTCCGACCGGCAGAGTGCTAAAATGCCTCGGCGAACCTGAAATCCACGGCCAAGGCATAGACGAATGGCGGTTACTGAAATCAGCGAACGTGCGCAGCGCCTGCTGAAGGCGTTGGTCGAGCGCTATATCAGGGAAGGACAGCCGGTCGGCTCTCGGACGCTGGCCCGGGATTCCCGGATGGACCTCAGTCCCGCCACCATTCGGAACGTCATGGCCGATCTGGAGGAGCTCGGACTCATCACCGCGCCCCACACCTCGGCCGGACGCATCCCCACGGTGCACGGCTACAGGGTGTTCGTGGACAGCCTGCTCACCATCAAGCCGCTGGAAGAGCGGGAGATCATGAGTCTCAAGGCCCAGATTGGGGTGGCGGCGGACCCCAAGCGGGCCCTGCACTGCGCTTCGGCGCTGCTCTCGGAGATCACCACCATGGCCGGGGTGGTGATGATTCCCCGCCGGGGTCACGTGGCGCTCCGCCAGGTGGAGTTCATCCCCCTTTCGGGCAATCGCGTGCTGGTGGTACTGATCATCAACGACCGTGAGGTCCAGAACCGCGTCATCGAAACCTCGCGCCACTACTCCGCCTCCGAGTTGCGCCAGGCCGCCAACTTCCTCAGCGAGGAGTTTGCGGGACTGGATCTGGGACAGATCCGGGAGAAGTTGATGAAGGAGCTGGAGGACGTGCGGGTGAGTGTGGACCAGGCCATGCGCCAGGCCCTCGAAATGGCCCAGGCCGCCTTCAGCGGAGAGGATGAGGCCGACGACGGCGATTATCTCCTCGCGGGGCAGACCAACCTCATGACCTACGACGACATGGGGGACAAGGAGCAGTTGCGCCAGCTGTTCGAGGCGTTCAACCACAAGCGTGATGTGCTGCAGCTGCTTGACCAGTGCATCAACGCGCAAGGGATACAAATCTTCATCGGCAGCGAGTCCGGCCGGGAGGTCTTCGATGCCTGCAGCGTGGTCACCTCGCCCTACCAGGTGGAAGGTGAAGTGGTCGGTGTGCTCGGAGTGATCGGTCCGACCCGCATGGCGTACGGGCGGGTCATTCCCCTCGTGGATGTGACCGCCAGGTTGCTGAGCGCCGCCTTGAATCAAGGCGGATAGCCCCTATATCCAGTGGCATTATTGTATTTAAAGGAATCGGAGTGAAGATGAGCGAAGAGCAGAAGTCGCCGGAGAGCAACGAACAGGCCGAAGCCGCCGCAGACGCTGCGCAGGCGCAAGGCACCGAGGCCCAGGCGGAGCAGACGGCCGAAGACCTCGTGGCGCTGCTGGGGGATGCCCGCAACAAGGCGGACGAGCACTTGAACAAGCTGTTGCGCCTGCAGGCGGAGCTCGACAATACCCGCCGCCGTGCCGAGCGCGATGTGGAGAGCGCTCACAAGTATGCCCTCGAGAAGTTCGTCGCCGAGCTGCTGCCCGTGAAGGACAGCCTGGAGCTCGGGCTTGCCGCCGCCAGTGGCGGCGAGGAGGCTGTAGCCAGGCTGCGCGAAGGGACCGAACTGACCCTGAAGATGTTCGGGACGGTGCTGGAGAAGTTCGGGGTGCAGGAGGTGAACCCGGTGGGGGCGCCCTTCAACCCGGAGCACCATCAGGCCATGTCCATGCAGGAGACGGCCGAGCAGGCGCCCAACACAGTGGTCGCAGTGATGCAGAAGGGCTATTTGCTCAATGACCGGCTGGTGCGCCCCGCCATGGTGGTGGTGGCCAAGGCCCCGGCCGCACCCCAACCTTCGGTGGACGAGAAGGCTTGAAAAGCCGACCAATGCCCCTATCTAGAGCGTAGAAATTGATACCGCCCCGCCGGGGGCCGGAACTGAATACTTGAGAGGACGAAACATGGGCAAAATTATCGGTATCGACCTGGGCACCACCAACTCGTGCGTGGCCGTGATGGAAGGTGGCAAGCCCCGGGTGATCGAGAACAGCGAGGGCGACCGCACCACCCCTTCCATCGTCGCATTCACCGATGACAGTGAAGTGGTGGTCGGCCAGTCCGCCAAACGTCAGGCGGTCACCAACCCTGCCAACACCTTCTTCGCGGTCAAGCGTCTCATTGGCCGGCGGTTCGATGAGGAGGTGGTGCAGCGGGATATCAAGCTGGTGCCCTACAAGATCCTCAAGGCCGACAATGGCGATGCCTGGGTGGAGGCCAAGGGCAAGCGCATGGCGCCGCCGGAGATCTCCGCCAAGGTGCTGCAGAAGATGAAAAAGACCGCCGAGGACTATCTCGGCGAGCCGGTCACCGAAGCGGTGATCACCGTCCCGGCCTACTTCAATGATTCCCAGCGCCAGGCCACCAAGGATGCAGGCCGGATCGCCGGTCTGGAGGTGAAGCGCATCATCAACGAGCCCACCGCCGCTGCGCTCGCCTACGGCATGGACAAGAAGGGGGGCGACCGCAAGATCGCCGTGTACGATCTTGGCGGCGGTACCTTCGACATCTCCATCATCGAGATCTCCGAGATCGACGGGGAGCACCAGTTCGAAGTTCTCTCCACCAACGGCGATACCTTCCTTGGTGGTGAAGACTTCGACATGCGCCTCATCGATTACCTGGCGGGCGAGTTCAAGAAGGACAGCGGCATTGACCTGCACAACGACCCGCTGGCCCTGCAGCGCCTGAAAGAGGCGGCGGAGAAGGCGAAGATCGAACTCTCCTCCAGCCAGCAGACCGATGTGAATCTGCCCTACATCACCGCCGATGCCACCGGTCCCAAGCACCTGGCCGTCAAGCTGACTCGCGCCAAGCTGGAGTCCCTGGTGGAAGACCTGGTGACCGGGACCCTGGAGCCTTGCCGGATCGCCCTCAAGGACGCCGGCGTCTCCGCCTCTGCAATCGACGACGTCATCCTGGTGGGTGGCCAGACCCGCATGCCCAAGGTGCAGGAGGTGGTGAAAGATTTCTTTGGCAAGGAGCCGCGCAAGGACGTCAACCCCGATGAGGCCGTGGCGGTGGGCGCCGCCATTCAGGGCGGTGTGCTGGGCGGCGAGGTGAAGGACGTGCTGCTGCTCGACGTCACACCGCTTTCCCTGGGCATTGAGACCCTGGGCGGGGTGATGACCAAACTCATCGAGAAGAACACCACCATCCCCACCAAGGCGAGTCAGGTGTTTTCCACTGCCGACGACAGCCAGACGGCAGTGACCGTGCACGTCCTGCAGGGCGAGCGCGAGATGGCCTCGGCCAACAAATCGCTGGGCCGGTTCGACCTCAGCGACATCCCGCCGGCCCCCCGCGGCGTGCCGCAGATCGAGGTGAACTTCGACATCGACGCCAATGGCATCCTGCACGTCTCCGCCAAGGACAAGGCTACGGGCAAAGAGCAGTCCATCGTGATCAAGGCCTCCTCCGGTCTGTCCGATGAAGAGGTCGAACGGATGGTGAAGGACGCCGAGGCCCATGCTGCCGAGGACAAGAAGTTCCACGAACTGGTCCAGGTCCGCAACCAGGCCGACAGCCTCATCCACGCCAGCCGCAAGTCCATGGAAGAGCTGAAGGACAAGCTGGAGCCAGGCGAGAAGGAGAGCATCGAAGAGGCCATCAAGGAGCTGGAAGAGGCCAT
>JAWLHA010000088.1:0-14571 GCA_041690535.1 Gammaproteobacteria bacterium | reverse complement strand
GTCGCGGCCGTGCTATGAGCGATGTAAGTCCTTGAAAGCAGGTACACTGTGAATACATCCCTGTACGCTCGACGGCCGCGTCCAGGCGGCCGACGACCTGCTTTCAAGGACTTACATCGCTCTTGGGCAAGTATGCGTTCACCCTGCCGTGGTAGGCTGGGCGGATGCTGAGGTTGTGGCTTTCCGTACTGCTGTTGCTGCCGTTGGCGGGTACCGCCGCCGAACTGGCGGGCGAGTGTATCGATGAACCGGTGTTCAACGGTTCGGTGTGCGTCTACCAAGCCAACCCCCGCGCAGCCAGTAGCGTGCTCCTGGTGCATGGCGTGAACGGCAGTGCCCGCTTCGACTGGGAGCGCCAGATCCCAGCGCTTGCCGAGGGGTACCACGTGGTGGCCGTCGATCTGCCGGGATTCGGCGCCTCCTCCAAGGGCCGCAAGGCCTATACTCCCGACAACTACGCCCAACTGCTGGAGTTCATCGCCGGGCGCTACATCGACCGACCCCATACGGTGGTTGGTCACTCCATGGGTGCGGTGGTCGCGTTGCGCTATGCGGCGCGCTACGCCGGACCCGACCTCGGCCGCGTGGTTCTGATCGATGCCGCCGGCATCCTGCATGGAGTCGCCATCAGCAAGGCGCTGGCCGGCTCGTACGCCTCCCGGTTTGGGGACAACGCGTTCTCCGCCTTCATCGCGCGCCTGACGGGCAAATTGCTGGAGGGACTGGAGGGGATGCCGGTATCCCCCGACGACCTGCTGGCCAAACACCCCAACCTGTGGATGCGCAATGATCCGGCCGCCACCGCCGCCCTTGCGGTCGCCGCCGCCGACATGAGCTACGACATCGCCACAGTGGGCGTGCCGACGCTGATCCTTTGGGGCGAGGACGATCACGTGGCGCCCCTGCGCACCGGGCAGGTGCTGGAGGCGCGCCTCGCCGACGCGCGCCTGGTGGTGCTGCCCAGAGCCGGCCATGCACCCATGAGGGAACAAGCGGCGCAGGTCAACGCCCTGTTGAACGAGCACCTGGCGCACACCGGCGGCCGTAGCGGGCGCGCCCGTGGGGCACAGGAGGCGCCGACGCCGCACACGGCGGAGCGGGTCGGCCACTGCCGCAACCAGCGGGACGTCACTTTCAGTGGCCACTACCGTCGCATCGAGCTGCGGCACTGCGACCGGGTCACCATTCGAGATGCCCATGTGGGCGCGATTGACGCCTTCGAGTCTCGGCTGAACATCATCGACAGTGAAATCGCGAGTGACGGCACGGCCGTGACCCTCGAAGGGAGCGAAGTGGTGGCAACCGCCTCCCGGATTGCCGGGGATGTCGCGATCGACGCCGCACGCAGCCGCCTCGACCTGGCCGGGGTCGAACTCGTCGGCCACACCGCCGCCGTGGTGGCCCGAACGACGACCAACATCGTCTTTTCGGTCTCCACCCTCGCCAGCCCCCACCACTCCGGCTATCGGCACGGATTCCACGAGCTGAGCAACGACCGCCTTTAAGCCGAAGCGAAACACGGGGCTTTCCCACCGGAAGCGGGCCCAACCCCCCTGCGCCAAGCCAACCGCGAGGGAGTGGCAAGGCCGCCCCTTGCTCCAGCCAATCTTCACCCTTGTTTTTTCCCGCATCGGACCTTAACTAAGACGGTTATTTTCCAACGCGAGCATCCCCATGTCTGACACTGCCAACCTCCGCGGCGCCGCCGGGCGCTGGATCGAGTCGCCCGCCATCCAGCGTCTCGTCGTCACCCTGATTGTGCTCAACGCCATCACTTTGGGGCTGGAGACCTCCGCGGAGGTGGCGGCCCGCTTCGGCACCTTGCTGGGGGCCGTCGACACCGTGGTGTTGAGCGTCTTCGTCCTGGAAATTGCGACCAAACTGTTTGCGTTCGGATGGCGCTTCTTTCGCGATCCCTGGAACGTGTTCGACTTCGTCATCGTCGGCATCGCCTTGGTGCCGGCCAGCGGCCCGCTGGCGGTGATGCGAACCCTGCGGGTGCTGCGGGTGCTGCGCCTGGTCTCGGTCATGCCGCGGATGCGGCTTGTGGTGCAGGCACTACTCCATGCGATCCCGGGGATCGGCGCCATCGCCGGACTGATGCTGCTGCTGTTCTACGTCGCCTCGGTCATGGCCACCGGCCTCTTTGGCCAGGAGTTTCCCGAGTGGTTCGGCAACATCGGGGCCTCCATGTACACCCTGTTCCAGATCATGACCCTGGAGAGCTGGTCCATGGGGATCGCCCGGCCCGTCATGGAGAGCCACCCCTATGCGTGGCTGTTCTTCATCCCCTTCATCCTGGTCGCCACCTTCACCATGCTGAACCTGTTCATCGCCATCATCGTCAACACGATGCAGGAGATGCACCAGGCCGATCACCAGGAGGAACAGGCGGTGATCGAAAGGGCCGTGCACGACGAAGGCAGCAGCGTGCTGGAGGAGCTGCGGCTGCTCCGCGGGGAGGTGGCGCAGCTGCGTCGGGAGCTGGCGCAAGAGCAGCCCGGGGCCAGGCAGGGGGCGGGCCTCGCCGGCCTGGGCACCACCTAGAGCACCGAACAGATAAATCCGACGCACCCAACAAGTAGGGTGGATAAGCGCAGCGCATCCACCGTGCGGCGTCGAATTGGTGGACGCTGCGCTTATCCACCTCGGTTCGCTGCCCCCGCCACCTGCGGGCAATCTGGTTACGATGCGATCGTTCCGTTTACCTGTTCGGTGCTTTGGTTTCCCCGAAAGGCTGTTGTGGGTAGCCGAATGCAGGGGAGTGACCACGGCGGGGGGTCCGGGTTCGACACCGCCACATCGGAGATCCCATGTCGCGCCCGACGGCGTTACAATAGGCCGCCGAACGAGGGCCGGGGAGCAGATAGACAGACGGAGGGGTGGGTTGAGCGTAGTGAAGCCCACCGAAAAGACCCGGGGAGCCGCCGATGAGTGTCGTCAACCCACCTGCGAGCGAGTGCTTCCTTTAGCGTCCGCAGCACCCAGCCGGCGAACGTCAGCTCGCCGACAGGGTCAGACGGGTCGAGAATACCGTGTCCCCCAGGACGATTCGGGCCCTTTGTACGCCATTTGACCCGCCCGAACACCCATTTGGAGTGGAATACGGTCCCCCAAAGCCATGAATTCGTCTAATATGCCCCCCCTCGGAATCTATCCCCATTTGAAAACTCAGGTCCCAGCCAGGAGAATTATGTGACCGATTTGGAATTGCAGCTCAAGGTCTGGAAAGAACTAGCGGTAAGCAAGCAGGTGTTGATGCGGACCGTGACCGATGCCTTGAAGTTGGACCCCAGTTGCTCCCAGGAAGAACTCAAGGCGGCCTTGGAAGCGGCCATCAAACGTTCCAACGACGCCGACACCAAGGTGAGTGAGGCCCAAGGGCAGGCCAAGGCCGCCATCGCCGCGATGGAAGGCAACCTGGCCGGCACTCAAAAGGCCTTGGCCGTGGCGGAAGCCGCGCGCGCCGAACTGGTCGCCAACCAGGAGAAAATGCAACAGCAGCTTGCCGACGAGCGCACCCAGGCCAGCCAGGAGCTCAAGAAGCTGAAGGAGCGGCTGGCGGAAAGGGAGCGCGAGCTCAAGGCGATCAACACCGCTCTGGCCGATACGCCGGAAAACGTGATCAAGAAGCTCAAGGTGTTGAAGAAGGACAAGATGGACGAGTCCAACGCGCGCAAGCAGGCGGAGAAGGCCGCGGCAACGCTGCGCACGGACAAGAAGAAACTGGAAGAGAAGCTCAAGGTCATGGAGGAGGCACAGGGCAGCGCCTCACAGCTGGCCGCGCAACACCGTGAGCTGCACACCCTCTGCGGAACCCTGCACGAGCAGCTGAGCGCGCTGGCCGAGGATGCCGCCAGCCTGCCAGCCATCCCGACGCTGGACAGCGCACTGGTCGAGAAGCTGGAATCCGCCGACGCCGAGGGGCCGAAGAAAGCTGCCGGCAAGGGTAAGCGCTGAGCGGCAGCGCCCGAGAGGATGCGGTTGAGCGGGACATGGAGGTCGCCGCCCGGAACTTTAGCCCCTGAAGGCGCATGCTTGCCCTGGTGAACCACCGACCGACCCTCCTCGCCCTCCTTCTGCTGATCGCCCTCCTTGGGGGAGGGTTCGGCGATGCGATGGCCGCAGCCCCCCCACCCCCACTGCACCTGACAGGCGATGCCGACAGGTTCGGACTGCGGGGGCACCTTGCCATTCTGAAGGATGCGGACGGCGACCTCGGGATCGGGGATGTGGTGCGCAGCGACGCCTTCCAGACCCGCCCGCCCGACGCCATGGAGCGCAACTACACCAACGGGGCGATCTGGTACCGCTTCGGGGTGCTCCGGGGCAGCGCCCTGCCGGCGGATTGGGTGCTGGCAATCGGTGAGCCGTTCATCGACGACATCCGGGTCTACGTCTCCCGGGGGGAGGGGTTCGATGAACACCAGCTTGGGCGGCGCATACCCAACGGGCAACTGCCCATGGCGGCAAGGCACCATGTGGTCGAACTGGCGCTTGCCGAATCGGTGCCGACGACGATCTACGTGCGCCTGGCCTCCCACGACGAGATCCAGTTCGAGGCCGCGCTGTGGCGCCCCCATGCCCTGATGTTCGTCGAGGTCCGAACGTCCACCCTGTTGGGGATGTTCTTCGCCGCCCTCACCTTCGTGGTCCTCATCTATCTGCTGTTCGGGATCGCGCTGCGCGACAGGCCCATGGTCGGCTATTCCTTCTACATCGCCACCTTTGTACTTTTCGGTTCCTCCCACACCGGCATCATGGCCATCCTGTTTCCCTCGTGGGAGGGACCGTTCATCAACCTGCTGACGGGCATCGGCGTACTGGGCAACGTCGCAGCCCTCACCTTCATGTGGGACGGGGTCCTCAACCTGCGTAAGAGCTACCCTGCGGTGCACCGAATTTACATGCTCGTGTGCGCTGCGGCGGTGATCTCCTTCCTGGCCATCCCGACCTCCTGGTACATCCTGTTCGTCAAGCCCACCTTCGTTGCGACGATGCTGGTCACGGTGGCGAGCCTGTGGCTCGCCGGCGCCCACCTTCGCGCGGGCCGGGGTACCTACCTCATCAAGTACTACATCGCGGCGTTCATTCCGTTTCTGCTCTTCTCCATCGCGCACGCCGCCGAGGCCTTCTTCCCCTCCCGGATCGACATCCTCCTGGTGCGCCAGTTCGGGACCCTGACCATGTTGGCGCACATCATCATCCTGAGCGTCGCCCTGGCCCACCGCATCGCCCGCATACAGCGGGAGCGGGTCCGGGCGGACACCGAGCTGCTCGCGAGCCGCTCGGCCATTCGCGAGCACCGCAATTTCGTCTCCATGCTCAGCCACCAGATCCGCAATCCACTCGGCATCATCACCGCGGTGGTCGAGGTCATGGACCGCAGACAGGGGCCAAGCAAAGACACCGCCACCATTCGCCGGGCCGCACGGCGGATGCGCGACCTGGCCGATGATCTGCTGGCCGACTCACGCCTGGAAGAGATGGCGGTGGCCATGACCGTGCAGCCGGTCGATCTTGCCGCCCTGCTGAACAGGCTTTGCGAGGAGCGCCGCGACACCGCCCCGCAGCGCCTCGAATGCCACTGCCGGGACGTCGCCATCGTCCCCGGCGATCCCACCCTGCTTGGGGTGCTGTTCGCCAACCTGCTGGACAACGCCCTCAAGTATTCGGCCCCGGGGGGGAGCATTCGCGTGACCGTGACAGGCGGCCACCGAGGTACCGTCGTGGCTGTGTCCGATGACGGCCCCGGCATCCCGGCTTCGGAGTCGGAACGGGTGTTCGAGAAGTACTACCGCTCTTCGCTCACCTCCGGCCAACCCGGGACCGGACTCGGCCTGTTCCTGGTGCGGCAGATCGCCGAGCGCCATGGGGGCAGCGTGTCGCTGCGGTCCGCCCCCGGCGAAGGGGCGGAGTTCACCGTGCGGCTGCCGGCCCGCCTGCCGGAGGCCGTTGCAGGTCCGGCCCTCGTCCCTGGCTGAGCGCCAGGGCGAACGCATACTAACGTCTCGGCCGTGCTGTGAGCGATGTAAGTCCTTGAAAGCAGGTGCGCTGTGAATACGACCGGCATGGATGTCGGGAGTGAAGATTATGCAGGAGCAATCATCTCCCATCCATGTACGCTCGACGGCCGCGGCCGCTTCGGGCATCCTGCCCTCCCGCGGCATAAGTGCGTCCTTGCACCCATCCATGCGGCCGACGACCTGCTTTCAAGGACTTACATCGCTCTTGGATAAGTATGCGTTCACCCTGCGGTGCGACGGGCCGCAGTGCCGAGGTCCCTCTGCCCAGTGGTAGAATGCCGCCTTTCAGCGCCGGGGCTGCCTGGCCGCCGAACGTCCCACGCCCATTCAGGAGTAGACCCATGGCCCTCAAGGCCACCATCTTCAAAGCCGATCTGCAGATCGCCGACATGGACCGCCACTACTACGGGGCGCACGCCCTCACCCTCGCCCGCCACCCCTCCGAGACCGATGAGCGGATGATGGTGCGGCTACTGGCCTTTGCGCTGAATGCGGACCAGGCCCTCGCCTTCACCAAAGGATTGTGCGCCGACGACGAGCCCGATCTGTGGCAGCACGACCTGAGCGGCCGTATCGAGCGGTGGATCGAGGTGGGTCAGCCGGAGGAGCGGCGGATCCGCCGGGCTTGTGGTCGCGCCGACGCGGTGCGGGTCTATACCTACGGGGGGCGCACGGCCGCCATCTGGTGGGAACAGAATGGCGGCAAGCTCGCCCCCTTGGAGAACCTTGCCGTGCTCAACGTGCCGGCGACGGCCAGCCGCGCCCTGGGCGAGCTGGTGGCGCGCACCATGCAACTGCAGTGCACGATCCAGGATGGCGGGGTGTGGTTCGGCAACGAGACCCAGACGGTGGAGTTAAACCTGGAGGTGTGGAAGGAGCCGGCGGACTGAGCGCCCAAACAGCGGCTGAACCCGGATTCCCTCCGTGGGGAGCTGGCAATGGGGCGGCACTCCGCGCCCCGAAACCCATGCGGTGGCGTCCGCACTCACACGGGATCGAAGATCATCGAAAAAGAAGATTTGCTGCGGCTGGCCAACATGACCATGCCCTTCGGTAAGTACAAGGGCCGGCGCCTCATCGATCTCCCCGAACCCTACCTGCTGTGGATGGCCAAAGAGGGGTTTCCCCCAGGGCAGCTGGGGGCAGCTGCTGCAGCTCGCCCTGGAGATCAAGATCAACGGCCTCTCCCACCTCATCCAACCCCTGAAGCGGCCCCCCGCCCACTAAGCGCTCGGAGTGCTCCCGGAGCTGGCAGGCGCAGGGCAAGGAGCTGCCGAGCAAGCGCAGTTGACGTTGGTACAGACCTGGAGCCGGTGCACGCCGCCCTGCGGAATCTGCTGATCTCCCGGTCAGGGACCGGCCAAGCTTGCGGTACCAGGCGTGAGGTAGAACACGTCGCCTTGATAGGCACCCTGAAATGAGATTGGCGATTTTCCGGTGATGCGCCTGACCATTTCCCGGGCCGCGGCGTACTTCGCATCCTTCTTGTAGGCGTAGAAATGGCCATCACCCCGAACGCACCCGGGACAATGACTTGCCTCGTAGGTGTAGAGCTCAGTTGGGACCGAGGCGTCAACGCCCCGGACAAATTGGGTGTGATAGCCGGCGAGGATCAAGCGTTCCAGCTCGACGTCGGTCTGCAAAGAGACGACCCAGATCACGGGTTCGTAGGCCATCAGCACCAGAACGAGGGGGTCCTCGGCCCCCGACACATTGACCACCACCTCACGAGCGGACCTGAACGCGCGTGCGTGGGTGCGATGACAGGCCTTCAACACTTGCGGATCGGCGCCAAGACACTCTGCCCACCAAGGCTGTCCACCCCCGGCCGGTGCCCGGCCTTCATAGACGCCAATCATATGCACCTCGCCCTGGACAGCCTGTCGAGCGGCGCGTCCGGGTGCGGCCTCACGGTGGGACTTGGCCACCGTCGCGACCACCCGGCTGGGGGTGCGATGGACGCCCGGGACCTCCTGCGGTTGGGTGGCAAGGGCAGCAACCATTTTAGTCGCCGCCGCAGTGCCAAGGGAGGAGAGCGCCGCATAAATTCCAGGCTTGTCGCGGCCGCCAATGGACACCGACTCGGTGGCCACCAACTCCCGGCGCCCCGGCGTCCGCAACGCGATGGTCAGCTTCGCCATTTCGGCCTGATCGATAATCGCAAGCTGAAAAAGAAGCTTTCCGGTCTCCGGAGATTCCCCTTGCTCGCGTTCGAATTGAAGAGAACTCGCCCGTGAGATCTCGGCCAATGCCGCATCGACACAGGCTGCCACCATGTCTTTCTCGGGAAGCGGATACCAGTACGAGGTGGAGAACGCCGTCTCTACCACTACCCGCTCCACGGGACCGGCCCCCGCGGGGCACGCAAGCGCCAGCGCGAACAGGGCCCCCAGCCCAACCCCGGCCCGGAACAACCGCATATCGCCCAACCGCTGCTTCCCTAGCCTCATCTGACTCAGAACCGAGATCACCGATTCATCTTCCCTCGAACACAAGGTCTTTGGATTTCTGGTTTCAGGTTTCAGGTTTCAGATTCCGGACGATCCCTATCGTGGATGTCTTGACTATTCCCTCCCAGCCTGCCCATCGTTCCACAAACATGAGCACGCTCCTTGTTCTGTTATCCCTCATTCGTAATTCCTATCGGGATTCTCTCAGAGCAAGTATCATCATTGCTTAACGTGGCGTGGGTGATGAGAGCTGAATTTCACCTTTGCTTCTTCCAAAGCATTCGAAAATACAGGATCATTGCACCGCGCTCAGCAAACGTTCTGAAAACCGCTCCCACGTGAAGTTCTGTGCGTGCGCGAAACAACTGCTTGCCCACTCGCCCGAAGGGCGCTCAATCGATTGGACAATTGCCTCAACCATACCCTCGTAATCCCCTGAGGGGACTAGGCGACCGGAGACGTTATCAGCTACCGCCTCTGCGACGCCACCAACGGAAAATGCCACAGTTGCCAGCCCATGTGCCGCTGCCTCCGTAGCCACCATCCCAAACCCTTCGACATCACCAGGCAACTCCAGCACTGGAAAGACAAGCAAGTCCGCTGCGAAATATGCTTCGCTCAATACATCGTCTCCAACCGATCCTAGAATGCGGACATGCGCCTCGAGCCGGGTCGCTATTACTGCTTCACTGATCTCCTGGAGTGTGCCCTTCTTGTGTTTTAATGCGAAAGTTGGCTCCTCTCCAATAATGAGGAACAACACATCAGGCACAGCATGGACGATCCCGGGCAAAGCTTCACGTATGAACTGGGCAAGCCCTTTGCGTTCCGTCAGCCGTCCGACACTCAGCAGAACCCGCCGTGTTCCCACATTAAACGCCTCGCGAAATTCCGCTCGCGCCAAATCCCGCTGCCGCCAATCCGGTATCGTTACGCCAGGATACACAACCTTCACGCGATCGCTGCAAACGCCCGCTTTCCCCGCTAGCGCTGCCGTGCTTTGGCTATTAACCAATAACAGATCGCACTTTCGTATGGCCGGAACGAAAATCGACTTGTATATCCACTGATCGGCGACAATATCCAGGCCGTGGAGATAGCAAACCACCTCTGCCTTAACTACCCGACCCGCCAACAGTGCCGCAGGCGCCGTCAACCCACTACCCGAGAACACAAGTTCCGGCCTTGTGGCCAGCGCCATCTTCAAGGTGTTCCACTGGCAGTGAACCAGAAAATTGAAAAGCGGCAAAGTAGGATTTTCTCTGCATGCATCCCCGCCCAGCAGATACGCACGGGCGCCCTCTGGACCCGACACCGATAAATCGAAAACCTGCCGCAGCGCAAGATAGCCGTGGTAATTCAGACGCTCCATGCCGCCACTGACTGGTGGAAAGTTGCGACTGACGAATACTGCCCTTGCTTTTTTCATGGCAAATCCCGACAAACCTATTCAGACGATAGCCAATCTACCAAGTTCGCATATTCTTCGTAAACGCCCGATTGCCCCCCCTTCTCGGCCCTTCGACGATCAAGTAAGGTCCGCAGGCAAAAGGCTGCAGGGGAGCAGTTTTTTCAATGTCCACCTTGCATCTAGCGCGTGGCAGGTACTCGGGGAGGAGGAGGCGGCACTCGGGCCAACCCGGGCTTGGTGGCAATCGCTGATAAACGCACCTCAACCCTCGTGCGGGAGCTTATCGGCGCGGTCGTTCGGTATGGACGGCCCAAGTTTGTGCGCACCGACAACGAGGCCGTATTCACCTCGCGCATGTTCACGATGGTGCTGTGGCTGCTGGGCATTGAGCACCAGACCACCGACCCCGGCTGCCCCTGGCAGAACGGGCGGGTGGAGCGGTTCTTCGGGACGCTCAAGGATAAGCTGGACTGTTTGGCCGTGGATTCACTCACCTCTTTGAATGGCGCACTGGGTCAGTTTCGGCTCTGGTACAACCACGTGCGGCCCCATCAGGGGCTGGCCGGGCGGACACCCGCCGAGGTCTGGGCGGGCGAGCCGGGGATTTTGCCCTTCCGTCAAGAATTCTGGTTCGAGGCGTGGGACGGGCTGCTTCAGGGGTATTATCTTCGGCGCTAAGTTCTATTCTCCATCGAGCTTCACTGATCGCGGGCGAACTGTCCGGGGCTAGACTCCGCCCGTGCCACGAAAACCCCACGAAAGCCGGTTAGATGGCACTGCCAAGGCCACTTGAAAGGTCGAAATCTGTGCTTTCGTTGATCTCGATCGGGGTAGCCTCAGGCGTTTGCGGGTGCAAACTCACGAAAATCCGCCCCCGAAAGAAGCCGGAAACATTCATCCAGACGTGCGGACGGGACACCGGGGCTTTCTTGTGCTTGATTTCATGACTTGACCCCACGCCCCCGTCCCTGGAGTTCGGCGATCTGGAAGATTCGCTCCTATGTTCTCCTTTTCTTCATCGCAGCTTCGAGAAGTTGCGCAATCTCCTTCCGCCCCCCTAATTTCGCCACATCTAAAGGACTTTGCTGAAACTCATTCATCTCATCGCACTTAGCCCCTAGGCGCAACAACTCTCTCGCCGCGTCAACTCTTCCCATGAGAGCGGCAAAATGAAGAGGCGTGTGACCAAGATCACCCTTGCGATTTAGATCAGCACCACCAGCCACCAAAATCGTTATATCCGCGACTTCACCCTTACCCGCAGCCAAGTGCAAGACAGTGTTATCAACTGCGCCGACCTGATTCACATCCGCAATTTCAATACCTATAAATTCCGGATGAGCAGCATATTTCTTCAGAACAACATCCAAATCCGAGTTGACGTTCATTTGTTCGTGCATTTCGCTCGATGCTCAAGCTTCAGATTATTGATACGATTCCTCCAGCCCGCAAGCTTCTCGTCATGTCTCCCAGGAAACCATTTCGCATCCCACTCCTCGTAGATTGAAATGCACTGTTCCGCATGATCTATTTGGCGTGACAGCGTCGAACAAGCATTCCCACCGGGCTCGGGCGGAGTGTCGCAGAAGGCCTTCGCTTTCTCATATTCCGCTTGGCGCTGTGCTGCCTCTGAAGCAGATTCCCCACGCGCAGTATCACTGGCATCTTCATTCAGAGACAGCGTTATTTCATGCAGAACATAGGTCAAAGAAACCCCGACCGCCGCGCGAACTACCCAGGTCCGCGAGACATGCATTGTCCCAGTGCTAAGCCCTATGCTCACGGGAGCAGAGAGCGTCATTAGAGACATGCGCCCTGACGGATCAGCCTTACCTACAGGATCGAGATCCGCATACAGGTATTTGTGCTGCGTGAGGGGCGAACATTTCCTTCCGTTCCACAGGTCTACTGCTGCGAACCGTCCCACCCGCGGATCCATGTACCGCTGGCGGAGATAGTACTGCTTGAGGCCGGGCTCAAACTGCTCCCCCGTAAACAGGTAACTGTTAGGTGTTTCCCCACTCTGCCGGTCCACCTCCCCAAATGCCTTGTAGGCATAGGCATCGCTGAGGCTTCCCTCCCCATCGGTCAACGCCCGGGTACTGCCCAGTGCGTCATAGTGGTAGTAACTGCTCCCGCTGGCCCGGCTCTGGCGGAGCAGGTCACTGCCGTAGGTGTAAAACACCTGCTCGGCCCCGCTCTGGTACTCGCCCAGCACCTGCGCATAGGTCTGGTTGGGGTCGACCAGGAACTCGGTGGTGGCGCCGTCGACCGTCCGGCTTTGCCGAATGCCGTTGGCGTCGTAGGTAAAGGCCAGGGTTTGGCTGCCGTCACTGGCCCCGATGAGCCGCCCATCCTGGTTCCAGGTGTAGGTGACGGTCCCCTCGGGGCCGGATTTGCTGAGGGTGTTGCCGTTGGCGTCGTAGGTGTAGCGGGTGACCTGGCCGCCCGTGGTTTCCGTCAGCAGCCGGTCGTTGTCGTCGTATTCGTAGGTGGTAAGGAGCCCGTCGACATCCTGGGTGAGGCGGTTGCCGACCTTGTCGTAGGTCCAGGTGGTGGTGCGGGTTTTGTTTTGGTCGGTGACCGTCTCGCTGGTGAGCCGGTAGAGGGCGTCGTAGGTGTAGTCGACAGTGCGGTCCAGCTCTTCGAGGCGGGTGCGGTGTCCCGCATCGTCCAGGGTGTAGGCGGTGCGGGCGATGAGGGCGCCGGCGGCATCCTTCGTCTCGACCAGGAGGGGACGGCTCAGGGTGTCGTACGCGGTGGTGGTGACCGCGCCGTTGGGGTAGCGCACCTCCCTCTGGCGGCCGAGCTCATCGTAAACGTACTCGGTGGTCTCGCTCCCTTCGGTGAGGCTCTCGAGCTGGTTGAGGGCGGTGTAGCGGTAGGTGATGCTGTGGGCGCCGCTCTTCAGGCTGACCTTGTTGCCCCGGGCGTCGTAGCCGTAATCGATGAGCTGGCCGCCGGGGTAGGTGATTTGGGTCAGCCGGCCCATCTCATCCGTCGCTCCTGCGCATCCTGCGCCCGCGACATTCGCACATCCCTGTGCATCAAAGGCGGTGTGCGTAGTACGGTTGCCCACCGCATCGTATTCGAAGGTCTCGGTCTGCCCCTCGGGCAGGGTGCGGCTGAGCAGGCGACCTACATCGTCGTAGGCCCAGCGGGTGATGCGCCCCTGCCCGTCGCGGCTGAACTTGAGCTCCACCGCTCGGGCGTTCGCATCCCCGCCAACGGCAGCCTGCCCCAGCGTGAGGGCAGCCACAAGGCCCAACAGTCTGCCGTAAGAAAACCCGGGTACAGCCACCTCACCGTCCTTCCCTGTGTGTGCGTGACAAACGAGGCATCGAAAATGCCGAAAGCACGCGCCTTTTCTGCGCAAGCTCTCCAAGCGCTTGCCCCAAGGTGACAGCACCAGCCTGTCCCCTCGCAACGTTGCCGACCATCATAGAGGTCAGCGAATGGAAGCCGCACCTAACCCGTTGGACAGGGTCACTTCGCCCCCCTGTTTTGCGGCTCTGACGCGGACGCTCTACTTTTCGGTTGCTGGGCGAACGTTCTTCTGCTCGAATCCGCCGTTACGGAATGCGCAAGGGCAAGGACGATGTGGATTTTTTCGCTGCTATCGGTGGGGCTGGGCCTGCTTGCTGCCCGGTTCTCTTTCCGTCCTGCACACTTCGGGCGGCGTGTCGGCAAACCGACGCGAAAAGGCACGCGCCGCGCGAAGCCGCCCTGGGTGGTTCACGAGGGCCTTCGGATCAAGGCGCTGATGCCCGAGGCAGGATGCCGCACCGTTGCTTATGTCTTCAACCGCCGCTTCGCCGAGCGTGGGGTCTCGGTCGGCAAGAGCTTCGTCAGCGACAAGCTCCGTAAACATCATTTGGAGCTGTTGCGCCTGCGCCGCGAAACTCGTCGGCGCAAGCCTGGGGCGTCGATGCCGAACAAAGTCTGGGGGCTCGACCTCACCGGCAAATGCGACGGTACCGGACGGTGCCACGTCATTTTGGCCATTGTCGATCACGGCACTCGGGCCAACCTGCGCTTGGTGGCACTCGCTGATAAACGCACCTTGACCCTCGTGCGGGAGCTCATCGGCGCGGTCGTTCGGTACGGACGGCCCAGGTTGGTGCGCACCGACAACGAGGCCGTATTCACCTCGCGCCTGTTCACGATGGTGCTGTGGCTGCTGGGCACTGAGCACCAGACCACCGACCCCGGCTGCCCCTGGCAGAACGGGCGGGTGGAGCGGTTCTTCGGGACGCTCAAGGATAAGCTGGACTGTTTGGCCGTGGATTCACTCACCGCTTTGAATGGCGCACTGGGTCAGTTTCGGCTCTGGTACAACCACGTGCGGCCCCATCAGGCGCTGGCCGGGCGGACACCCGCCGAGGTGTGGGCGGGCAAGCCGGGGACCTCTCCCTTCCGTCAGGGATTATGGTTCGAGGCGTGGGAGGGGCTGCTTCAGGGGTATTATCTTCGGCGCTAAGTTCGGTTTTCTGTCGAGCTTCACTGGTCGCGGGCGAACTGTCCGGGACTAAACTCGACCCGTGCCACGGAAGCCGGTTGGATGGCACTGCCAAGGCCACTTGAAAGTAAGCGCCCAATTAACCCCACCCTTCTAGGCGCTCGGATAATCAAGTAAGGTCCGCAGGCGAAAGGCTGTAGGGGAGCAGTTTTTCAATGTCCTCCG
>JAWLHA010000087.1:0-15384 GCA_041690535.1 Gammaproteobacteria bacterium | reverse complement strand
GTCATTGCTGATGATTGTTCTCGTAAAACTATTCTCAGCAGAGGCACGCCGCCTCTTCAACCCCCTCCTAAGCCCGTACACCAGATTCGACTATATCTCTCGATTAAGGGGTATGGCATCCTGTTAGTTCAGGCAGTTAGAAAGGCATGCCCCCTAGATTTCGTTTCAGCAAAGCTTGCACTCGTGGACGACCGCCCACCGCAGACCTAAACCCTAGACCTGTTCGGTAGATTTCTGGCAAGTAAAAACGTTCCGGCTCTTCCTTCTGATCTATATCCTCGTATACAACACCAAGCTCTCTCAGAGAAGTTAATAACTCTGTTGAGAGCCCTAAAGCTTCAGCACTAAATGGAGTTTTCTTGACATCCGGATCGAGCTTATCCAGCGACTCTTTCCATCTGCGCAGTGCCGCCACCTCACTAATTGCTTCGTTGACCTTTTCGTCGCTGCAGTCAGCAACCGATTTCCTAATCATTTCAGGGTACAGCACACGGTCTCGCCATGCCCCGCTTGTCACGCCCTTCATTCGTTTTGCAGCGAACTTCAGAAACCGAACGAGGTCACGAGCCTGCAAGCGCCCGTTGAGATCACATAAAGCAGCGAAAACCCATCTAGCGGTAACAGCTTCTTTCGAATCGTCTCTTCCCATTTTTTTTCCCCAGAGCTTTTCCAACCTCGACAGAAGCTCGTTGACAGTAAGTTGGTCCGCGACACCGGGGTCTGCATCAATAGCGCTGGCTTTTCCACAAATCCAATAGGCCAACCGCAAGAATGTTTCTGCAGTCCATTCCAATCGGAACGGCTGAAATCTCGCCACGTATTGGGAAACATTCTGACGTATAGCTGACTGAACATAATCCGCACGAATAAAACAAACGAGACCAACCCTCCTGTGCCTCAGGTTGTTCAACTGATTAGGCAACTCAAGCAACGCTTTTAACGCGCTTCGCTGGTTTTCCTCACTCGGCGCTTCTATGATGTCCTCGATTCCATCGATAGCGAAAACCACTGACTTTCGGTTAGTTCCGAGCCAGTCATTGAGTGCCTGCAACGAATCGACTTCAGGCAGAACGCACTTTGCGAGCGATGCTCCCCAAAACTGTTCCCAATCAGTGCTATCGTCTTTAAGTGCAGAACTCACCATTGATCTCAATGCGCACGATGCTCGCGCTCTATTTTCCGTCCCGTGCAGAGCTAAAAGCGCGTTTTCTAGAGCGCCATTCACCACCTTCAGCGAATCCCCATCGATATTTGATGAAGCAAGTGCTGGATAAATTTCGCCACCTTCAACTCCCGCTCCATCGTATCCCAGCGCAGACAGAAAACCCTCCCATGTCTGCCGCCTACAAATCTGAAGAAACGTGAAAGTCTTTCCCGCCCCCTTCGCACCGATGGAGACAGCGTTAGGCAACTCATCGAAATAGTGTTTAGCAAGATTCCTTAGGGGCTCAGTTACAAGCATATCGTCCGCTGCAGTTCGCTCGGCGAACTGAAACCGTTCACATACGGTGTACAACGCATGGAACTGACGCGCTTGCTCATCGCCGCTCAGAGCTCCGTCAGCAATCGCCACGGGCGCTTCACTCCTTTCTGTCGCCCATTCGAAAGCCCTATCATATAATGAGGACTTGGAAAGACACTCAATGGCATGTCTCACCGAACCGATGCTCATTAACGAAGGCTCAAAGTCCGCCTCAACCAACTCGAGACCAAGCGATACTAGGTCATCATCATCAGACGGGAACGCCAGGTTGATCTCTTGGAGTGCCTTTGCGTAGTCCGGAAGCTGCCTGAGCTGTGGCGTAAGCATATTGAGAACTAGAGTCGGCTTAGCGCAGCTACGCTGCTCCCCCCTCAACGTGTGTTGGAATTTATGTACCCGCCGGAGGACTTCCCCCATCCCTGTCACAGATTGCGGCGCAACGGTCGTAACAAAAAAATGTTCAATTCTTGGATCAAACAGTAACGGACTAGCAAGCTCACTAAGACCTGCACGAAGGTCGATAAAAATGATATCGGCGCGCAACTTCTGTCCGAGAGCGCGGATATGATCAGAAAGCAACCAAGGGTTTTCCGGATTGCTCGCAATATGTTCCGGATGCACTGGCATGTCCATTATTTCGGACAGTTCCAATGCCGCAGGTAAAATGAACACCTCTCGGCTAACGCCGCTAACATTAAGGGATGTCTTTCTCAACTCGCTTGCAAAGTATTCTAAAGAACAATCAACGTCCTTGGGGGGATAGTGCACGGCTTCTAATAAATGAACGAAAGAGACTGTGGGGCGGTTTGTAGGCTCGAGCCAAAAACTAATGCCAGGCGCTTCAAGATCAGCATCGATAAGGAGCAGGCGAGTTGTTCCATTTTTTTTCTTACCAACGGTAGCTGCAACATATGTCATCAACGTCGTAGTTCGCCCTACACCCCCTTTAAAGGAGTGAAACGCACAAACATGCGGCCCACCCTCCCATGGAGTTGGCAGTTGCACGACTTCCGGGTCGAGATATGCTTGGTCGCGCCAAAGCGGGTACTGGGATGGCACTTTCTGGCTTCTATCGGGAACAGGGACCAGTTCTAGAGGATATTGGGCACCACCAATCTGCAACGTTAAACGCACGCCATCTTCCGATAACGAGCGACCAAAGACCGAGCGGAGCCAATCCTCCACTTGCTGAGAATCACCCGCGTATTCTATCTCAGCCCCATCATAGAAACATTGAACGGAGACAACCCCTGCTTCGAATGACGAAAAGTTCGACGTCGCCCGTTTAAAGGCGCGCTCAACATCCAGCCATGTAAGAAACGGACGAGCCGAGATAGAAAGATTCATGTCAGTTCCTTGCTAATCCACTCGTGAATTTTTTCAAGTTTCTGCTCGATGTCGAAGT
Source organism: Gammaproteobacteria bacterium (assembly GCA_041690535.1). Taxonomy (GTDB): domain Bacteria; phylum Pseudomonadota; class Gammaproteobacteria; order Thiohalomonadales; family Thiohalomonadaceae; genus JAWLHA01. Next base: position 12,496 of record JAWLHA010000087.1, on the reverse strand, counting down.
CATTTGGCGCTTGCAGTTCACCGCCATATCGCCAGACCTGATTTAGTTCGCCCACGCAGCAATTTCTTAGGGTTGAAACGCTTCCCGAGTTCAAAGGCGGAAGTTGGAGTTGGTTCGGCAATCTCAGATTTGCACCAACATTTAGCTTATCAAGCACTCTGTTGAGGTCGTGCTTTAGCTCGCCACCTGTTGAAGCGTCCAATATATTTTTGTTTTGGCGACGTAAGTAGGCTGCCTTCAAGCCACATTCAGCTGCGTAGAACAGAAGAAGTCTGTGAGCATTCGTGCGCTCCGCTTCATCAGCGGCAGCTTTGGCCTGTCGCCATGCACGTGCAAGCTCCCGCTGGCTAAATGGGATCATGGACCCGAACTCTCCCGCATTAAGAACTACCCAGGATACGCGTCTTACTGTAACAACAACTGAGCCGAAAACGGCGAGCAGCGTTCCAACACACAAACCAGTGACCGGTTCCAAAGAAAAACGGCGCCCCTCCCGGAAAGCGCCGTCTCTTTATACCACCACCTCATCCATGAGGGCCAACTCCCGTCAGCCCTTCTTAGCCGACCGCCGCAACCTAGAAACCAGCCTTCTGGCCAACTCCCCAAACAGTTCAGTCTGCGTCGGATGCGGATGAATCGCCTCCCCCACCTGCTCCAGCGTCATCTCGCCGGAGACCATCATCACCGCTTCGCCAATGAGCGTATCGGTATGGTCCGCCAGCATATGCACGCCGATGACCCGGTGGGTGGCCTTGTCGGCCACGATCTTGATCATGCCGTGCTTCTCGCCGGTGATCATCGCCTTGGCGTCGATGTTCATGGGCACTTTCACCTCGGCCGCGTCGATGCCGCGGGCCTTGGCCTGCTCCATGGACAGGCCGACGAAACCGGCCTCGGGGCGGGTGAAGATGACCCCGGAGTCCTTGGCCTCGTCGTAGACCATGTCTTCGCCCAGGATGGTGGCGGCGGCGACGCGGCCCTGCTGGCCGGCGGTGTGGGCGAGCATGTAGCCGCCGATCACATCGCCCACGGCGAAGATGTGGGGCGCGGAGGTGCGGCAGCGCTTGTCGGCCTTGATCACGCCGGCCTCGATGGCGACGCCGGCGTTGTCGAGCTTGAGGGGCTCGAGCACGGGGCGCTTGCCGGTGGCCATGATGACGTAGTCGCAGTCGAAGGTCTGCTCGCCCTCGGCGGTCTCGAAGACCATCTGCATCTTGCCGGGCTCGCCCTTGAGTTCCTTCACCTTCACGCCGGTGTGGATGGTGAGGTTGGGGTCGTCATTGAGCACCGCGGTGAGCTGCTTGGCGATCTCGGGCTCCACCTCGGCGAGGACGCGATCCTTGCCTTCCAGCAGCACCACGTCGGTGCCGAAGTCCTGGAAGATCTGGGCCATCTCCATGCCGATGGCGCCGCCGCCGATGACGCCGAGGCGCTTGGGCACGCCGGGCAGGAACCAGACGGTGTCGGAGGTGAGCACGCCGCCGGCCTTCAGGCCGTCGTGGGCCCCCGGGATGGGGGGGACGAACGGCGGGGCGCCGGTGGCGATGACCGCGCAGCCGAAGGTGATGTGCCGGCCCTTGGAGTCGTCGCCCTTGACCGGACGGCCGTGGGGATCGGTGGCCAGCTTGGACTGGTCCACGAACACCCGGTGGTCGGTCTCGAACCAGGCGTAGCCCTGGATGACGTCGATGCGCACGCCCTTGTCGGTGTTGAGCGCCATCTTGCCGCGCTCTTCGAGCACGCCGCGACGGTGCGCCTCCAGCTGCCCCCAGTTGATGGTGGCGCCGGTGGTCCCTTCGATGCCCAGCAGGGCGTCGTGGGCGCGGTCGCGCACCCGGTCGGCCGCGGCACGCCAGGCCTTGGAGGGGATGCAGCCGCGCCACAGGCACTCGCCGCCGGGGAAGGGGCTGTCGTTGACCATGGCGACCTTGAGGCCGTGGCCGGCCAGGTCGCGGGCGCAGTCCTCCCCGCCGGGGCCGCCGCCGATGACCACCACGTCATAGTCCCACGCCCCTTCGGGGATGGCGGGGCCGATGGGGCCCATCCAGCTCTCGGGCTGCTCGATCATGCCCTTGAGGGTGTTGAGGTAGGCGGCCACTTCCGCGCCGTTGACCACGCGGTGGTCAGCGGTGACGGTGAGGGGCATGCCCTGCGGGCCCGCCGCGGCGATGGCCAGGATGGCCGCCGTGCCGGGGGTGGGGATGGCGTCGAAGTAGGTGACCCCGTACATCCCCATGTTGGAGACCATGAAGGTGGGGTTGGCGTACTCCTCGGGCGCCAGACGGCGCTTGCGGGCCCGGTCCACCAGGTCCTTCCACTTCTCGTTCAGCTCCTCCACCGCGCGGGACTCGCAGCCGCGCAGCACCGGCACCACCAGCCCGCCGCCCTCGGCGGTGACGGCCATGCCGATGTCCACGTTGGCGCGCTCCACCAGCTTGTCCACGGGCTGGTAGGCCCAGTTGACGGAGGGGTGTTTCTTGATGGCCTCGGCGCAGGCCTTGGCGATGGCCACGGTGACCGACACCCCCTTCTTCTTCGCCGCCTTGATCAGCGCGCCGGGCTGGGCGTTGATGGTGACGTGGAAGGTGGGCATGGTGAGGGAGGCGGTCATGGAGGCGGAGACCGCCTTCTCCATGGCGCTCATGGCGCGGCCCTCGCCGGGGACCTGGATGTGCGGCAGCACGTGGGCCGGGATCTGCTCGGCCACCTGGGTGGGCCGCTGCACCGGCTGGGCACGGCGCACGTCGTCGGCGGTGATCTCGCCGCTGGGGCCGGTGCCCTTGATGTTGTTGAGGTTCACGGACAGGGAGGCGGCCAGGATGCGGGCGTAGGGCGTCGCATGCTTGTTGTGGGGCCGGGCGGCCGGGGCCACGCCTGCGGTGGTCGGGGCGACGGCAGCGGGCGCGGCCTTGGGGGCCGGGGCGGCGGCGGGGGCCGGTGCGGCCTCCTTCTTCGCCGCGGGGGCGGTCTTCACCGCACCTTCGCGCACCACCTTGTCGGCGCTGTCCACCAGGTAGGCCATGGGGTGGCCCACGGCGATGGTGGAGTCCACCTCGGCGATGGGACCGGAGAGGTAGCCCTCGCGGAACACCTCCACGTCCATGATGGCCTTGTCGGTCTCCACCGTGGCGACCACGTCGCCGCGCTCGATCTTGTCGCCGACGCTCTTCTCCCAGCTCACCACGACCCCTTCGGTCATGGTGTCGGAGAGCTGCGGCATCTTGATGATGTGGGTCACGCCGTCGGGGGCGCCTTCGCCCTCTTCGGCCGCGGCGGCGGGGGCGGGCTCGGCCGAAACGGCTTCGGCCACGGGGGCCGCCCCTTCGGCGCCCTGCACCTCATCAGGGGTGGCCACGAGGTAGGCGATGGCCTGACCCACCGGCACGGTGGCATCCACCGCGGCGATGGGGCCGGAGAGGTAGCCCTCGCGGAACACCTCCACGTCCATGATCGCCTTGTCGGTCTCGACCGTGGCCACGATGTCGCCACGCTCGATCTTGTCGCCGATGTTCTTCTCCCAACTCACCAGGACACCCTCGGTCATGGTGTCGGAGAGCTGGGGCATTTTAATAATGTAAGGTTCAGCCATAAATTCAGTTCCAGTGGAGTTGCTAGTTGCGAGTTGCTAGTAGCGAGGAAAAGCTCCCGAGGGAAACGTTGATTTTTTCCGCATTCGTCACTCCTGCCATTCCGCATTCGTCGCTCCCGCCATTCCGCATCCGTCGCTCCCGCGAAGGCGGGAGCCCAGAAGACGAAGGCCCTGGATGCCCGCTTTCGCGGGCATGACGAAGGCCCTGGATGCCCGCCTCCGCGGGCATGACGAAGGTGCTGGATGCCCGCCTCCGCGGGCATGACGAAGGCCCTGGATGCCCGCCTTCGCGGGCATGACGAAGGCCCTGGATGCCCGCCTCCGCGGGCATGACGAAGGTGCTGGATGCCCGCCTTCGCGGGCATGACGAAGGCACTGGATGCCCGCCTTCGCGGGCATGACGAACTAAGTTTGCGGGCATGACCAATTAATCAGCGTTCCCGAGTAGCGAGGAAAAACTTCCCTGGCTACTAGCCACTAGCTACTCGCCACTCATTTCCCGAACATTTTCAAGACGGCGGCCACAACGTCTTTGGCGTTGGGGATGGCGGCCTTCTCGAGGGTGTGGTTGTACGGGATGGGCACGTTCACCGCGGAGACCCGCACCGGGGGCGCATCCAGCTCGAAGAAGCACTCTTCGTTGATGATGGCCATCACCTCGGAGCCCACGCCCACGGCCGGTTCGGCCTCTTCGGCGATGAGGGCGCGGTGGGTCTTGGAGACGGAGGCCTTGATGCCTTCGCGGTCCAGCGGGTTGAGGGCGTAGAGGTCGACCACTTCGGCCTCGATGCCGTGCTGCTTGGAGAGGATCTCGGCCGCCTGCAGGCACCAGTGCACGGAGACGTTGTAGCCGAACAGGGTGATGTCGCGCCCTTCGCGGGCCACCTCGGAGCCTTCCAGCGGGTGGAAGTACTCCTCGTCAGGCACCTCGCCCTTCATGTTGTACATGAGCTCGTGTTCGTTGATGAACACGGGGTCGTTGCTGCGCACCGCCGACTTCAGCAGACCGTAGGCCTGCCTGGGGTTGGAGGGGGTCACCACGCGCAGGCCGGCGATGCCCATGAACACCTTCTCCATGCGCGCGGAGTGCTGCGCGCCGAGCTGGTGGGCGGTGCCGCCGGGGGAGCGCACCACCACCGGGGCCTCCAGCTGGCCGCCGGACATGTAGCGCACCTTGGCGGCGGTGTTGAACAGCTGGTCGGTGGCGAGCCAGGCGAAGTTCACCGACATGATCTCGACGATGGGGCGCACGCCGATGAAGGAGGCGCCGATGGCCAGACCGGTGAAGCCGTTTTCGGAGATGGGGGTGTCGATCACCCGCTCCGGGCCGTATTTGTCGTACAGACCCTGGGTGGCCTTGTAGGTGCCACCGGCCACGCCGATGTCCTCGCCCATGGCGATCACCAGGGGATCGCGGGCCATCTCTTCATCGTGGGCGCGGCGGATCGCCTCCCAATACATTATTTCGGCCATTAGCGTGCCCCCCCTTTCACGTACGGGTCATTCTCTGCAAGGACATACTTCTCCAGCTCCTCCACTTTCGGCTCGGGGGAGTTCTCGGCGAACGGAATGATCTCGTTCTCGATCTGGTCGATGAGCTCCTGATCGAGGGCCTTGTATTCCTCGTCGGTGAGTTCGCCGGCCGCGATGAGGCGGTCGCGCAGGATGATGATGGGGTCGCGCTGGCTCCACTCCTCCTGCTCTTCCTTGGTGCGGTAGGCGCCGCTGTCGGACATGGAGTGCCCGCGGTAGCGGTAGGTCTTCAGCTCCAGGAAGTAGGGGCCCTTGCCGGAGCGGACGTGGTCCACGGCCACTTTGGCCTTCTCGTAGACGGCCTCGATGTCCTGGCCGTCCGCCCAGTCGGCGGGGATGTCGTAGGCGCAGGCGCGCTTGTACTGGTCGAGCACCGCGGTGGAGCGCTCGATGGCGGTGCCGATGCCGTAGAGGTTGTTCTCACAGACGAACAGCACGGGCAGCTTCCACACGCTGGCCATGTTGAGGGTCTCGTGGAAGGTCCCCTGGTTGTTGGCCGCATCGCCGAGGAAGCAGATGGCGATCTCATCGCCCCCCTTCATCTTGATGGCCTTGGCGAGGCCGGCGGCCAGCGGGAAGGGGCCGCCCACCAGGGCGTAGCCGCCCATGAAGCGATGCTCGGCATCGAACAGATGCATCGAGCCGCCGCGGCCCTTGCTGCAGCCGGTCTCTTTGCCGTACAGCTCGGCCATCAGGGCCTTGGGGTCGGAACCGCAGGTGAGGGCGTGGACGTGATCGCGGTAGCCGGTGATCACATAGTCGTGGCCGGGGCGGGCGGCGTGCATCACACCGTGGGCACAGGCCTCCTCGCCGGGATAGAGGTGCAGGAAGCCGCCAATCTTGCGTTCCACGTAGGCCTCATAGCATCGCTCTTCGAAGCGGCGCGCGAACAGCATGTCGCGCAGCAGCCGTTTTTTGTCAGCGGCGTTCATGGCGCTCCTTATTTTCCTCGCAGATTTTATTTGGTGTCGTCTGGCATGGGTGGGCTTGACAGGCGCGCCGCCGTGGCAATACTTCGCACGGCTTGCCGCCTGCTTGTGGTGGTTTGAGGCCGCAGCGCAGCCCCACGGGCCGTTACCCATGGTCACAAAAGCGGGTTATGATCTGCGTTTTGTCATCTCAGGTCAAGACGACGCCCCCGTGCGCAAGCCGGCGCGGCAGCGCAATTTACCTTTGCGAACAAAAGGTTATCTCAACAAATCACCGCAACTCAGCAGTTCTGGAGGGGTCGGAAGCGTGATCGGCGTCATAGCGCCGTTTTTTTTTCAACGCCGTCCAGACCCCGAACTAACCTTTGTGTAGGGTGCCATGATGACCGAAGCGACCTTTCGTACCGAACGCGACAGCATGGGCGAGCTGCAGGTGCCCGCCGGGGCACTGTACGGCGCCCAGACCCAGCGCGCGGTGGAGAACTTTCCCATCAGCGGCCTGCGCCTGCCGCGGGCGATGATCCGCGCCCTGGGGCTCATCAAGGGGGCCTGTGCCGAGGTCAACGGCGAGCTCGGGCTGCTGGACCAGGCCATCGCCGAGGCCATCGCCGCTGCCGCGGCGGAGATAGCCGAGGGGCGGCACGATGCCCACTTCCCGGTGGACATTTTCCAGACCGGCTCGGGCACCTCCAGCAACATGAACGCCAACGAGGTGATCGCCCGCCTCGCCAGCGAACGGCTGGGGGCGCCGGTCCACCCCAACGACCACGTCAACATGGGGCAGAGCTCCAACGACGTCTTCCCCAGCGCCATCCACGTCGCCGCGGGGCTGCTGGTGCATGAGCAGCTGCTGCCCGCCCTGCGCCATCTGGCCGAGACCATCGACCGCCGCGCCGCCGAGCTGGACGATGTGGTGAAGACCGGCCGCACCCACCTCATGGATGCCATGCCGGTGCGCCTCGGCCAGGAGCTCTCGGGCTGGGCGGCGCAGGTGAGCCGCGGCATCGAGCGGGTGGAGACCTCCCTGCCCCGCCTCTGCGCCCTGCCCCTGGGCGGCACCGCGGTGGGCACCGGAGTGAACACTCACCCTGAGTTCGGCCCCCGGGTGAGCAAGCGGCTGGCGAGCCGCACCGGGGTCTTCTTCCGCGACATGTACAACTACTTCGAGGGGCTCTCCAGCCAGGACGCCGCGGTGGAGATGAGCGGCCAGCTCAAGACCGTGGCGGTGAGCCTGATGAAGATCGCCAACGACCTGCGCTGGATGAACTCCGGGCCGCTGGCGGGTCTGGCGGAGATCAGCCTGCCCGCCCTGCAGCCCGGCAGCTCCATCATGCCCGGCAAGGTCAACCCGGTGATCCCCGAGGCGATGATGATGATCTGCGCCCAGGTGATGGGCAACGACACCGCCATCACGGTGGGGGGGCAACACGGCAACTTCCAGCTGAACGTGATGCTGCCCATGGTGGCCAACAACCTCTGCCAGAGCATCGAGCTGCTCGCCAATGGGGCCCGGGTGCTGGCCGACAAGGCCATTGCCGGCTTCACCGTGAACGAGGAGGCCTTGCGCCGGGCCCTCGATCTGAATCCCATCCTTATTACCGCCCTCAATCCGGTGATCGGCTACGAACGGGGGGCGGCCATCGCCAAGCGGGCCTACGCCGAGGGCCGACCGGTGTTGGACGTGGCCCGGGAGATGACCGACCTGCCCGAGGAGCGGCTGCGCGAGCTGTTGGACCCGGCGCGGCTGACCACCGGAGGAATTCAGGCGGAGTAGAAGGGATGGGGCACGGGTCCATCTTGCCCCCCCCTGATCGACACGCCATTGCGGGGGCGGGGGGGAGGTGGGGTCGCAACGGCCCCGGCGCAGGTTGGATGAGGGCGGCGCATCCACCTGCGTACTGAGCAACCTGCCGGGTTTGCATGCCCGATGTATCCGGTGGATTGAGCGCAACCTGCAAGATGAGCACCGCCGAAGCATGGGGGGCACAGAAACCTCCACCCTAGGGCAGCCTACGACCGTCCAGGCACTCACTTGGGCGTAGCTGTTTTTGTTTTCACGCAGTGACAGTGACGCGGGGACCGCGAAGGGGAGTTATCGATGAGGAAACAGGGCCTTTACGTACTACTTGTGGCAATGAGCCTGCTGGGCGGATGCGCCAGCGGGCCGGTGTACCAGCTGAACGCCGAGGAGAAGAGCCGCTACGCGGATATGCCGACCGAAACCCTGGTGAACAATACCCGCGCCAAACTGGTTCAGGCGCGCGAGGCGCAGCTCGATTATTACGGTCCCGGCAATTTCGCCCAGGCGGAGAAGGCCCTCACCGAAGCCACCAAGCTGCACAAGGACAACGGCGACCGCCAGAAGATCGTCCAGTACATTGCCTCGGCGGACAAGGCGCTCGGCCTGGCCCATTGGGCCAAGGACAACGCCCTCAAGCGCCTGGCCGGGGTGCTCGAGCTCGATGCCCGCCTCAAGGAGATTGGCGCCCCCGCGGCCCATCCGAAGGAATACAGCGCCTTGGAAGCGCGCATCAAGGGGCTGCTGGCCGCACTGGAAAAGGGGGATGACGCCACGGTGGAGAAGGAGCGTCCCCGCGTGACCGGGGAGCTGGAGGCGTTGAAGATCCGCATCACCAAGCAGAGTGCCCTCGCCGCGGTGCAGAAGATGCTGGAGACGCTGCGGAAGGAGAAACTGGCCGAGGTGGCGCCCAAGTCAGTCGGGGAGGCGGAGAGCCGCTTCGCCAGGGCCGAGGCCTTCATTCAGACCAATCCGGACAACGCCGACGGCATCGATCGGGCCGCGCAGGAAGCCCTCATCGAGGCGCAACATGCCCAATGGATCGCTGCCCGGGTCAAGCGCTTGCTGGCCACCAAGGAGAGGCCGCCGCTGGAGGATCTGATCCTGGAGGAGGAGCGTCGGCTCGCCGCCGTGGCCGGCGCCTTGGATGCCCGGCAGATGAGGGACCGCGCCCTCGAAGAGCAGGCCGATGCGCTCGCCGCCCACGCCCGCCAGCTGATCGAGGAACTCACCGGGGCGAAGGGCAGGCTGGCCGAGACGGAGTCGCTGGCCAAGGTCCTGCAGGCACAGCTCGATAAGCATCAGACCACCGCCGGGCAGGAGAGCGCGCGGGTGGCCCAGCTCACCAGCGAGAAGCAACTGCTGGAGGAGAAGGTGGTGCTGCTGGAGAACAACGTGGGCGTGCTGAAAAATCAGCTGGCGCTGCTGCAGGAGATCCTCTTTGCCAAGACGGGAGAGAAGGTCAATCCGGCCAACACCGCCGCGGAGGCTCAGGCGCCGGCCAGTGCCGCACAACCTGTGGCCCCGGCGGCAAGACAGGCTCCGGCTGCAGCCGCGCCGGTTGTGCCTGCGCCTGCCGCCGAAAGCGCCCCCGCCCCGGCCGCTCAGGAGCCCGCAGAAGCCGCCGCCCCCGGCCCGCTGACGGCCGTGCAGTAAGCGCTACTGCGGATCGGAATCTTCGTAAAGTACGTGGTCGTCCATCTCCCGGTGGAGATGGACGACCTTGCGCCCCAACAGCTCCACGCTGCCGCTCTGGCGGACATCCCACCCCGCCGGGTTGAATTCGAACCGGTAGTGGCGGCGAAAGCGCACCTGCCCCGAACCATCCCGGCCCAGGCGAAGTTTGTCGAGGGCCACCGTCTCGTCGAGAAGCTGTGCCCCCACCCGTTCGCAGGCCCGCCGCACGACCCTGACGGCGTGTTCACGGACGCGCATGCCGGCCGCCCAGAAGGCGACCAGGAGCGCGATGAGAATGAGAAGCAGCGGTTCGGACATGGCGGCAAGATACCACGTTCGGACGGCGACCGGCCCATATTGACGCGCAGCCGCTCCTGATACACTTCAGCACCTCAGCTGTGGAGGATGCGGTCGAATGAACGTGCTGCAATTGAACCCGGAACAACTCGACTATTGGGTCGCTCAGGCCAAGGGGCTCGCCCTGCACCGGGGCGGCTCCGGGGAGTGGTTCTACATCGCCGACCCGACTCTCCCGCCCCGCAAGTGGAAGCCCACCACCTTTTGGTCCCAGGGCGGTCCCATCATTGAAGAGGCCAGGATCGACCTCAATTGGGACACCGAGGGCAACGGCCAGTGGTCCGCTTCCATCGAACCGGACATCCTGGTCCAGGACCAGAGTCTCCTGAAGGCGGCGATGCGCGCCTATGTGGTCGCACGCCTTGGCCAGGAGCTCCCCCCGGGCGCGGAGTAGGTCGTCGGGGTGGCGCTCCATTGCTGGGAGGCAGGGTAAACGCATACTTACCCAAGAGCGATGTAAGTCCTTGAAAGCAGGTCGTCGGCCGCATGGACGCGGCCGTCGAGCGTACAGGGATGTATTGACAGCGGACCTGCTTTCAAGGACTTACATCGCTCACAGCACGGCCGTGATGTGAGTGTGCGTTCACCCTGTGCTGGGAGGCAGGGTCTTCGGGCGGTGTCCACCCCTGTGGCATAATGGGCGCCCCCGAAACAGGTGATCCGCCGTGGAACGATTGACCCTCACCCGCCCTGACGACTTCCATCTCCACCTGCGCGACGGTGCCGCCATGGCGGCGGTGTTGCCGCACACCGCGCGGCAGTTTGCCCGCGCCATCGTCATGCCCAACCTGCGCCCGCCGGTGACCACTACCGAGCAGGCGCTGGCCTACCGGGAGGCCATCCTCGCGGCCCTGCCGGCGGGCAGTGATTTCACCCCGCTGATGACGCTCTATCTCACCGACCGCACCTCCCCCGAGGAGATCGAGCGGTCCAGGGCCAGCGGCGCGGTCCATGCGGTGAAACTCTACCCGGCCGGGGCAACCACCAACTCCGATTCGGGGGTCACCGACATGGATCGGGTGCTGCCCACGCTGCGGGCCATGGCCGCGGCGGGTCTGCCGCTGCTGGTGCACGGGGAGGTGACCGATGCGAAGGTGGACATCTTCGATCGGGAGCGGGTCTTCGTGGAGCAGGTGCTCGCCCCCCTGCTGGAGCGCCTGCCGGAGCTGAAGGTGGTGATGGAGCACATCACCACCGCCGAGGCGGCCCGATTCGTGCGGGAGGCCGGCCCCAACGTGGCCGCCACCCTCACCCCCCAGCACCTGCTGATGAACCGCAATGCGATGCTGGCGGGGGGGATCCGTCCCCACCACTACTGCCTGCCGGTGCTCAAGCGCGAGAGCCATCGCGAGGCCCTGGTGGAGGCGGCGACCTCGGGCAACCCCAAGTTTTTCCTCGGCACCGACAGCGCGCCCCACGCCCAGGCCGCCAAGGAGACCGGGTGCGGCTGCGCGGGGATCTATTCGGCCCATGCTGCCATCGAGCTGTACGCCGAGGCCTTCGAAGAGGCCGGGGCGCTGGAGCGCCTGGATGACTTCGCCGGGCGGTTCGGCGCCGAGTTCTATGGCCTGCCGCGCAACACGGGGACCCTGACCCTGGAGAAAACCCCGTGGGAAGTGCCGCCCTCCTATCCCTTCGGAGAGGGGCAGCTGGTGCCGTTGCGGGCGGGTGAGCAGGTGCGCTGGCAGGTCACAAAAACCTGACGCACGGGGGCCGAGAGGCTAAAATCGCCGCCTTTGTTTCAAGAGAGTCGCCGTTCCATGAACCAATCGAGCTCGCTCGTCATCACGCTGCAGCGCCACCGCGTCCTCATCGCCCGGGTGATCTGGGTGGCGCTGATCGCCTACGCCTTCGGCTATCTGCGCATTTCCGTGCAGCCCTTCGACTCCCCCCTGGGGCTGGCGGGCATCGCCGTGATCGTGCTCGGTCTGGGGGTGCGCAGCCTCTCGGCGGGGATGCTGCGGAAGAACGAGGTGCTGGCCACCGACGGGATCTACTCCATCGTGCGCAATCCCCTCTATTTCGGCTCGCTGCTGTTGCTCTTGGGGGTGAATCTGATCGTGGCGGACCTGCTGGTGCTGGCGGTGACCATGGGGTTATTCGCGTTCACCTATGTGCCGACCATCCTGCAGGAGGAGCGTGGGCTGGCCAACGCCTATGGCGAGCAGTGGCGCGCCTTCAAGCAGTCCACCCCACGGCTGTTCCCCAACCTGCTGCGGCTTGGCGCCCTCAGGGATGCCCATTGGAGTGCGCAGCAGTGGCGCCGGAACCACGAACACAACACCGTCCTCGCGGCCGGTGGCATTCTGTTGTTGATCTATCTCTATGGACGGTTCGCCGCCCTCTGACTCTTTGCGGGTGAACACGCAAGGCATCCACTGAGTGGCGAGAAAACGGTGGATGCGCTGCGCTTATCCACCCTCTAGAGCAGCGAACAGGTAAATGGAAAGATCGCCAATCGCAGCCAAATTGCGCCGCAGGTGGCGGGCAGCGAACCGAGGTGGATAAGCGCAGCGCATCCACCGTGCGGCGTCGAATTGGTGGATGCGCTGCGCGTATCCACCCGACCTGTTGGGCGCGTCGGATTTATCGGGTCGGGGCTCTAGGCCGGTT
>JAWLHA010000086.1:0-15477 GCA_041690535.1 Gammaproteobacteria bacterium | reverse complement strand
TCACGGCGTCGAATTGGTGGATGCGCTGCGCTTATCCACCCTACGCCGGTTCGCTGCCCCCGCCACCTGCGGCGCAACTTGGCTGCGATTGGCGATTGTTCCGTTTACCTGTTCGGTGTTCTAGAGAACAAATCACTCCGATGTGCCCAATCGACAGGGTGGATGAGCGCAGCGCATCCACCATTCACGGTCGCGACCCGGTGGATGCGCTGCGCGGGCGGTGGAGATCCGGGGTGTGTTGAGGTGTTCCCAACCCGGGGCTAATACCTCGTGGTCAGATTGGTGCCCCAACCCCGGGCTAATACTTCGTGGTCAGATTGGTGCCCCAACCCCGGGCTAATACCTCGTGGTCAGGTTGGTGCCCCCAACCCCGGGCTAATACTTCGTGGTCAGATTGGTGCCCCAACCCCGGGCTAATACTTCGTGGTCAGGTTGGTGCCCCAACCCCGGGCTAATACTTCGTGGTCAGGTTGGTGCCCCAACCCCGGGCTAATACTTCGTGGTCAGGTTGGTGCCCCAACCCGAGGCTAATACTTCGTGGTCAGGTTGGTGCCCCAACCCGAGGCTAATACTTCGTGGTCAGGTTGGTGCCCCAACCCGGAGCTAATAGCTAATACCTCGTGGTCAGGTTCAGGAAAGCCCCGGTGTCGCGCTCCTTTTCCGAGGTGGAACGCTCTTCCAGCTGCTGCCACCACACCCCCAGGTCGACGGTGACACGGCCGAACGGGTGGGAGTGGAGGATCTCCACAAATTGCAGATTCTTGTCCGTGGCGGAGACGAGATTCAGCCCGCCGCCATCGCGGTTCAAGGTCCCGCTCCCGAGCAGTGCCTCCCAACTGCCGCGCTCCGGGGTGACCAGCAGCGCCCCGAGGGTCACCAGGCGCCCGTCATTGTCCATGCTGTGGCCGAGGCTCTGGTCGTAGTAGCGGTAGCCATCCCTGTAGACTCCATGGTTGTAGGTGTAGTTGAAACCCGTGGCGCTCAACGTCCAGCCGCGCCGGTTGGCGGTGTCCGCATATTCCAAGTGAAGACGATGACGACCCCAAGCGGAGGAGCCCCACCCCTCCAGCCCATAGAGCATCATCTTGGCCGTAGGCAAGCCATTGGACTCATCGTCACCGATGGCCTGCGCATAAAAGGCCCCCGGCAGGCCGGGCAGGCGCCAGCGCAGGTCATACCCCGCCAGCTGGTTCCCCGGCTCCTCTGCCCTGGCCTCGGCAGTCCAGCTGTTGTCGTCACCCACCACCATCCGCCAGAAGGTATCGAAATCCTCCGGCCGCCCCTCGCCGCCCCATTGCGCCGCGCGGGACAGACCCAGCTCCAGGCTGTCGAGCGGCCTGAACACCAGTCGCGCCCCAAAGAGCTTCGCGTTGGGGACATGGCGCTCCTCCTCCAACTCGCCGACGAAGGCCACAAACTGCCACGGCCCCAGCCAGCTGAGCCACTCGGTTTCGAACGGCGTGGAGCGAACCCGCTGCAGCGTCACCCCGGGCACCGGACGGGCGTTGTTGCCAAGGATAAGACTCCCTTCCCAACCCGGTCCCCACCAGCGGGAGACCTTGTCCGCCCCCAGCCACCAGTTACCCAGCTGGAACACGGCATAGGAGCCGTCCCACCGCACTGTTTCATCATCCCGCGGATCGGACACCGCGGCGACCTGCAAATCGCCACTGAAGCGCTCCCCCACCCATTCGGCGCCCACCGCGATCTCCGCCTCCTCCCGCGGCCGGTTGCCGAAGGCGCGCAACACGGGGCTCCCGTCCTGCAGGGACAGCCGGCTATGGAACCCCAAACCTTCAAGCGCCGCCTCTGCCCGGCGCCTCACGCGCGACAGGGCGGCCTGAACGGCGGCGTCCTGGTGCGTAGCGGCACTCTCGAGCCCCTCTTGCACATCCAGCCAGGAGAGAGGCCAGGTGGTCATGGGGATCGCAAGCACCCCTGCATCCGCCAGCAGCTGCACGTCGCTGCGCAAGGCGCGATCATCCGGGGGGAGCCAAACCCCCGCCTGTGCCGAAGCGGCGGAGAGCAGAATGGAAAGGAGGGTCAGATTCGCCAGGCGGGACCGAAGCGGGGGAGCGGAGTGGTTTTTCATGTTTATTTCTGGTTTAGAGGCACTTACACGGGAGACTCGAACCCGCAAGATTACCCCATAGTGCTGTTCCAATTCACCATCGGGTTCTCTCGCCGCATTCTCACCATCAGGGGACCTCGCCCCGTTCGGGGAGCTTGGCGCAGATACCCAAGCGCATGAACGCCACCCTACACTAGTCGCTTCGGTGGCAGCCTGGGCTGCGATGGGCTCCCCATCCGTTCGCTGTTCGGTGCTCTAGCACTCCCCCCCTTCCCGACCGTACTGGTCATCGAGACGCACGATGTCGTCCTCGCCCAGATAGCTGCCACTCTGTATTTCGATCAGCTCGAGAGGGATGACGCCAGGGTTTTCCAGCCGGTGCACCGTGCCGAGCGGAATGTAGGTGGATTGGTCCTCCGTGTAGAGCGTCACCGCCTCCCCACAGGTGACCCGGGCCGTGCCCTTGACCACGACCCAGTGCTCGGCGCGGTGGTGATGCATTTGCAGGGAGAGGGCAGCCCCGGGCTTTACCATGATGTGCTTGACCAGAAATCTTGCGGAGCGGGCGATCCCCTCATACCACCCCCACGGCCGGTAAACCCGGCGGTGAAACGCGGTCTCTCCCCGCCCCGCCTCCTTCAGGCGCTCGACCACCCGCTTCACGTCCTGAACGTGGTCGCGATGGGCCACCAGCACGGCATCGGCGGTCTCTACCACAATGTGGTCCTTCACCCCCACCGTGGCCACCAGTCGCTCCTCCGCCCGGATGTAACAGTTCTCCGTCCCCTCGGTCAGAACGTCCCCCACCAGCACGTTGCCCTGCGTGTCCCGGGCGCTCACCTCGTGCAGGGCGCACCAGGAACCGATGTCGTTCCAGCCCGCCTTGAGGGGGACGACCACGGCCCGGCGGGTGCGCTCCATCACGGCATAGTCGATGGAATTGCTCGGACACGCTTCGAACGCCTGGCGCTGGAGGCGCACAAAATCGGTATCAACCCGTGCACCCTCGACCGCCCGACGGCAGGCCTCCACCATCTCCGGCTCGAACTGCCCCAGCTCCTCCAGGTAGCGGTCGGCGCGCAGCAGGAACATGCCGCTGTTCCAGTAATAGTCACCGAAGAGGAGGTATTCCCGGGCAGTGGCCAAATCGGGCTTTTCGATAAACCGGTCGATACGGAAGACCGCCTCTTCTCCCACCCCTGCCGGTTCGCCCGCCTTGATGTAGCCGTAACCGGTCTCAGGGGCGGTCGGCACGATGCCGAAAGTCACCAACATCCCGGCGTGCGCCGCAGGCAACGCCTGCTTCAAGGCGCGGTGAAAGGCCTGGATGTCGGGGATCAGGTGGTCGGCGGGCAGAACCAGGAGAAGCGGTGCCGTCTCGCGCTTCAATGCCGCCAGGGCCGCGACCGCCACTGCAGGCGCGGTATTGCGCCCGAACGGTTCGAGCAGAATGCCGGTGGGGGTGATGCCGATGGCGTGGAGCTGCTCGGCAGCGAGGAAGCGGTGCTCCTCGTTGCAGACCAGCAGGGGTGGCAGGGCATCCGGAAGATCGGCCACCCGTCTCGCGGTCAACTGCAACATCGTCAGCTCCCCCGAGAGGGGGAGAAACTGCTTGGGGTAGGCGGTGCGCGAAAGCGGCCACAGCCGCGTGCCGGAACCACCGGAGAGAATCACGGGGATCATGGAGAGTCCTTACTGTCGGAAATCGCCCTGATGCTCGAGGAACCACTCATAAGTGGAGCGGATCCCCTCCTCCAGGCCGATGCTGGCCGTCCAGCCGGTCGCCGCGAGGCGGGAGACATCCAATAATTTGCGAGGGGTCCCGTCGGGCTTGTTCGTGTCGAAGGCGAGCTCTCCACGATATCCCACCACCTCCTTGACCATGGCCGCCAGCTCGCCAATGGTGACGTCTTCACCGACCCCCACATTCACGATGGTTTCATCGTTGTAATGTTCCATGAGGTGCAACGCGGCGTCCGCCAAATCGTCCACGTGCAGGAACTCCCGTCGGGGGGTTCCGCTGCCCCAAACCACCACTTGAGGCAATCCCTGCTGCTTCGCCTCGTGAAAGCGGCGGATCAACGCCGGCAGCACGTGGGAGTTCTCCGGATGGAAATTGTCTCCCGGCCCGTAGAGGTTGGTCGGCATGAGGGAGATGGCGCTGAACCCATACTGTCGGTGATAGGCCTGGCACATCTTGATGCCTGCAATCTTCGCCACCGCATACCACTCGTTGGTGGGTTCCAGGGGGCCGGACAGCAGGCTCTCCTCCACGATAGGCTGGGGTGCAAACTTGGGATAGATGCAGGAGGAGCCCAGAAACAGCAGCTTCTTCGCGCCGTGACGCCAGGCCGCGTCAATGATGTTGTTCTGGATCAGAAGATTGTCGCGGATGAAATCCGCGGGGTAAGTCGCATTGGCCTGGATGCCCCCCACCCGGGCCGCGGCCAGGAAGACATAGTCGGGCCGCCGGGCGGCAAAAAACTCCTCGACCGCGCTCTGGCGGGTCAGATCGACCTCATTACGACCAGCCGTCAGGATGTGGCGGAATCCCCCCCGCTGCAGCCGCCGGACGATGGCCGATCCGACCAACCCCCGATGGCCGGCAACATAGATCTTTTGGCGCTCATTCATAGTGGTCAAAGGTGGGATAACCCGCCCTCTTCACCAGGGCATCACGCTTGGCCAGTTTCAGATCCTCCTCGACCATCTCGCTCACCAACTCCTCGAAGGCTACCTTGGGTGTCCAGCCAAGCCTCTCCCGCGCTTTGGAGGGGTCGCCCAGCAGGGTCTCCACCTCGGTTGGCCGAAAGTAACGGGGGTCGACGGCGACGAGACACCTGCCCGTCTCCACATCGTATCCCTTCTCCTCCACCCCCACCCCTTCCCAGTGAAGCGGCATGCCCAACCGTTTCGCTGCAGCCGCAACGAAATCCCTGACCGAGTACTGCACCCCGGTGGCGATCACGTAGTCCTCGGGGGTCTCCTGCTGAAGCATCAGCCACTGCATCTCCACGTAGTCGCGGGCATGTCCCCAGTCGCGTTTGGCGTCGAGATTTCCGAGATAGAGGCACTCTTGGAGGCCCAGCTTGATGCGCGCGAGCGCCCGTGTGATCTTTCGCGTGACGAACGTCTCGCCCCGCAAGGGTGATTCGTGGTTGAACAGGATGCCGTTGCAGGCGTACATGTTGTATGCCTCGCGATAGTTGACCGTGATCCAGTAAGCGTAAAGCTTGGCAGCAGCGTAGGGAGAGCGGGGGTAGAACGGCGTGGTCTCCCGCTGGGGAATCTCCTGAACCTTACCGAAGAGTTCAGAGGTCGAGGCCTGGTAGTAGCGAGTCTTCTCCCCCATCCCCAGGATGCGGATCGCCTCGAGGATGCGCAGGGCCCCCAGGGCATCGCTGTTGGCGGTGTATTCGGGGCTTTCGAACGAAACCGCCACGTGGCTCTGGGCGCCCAGATTATAGATCTCGTCCGGGACCACGGACTGGATGATACGGATGAGGTTGGTCGAGTCGGTGAGATCGCCGTAGTGGAGAAAGAAGCGGCGATGGGCGTCGTGGGGGTCCTGGTAGAGGTGATCGATGCGATCTGTGTTGAAGGAGGAGGCGCGCCGCTTGATCCCGTGCACCTCGTACCCCTTCTGCAGGAGGAACTCCGCCAGATAGGCGCCATCCTGCCCGGTCACACCGGTGATGAGAGCTCTTTTCATGATCCCTGCTTCTCCGTCGAGGGCCCAGCTCGCCCTCGCAGCAACTGGTGATGTGCCATGGACCCCCGGAAACCGATTCCGCCCGGGCACCTAGAACGCCCATGTTACCCGAAGGTACGGTTTCCGGGAAACGCACGGTTCCAGGAGCGGCACAGAATGGATGAGCTCAGCGCATCCACCCCCCCGGCCGGCTCGGTAAGGAGAGGGCACAGCCCGGCTTATTGAGCGTCCGTGCTCAACCCTTCATCCACCCGGCAGGATTCCTCTCTCCTGCAGGGCACGGATAACCTGGTCTGCGGCCTCTTCGGTGCTGAGGTGGCCGGCATCCAACCGGATTTCGGGGGCTTCCGGCGGCTCGTAGGGGGAGTCGATGCCGGTGAAATTCTTCAGTTCGCCGCGGCGGGCCTTTTTGTAGAGCCCCTTCACGTCGCGCTGTTCGGCGATCTCCAGCGGGGTGTCCACGAACACCTCGATGAACTCCCCCTCCTCCAGCAGGCCGCGGGCGAACCGCCGTTCGGAGCGGAAGGGGGAGATGAAGGCGGTGAGGACGATGAGACCGGCATCGACCATGAGCTTACTCACCTCGGAGATACGGCGGATGTTCTCCACCCGATCTTCCTGAGTGAAGCCCAGGTCCTTGTTGAGCCCGTGGCGAACGTTATCGCCGTCGAGCACGTAAGTGTGGTGCCCCATGGCGTGGAGTTTTTTGTCCACGAGGTTGGCAATGGTGGATTTGCCTGCGCCGGAGAGACCGGTGAACCAGAGCACCGCGGGTTTCTGTCCCTTCTGTTGGGCGCGGTTCACCTTGTCCACGTCCACATGCTGCATGTGGATGTTTTGCGAGCGGCGCAAGGCGAAGTCCAGCATGCCGGCGCCGACGGTATTGTTGGTCAGGCGATCGATGAAGATGAAACTGCCCGTGTCGCGGTTCTGCGCGTAGGGGTCGAAAGCAATGCTGCGATCGAGACTGATGTTGCACACAGCGATCCCGTTGAGCTCCAGCTTCTTGGCCGCCAGGTGTTCGAGGGTGTTGACGTTTACCTGGTACTTGATGTCGGTGACTGCGGCGCTGACGGTATTGGTGCCAATCTTCAGCAGATAGGTGCGGCCCGGATAGAGCGGGTCTTCGTGCATCCAGACGATCTTGGCCTCGAACTGATCCGCCACTTCCGCCGGTGAATCCGCGCCGGAGATCACCGCGCCCCGGGAGATGTCGATCTCGTCATTGAGGGTGAGCGTGATCGACTGCCCCGCGACGGCCTTTTCCAGATCGCCTTCGGCCGTGACGATGCGCGCCACCGTGCTCTCCTTCCCGGAGGGCTGAACACGCACCCGATCGCCCGGCTTGATGATGCCGCTGACAACGGTTCCGGAGAAACCGCGAAAATCAAGGTTGGGGCGATTGACCCACTGCACCGGCAGCCGAAAGGGGGCCTCCTGCAGGCGGGTATTGTCCACTTTCACCGTCTCGAGGAAACCCAACAGGGTGGGGCCGTGATACCACGGCATCGCTTCGCTGCGGTTGATGATGTTGTCGCCCTTGAGCGCCGAGACGGGAATGGCGGTGAAGGACTCCACGCCAATCAACTTGGCGAACTCGCGGTATTCATCCACGATCTGATTGAACGCCGCTTCGGAATAGCTGACCAGATCCATCTTGTTGATGGCGAGCACGATGTGCCGAATACCGATGAGTGCCACCAGGTAGCTATGGCGGCGCGTCTGGGTCATGATGCCGTTGCGGGCGTCCACCAGAATGACCGCCGCATCGGCGGTGGAGGCGCCGGTGACCATGTTGCGCGTATACTGCTCGTGGCCGGGGGTATCGGCAACGATGAACTTGCGCCGGTCGGTGGAGAAGAAGCGGTAGGCCACATCGATGGTAATGCCCTGCTCCCGCTCTGCGGCGAGGCCATCCACCAGCAGGGCCAGATCGATCTCGTTTTCCTGGGTGCCCCACTTCTTCGAATCCTTCTCGATGGCCGCGAGCTGATCCTCAAACAGCATCTTGGAGTCGAACAGCATGCGCCCGATGAGCGTGCTCTTGCCGTCATCGACGCTGCCACAGGTGATGAAGCGGAGCAGTTCCTTGTGCTCGTGAGCCTTCAAGTACTGCTCGATGTCCGTTGCAATAAGAGCCTTGTCAGTCATCAGAAATATCCCTCCTGTTTCTTCTGTTCCATGGATGCGCCTGCGTCCTGGTCAATGACCCGGCCCTGCCGTTCGGATGAGCGGGCCAGCAGAATCTCCTGAATGATGGCCGGCAGCGTGTCTGCCTCTGACTCCACCGCGCCGGTGAGCGGATAGCAGCCGAGGGTGCGGAAACGCACCTTTTTCACCATGGGCACCTCCCCCGCCCTCAGGGGAATGCGGTCATCATCCACCATGATCAGCGCCCCGTCGCGCTCCACCACCGGGCGATCGGCCGCGCAGTAAAGGGGGACGATGGGGATGTTCTTGAGGTAGATGTACTGCCAGATGTCCAGCTCGGTCCAATTGGAGAGGGGGAACACACGGATGGACTCCCCCTTGTGCTTGCGGGCGTTATAGAGCTTCCAGAGCTCGGGACGCTGGCTCTTGGGGTCCCAGCGGTGCTGGGCGGTGCGGAAGGAGAAGATACGCTCCTTGGCACGGGACTTCTCCTCGTCGCGCCGGGCGCCGCCGAAGGCGGCATCGAAACCGTACTTGTCGAGGGCCTGCTTGAGGGCCTGGGTCTTCATCACATCGGTATGGATGGCCGAGCCGTGGGTGAAGGGGTTGATACCCATCGCCTCACCATCGGCATTGGAGTGAACCAGCAGATCCATCCCCAACTCTTCGGCCATGCGATCCCGAAACAGGTACATCTCGCGGAACTTCCACTTGCTGTCCACATGGAGCAGCGGGAAGGGCGGCTTGGAGGGGTAGAAGGCCTTCATGGCGAGGTGCAGCATGACTGCGCTGTCCTTGCCGATGGAGTAAAGCATCACCGGGTTTTCGGTCTCGGCGACCACCTCCCGCATGATATGAATGCTTTCGGCCTCGAGACGTTCGAGGTGAGTCAGTTTTTCAGGATCGATCACAAAGGACATAGTGGCGTTTTTGGGTTGCAATGTTGTGTTTGGCTGTGGCGCCCTGTGAGCCGTTGTCTCAGCGGCACCCGCACCCCTGGCCGGTGCGCGGGTCACCGGCAGCGGGGGATTTTTTGCTTGAGCATTCCGATTCTCTTCACCACTCCATTGGTTGACGGCATAACGGGTAGTCGTGCCGCTTGCCGGTAGCGTTCGCAGTACGACTCCTTTGTTGCAGGCAAGCTCTTCCTCCAGCCCAGAGCGGCGGGAGAAGTCCAGACCGGAGGCCACAATCCAGAGGGGTCTCCCGTCCTCCTCCCGATACAGCCTTTGCAGGAAATCAGCGATGGCCTCGAGCCCGGGGGGCTCGTCAATACCCGCCCAATGGCAGCTGCCCCGCTGGGAGTGTGCCACCAGGAAACTCTTGCTGGGGTCGTTCCCGCCTTCGCTCCCAGTCAGCAGGGCGTGGGTGCGGAGCCAGACGAGCGCCCCGCGGTCACGCGCCGGCAGGCCCTCATACTGTGCGAGCAATGCCGGAAGGCCCTTTCGGACTGCCTCGTTACGACTCTCCCGCAGGTAAGCCGAAGGCTCTTTCAACTTCAGACCCCACGCCTCCAGATAACGTCGCATGGAGCGCATGCTGATTTCGATGCCAAATTCGCCCAGCAACAGCGCCTGGGCCCCGGTCTCGCTCCAGAGCTCCCCGGCCAATCCAAATGCTGCGGGCGAGCGGTCATGGAGCGAGCCAAGCAGCCGGAGCTCCACCTCCGGCGAGAGCACCCGGCCACTGCCAGCCTTGCGCCCCCGCGGTTGTACGGCCACCGCATCCCAGCCGCCGGCCATGTAGGCTTTGTGAGCGGCGATCACCGTGGGCACGCTGAGACCGGCATGCTCGGCCACCTCGGCGAGCTTCATCCCCCGCAGACGCAGCTTCACCGCAAGCCGTCGACGCTCGTTCAGAAGCTCGATGGGGAGCTCTCTCCCGCTGGCCGTACCATCTGCCGACATAAAACAATTAATGCCTGAGTTCGGATGTTAAAGAATTCTGCCGCAAGCTGTGTGTTTTACCAGAAACTTGGGAACTTTTCCAATAGTTGGCGGCCTGAAAGCGCCTAACAGCACCGACCATCAGCCATTTACATGGATGGACAAGAGGCAACCACCCGGCGCATTAATTGTTTTAGCGCGCTTGGCGGCCAGATACGTTTTATGCCCTCAGGAAGAGCGTCACCTCGAAACCGTAGAAAACCATGGGGCGTGATGACTGGCAGCGCGGGCGCGCTCCTCGGGCGGAGTCGACTATAGAGGCCCGCCCCCCCCGGGCCGAAGGACCCCTGTTGATCCGGCCCGGAACGGCGCTTTACTATGCAGATTGCCAGGGCCGTATCGACCTATGTCTCTGGACATCATGGCCTGCGGGGGGAGGATACCGATGCGTCTTGACGCTCATCAGGTCGCCGCCATGCCGAGGGTGGATGCGAAGCAGAGCTACCGGCGGGTATTAATGTATTCCGTGACAGCGCGGTAAGTTTCCGGCACACTTCATCCGCCAACGAATCGGCCGACTTCAGCGCCTGAGCGAATTCCTCCGCGTCGTCCATGTACTCGTGAACCAGCTTGTTACGAATCTCCCTCGCCTGCAGCCAACGTTCTGCTGATCGCACCAGTCCGTATCGTTCAGCTCGCCTCAAATTGTCCAGAAATGGGAGTGGCTTCTCCCCCATCCACTGAAAAGCCCCGGAGCAGCGAATTCGACTTCGGCCGGAGCCCATTCGGCCCGGGGGCGGGCCTCCTACGCCTGGCTTAAGCAATAACCAACTCCGACCACTCCACCCTCGATTACCCGGATGCTACGATGCGAGGCCAGCCATGACATCCAGCAAGCATCCGCAGTGCTCAGTGCTTGGTACGCAACTCCCTCACCCGCTCTTCGCTCAACCCCGTTGCACTAGCGATCGCCGCATCGTCGAGGGACGTGGCTTCAATGAGGTTACGGGCGGTGGTCAAGCGAGCCTCTTCACGCCCCTTTTCCCGACCCTCCTGTCTCCAACGCTCCGGCCACTTCTTCATACGCTCCGCCAGCATCGTGTGTACCTCATGCAGTTCCTGAAAATCGTTGAATTGCGGCAGTTCCATCTCAGGCATTCGATGGGGCAGCAACACTCGCCGCATCCATACAGTGAACGCTCGCCTTACCCCTGTCTGGGCTGGAGCCTTCAGCCACTCCACCAGCCGGCCCAGAACTTCCAGCAACTCCTCGGGGCCCCGGCTGTGCTCCAACCGAAAAAGCGCCGCCGCCAGGTTTTGCAGCTCATCCGACCAACCCGGGTCCCTCGACCAGCGCCCCTTCGTCTCCTCCCGGTCGCGCAGCTCTTCCGTCACATACGAACCGCTCACCTTCTCCAGGGTCGCAAAGTCGAGCTGCTCCACCCACGCCTCCTTCACGAACCCCGTAAGTAGATCCCGTACCATTTCAGGATGCGAAAACAGCAGCTTATAGCTGTTGTCGTGTTCAGCCATGAAGCACCTCCTTTGCCGTCAATTCCGGGCTCAAGCAATGCGCCATTGCAGGCACTATGCATCCCGGAGGTAAGCGTTTCAGGGAGAAAAGGATCGGTAACGAATGCAACTTACCGTGACTTTGTTGTCTTACGCGCGCCCCTTTAAATGGCGACAAGCCGCCTGGAAATGTTGAAATGGTAACTACTCGCCCCAGCTGATCACGCAATGCCTTGGAAATTCGTCATCCCCGCGTAGGCGGGGATCCATTTTGAGCCATGCATCTGTTCTCTGGATTCCCGCCTTCGCGGGAATGACGGGGGGGAGTAGTGTTACTTGAAATGTTAGACCTGACCCTCGCGGCAAGGCCGTTGGGTGCGAATCGCCCCCGTAGGATGGGCAGAAGCCGCCCCTTAACCGGCGACCGGCACGACCGGCACGGTACCTACCGATTGCCCATCAAAACCCACGGTGCGGCACCGCCTGAAAGCCAGAAAGCCCTGTGGACCGCCCTCGGGCCGAATCGCTTGACCAATTTCGCTGCGGGCGATGCCAATCGAGCTCACTGCGCCGGCACCGCTTCAGAATCCCTTTCAGCAATGGCTTGGCGATTTCACCTCGGAGTCCAGCCGCGGACCGAGGGCCGCATGGGCCTCCTCCAGCTCGTAGTCGTCCTGCAAGCCCATCCAGAACTGCTCGGTGGTGCCGAAATAGCGCGCGAGGCGTATCGCGGTGTCTGCGGTCACGGCACGTTTGCGGAGAACGATTTCGTTGATCCTGCGCGGTGGGACGCTGATATCCCGCGCGAGGCGATTCTGGCTGATCCCGAGTGGGATCAGGAACTCCTCTAGCAGAACTTCTCCAGGGTGGACGTTTGGAAGCTTGTCACTCATGACCAAGACCTCGGAATTCCATGGTAGTCGACGATCTGTACGCCATAGGAATGGCCATCCCGCCACTGGAAACAGACCCGCCACTGCTGGTTGATTCGAATGCTGTACCAACCGTCCCGATCCCCCTTCAGCGACTCAAGGCGGTTGCCGGGAGGAACCCGCAAATCCTCGATGGCACGGGCGTTATTGAGCATTCGGAGCTTGCGCCGGGCCACTACCTGCAGGTCAGCCGGGAAGCGTCGTGAACGCACACCGCGCCAAATTCCCTCGGTTTCCCGACAGCTGAAGTCCTTTATCATAGAGAGACTATACCGCCACGCGTTATAGTCAAGCAAGGTCACACGGTCCCCAGGGTAAACGCATACTTACGTCACCGCCGTGCTGTGAGCGACGTAAGTCCTTGAAAGCAGGTCCGCTGTCGATACGTCCAAGTACGCTCGACGGCCGCGTCCATGCGGCCGACGACCTGCTTTCAAGGACTTACGTCGCTCTTGCGTGAGTATGCGTTCACCCTGACACGGTCCCTTCTGGAAGCGACTTCCCCCGTGGATGGTGCGGGACCTTCTGATCGGGGCGCTACCCGGAGGAGGGACTCGCCCCTTTGAACAATTTGGTCGCGGGACCATTCCGATTGGAGAACAGCCGAGGGCAGGAAGATGTGCAGCGTGTGGTAGAGACCTATCCGAGTTGCTTCGATCCAGGCAACTGCTCGCCCGGGTACGCTCTCGATGTCCCGCGCGATAGAGGACATTCGTCTTCCCCGCGAAGGCGGGGATCCATTGACCGTTCCCAGGATTCCCGCCTGCGCGGGAATGACGGAGGGGGCGAGTAGTCACCGGGGGAGAGGCGACAGGTCGGTGGAACGGCTGAATAGTTACGATTCGTTTGTGTAGCACCAACGTATTTCCGGACGCACAACTGCGCTGACCAGTCCTCCCTTTTGTATCGAATCCCGCGTTCTATAGTCGCTACAAGTCGCCTGCAAATCCGATGGTAGACCCTTCCCCACCAGTTTTCCTGCACGGGCCGAGAACACGCGGATGCTACGATGCGAGAACTGCCCCTCGGTGACCCTCGTGACCCGGACGACTTGCCAAGCGTATAGCGCAACTATACGCTTGGCCAATGATCAAGAGCTTTCGGCACAAGGGGATTGAACGGTTCTTCACGACCGGGTTAAAGGCTGGTATTCAAGCCACCCATGCGCCGAAATTGGCCCGCCAGCTTGAGCGTCTGCACCGAACCAAGAAGGCCGAGGACATGAATGTGCCAGGCTGGAGGCTGCATCCATTGCCCATGATTTGGCCGGGTACTGGTCGGTCTGGGTCAACGGAAACTGGCGCTTGACCTTCACCTTTAACGGTGAAGATGCAGTGTTGGTGGACTACCAGGATTATCGTTGAGGAGACGAACCATGGCGACCATGTTCGATCCGCCCCATCCAGGGGAGACCTTGCGCGAAGATGTACTGCCCGCACTGGGGCTTACCGTCACCGAGGCCGCTCGGCAGATTGGCGTCACGCGGGCGGCACTTTCCCGCGTGCTCAACGGCCATGCCGCCATCTCGGTGGAAATGGCACTGCGGCTGGAGGCCTGGCTGGGCGTGGAGCGCGGCGGCCGCGCCGAGCTGTGGCTGAACCAGCAAATGGACCATGATCTCTGGCGCGCGCGCCAGCACCCGCCACAGATGCCAGATCGAGAGTAGGCTTACAATGTATCTGTGAGTCAGTAGCCCCCGGGCCGAATTGCCTCGCTTGCTAAACTGCCAGGAGCAGACCAGGATCACCCGCATGCACACGTCCAACGCCCAACCCTTCCCAACGAACTGTAGATGCAGCTTCAAGCGCAAAGTCCGAGCGAGCCACAAACGTGCTAAGGCGATCGCTCGAGGGAAGCGCCCATGCGCCTAAATGCAGGCCAAGTCCGCCTCATAAACGAGCACATTCACCGCTACTTCGGCCCTGGTTCCCGCGTCTGGTTATTCGGCTCACGAGTAGACGATGGGAAGCGGGGTGGAGATGTCGACCTCTACGTAGAGGCCGAAGACCCCGACTTCGATTCCGAGCTCAAGTGCCGGATCGCATTGGAGGAAGAGCTGGACCTTCATGTCGACCTCGTGGTGCGTAGGTCTGGCCGCAATCACCCGATTCACGAAATCGCAAAGCGGGAGGGAATTCGGCTGTGACAGAGCACATGCGGCTCATCTTCAGGAGACTCGACCACCTTCAACGAATGAAAGAGTACCTGTTGTGGTCCCTGGAACAAGTCAGCCGATTTGTACCCATTGATGACTGGCAAGCGGTAACTCCCGAACAGCACGAGTCACTGGCGGCCTATAGAGTCCGCTTCAGTGAGTTCCAGGAACACCTGGGCAAGACCATGCGAGCCATTGCCATTGAGGAAGAGACAGCGGTCGAACCTTTTGGCGCCGTTCTCGCCTTCATGGAGAAGCTCGGCATTCTGGACAGCGTGGAGCACTGGAAACTGATTCGCGAACTTAGAAATTCGGTCAACCACGAATATGAGGAAGATCCGGATCGCCTATCCCTCTCCTTCCAACGCCTCACAACGGAAACACCAACACTACTCGGCTACTTGGAACGCCTAGAGAATTTCTGCAAGAGTAACTACGGCTACGCCCATACCTCATAAGTGAGCACCTCTCTCTTGAAGGTGCGGTCCAGCCGCATGCGCCCCCGCTACAGAGACCCGCACCGGCCGAATTGGTCCTCGGCGATGTCCAAATGGATCATGATCTCTGGCGCGCGCGCCAGCACCCGCCACGCCAGCTCGAGAATAGGCTTATGATCCCGGCCCGTGCCCAGGGCCGAATAGCCCTGGCCGAAGCCGAATTCGCGGCGGGGACGCCGCTCCTACATGCGGTGGTAGGCGATGAACACCGTGAAAAAGCAAGTATCAGAAGACACGATTGATTTTTGTAGCACCAACGTATTTCCGTGCGCACAACTGCACTGACCAGTCCTCCCTTTTGTATGGAATCCCGCGTTACAAAATCGCTACAAGCCGCCTGGAAATGTTGGAATGTTAGACCTGACCCTCGGGCAAGCCGCTCGAAGCCGCTCGGGCACGTCCCCCTAAACCGTCATTCCCGCGAAGGCGGGAATCCATAAGGCACCCAGCCCAATACCCTTGGCCCTCTGAAGTCCAGCACTGGAGTCCCGCCTTCGCGGGAATGACGGATGGGGGTGAGTAGTTACGGAAACGCCGATAAATTCGTCATGCCCGCGAAGG
>JAWLHA010000085.1:0-15670 GCA_041690535.1 Gammaproteobacteria bacterium | reverse complement strand
CGTACAGGGATGGAAGATGATTGCTCCTGCATAATCTTCACTCCCGACATCCATGTCGGTCGTATTCACAGCGTACCTGCTTTCAAGGACTTACATCGCGCACAGTACGGCCGTGACGTAAGTATGCGCTCGCCTTGCCGGCCCGGGGCACACATTTGCTTCGGCGGTCCCATCCCCTCAACACTGCTCCCACGGCAGACGGTGAAATCGCCAACCGCCCACGGTGCTTCGCTGGTGGTTTTCGTCCCGCTCCCCTTCGAACCCTTCACTGATGTGGTAGACCTCCCGCAAACCCGCCGCCAGCAGGGCCTTGGCCGCCTCCCTGGAGCGCTTGCCGCTGCGACAGATCAGGATGATCGGCACGCCCCCGGCCGTATCGTCGCCCATGGCTCCGTCCAGCAGCAGCTTTCGCACCTCCTTGACGAAGTCCGGATTGACCGCCCACTCCGGCTCGTCGATCCAGGGGATGTGCACGGCCCCCACGGGGTGCCCGACGAACAAGAACTCCATGGTCGAGCGAATGTCCACAAGCACCGCGCGGGCGTCCTCTTGCAGCAGGGCCCAGGCTTGGCGGGGGTGCAGCTCACGCAACAGGGATTCGGGTCTTTCGTTCATGGGTCGCCGCTCAGGTCTTGAAGTGTGCCACAGCCTTTTGCAGCGCCAGCGACAGCCGCCCCAGCGCCTCCAGGGAGGCGTCGCCCTCGCTCTGGCGACGCGAACTCACGGCCGATCGGCCAGGGTGGCGGCGAAGTCCGCGAACTCCCGACCGGTGGCGCGCCAGTAACAGAGGTCATAAATGAGATCGAAGACCTGCCCTGCAAACGCCTCCATCCCGGTGGCGAGGTTCATCTGCACCTCGACCTTCAAATCGCGGCGAAACTCGGCGAGACCGTAGTCCGCCTCGCCCTTGACCACCTGTTCAGGCGTGAATTCCCACTGCATGTGTCCTCTCCCCCCAAGCTCTTCTCAATCGGAGACACCCTCCCCAGCGGGCGCTCCGAGACTGCCGTACCCCGAGTCTAACAGCTTGTAGCGGTCCGGAGTGCGCGCCAAATCAGCCGAAAATGGCCTCGAAACTATTCTCGTCACTTTTGCATACCGGACAGTGTTCCGCGGCGGAACCGACGAAGAAGCGCCCGCATGCCTGGCAGCGGTATCGCTCCAGCCTATGCAGCGGCAGCGGGCTCTCCCCCGCGCGCTGCCAGTGATTTTCCAGGGTGAGGGCACCCGCCCCGCAGGACTCCACGCACACGCCGCAGCCGACGCACTGGCCCGGGGTGAACTGCAGCTCCCAGCGCCGCTCCCCTTCGGCAACCTTCAGGGCACCGGTGGGGCATACCCGGGCGCAAACTTCGCAGCCGTTGCAATGCCCCGCCCCCGGCGAGAGCGCCCCGATCCCTAGCAGCCGGGCCAACCCGTGCGACTCCGGTACAGTTTCAAACCGCTCCATGACGTAGTCGGCCAATCGGCGCCGGGCCGGAACAAAGGGCGCCGCGGCACGAATGGCCGAGGCGGGGATCTCCGGAGGGGGCGGCGTTGCGGGGGCGCCGCTCTCCATCGCCCGGTTGGCCCAGCGGCGGAACAGCTGGCGCCGGTCCGCCCGGTGCCCGGAGCTCGCCGCTGCGGTTTCTACCAGCGGCTCCCGCCAGGGCAACCCCTGCTCGGCCGCCGCGACCCCCATCTCAACGAGGGCACCAAGGAGGACCTCCACGCGCTCTGCCCCGGCCGGGGCGTTGGCGCAGCCGGCACACCCGCCCAAACGGTGGTGCGCAGGCCGTTCATGAGAGCCTCCCCGCGGCGAAACGCAGCGCCCGCGCCCCGGACACCAAGGGAGGGATCGGGCCTCCGCCGGGCGGTGACGGCAGCAGATCGCGCAGCTCCGCCAGCGAATCGTTCAAAGGGATGACCTCGATGCCGGCAAACGCCGGGGCGTACCGAGACAACCGTTCGAGCCCGCCTTCCACGAACAGGGCCGCACTCTCGCCGTTCTGCTCGGCGGCGAAATGGAGAGCGAG
This sequence comes from Gammaproteobacteria bacterium, assembly GCA_041690535.1. Lineage (GTDB taxonomy): Bacteria > Pseudomonadota > Gammaproteobacteria > Thiohalomonadales > Thiohalomonadaceae > JAWLHA01. The sequence continues at coordinate 13,655 of JAWLHA010000085.1, read as the reverse complement.
GGCGGCGAAGGCCGGCCCCTGAAGAAATTGCGCAAAGGGGTCGGCATCGCCCCGAGGCGATTCCTGAACGGTGCGGGCCCAGCGCTCGTTGAGCCAGTCATGAACCGCCCGATACTCGCCCGCCTGCCACAGCGCCGTCACCTCGTCCCACAACAGCAGACTCATGAGGCCGCCCCACCGCACTGCATGGGCTGCTGCACCTCCGCCGGATTCTGGGCGCGCCACCTGCTGAACAACGCCTTGGAGGTCTACGTCGCCTCCGAGCCGCAGGCCTTTCCCATGCTGACCCCGGTGGCCGCGGCCGGGCCGGCCTACGCCCGGTTGCAGCAACCTATCGCCGCCTACCCGTCGGAGAAGACCGAGGTGCTCGACCTGGCGGCAACCGACAGTCTCTACGTCGCCTCCCCCATCATCTCGGACAACGTGCGGCTGGGCACGCTGATCATGGCCTACACCCGGGAGGGTTTTACCCCCCGGTTCGGCGGCAACACGCCCGCCTGGAGTGGGAGGCCAAGATCGGTACCCTTCCGCTCCCCGCCACCCTGATCCGCCAGATCCTGATGAACCTGCTGCTCAACGCCTTCAAGGCGGTCCCCCCGGAAGGCGGCGTAGCGTGCCGGATCGGCGTCGAGAACAACGCCTTGCAAATCAGCGTGTCCAATGACGGTGAGCCCCTCTCGGACGAACAGATGCGTCACCTGTTCGAACCCTTCGTCCACTACCGGCCCGACGGCAACGGCCTGGGGCTGTGGGTCTGCTATCAGATCGTCGACCAGCTCGGCGGCACCATCGATGCCCAGAGCAACAACGAACGGACCCGGTTCACGGCCACCATTCCGCTGCCCACATGAGCGACACGAGCCCCTTGCAACTCTGCCTGCTTGAAGGCGACCCCATCATGGGGGAGTCGCTCTGTTACCGCTTCGAGCTGGAAGGCTTCCACTGCGACTGGTACAAGACGGCGTTGGCGGCCCAGCCCCATATCGCCGACGGCCGCTACGACGTGCTGATCAGTGACATCCGGCTGCCGGACCTCAGCGGTGCCGAGCTGTTTGCCCAGCTCCAGCAGGAGGGCCGCCGCCTCCCCCCGACCCTCTTCATTACCGGCTTCGGCAGCATCGGTGATGCGGTGGAACTGCTCAAGCGGGGGGCGGCGGACTACATTACCAAGCCCTTCGATCTCGACACCCTGGTCGAGAAGGTGCGCGCGGCGTGTCGCCGCCCCATCGCCACCGATGGCGAAGGCGCGCCGGTGCTCGGGATCTCGGCCGTCATGCGAGCCCTCGAACAGACCCTGTGCCGCGTCTCCCAACACGGTTCCACGGTACTTATCACCGGCGAGTCGGGGGCCGGCAAGGAGCACGCTGCGCGCTTTCTGCACCGCTGCACCTTCGGCGACGGCAAGCATCCGTTTGTCGCCGTCAACTGCGGGGCAATCCCCGAGGGGCTCATGGAGGCGGAGCTGTTCGGCTACGAGAAGGGTGCCTTCACCGGTGCGGTCCGGACCCGCCATGGCGTGTTCGAGCAAGCCGAAGGCGGCACCCCTTTTCTCGACGAGATTGGTGAGATGCCCCCCAACATGCAGGTACGCTCGACGGCCGCATCCTTGCGGCCGACATCCTGCTTTCAAGGACTTACGTCTCTTCTCCAGCATCATGCGCTTGCCGTGTCCTGGGCTCCCGCTTTCGCGGGAGCGACAAAACCCGAACAAATCAGCATTTCCCCAGAAGGTCCGCTCGCAGGCATTCACTCCCCCGCATATATGCTTGGCGTAATATATGCGCCTTGCTATATTGCCGGCATGTCCCCACCCATGACCCCAAATTGCCTGCTTGAGGCTTGGCGCGCCCACGAGGGCGAGTTGAAGGGCTATCTGCATCGACGGATGGCCGATCCGGAGGAAGCCGATGACCTGTTGCAAGACATCTTCGTCAAGGCCCTGAGGCAGAGCGAGCACTTCTGTTCGGTGGAAAATGCCCGCGCGTGGCTGTTCCAGGTGGCGCGCAACGCCCTGGCCGACCGCCTGCGCGTGGTAAGGGACTATGTGGACCTGCCGGAGGAACTCCCCCATGACGTCGAGGAGGCAGCGCCGGTGGAGACCCTGGCCGACTGCCTGCCGCGGGCGCTGGCGGAACTCCCGCCCGAAGACCGCGAGGCCCTCACCCGCTGCGATCTGGAGGGGATGAGCCAGGAGGCGTATGCCAAACTGAAGGGCCTCTCCCTCCCGGGCGCCAAGTCCCGGGTGCAGCGGGCCCGCAAGCGCTTGCGCCAGCATCTGACCGACGTCTGCCGGGTGCGCTTCGACGAGACGGGCAGGGTCTGCTGTTTCGTGCCGCGCAAGCCGGAATAGCGGATGGTGGCATAGACACCCCGCTCTCTCCGCTCCCGCCGCCGGCAGGATGGGCCAAAACAGAAAGCGCGTCCGTGATCGGTCAAGTGGGGGGCCTCGGCGCCGCTGCACTCCCCTCCTTTGCCGCTGAGTTGCAGCCGGGCCGCGACTACACCCACATCAAGCCACCCCCGCCCAGTGCCACTCCGGGCAAGATCGAGGTGCTGGAGTTTTTCTCCTATGGCTGTCCCCACTGCCGGGACTTCCATCCCCTGATCACCGCCTGGGCCGCAAAGCTGCCGGCGGATGTGGAATTCCGGCGGGTGCCGGTGAGCTTCGGCCGCGCCGCCTGGGCCAATCTGGCCCGGCTGCACCACGCGCTCGACATCCTGGGCGAGCTGGAACGGCTTGATAAAGCGGTGTTTCGCGCCATCCATGCCGAGCGCATCAACCTCTACACCGAGAAGAGCATCCGCCAGTGGGTGGTGCGCCAGGGGGTGGAGGCTGAGCGCTTTGCCGCCGCCTACGGCTCCTTTGGTGTCAATGCCAGGTTGAGCCGCGATGACCAGCTGACCCGCAGCCACCAGGTCCGGAGCGTCCCCCTGCTCACCGTGGGCGGCCGCTACGCGGTGCTCGGAGAGGGCGCCAGCGGGTATCCCGACCTGCTGGCCATTGCCGACCGGCTGATCGCTCTGGCACGGGGGTAGGGGCGCGGCCCGCGCGAAAACGCAAGTACTGGGAGGCGGTGACGATTTCCAGCGGAACGGTTTTCGGCAAAAGTGATGAAGGCACGCCAATGGAATGTACCTCGGGGTGAATTTGCCCGGACGGGGCAGTATCCTGCCCCCCATGACGAAAATGAAAAGCAAACCGGCCCCCCGCCTGCGCATCCTGTTCGGCGAGGCCATCGCCATCGGCCCCGGCAAGGCGCAGTTGCTGGAGGCCATCGGAGAGACTGGCTCCATCTCCGCGGCAGCGCGCTCCATGGGTATGTCCTATCGACGTGCCTGGCTGCTGGTGGACACCATGAACCATTGTTTCCGTGAACCACTGGTGGCGACCGCCCTGGGGGGCAAGGGCGGCGGCGGGGCCCAGGTCACCGATCTGGGGCGGGAGGTACTGCGCCGCTACCGGGCCATGGAACGCACCGCCGCCGAGGCGGTCGCCGCGGAGATGGCCGAGCTCACCGAACTGCTTGCCCAGCGCCCGCCTGACAATCCGCATTGACCCGCAGTCCCTTCCCGCGGTAGTCTGCTTCGCGCTATATCGCTATGTATACATCGCATATTGTCGGTTTGGCGACAATCGCAGCTATTCGCGGTTAGGGAACGCTGATTAATTCGCCATGCCCGCGAAGGCGGGCATCCAGTGCCGTGGTTCTCCTGGGCTCCCGCTTTCGCGGGAGTGACGAAACCCGAATAAATCAGCATTTCCTTAGGCCGATGTACTGGAAAACAGGGGCTGCCAGACCGATCCACGATCGGCACGATTTCTGCACCAACGTTTTCCGACAGCCTAAGGAGCCGCTGATTAAGTCGTCATGCCCGCGAAGGCGGGCATTTACCAGTGTTTTGATTCCCTAGGCTCCCGTCTTCGCGGGCGCGACGAAACCGGAATAAATCAGCATTTCCCTAACCATCGCTATATCTGCTCATATATACTGAAGGAGCTACCAGTGAAACCATTCATCCGTTTGTTCCCGCTCGCACTGCTGGCTCTGCTGCTGGGGCGTTCCGCGCTGGCCGGAACCCTCACCATCGCCGCGGCATCCGACCTAAAGTTCGCCATGGCCGAGGTGGTGGAGCAGTTCCGCAGTGACCGGCCCGATGACCGCATCGAGGTGATCTACGGGTCAAGCGGCAAGTTCGCCACCCAGATCGCCAACGGCGCCCCCTTCGACATGTACTTTTCGGCGGACATCGCCTACGCGCAGAAGCTGGAGCAGCAGGGGCTGACCGCCGGTGCCGCCCGCCCCTACGCCCTCGGCCGTATCGTGCTGTGGAGCCTCGATCCCGAACTGGCCCGGACACCGTTGAAGGAACTGCCACAGGCCTCCTTCCGCCGGTTCGCGATCGCCAACCCGCGCCACGCCCCCTACGGTCTGCGCGCCCAGGAGGCCCTGGAGCATCAACAAATTTGGGACACCCTGCAACCGCGAATCGTGCTGGGCGAGAACATTGCCCACACGGCGCAGTTCGTCGACTCCGGCGGCGCCGAAGCCGGCATCGTCGCCCTGGCGCTGGTGCTGTCGCCGGCCATGGCGGACAAGGGGGCCTGGACCCTGATCCCGGCCGAGTGGCACGAGCCGCTGGCGCAGGGTTTTGTGATCACCGCACGCGCCGCCGACAACCCGCTGGCGACGGCCTTCGCCGACTATATGGGCAGCGAGCCCGCGCGCGTCGTGATGCGCCGTTACGGCTTCGTGCTGCCGGGCGAAGAGGAGTAGCGGGCGATGTCCGGCGCCGACTGGCTGGCCCTCACCACCACCCTCAAGCTCTCGGCAGTGACCACTGCGGTACTGCTGCTCCTGGGCACCCCGCTGGCGTGGTGGCTGGCGCGCACCCGCCGGCGCGCGGCGGTGGCGGTGGAGGCGGTGGTGGCGCTGCCGCTGGTGCTGCCGCCGACGGTGCTGGGCTTCTACATGCTGGTCGCCCTGGGGCCACACGGCCCCATCGGCGCCACCCTGCAGGCGATGGGGCTGCACCACCTCGCCTTCACCTTCACCGGGCTGGTGGTGGCCTCCACCCTCTACTCCCTGCCGTTCATGGTCCAGCCGCTGAAGGACGCCTTCGCCGCCGTCGGCCCCCGCATGCTCGATGCGGCGGCCACCCTGCGCGCCGGTCCGTGGGACTGCTTCTTCCACGTGGTGCTGCCGCTCGCCCGGCGCGGCTTTCTCACCGCCATCACCCTCACCTTCGCCCACACCGTCGGCGAGTTCGGGGTGGTGCTGATGGTCGGCGGCAACATTCCGGGCGAGACACGGGTGCTCTCCATCGCCATCTACGACCACGCCGAGGCGATGGACTACGCCAGTGCCCACCTGCTGGCCGGCGGTCTGCTGGCCGCCTCCTTCCTGATGCTGTTCACCGTCTATTTCCTCAACCGCCGTTACCACGTGGTGCATGTATGACCGGCGAGTGCATTCAGGCGCAATTCCGTCTCCCCTACCCCGAATTCACCCTGGAGGTGGACCTGGAACTGCCCGGCCGCGGCATCACCGCCCTGTTCGGCCACTCCGGCTCGGGCAAGACCACACTGCTGCGCTGCATCGCCGGGCTGGAGCAGGCGCCCGCCGGGCGCCTTGTCGTGCAGGGGGAGCGGTGGCAGGACGAAACCACCTTCCTCCCCACCCACCGGCGCCCGCTGGGCTACGTGTTTCAGGAGGGCAGCCTGTTTCCCCATCTCACCGCCCGCGGCAATGTCGAGTTCGGCATGAAACGAGCCGCCGAGGCGCTGGAGCCCGCCGCCCTGGCCCACGTCATCGACCTGCTCGGCATCGGCCCCCTGCTGGGGCGGTGGCCCGACCAGCTCTCCGGCGGCGAGCGCCAGCGGGTCGCCATCGCCCGTGCCTTGGCCTTGAAGCCGCGGCTGCTGCTGATGGACGAACCCCTCTCGGCGCTGGACCTCAAGCGCAAGCGGGAGATCCTGCCCTATCTGGAGCGGCTGCATGATGAACTGTCCATTCCCATTCTCTACGTCACCCACTCGCCGGACGAGGTGGCGCGGCTGGCCGATCACTTGGTGCTGATGGAGGGCGGGCGCGCCCTCGCCAGCGGCCCCCTCACCGAAACCCTGGCGCGACTGGACCTGCCCATCCACCAGGAGGAGGACGCCGGCGTGGTCCTGGAGGCGACGGTGGCCGAGCTCGATGCCGCGTGGCACCTTGCCCGCGCCGAGTTCCCCGGCGGCAGCCTGTGGGTACGCGACCTCGATTTCACGGTCGGCCGACGGATACGACTGCGTGTGCTGGCGCGGGATGTGAGCCTGGCCCTGGAGCGCCATGACGGCGTGAGCATTGCCAACCTGATCCCGGCCACCGTGGCGGAGCTGAGCGCCGACGCCCATCCGGCGGTGCGGCTGGTGCGCGTTGACGTGGGCGGGACACCCCTGCTCGCCAGGCTCACGGCCCGCTCCGCCGATGCCCTGGGGCTGGTGCCGGGCAAGGCGGTGTGGGTGCAGGTGAAATCGGTGGCGGTACTGGAGTGAAGGTGGACGTGCGTGAACCGCGCCGGTTTCCGGGCCAGCGCTGGTTCAACATCGGCCTGCGCAGCGCCCACCTGGTCGGCATCGCCGGGCTGGGCGGCGGCTACCTGTTCGCCCTGGAGGATGCGCGCTGGCTGCCCTTCGGCTATCTGGCCCTCGCCTCGGGCATCGCGCTGGCCCTGCTCTATCTCTGGTCCTCCCCGCTGTGGCTCACGAGGTTGGGCGGCCAGGTGGTGGTGTTGAAGTGCCTGTTGCTGGCCGTTGCAATGGCGGTACCCGCGTGGCGCGCCGAGCTGTTCGTGTCGGTGATCGTCCTCTCGGGCGTCGTCGCCCACGCGCCCGGACGGGTGCGGGAGTGGTGCTGGTGGCGGGAGACTCCACCTGGCCAAAGCCGATAGATGACTACTCCTGCACCGGTCTTTCGACCTGTGCCCAAAAAGGAGCGGTTCACGTTACACTTGATTCCCCAATTCACATTACGAACCAGGGGCAACCATGCACTCTCCCACGCGCGTACTGTTTGTTTGTGACGGGAGCGCCGCCCGATCTCAAATGGCCGAGGGCCTGCTTAGGACTCTGGGCGGTTCCGGCTTCGAGGTACACAGCGCCGGGCTGGTGCCCGAGGGTCTGCATCCGCTGGCCATCGAGGTCATGAAGGAGATCGATATCGACATCTCCGGCCAGGGCGTTCACCACCTCAACGACTTTGAAGAGGTCCAGTTCGACTACGTCATCAGCCTCTGCGACGAGGCGAGGGAGAGCTGCCTGGCCTTCCCCCGCGACGGGCACAACCTGCACTGGCAAAGCGATGATCCCACCGAGGCGCCCGCTTCGGGCCAGGCTTCCGAGGAGGCCACCCTCGCGGCCTTCCGCCGCACGCGGGATCAGCTGCGCCAGCAAATTGGCCAGTGGCTGCCCGAGGTGCCTCCATCCAAGGGGTGAACCGTCGACTATGACTGCCGATCAGTTGCGCGAGGCGCTCTACCGCGATATTCCGCTGTCCCGGGCCATGGAGGTGAGCGTTTTCCTCGCCGATCCCGCCCGCACGGTGCTGACCATGCCCCTGGCGCCCAACGCCAACCACATGGCCACCGTGTTCGGCGGCAGCGCCAACACCCTGGCGATCCTCGCCGCCTGGAGCTTGCTGCACCTGCGCTTGGCCGATGCCCCCTCGCCCTGCCGGGTGGTCATCCAGCGCAACACCATGCAGTACATCCACCCCATGCCCGAGGCGGCCGAAGCAATTTGCAGCTTCGATGCCCCCACGGCCTGGGCCCGCTTCGGCCGCACCCTGGAGCGGCACGGGCGCGCCCGGCTCACCCTGCGGGCGGCGGTGCACAGCGCCGGGCGCCTGTGCGCCGAGTTCGAGGGGGAGTTCGTCGCAATCCGCAGCTGAATCATTCACGAGCGCATACTTATGTCACGGCCGGCTGTGAGCGATAAGTCCTTAGAAAGCAGGTCGTCGGCCGCACGACTGCATGGAGGCGGAAGGTAGACCGCGTCGACGGTCGTATTCACAGCGTCCCAGCTTTCAAGGACTTACATCGCTCTTGGGCTATATGCGCTTACCCTGGCAGCCACCAGCGGAGCGGATGTTATATTCTGTCGAGGTGTGTCGCGCGGTGCGCGCCAGAACCGAGACAAACCGAAGCCTGCGGCAGGAGCAGGGAAAGGGAGATTGGGGGATGAGACGACAACGGGCCATTGAGTTGCTCACCCGGAGCAAGCCGGAACTCCAGTCCCGCTTTGGGGTCATGCGCCTGGCACTTTTCGGTTCCACGGCCCGCGATACAGCAACCAGCGACAGCGACGTGGATGTTCTGGTCGCCTTCGATGGTCCGGCCACATCGGAACGCTATTTCGGTGTGCAGTTCTACCTTGAGGATTTGCTGGGTTGCCCGGTGGACCTGGTGACCGAAAAGGCCCTTCGTCCCGAGCTGCGCCCCTACATCGAGCGGGAGCGGGTGAATGTCTGATATCACCGAGCGCGAATGGCGTTTTTATCTCGACGACATGATCGTCTTTGCCGGGAAGGTGCTCGCCTATACCGCCGATCTGGATCAAGCGGGTTTCGTGGCGAATGGACTGACCTACGATGCCACCTTGCGCAATCTGGAGCTGATCGGCGAGGCGGCGACCCATATCCCGGATGAGGTCCGAACCGCGCATCCGGAGATCCCATGGCGGATGATCATTGCCACTCGCAACCGGCTGATTCACGGCTATCTCGGCATCGATGACGATACGCTCTGGAGTATTATCCAGGACGACGTCCCTACTCTGCTGGTCCACCTGACCGCACTGAGAGAAAGCACCCAGGGATGAGCCCCCACCATCGCCGTTCGGGCATGTGATCTCCTCCCGTAGGTCAGGCTGCGAATCTGCCTGACATGCCTGTTAGTCAGGCAGCCTTCGGCGCATGACCTACCTGCTGTCGCCCCTGTTTGACATGCCCCGTTGGTTAAGCAGAGCCTTGGGCAGCATGACGTTCGTGCCGAGCCGGTCGCTTGTGCGCCGAGTTCGAAGGGCGTTGGTCGCGGTCCGGACCTGAATGTCCAGCGGCGCCAGAGCGTGGGTTTTTCGCGCCATCTCCCGGATTGACCGCGCTCAAAGATGGCAGGCCCCCTGCATCCTTTTGCCGGGTCGTTCGTCTTCTTTCGTGCAGGGGCACTGTCAGTGGCCCCGGAAAACGAAGGAGAAAGCGCCCATGCAAGCCCTTGCCACCCGATTGAAACGCTGGCCCAGCGAGCAACCGCTGCTGTTTTTGCCCTTGGCCGCGGTGCTCTGGTTCGCCCTGTACCAGAGCCTCATCCCCGCCTCGAAGGCCCTGGTGGGCGCCCTGCCGGTGGCCCGGGACAGCCATCTGGGCAGCGCCTTGCAGTTCTTCTTCTACGACACGCCCAAGGTGCTGCTGCTGCTCACCGGCATCGTCTTCGTCATGGGCATTGTCCACACCTATGTCTCCCCCGAGCGCACCCGCGCCATCCTTTCCGGCCGGCGCCTGGGCAGCGGCAACGCCATGGCCGCCTCGCTGGGGGTGGTGACCCCGTTCTGCTCCTGTTCGGCGGTGCCGCTGTTCATCGGCTTCCTGCAGGCGGGGGTGCCGTTGGGGGTGACCTTCTCCTTCCTCATCGCCGCGCCCATGGTCAACGAGGTGGCGCTGGCCCTGCTGTTCGGGCTGTTCGGCTGGAAGGTGGCGGCGTTATACCTGGGGCTGGGGCTGGCCGTGGCCATCTTCGCCGGCCTGGTGATCGGCAAGTTGGGGATGGAGCGACATCTGGAGGAGTGGGTTCAGGCGATGCAGAACACCGCCGCGCCGGCCGCGGGCACTATGGCGGCTATGGGCTGGGGCGAGCGCATCGACAACGGCTTCCGCCACGTGCGGGAGATCGTCGGCAAGGTCTGGCCCTACATCCTGGCCGGTATCGCCCTGGGGGCAGGCATCCACGGCTACGTGCCGGAGGACTTCATGGCCTCCATCATGGGCAAGGACGCGCCGTGGTGGTCGGTGCCGGCGGCGGTGGGCATCGGCGTGCCCATGTACACCAACGCGGCGGGGATCATCCCCATCGTCGAGGCGCTGATGGGCAAGGGGGCGGCCCTGGGCACGGTGCTGGCGTTCATGATGAGCGTGATCGCCCTCTCCGCCCCGGAGATGATCATCCTGCGCAAGGTGCTGAAGCCCCGGCTCATCGCCACCTTCGTGGGGGTGGTGGCCACCGGCATCCTGCTGGTGGGCTTTGTGTTCAACGCCGTGCTGTGACGGTGCAAACGACTTCGCAGTTTTCCAGACCAACAACAAAGGAGTAGTTCGAATGAAAGGCAACGTCATGGCGCGGATGGTGTCCGCACTGGTGCTGGTGTCACTGGCGCTGACCCACCTCTCCGGGCAGGCCGACCTGTCGGCACCCACCTGGCTGTGGATGGCTGGGTTCGTCGGCTTCATGGCCTTCCAGGCCACCATCACCGGCTTCTGCCCCGCGGGCAAACTGTTCGGGAGCAAGAGCGGTAGCTGCTGCGGCAATTGAATCGAACCTAAGGAAGCGCTGATTAATTCGTCGTGCCCGCGAAGCCTGCCCTCAAATGCCTTGATCGGGGGCGGGAGCGACGAAAGCGGAATTAATCAGCGTTTCCCTAACCAACGTGTAACGAGGAACAGACGATGAAAAACATCAAAGTACTGGGCACCGGCTGTGCCAACTGCAAGACCACTCTCAAGCTGATCGAGGAGGTGGCCAAGGCCAAGGACGTCGAGATCGCGCTGGAGAAGGTGGAGGAGATCCAGGACATCATGAGCTACGGCGTGATGTCCACCCCCGGCGTGGTCATCGACGGCAAGGTGGTGCATGCCGGCGGCGTGCCCTCCCGGGAGGCCATCGAAGGGTGGCTGAGCGGTGCCGCCGCGGGCGGTTGCTGCAGCGGCAGCAAGCCTGTCGGCGGGGGCTGCTGCTGATGGGCCGAACGGGGATGCGATTAGGGATGATGGCGACCCTGCTGCTGGCTGCCGGCCACGCCGTCACCGCGAGCGCGGCACCTTTCCAGTGCGTCACCGCCGTGCACTCCGTCAGCGACCGCGACAAGATGGGGAGCGGCGACTTCTCCGCCAACGGTCACTGGCGGGAGGTCGCCCTCTCGCCCCACAGTGTGGGCTATGGCCCGGCGGCCCATCGCGAGTACGAGCTGACCGTCGCCGACGGCAAGGTCATCATGGCGCGACCCGACGGGGAGCAGGTGGAGGTCCGCGACCAGCCCCGCCCCGAGGAGGGCTTTGCCATGCTGCAGGTGGCCTCCCCGGCATCGTGGGTGGAGGTGGGGGAACTGGCGGCCGTCGGCACCTTCGACGATCTCAATTTCGAGCTTGACCAGATCGTGGAGGAGAACGGGTGCGGCGACGACGTGCTGCTGCCGTTCCGTATCGCCGGCCACGCCCGCTCCGTCACCTGGAGCCTGGACACCCAGCCCGAGCACAAGATCGGCGAGAGCCGCGACGAGGATGTGGTGATCGTCGGCATCTACAACCGCAACGACAAGGCACGCTACTTCATGGTGCCCGGCTACAACCTGCACGCCCACGTGGTCATACCGGCACAGGGGCTGGCCGGTCACCTGCGCAACCTGGAACTGCAGCCCGGCGCCAAGCTGTGGCTGCCCGGGCCGGCACAGGAGTAACCGCGACGCATCGCATCGGCCGGTGGCGGGCGGCTGCGCAGGCAGTCGCCCCGTCACCTCGCCAACCGAATACACATCGGAGATTGAGTTTGCTGGAAGATGACTTCGCAACCCGCATGAACGGCCGCTTCCGCGGCATCATGCGCTGGCATGAGCTGGATGCCCTCTGGGCGGTGGTGCGCGCGGCTCCCGAGGGCTGGTACGCCAGCCTCGCGGGCGAGGCCGCTCCCGAGGCCCCGCGCGATGCCGCGGCCCTGGAGCGGTTCATCGCCGAGCTGGATGGGCTGTTGCGCCGGGAGCACGACTACGACTACTGCGGCATCGTCTACGCGGACGACCCCGCCCAGCCGGCGCTGATCAAGATCTACGACCCCAACAACCTGGGCAGCTCCTGCGGCTGCGGCGGGGTGCGCATTCCGCCCCGCTGGGTCCTGAGCCGCATAGCCCCGACCGCCATCGAGGACGAGGCCCCCCTGCCCGGGGGGCGTCGGCGCTGGTGGCAGCGACTGTTCGGCTGAGGGTGCGCGGCATGCGACACGTGGAGGTGCTGGGATTCGATTGCGCGGCCTGCCGCAAGACGTTCCAGCGGGTGGACGAGACCGCCCGCGCGCTGGGGGTCGCCATCCGCCTGGAGAAGGTGGACGACCCCGCCCGCATCCTCGCCTACCGGGCCCTCACCGTCCCCGCCGTGGCAGTGGACGGCAGACTGGTCCATAGCGGCGGCGTGCCGCCCCGCGCCCACATCGAATCATGGCTGACATCAGAAGCCCCCGAAACCTCCACCTGAAAAAGCGAGTAGAGATTTAAACAAACCTTCCCACCCTGAGGCCGGGGCCGGTCCCCAAGGTGGCGGAGAAACTGAAAACAGCGACTCCGACGAGTACCTGTTCAGCCTACGCTGGAGCCTAGCTTGATTGTGCCCCCGGCTCAATGGTCGAAAAAAGGTCTCGTCGAAACAACAGGTTGAAACGAAACCAAAGTTAAAAAGTTTTGATGGCGAATGCTGCGCAGGCTGCCGCATCGGCAAAAGTGCTGCTCGACATGTGGACGCCTATCGGCTCTGTCTCTCCCGCACTGCCTCCGCCAGCTTGCCGGCCACAAGCGCGTTGAGGCTGACGCCGGCCCGCGCAGCTTCGATAGCGAGGGCGCGATGCACCCGCTTGTCCACCCGCACGTTGAACTGTCCGCTGTACTGTCGCTGCGAGGGGGCGATCGGCGGCTCCTCGCAGCGTGCCGCGTAGCTCTCTTTCACCAAATTCCAAGCCGTCGCCAACTCCGCCAACGCCAGCTCCGGTGCATCCGCGAAGGCGGACACCTCGGGCAGCTCCTCAAACCGCGCCAGCCAGTCTCCCTCGTCATCCTGGAAAAGCTCAACCGTGTAGCCGTCAAAGCGCTCACTCATCGCCTGTCTCCTGCCTGTGGATCCGCAAGAACTGCTGGACCTGGTAGACCTTCGCCTTGGCACCCTTGGGCTGAATAGGCAGCCGGACCCCTTCCGGCGAAATCCACAGCCGGTGGCTCCCGGCTTGCCGGTCGAGCACCCAGCCAAGGCGCCCGAGCAAGGTCTCGAAGTCACCGAAATCCATCCCTTCCGGGTTGCGACGAGCTTTGTCCAGCAGATCGGTCTTGCTCATTGGCGTAACTATATACAGTTACGAAAGGCTGAGCAACCGGCGCCGTGTTCAGCGTCGATACACTCTGGTCCCGCATGGCCACGCAGCGAATCGCTCTCAAGGCCAAGGAGGGGATGATTTCCTATCGTTCAGTGTCGTCTTTTTCTTGACGTTTCGTATGGTTTGGTGTGCTGAGATAAATTGCAGCTAGTGAATACGATGACTACTGAGTCCAGCAAATCTGTTAATGGCCACTTAAACTGACCCACTACTGGCCAATAATTTTGACCCACCCCTGGTGGCCGTCAGGCCGTTGAAACCCTACCCTCCTGACCCTTTGC
>JAWLHA010000084.1:0-15782 GCA_041690535.1 Gammaproteobacteria bacterium | reverse complement strand
GTCGTTGGTCGTTGGTCGTTGGTCGTTGGTCGTTGGTCGTTGGTCGTTGGTCGTTGGTCGTTGGTCGTTGGTCGTTGGTCGTTGGTCGTTGGTCGTTGGGCGTTGGGCGGTGGGCGGTGGGCGGTGGGCGGTGGGCGGTGGGCGGTGGGCGCGACAGCCTGTTCTGGGTCTCATGAAAAAAACAAAGCCCCGTCCTGTTGGGCGGGGCCAAATGATGCGGCTTGGGGTTGCTGGCAGGAGTCAACCAGCGCCGCAATGAGGATCCCACTAGGAGAAGTGATGAATCCGCATATGTTGGGACTGCGGGGAGTTGGAGAAGTTCGGGGGGCGTTGGTCGTTGGTCGGTGAGGGTGGTCATCCCTCTCCCCTTCCCTACCCCAGCTCCACCCGCACCTGGTGCTCGACTGGCTCGGAAAGCAGCGGCACGGAGTGATCGGGCTGCTCCTCCCCATCCACCGTCACCCGCGTGACTTGGCACTCCCGTCCGCTGCGGACCACCTCGATGGCGTAGTGGGCCTCGCCATAGCGGTAGACCGCCCGATAGCCCGGCCAGGTGGGCGGAATGCAGGGGGTGAAGTGGAGCTTCTCCCCCCGCTTTCGGAAGCCGAGCACGTGCTCGAGGATCAGACGGTAGAGCCAACCGGCGGAACCGGTGTACCAGGTCCAGCCACCACGCCCCTCGTGGGGCGCAACCCCATACACGTCCGCTGCCGCGACGTAGGGCTCCACCTTGTAAGTGGCGATCCCCTCCCGCGTGGCCCCGTGATTGACCGGGTTGATCAGGGCAAGAAGCTCCGCCACCCGCCGATCATCCCCCACCATGGCGAAGGCCATGATCACCCACACCGCCGCGTGGGTGTACTGCCCGCCGTTTTCCCGCACGCCTGGCACATAGCCCTTGATGTAACCGGGCTCCATGGGAGCCTTGTCGAAGGGGGGATAGAGCAGCCGGATTAGCCCGTGCTCGCGATCGACCAACCGCAGGTCCGCGGCCGCCATCCCCTTGCGGCGGCGTTCGGGATCGCCGGCCCCTGAGAGCACCGCCCAGCTCTGGGGGAGCGCGTCGATCTGGCACTCTTCATTCAGGTGGGAACCCAGGGGTTGGCCATCATCGAAAAAGGCCCGCAGATACCACTCCCCGTCCCAGGCGTGGGTCTCGATATTGCTGCGCAACAGCTCCGCCTCCCCTCGGCAGTAGGCGGCAAAGGTCGCGTCCCCGCGCTGCTCAGCCAGGCGGGCGAAACCGGTCAGGACGTCGTAGAGGAAAAAGCCCAGCCAGACGCTCTCGCCCTTTCCCCCGGCCCCCACCAGGTTCATCCCGTCATTCCAGTCGCCACTGCCCATGAGGGGCAGGCCGTGATCCCCCCGGGAGGCGCTGTGCCGGATGGCCCGAACGCAGTGGTCGTAGAGGGAGGCGGACTGTTCCGAGCGCACGGGCACGTCGAAGTAGGCCTCCTCCTCCTCCTGAAGGGCCCGACCTTCCAGAAAGGGTGCCGTCTCCTCCAGCACTCCGGTATCCCCGGTGGTATCCACATAGCGGCAGACGGCATAGGCAAGCCACAGGTAGTCGTCCGAAAAGCGGGTACGCACGCCGCGGCCGGTGGGCGGGTGCCACCAGTGCTGCACGTCCCCCTCCACAAACTGGTGCGCCGCGCAGCGCAACAGGTGTTCCCGGGCAAGCCCCGGTTCCGAGTAAAGCAGGGCCGTCACGTCCTGCAGCTGATCTCGAAAACCGAACGCCCCGGCCGACTGGTAGTACCCCGTGCGCGCCCAGAGGCGACAGGCCTGAACCTGGTACAGCAGCCAGCCGTTGGCCAGCATGTCCAGCGCCCGATCGGGGCTCTCCACATAGACCGTGCCCAGGGTGCGTTTCCAGTAGTCCCACGTCCGCTCCAGCTCCTGCCGCGCCGCCTGCGTGCCGCGAAACCGGTGGAGCAACTGGTAGGCCTCCTCCGCATCCCGGCCGCTGCCCAGTTTGAAGACGATCTCGCGCTCCTGGGCCGGGGCAAGGTCAACCAGCACCTGCAGCGCCCCGCAAGGGTCGAAGCCCGCCCCCACCCGCCCGGACAGCCGAACCCGCTTCATGGCGGCCGGCCGGGACAGCGTGCCATTGCGCCCAAGAAACTCCCGCCGGTCGCCGGTGACATTGCGTACGGGCATGTTGGCATCCAGAAAGGAAACCCGATGGTAGTAATCCGCCACGAAGCGATTGCGGGCCAGCAACGCCCCGCTCCCCGGATCCAGCTCAGTGATCACGTGGGGTGCCATTTGCGGGCGCCTCTCCCCCAGGACCCACTCCACGTAATAGCTCGCCGTCAGCCGGCGCTCCTGAGTGGATTCGTTGCGCAACTTGAGGACCGCGAACTTCACCGGGGCATCCTGCGCCACATACACCCAGAGCTCACTGCGGATCCCCTGCTCCAGATGCTCGAACACCGTGTAGCCGAACCCGTGGCGGCAGACGTAGGGCAGTTCGCCACGGGCCGGAAGCGGCGTCGGCGACCAATAGGCGCCGGTCTCTTCATCCCGGATGTACATGGCCTCGCCGGCAGCGTCGGTGACCGGATCGTTGTACCAGGAAGTGAGACGGTACTGCTGGGCATTCTCAGCCCAGGTGTATCCCAGGCCGCTCTCGGTGAGCAGGGTGCCAAACTCGGCGTTGGCCAGTACATTGGACCAGGGGGCCGGGGTGGCCGCCTCCTTGCGCGAGGTGATCACATACTCCCGACCGTCGGGGGTGAACCCTCCCAGGCCGTTGTCGAACAGCAGCTCCCTGCGCGGTGTCGACCAGTGTTGATAGCTCTCCGGCTGGCGGATGGGGACCAGCTCCGGGATGTTCGGCACGGGCAGTGGTCTGCGCCGGACCTGATCGGCCAGGCTCCCGGCATTGTCCGAAATCACCGCCCGCGCCACGCTCTGGAACAGGATGCGGTCCCCCTCGGAGACCTGTTCGGCACGGCGCACGAAGATGCCGCCGGGGCGGTCGATAACGTGCGTTTCGGCGCCGATGTTGATGACGCCCATGATGGCGTCCTGCAGCACCTGGCGATAACCGGAGCTGTCTTCGTTGAAGATCACCAGATCCACCGACAGCCCCTTGGTGCGCCAGTAGGCGTGGGCCTGTACCAGATGGCGAACCAGCTCGAGGTTGGAGCGGTCGTGGATCTGCAGCAGCACGATGGGCAGGTCCCCGGAGATCCCGTAGCCCCACAGGCGCGACTGACCGGCATGGTTCTTGGTGAGGACGGTGGCGGGGGCCCGCTGAGCGGGGTTGAGGTAATTGATCGCACTGCCGAGCCGGCCGTAGATCTGGGCATCGGCCTCAGTGACATTCAACTGCTGCAGGACCACCTGGCCGTGAGTCCAGGCAAGGTCGAACACACGGTCTCCCAAGTGGCGGTCGTGGTACTTCTCGATAAGCCCGAGGGCCGCCTCGCGGGTCTCTGCCACCCCGGAGACCACGTAGGCTACGGCGGTCTCTTCGGGCTCGATCAGGACAGTCCGCCGGATCGCGGCCACCGGGTCGAGCACCGATCCCGCACTGCCCGACAGCGCAGGGCGCTCCAGGGCTGCAGGCCGGGCGAGGGTGCGTGCGCGGCCGATGAACCGGCCGCGATCCGTCTCGAAACTCGCCTCCCCCTCGGTGGTGCCGTGGACGACCAGCAGAGAGAACATCCACGGCGTCTGTTCACCCGCCGAGCGCGGCCTTCTCGTGGCCAGGATGGCCTGGCGCCCCGGCAGCAGCTCCGTCTGAACGAACAGCTTGCTGAACGCCGGATGGGCCGCGTCGGAAGCCGGCAATGCCAGTGCCAGCTCGGCATAACTGGTCAGTTCAAGCCTCACCGGGGCGTGTTTCCCGTTGGTGATCTTGATGCGCCGCAGCTCGATGTCGTCTTCCGGCGAGACGGCGATCTCCGTGTGGGTCTCCACGCCCTCGTCCCAGCGTCGAAACTCGGCCCGTGCCTGGGAGAAGATGGCTTCATAGTGTTCGGTCTTCGCCAGCACCGGCTGGTAGGCCGTGGACCACAACCGCCCGTTCCCGAGATCGCGAACGTAGCAGAAACTGCCGTAAATCTCCGAGGTGGCATCCTCCTGCCATCGGGTGACGCTTATCTCTTTCCAGCGGCTGAAGCCGCCGCCCGCGACGGTAACCATGACCGTGTAGCGGCCATTGGAGAGCATGTGCACTTCGGGGCTGGGGGTATTGGGG
The DNA here is from genome assembly GCA_041690535.1 of Gammaproteobacteria bacterium. Classification (GTDB taxonomy): domain Bacteria; phylum Pseudomonadota; class Gammaproteobacteria; order Thiohalomonadales; family Thiohalomonadaceae; genus JAWLHA01. The sequence continues at coordinate 11,572 of JAWLHA010000084.1, read as the reverse complement.
TTTCGGAACACCCGAATGAGCGCCTCGGCGGCGCCGGTGCGCCGGTGCACGCCTTCCACCTCCGCGGCATGGGGGTAGAAGGGGGCGGTCATGGGGATCCGCTCCTGCAGCAGCAACTCCGCCGAACGGAGCATGGGGTCGGCGCTGAAGCGCCGCTGCATGGGGCGGTCCAGCAGGGCGTAGACCATGGAGAGAAAGACCATCCCCTGGTGGTGGGCCATGAACGAACGTACCGCCGCCCCCCCCTGCCCCCGCGATACCCGGGAGGGGGTCCAATCGATGGCCTCGTAGAAGCCGTATCCGCCGACGTGGCCCTCCGCGGCGATGCGCATCAGGTTGCTGCAGGCGGCGCGGGGGTTCACCATCAGCGCCATGGCACTGGCGTAGGGGGCAACCACCAGATCGTCGCCGAGCCCCCGCTTCAGTCCAAGGCCCGGCACGCCAAACGCACGGTACTGATAGTTGAGGTGCACGTCCGTCATGTTGTAGCCCGACTCGGACACCCCCCACGGCACCCCCCGCAACCGCCCGTAATCGATTTGCCGCTGAACCACCGCCCTGTAGGTCTGATCCAGAAGCGTGTTCTCGTAGCTGGGCATGACCAGCAGCGGCATAAAGTACTCGAACATCGAGCCGCTCCAGGAGAGCAGCACCGGTTCGCCCGCCGTCATGGTCAGGAGCCGGCCCAGGGCAAACCAGTGCTGCTGTGAGAGTCTCCCCTGGGCGATGGCGATATAGCTGCAGAGCCGCGCCTCTGAGGCGAGCAGGTCATAGTAGCTGTTGTCGCGGCGATGGGCGTCGACGTTGTAGCCGATGGCAAGCAGTTGGCGCGATCGGTCGAGGAGAAAGTCGTAGTCGACCTCGGTGAAATCCTCGCACACCGCCGCAAGCCGCTGCACCAGTCGAAGCCGGGCCTGGGCTGTCGCCCGCGTCGACTGCAGCGCCTCAGCGAGCTTGCGCACCTCCCTGCCGAACTCGCCCGGAAGTTCTTTCGTAAGGCATCCCTCCAGTAGGGCGCCGAGTTCCTCGGCGACCGCGGCCATTTGCCCCAGCGTCGCCGTCACGTCGACCCGATCGGTGATGGCCTTGAAATGCCGCTCCTCCCCTGAAGCCTCGCTGCCCCACGACTGCTCGAGGAGGGGCGAATCGAGCCAGGGCGCGAGCCACAGCACCTCTTCCAATTGCGCAGCGCACTGCTGGTGCAGGGCCCGGGCCCACCATGTCGCCTCGGCATTGCCGGTCGGTTCCAGGGCCGCGGCCAGATCGGCAGCGAGTTGGCCCACCCGTTCCAAACAGTTGCGCGTCGCGGCCAATGACAGGGCGCCGGCTCCAAGCTCCTGCCCCAGAGCATCAATCAGTTGGACGATCTCACGGGCACGCCCCCCTGCACCGCCGGAGAGCGGCTCATCCGGCACCACCTCGCCGATGATGGCGAGGGTGTCCTCAAGGCCTTCGCGCACCCGGGGCGCCAGCACCGGCGTGCCGGGGAGCGCTTCCAGCGCCGACTTCAGGATCAACAGGTGACCAATGAGATTTCCGCTGTCGACCGTGGAGACGTACTGCGGATGCAGGGGATGGAGCGAGCGCGTGTCATACCAGTTGTAGAAATGTCCCCGATAGCGCTCGAGCCGCCCCATGCTCTCCATCCCTTTGCGGGTTCGCTCCAGCAGTCCACCGGCGGTCAGGTAGCCAAAATCCCACGCCCCGAGGTTGGCCAGCAGCGCGATCCCCATGTTGGTGGGCGAGGTGCGGTGGGCAGTGGCCACCACCGGATGCTCCTGGTAGTTGTCGGGAGGAAGCCAGTGGTCCCCGGCACTGACGAAGGTCTCGAAGAATCGCCACGTCCGCCGCGCAGTCTTGCGCAGGAACCAACGCTGTTCGGGGGTGATTTCGCTCTTGCGCATCGCAAGGGGACGGCTCAACCACCAGGCCACCAGGGGCGAGATGAACCAGGCCAACAGAAGCGGCCCCGCCAGAGGAAGCGCCGAGGGAGTGAACATCCCAACCAGGGGCGCGATGGCTACCGCCAATGCTGGCCCCCCCCACATACTCCGCACCTGCGCGAGCAGTCGGGAATCGCCATTGCGCTCGCAATCACTGAAGGTCTGCCACTCCAGCAGCCCGCGCCGGGTGACGAACAATCGGTGAAGCGTGCGCGCCACCGCATCGATACTCATACAGGCTTCATGGGGAAGCATGACCAGGGCGTAGAGCCCCTGCCCGAACTGCTTCCCCACGCTGTGCGCCAAGTGGCGGGCATACAGTCCCCAGGGGAGTTCACCGGGCCAGCGGACCACCTCGGCGAGGGCCGCCAGCAGTGGGGCGGCAAACAGCGCCGCAACGGCGGCGAGGGTCCAGAGCCAGGGCGTCTGCAAAAACCAGCCGACCACCAGCAGGAGCAGTAGGGCGGGGGCGACAAGGCTGCGCCGGAGGTTGTCCAGAATCTTCCACCGGCTCAGGGGCGACAACGGGTTGGAGAGGCGGCCCCCGTCCGCTCCCGGCACGGTACTCCCCAACCAGCTGCTGATCTGCCAATCCCCCCGTATCCAGCGGTGGCGGCGGCGGACGTCCGTGCTGTAATGGTGCGGGTTGTCCTCATAGAACAGGACGTCACTCAGCAAACCGACACGCGCATAGGCCCCCTCCAGCAGATCGTGGCTCAATACGAGGTTCTCGGGAAGCCGGCGCCCCAGGCACTGGACTACGGCATCGACATCGTAGATCCCCTTGCCGATGAACGAAGCCTCCTGGAACACATCCTGGTAGACGTCCGAGACAACCCGCGTGTATGGATCAATGCCCGGCTCGCCGCTGAACAGTCGGGCAAAACGGGAGCGGTTGGCCCCCGGCAGACTGACCCCGATGCGGGGCTGGAGAATGCCGTAGCCCTCGACCACCCGTCCCACGGCCGAATCGTAGCGGGCCTGATTCAAAGGGTGGGCGATGGCCCCGACCAGTTGACGCGCCGCCTCCCGGGGCAGCTGGGTGTCGGTATCCAGCGTGATGACGTACTTGGCCCCCTGAAGGGCACCGACCTCCCCCACGATCGACTGGAAGCGTTCGCTTCCCTCGCCGCGCAGCAGAAAATTGAGATCCTCGAGCTTGCCGCGCTTCCGCTCGTGGCCCATCCACACCTGATCGCGAGAATTCCAGCGGCGCCCGCGGTGGAGAAGAAGGAACGGCCCCGTCCCGTCGCCCCCATACTTGCCATTGAGCGCCTCGATGCCACCCCACGCGTGGGCGAGCAATCCCTGGTCTTCCGGCAGATGTTCATCCTTCGCATCACAAAAATCCGTCAGCAGGGCGAAATAGAGATTGCGATCCTGGTTACCGAGGTAACGCACCTCCAAACCGCTGAGGAGCTCATCGATGGTAAGGTGGTCCACCAGCATGGTGGGCACCACCACCAAGGTCCTGAGGGGATCCGGAATCCCTTCGGAGAGGTCCATCCTTGGCAGGGGCCGGGGTCGGGTCACCAGGGTGGCCAGCCAATTGATGACGGTCACCCCCACCTGGCTGGCGGCGAGGAGCAAAGCCGGGAACAGCAGCGCCCCTCCCCACAGCGGGCCCGCGCCGGCGACCGCGGTGGCCATGACCCAGACCGCAAACAGGACCGTGATCAGCAGAATCCCGCCCAGGTAGAGGGCCAGCGGGATACGGCGTCCCAACCGCTGCACCGCTCCGGCGACGGAGGGGCTCAGCCGGACTGTGCGCTCCAGTGCGGCCCGCCCCTGCCCTATCAGATAGAAACCCACGTGTTTCGCCCGGTCCCCCTCGTCCCCCCGCCCCACCCCGCCTGACAGGCGCACGGCGGCCTCGGCGATCTCCTTTTCGCTCAGTGGCGAGTGCTTGCCGAGCTCTTCCACCGCATGGCGGTATTGGTCGCGGGTGGCGAACTCCATTCGTTCATAGACGCCCGCAGGGTCCCCCCGCAACACCCGTTCCACGACACTGGTGGCCTCCACGAAGTCCCGCCAGTCCATGGCCTCGAGGAAGCGCAGGCTGCCGATGCAATTGGCAATGGAGACCTGTTCGGCCGCCTGCCGCTGCCCCTCGGCCTGAACCACCTGCTCGATGGCCAGGCTCTTCTCCGACAGGCGCTGTTCCAGCCACGTCAACGGCAGCGCCAGCGCCGCGCTGTGGCCGTGCAGGCGGCGGGCGAACTCCGCCACGAAAGGGCTCGACAGCGGTGGGGTCGAACGGGCCAGCTCGGCCAGCACCAGCACCAGATCCTGGGGGGCACGTTCGGCCGTTTCGATCAACCGGTCGGCCCAGAGTGTGGCATTGTCGTAGTCCCGCCGGCGATCCGCGATCCCGGCCGCCACAGAGCGCAGGTTTTCGATGAGCGCAAGCCTGAGCATGATCGGCACCGCCCACAGCTCGCCCAGGTTCAGTTCGCTGACCGTCTGGTAAGCTCCTACGAAACAATCCACGTTCTCCGGGTCTACCTTGCCGTCCACATGGGCGATCAGCTCCATGGCGATGTCGTAGACGCGCGGAAACCCCGTGGCCGGCCCCCTCAGGAGCACAGGCAGTTGGCGGCTATAACCCTTGGGAAGGTGGCGGCGCGCGAGGCGGATCTGCTCTTCAATAAGGTAGAAGTTGTCGAGCAACCACTCGGCAGCGGGGGTGATACGTCGGTTGCTCTCGATGGCGCGGGTGACCAGCTCATAGGCCTGAAGCAGCACCGTTTCGTTCTCGGCCAGGCGGGGAAGCAGACGGTCCTTGCCTCCCCGGAGGTCTACCTCGTGCCAGCCGGCCAGCGCCTTGGCGTGGCTCGCCAGCTGGTCCAGGCTGAAAAGCTCCGACCTTACCGGCTGCTCAATGCTGTATCTCGGCGTCGGCTCCCGAGCCCATCTGAAACGACCAGACAATCTCCAGAACTTGGGCTCTCTCTTCACGGGGTCCTCTGCCGCAAACGGGAGTCACGCGCCACACTGCCACGCGCCGAAAAAACCTCCGTAAGTCTAGTCTGCATTTGGCAGAGCCCGCGGCAGCCGCGCAGGCCGGCTCGAGGGGGACCTCAAAAGGGGCCAGGTGCAGCGCGCCGCCGATGGTCGGCGACGTAATGGACGAGGTACAGGGGGAGATCACAGCGGGGCACAGGCGAGATCGTCCCCGCGCATACGGTAGTCTGTGTCACACCGGAGCTGACGCCAGTGTGGTTCAGCGCCTCGAAACCGGCGGCGCGCCGTCGTCCGCCTCTCCTGCCATCAGGATGGCGTTGCGGCAGGCACAGCCGAACACGATGCATGAGACCAACGACATCAGCCCAAGGGCCGAGCCGAACCCCCACCAGAAGGAGCTCCAATCCATCGCGCCACCCTTGTACTCAGTAAGTGGATTGCCGGAGAACGGTATCTGGTTGGGCTGCTCTTGTGCGCAAGAGTTCAGCAGGCACGGCTGCGGCCATAAACGTGTGGTGGACCGGGCAAACCAGGGCACCCCGGCGGCCCTTGACAGCAAGGCGCGAAGAAAAGTGGAGGGTGATTACAAAGGCAAACGTGCAACACCTTGAAACACGAGGTCGCGTCGGGAGGAGATGCGTGACCCAAAAGCGGAAACGAAAACGGCCCCGTTGGGGGCCGCTACGCTTTGGATGGGGTGGATGATGGGACTCGAACCCACGACGACTGGAATCACAATCCAGGGCTCTACCAACTGAGCTACACCCACCATTGAAACACTCACGCCAGGCGGCTGTGTTTGGCGCGCCCGGCAGGACTCGAACCTGCTACCCTCGGCTTAGAAGGCCGATGCTCTATCCGGGTGAGCTACGGGCGCATATATTCCGAGTACTACCTGCCGAAGCAGTGGTCGGGGTAGAGGGATTCGAACCCCCGACATCCTGCTCCCAAAGCAGGCGCGCTACCAGACTGCGCTATACCCCGTGGGCGAATGACTTAGTGCCTGTCACGCGAAGTCGGCCATGATACGCACCTCACCTACCCTCGTCAATCCCTGATTTCGCAAGAGCGGTCCAAGGATTCAAGAACCCACCCTGCAGGGTGAACGCATACTTACATTACGGCCGTGCTGTGAGCGATGTAAGTCCTTGAAAGCAGGTGCGTTGTGAATACATCCGTGTACGCTCGACGGCCGCGTCCATGCGGCCGACGACCTGCTTTCAAGGACTTACATCGCTCTTGGGTAAGTATGCGTTTACCCTGACCCACCCTGCCACTCACTTGGCGAAGGACCGGCCGCGTGAGAAAATGCCTGCTTTTTGGGGCCCCAAGCCATGAGCGCACACATTATCGACGGGAAAGCCACCGCGGCACAACTCCGACAGGACATTAAAGCACGGGTCCAGGCCCGCCGAGACGCGGGGCTCCGGGCGCCGGGACTGGCGGTCATCCTCGTGGGCGAGAACCCGGCCTCCCAGGTCTACGTGGCGCACAAGCGCAAGGACTGCGAAGAAGTCGGCTTCGCCTCGTTCGCCTATGATCTGCCGGCCGATACCACGGAGGAGGTGCTGCTGTCCCTCATTGACGAGCTCAACGGGCGGGATGAGGTGGACGGCATCCTCGTTCAGCTGCCGCTTCCCAGGCATATCGACTCGGAGCGGGTGATCGAGCGGATTCACCCCCAAAAAGATGTGGATGGATTTCACCCCTACAACGTCGGGCGGCTGGCGTTGCGCCTTCCCGCACTGCGCCCCTGCACCCCGCACGGGGTCATGGTGCTTCTGGAGCAGAGCGGCATTTCGCCCGAGGGCCTTGATGCCGTGGTGGTGGGCGCTTCCAACATCGTCGGACGCCCCATGGCTTTGGAACTCCTCATGGCCGGCGCCACCGTGACGGTCTGTCATAGCCGGACTCGCGATCTGGAAAACCACGTGCGCCGCGCCGATCTCGTGGTGGTGGCGGTGGGTCGCCCGGAGATGGTCAAAGGTGACTGGATCAAGGAAGGGGCGGTGGTCATCGACGTGGGCATGAATCGGCTCGAGAGCGGCAAGCTGGTGGGGGATGTGGAATTCGAGGCTGCCAAGGCACGCGCCAGTGCCATCACCCCGGTCCCGGGCGGCGTCGGCCCAATGACCCGCGCCATCCTGTTGCGGAACACCCTGCAGGCCGCTGAGCGCGGCGAGGGCTGAACGCCCTCGCGGATCGAAAGCAGCGCGCCGTCCGGCCGTCGCTGGCCGGACCTCAGGCCGGTGAACGGTCGAGGAGGTTGCGCACCGGCGCGAAGGAGCGGCGGTGGACCGGGCACGGGCCGAGCCGCTCCAGCGCCTCCAGGTGCGCGGCAGTGGAATACCCCTTGTGGGCGGCGAACCCGTAGCCCGGATAGTTCCCGTCCAGCGCCACCATCTCCCTGTCCCGAGCCACCTTGGCCAGGATGGAGGCCGCGCTGATGGCCGGCACCCTGTCGTCTCCCTTCACCACCGCCTCGGCGGGGCAGCCAAAGCGGGGGCACTGGTTTCCATCCACCAGCACATATTCGGGGGCCGTCCCCAGCATGGCCACCGCGCGCCGCATGGCCAGCAGAGTGGCCTGGAGGATGTTGATGCGGTCGATCTCCTCCACGTCGGCCCGTGCCACCGCCCACGCCAGTGCGCGCTCCTTGATCAGCGGCTCGAGCGCGTCCCGTCGCGCCTCGGTCAGCTTCTTCGAGTCGCCGAGCCCTTCGATGGGGCGTTGCGGATCCAAAATGACTGCCGCAGCCACCACCGGACCGGCCAAGGGCCCTCTCCCCGCCTCATCGACGCCGGCCACCAACGTGGCCACTGCAGAGAAATCGAAACTGGCCTGATCATTGCCCACTTCTTGCCTTCCCTCTGTTCCTCCCCGGGGTGGCAAGAATACCCTCCGGCGCTTCTGCATGCCACGCCCATGGAGGAGTGAGCTCCCGCTGGCGCGCCGACCCGCAGACGGACAGGCCCGCGTTGATTTGCGCACCTGTAAATGCGACCATTTGCACCGCTTTTTGGACGGCATGGGCCGGCCGCGTCGGCGCGGGCAGGCCCTGTCTCGTATCTCAGAATCTTTCCCCGGGTGATGAAGTGACAATCAGAACCGCCGTAGTCGGGGTCGGCTATCTGGGCCGTTTCCACGCCCAGAAGTACGCCGCCCTTCCCAACTCGGAGTTAGTGGCCGTGGCCGACGTCAGTGCGGATGCGGCAGCGAAGGTGGCCACGGAGTGCAACACCAGGGCCCTCACCGACTACCGTGAGCTACTGGGCAAGGTGGATGCCGTGAGCATCGTCGTGCCCACGCAGCTCCACCATCGCGTCGCCAGGGAGTTCCTGGAGCACGGAGCCCATGTGCTTCTGGAGAAGCCCATGACCGTCACCGTGGATGAGGCGGACGAGCTCATCGCCATCGCCGAGCGCAACGGGCGGGTTCTGCAGGTGGGCCACCTGGAGCGCTTCAACTCCGCCCTGCAGGCCCTCCAGGGTGTTCTCAACAAGCCCATGTTCATCGAGTCGCACCGCTTGGCGCCCTTCAAGCCCCGCGGGGCTGATGTGAACGTCGTGCTGGACCTCATGATCCACGACATCGACATCATCCAGAACATGGTGGGGGCCCCCATCGAGAAGATCGACGCCAACGGCGTGGCCGTACTGACCGACGAGATCGACATCGCCAACGCCCGGCTCCAGTTTGCCAACGGTTGCGTGGCCAACGTCACCGCCAGCCGGGTGAGCATGAAGGCGCAGCGCAAAATGCGCGTGTTCCAGCCCGACGCCTACATCTCCATCGACTTCCAGGACAAGGTCCTGAGCGTCCACCGCAAGGGCAGCAAGGAGATGTTCCCGGGCATTCCCGAGATTACCTCCGAAGAGAGCATCTTTGAAAACAGCGATGCCATCATGGCCGAGATCAGTGCCTTTCTCGATGCCATCGCCAATGGCACCCCTGCGCCGGTAACAGGCCAGGATGGCCGGCAGGCGCTGGAGACCGCCATCCGCATCTCCGAACTGCTCGCCCAAACGAACTCGCATTGATCGGGAACAACGACATGATTCCAATGGTGGACCTCAAGGGACAATATCTTGCGATCAAGGACGAGATCGACCGCGGCCTCCTGGAGGCCCTTGAACAGACCCAGTTCATCCTCGGCCCCAACGTGCGGGCGCTGGAGGAGGAGACGGCCGCCTACCTTGGGGTCGAACATGCGGTAGGTGTGGCCTCGGGAACCGACGCCCTCCACCTGGCCCTGCTGGCAGCGGGGATTGGCGAAGGTGACGAGGTGATTACCACCCCCTTCACCTTCATTGCCACCGCCGAGGCGATCCTCTACGTGGGCGCCACGCCGGTCTTTGTCGATATCGATCCGAAGACCTTCAACATCGACGTGGCGCAGATCGAAGCGGCCATTACCCCCAGGACCAAGGCCCTCCTCCCGGTCCATCTGTTCGGCCAGCCCGCCGACATGGCCGCCATTCAGGCCCTTGCCGACAAGCACGGTCTGGTGGTAGTGGAAGACTGCGCCCAATCCTTTGGTGCGACCATCGGCGAGAAGCAGACCGGCGCCATGGGCGTGGCCGGCTGCTTCAGCTTCTTCCCCAGCAAGAACCTGGGCTGCTTCGGTGACGGGGGGCTCATCACCACCCACTCGGCGGAGACGGCGGAGCACCTGCGGGTGCTGCGCAACCACGGCAGCTGGCAGCGTTACCACCACTCCGAATTAGGCTTCAATAGCCGGCTCGATGAGCTGCAGGCCGTGATCCTGCGCGCCAAGCTGAAGCACATCGACGAATACAATGCCGGGCGCCGCCGGGTGGCCCACCGCTACAGTGCCGCTCTCGCCGGGATCGGCGACATCACCCCGCCCCACGAGGACGGCATCGGCCGGCACGTCTATCATCAGTACACGCTCCTCACCTCCGAGCGGGACGCCATTCAACAGGCCCTGCAGGAGGCGCAGATCGCCTCGGCCGTCTACTATCCCATTCCGCTGCACCGCCAGCAGGTGTTTGCCCAGCAGTGCGAAGGCGTCAGCCTGCCGGTCTCCGAAGCGGTGGCCAGCCGTTGCCTGTCACTGCCCATCTATCCGGAGCTCGCCGATGAGCAGGTGGATCGCGTGGTGGAGGTGATCCGGGGCGTACTCGGCTGAGCCCCGCCATGGAAAAACCGACCCAGCGGGTGCTCATCGTCGCCGGAGAGGCCTCGGGCGACCAGCACGCCGCCCGCCTGGTTGAAGAGGTGAAACGCCGCAACCCCGGCGTCCACTTCGCCGGGATTGGCGGGCCGCGCATGGCCGAGGCGGGGGTGGAAATCCTGGTGGATTCCGCCGAGATGGCGGTGGTGGGCCTGTTTGAGGTGCTGGTGCACTTCCGCACCATTTACGGCGCCCTGCAAAGGATGCGCCGGTACCTGCGGGAACAACGGCCCGATCTGGTCATTCTCACCGACTATCCCGACTTCAATCTGCGCCTGGCAAAGACGGCCCGTGAGCTCGGCATCAAGGTTCTGTACTACATCAGCCCGCAGGTATGGGCCTGGCGTCAAAAAAGGGTCTTCACCATTCGCGAGCGGGTGGACATGATGGCCGTGGTTTTCCCGTTCGAGGTACCCTTTTACCAGCAGGCCGATGTCCCGGTACGCTTCGTGGGCCACCCCCTGGTGGACGAAGTACCGCAGGATCTGAACCCCGCCGAGTGTGCCGAGGCCCTTGGGCTTGACCCGGAGCGGCGCATCATCGGCCTTTTTCCCGGCAGCCGGCGCAGCGAAATCCAGCGCCTGCTGCCGACCCTGCTCGAGACGGCGACCCGGCTGCGGAAGGATTTCCCGCAGGCCCAGTTCATCCTGCCCCTCGCCTCCACCCTGCGAGAGGACGATATCGCCCCCTACCTCCAAGGGTCGGATCTGCCCATCTCCCTGGTCCGGGGGAGATTCTACGAGGCCACGGTGGCCTGCCATGCCGTCGTCACCGCCTCCGGCACTGCCACTCTGGAGATTGCCATGCTCGGCACGCCGCTGGTGGTGATCTACAAGGTCGCGCCCCTGAGCTACCGCATCATGCGGCGCCTCATCAGGGTCGAGCATATCGCCCTTTGCAACATTGTGGCCGGCGAACGTCTCGCCCCCGAGTTGATCCAGGACGCTGCCACCCCGACCCGCATCACCGAAGCGCTCAGCCCCTACCTGCGCGACGCGGTCGAAGCGGCCCGCCAGAGTGAGCGGCTCAAGGCGATCCGCGCGAAACTCGGCGGCAGCGGGGCATCGGCAAACGTCGCCGAGGTGGCTCTCGACCTGCTGGGGCACTGAGCCGGCATCGTCCAGCCTGAGGTTGATCCTGAGCCCAGCTGCGACTACTCGCGCCGCAGACGCATCCTTTTCCTTGCGGATTTGAGACCGCGCCCTTCAGGGCAGTGGCACGACCGTGCCCCGGCCTGAAGGGCGGAAACCTTCCGTTTATCGATTGTGTGCTCTAGATGTGATCTCTGTGTAGGTTGTTCACTCGGGGCATGAGCACCGAACAGGTAAACCGAAAGATCGCCAATCGCAGCCAAGTTGCGCCGGGTGGTGGGGGCAGCGAACCGAGGTAGGGTGGATAAGCGCAGCGCATCCACCAATTCGACGCCGCACGGTGGATGCGCTGCGCTTATCCACCCTACAGGTTGGGC
>JAWLHA010000083.1:0-16036 GCA_041690535.1 Gammaproteobacteria bacterium | reverse complement strand
GCCGCGAACCGAGGGCGGGTGGATACGCGCAGCGCAGCCACCAATTCGACGCCGCCCGGTGGATGCGCTGCGCTTATCCACCCTACATGTTGGGCGCGTCGGATTTATCTGTTCGGTGCTCTAGGGTGGAATGGGCCAGTTGCGGCCCATTCCGGAGGGGTTCAGGCAGCCATCCCGGGGACTTTGTAGTCGGCCTGGGTGAGGATGTCAGTGCCGCACTGCAGGTTTTCGAACCAGGAGAGGAATTTTCCAATCATCTCTTTGCCGTGGAAGGCGGCGCCGTGCTGCGGCACGATCATCTCCACGTCCAGGGTCCGCACCATGTTGACCCAGAAGCGACACACTTTGTTGGAATTCATATAGCGCTTGTGGAAGCCTTCCATGGTCTTGATGTGGGCCTCGAAATCCTTCACCGGCTGCGCGGCCAAATCGGCGGTCACCGCAGAGGTGCCCACGTCGCCGGTGAAGAGGATCTTGCTCACCGGATCGTAGAAATGGAAGTTCCCCTCGGAGTGGAGAAAGTGGGCGGGGACGGCCTTGAAGGCGGCGCCGCCGATCTCGATGTCCATGCCCTCGTCAGGAATGCCGATCAACCGGCCCACTGTGGCGCCAGGGCTGCAGAAGTGAGGTACGAACCGCTTCCACAGGTTGGGTACGACCACCTGTGCGCTCGTGCCCACCAGCCACTTGTTCAGGGACGCCACGATGTCGGGGTCCTGGTGGGAGGCGATGACGTAATCCAGATTTTTGGGGACGACGTACTGACTGATGGCCATGAAGAGCCGCGTGTAGGTCAGGTTGCCACCCGGGTCGATCAGGGCTGCGTGCTCGTTGTTCACGATCAAGAATTGATTGGCCTGGACACTGTCACAGGTTTGGCCATCCTGGGCACCGCTGCCTCCGTTGCAAACCACAAGGTCGGGAAAGGCAATGCACTTGTGGTTGCCGTCGTCATAAAGGGTCACGGGCATGGCGAGTTTCCACCGTACTTTGATTAATATCAATACACCTCCCCCACCCCGGGCGGGCAGCAGGGAGGCGTGGTTCACCTAAGCGGAAGACCGGCCAGTATATCAGTGCCACCTAATATGGTCATCCTGCGACCGCCGGGCAACAGAGTAAACGCACAGTGACCCAAGCGCGATGCAAGTCCTTGAAAGCCGGTCGTCGGCCCCATGGATGGGTGCAAGGGCGCACTTATGCCGCGGGAGGGCAGGATGCCGAAGCGGCCGCGGCCGCCAAGCGTACACGGAGTGAAGATGATTGCTCCTGCATCATCTTCACTCCCGACATTCATGTCGGTCGTACTCACAGCGGCATCTGCTTTCAAGCACTTACACGTTCACAGCACGGCCGCGACGTAAGCACGGCCGTGACGTTAGTATGCGTTTACCCTGCCAGCCTTGGGCAGTTGCAGGCATTCCCTTGCGCGTAGGCGCCTCCCGATTTGGGTCCATACTTGAATTGTGTCCGGTGAAAGGGGAGATGAGGGCATGCTGGACAAACAGGAGGTCCTCAAAGCGCTCAATGCTGCTCTGGAGCACGACCCGCGGGTCAATCGCCATCGCGAAGCCATCCATATCGACTTCGAGGCAGACACACTGGTGCTCGCGGGGGAGGTGGAGGACATCGGTGCAAAACGGTGGGCCGAAAAGCTTGCGGTGCGCTCACCGAACATCCGCCAGGTCACGGATCGGCTGCGGGTCAAACCGTCCGAGCGAAGGGGGGATGGGGCGATGCGCGACGACCTCGTACGCGGTTTTGTAAACGATAACAGTTTCCATGTCTGCCGCATCCGCGTGTGGAACGAAGCCGCCTATGCCACGGTGCTCAGCCTTGCAGAGGCGGTGAACTGCTCCATGGACGTGGTGGTGGAAGATGGGGTGGTGACCCTGGCGGGCGTCGTCCCGAGTCCATCCCACAAGCGCCTGGCGCTGGCGACGGCCTGGTGGGTGCGGGGAACACGCGATGTGGTGGATCAACTGGTGGTTGAACCGGCGCGTGACGACACCGACGATGAGGTGACCGATGCTGTGCAGATCGTGCTTGCCAAAGATCCCCTTGTCCATGTGGACCAACTACGGGTCTCCACCGCCAGCAGGGTCGTTACCCTGGAAGGTTATGTGGAGAACGAGACCGAACGGCATATGGCCGAAGACGACGTGTGGTACATCGACTATGCCGAAGACGTGATCAACCGGATCAAAGTGCGCCACTGACCGGTCTGCCTGCCGCCGGCCCATCCCCCGGCATCCGGCCCGGGGCGACAAGGCCGATTGCGCCTCGGCGTCGCGCTCATTCGAAAATCGCCCACAACAGCCACTTACCAGCCATTAGCCGCTTGTGTAAAATCCCTTCGGGTTCTGTGACCCACTGTACGTTTCCCGGTCCGGAACCGCCGTAGGATTCTCCCCGAACCCGCCTGGAATTCCTCCCCCGGCACCTCTCCCGAGGCACAAAGAATCACCAGGGGTGTGCAGCCTTACCACTGTTGTGCGGGCCCAGGAGGCCCAGGTAAATGCGCCCCACATACTCGAAAGATCCGTTGGTCGAGCGGTCGCTCCGCCACTCGGTACGGGATGGTGTTGCCTTTTCGGTCATGGTCGGCGGCGGGGAGAGCTACTTCTCCGCCTTCGCACTCCACCTGAGAGCCTCCACAGCGGAAGTGGGCATCCTGGCCACCCTGCCGGTGCTGGTGGGCTCCTTCTCCCAACTGCTCTCCGCCTACTTGGGCGGGCGGCACAACAACCGCCGCACCCTGATGTTGACCGGGGCCCTCCTCCAGGTTCTCGCCTGGGCGCCGCTGGCGATCCTGCCCCTGTTCTTCCCCCAGTGGGCACTGCCCCTGCTGCTGCTCTGTCTCGTGTTTTACTTCGCCGCCGGCCACCTCATCACCCCGCAGTGGACCAGCCTCATGGGTGACCTGGTGCCGGAGCGTCGGCGGGGCCGCTATTTTGCCTACCGCAGCCGTGTTTCCAGCGTCACCAGCTTCGCAGCCTTGGTGGGGGCGGGTGCCCTGCTGCACCACTTCGCCGATCAGAAGGCCGCCACCCTCGGGTTCCTGATCATCTTCACCGTGGCCGCCAGTGCAAGGCTGGTCTCCGCCTACCACATGTCGCGCATGCACGAACCGACCCCCAAGGCCGCGGTGCTGGTGCCTCCGCAGGTGGCCCTTGCCCTGTTCGCCCGGGCGCCGTTCCGGCGGTTCTCCCTCTTTTTCGCCCTGATGCAGTTTTCGGTGGGGGTGGCCGCGCCGTTTTTCTCGGTCTTCATGCTCAGAGAACTCGACTTTTCCTACCTGCAGTACATGACGCTCATCGCCACCTCGGTGCTGTTTCAGTTTCTCACCCTCAGCACTTGGGGGAGGATCAGTGACGCCTTTGGCAACCGCCTGGTGCTGTTGTGCACCGGGTTCATGATCGCCCTGTTGCCTGCGTTGTGGCTGTTCCACCACGGCTTCTGGTACCTGGTTGCGGTGCAGGCATTCAGCGGACTGGTATGGGGCGGGTTTACCCTGGCGGCAGGAAACTTCTGCTTTGACCTGATTCCGGCGGACGTCCGTCCCACGTGGATGGCGGTGCACAATGTCCTCTCCAACATCGGTCTGTTTCTTGGAGCGCTTTCCGGAGGCTGGCTCGGCCAGGTGCTGCCCACCGACATCGAAACCGGTTATGGAATGTTTCAGCTCTCCAGCGTGCTGCTGGGGCTCTTTCTCATCTCCTCGCTCCTGCGGCTTTCAGTTGCAGCCCTATTCCTTCCCCGCCTGCAGGAGGTCCGGGTGCTGCGGCCATTCAGCTGGGGCAGGCTGGCGTTTCGCGTCACCCGCAGTCCCGCGGTGCTCCGGGCCTTGAGGCCCACCCGCCGGAAGGCCCGGCAGCCTGCGCTGGCGGGGGCGCCCGCGGTCAACACGGCCGAAGCGTAAAGGACTCATAGGGGATTGACCGATGCACCCATCGGTAATCACCTACAGCATTTGCAGGAAATTACCCCTGGCGGCGTAGCTACGCCGGGGGTGAGATCCGCCTGTAGGGAGCAAAATAAGGACCGAGGGGTTGGAGCCCGGGGATTACAGGATAGTACTGAGTGGCAGGCTGCTCCACGGCTGCGATTTGAATCAGGCCGTGACGGGGCTTTCCAACCTGTTCGACCGCCCGCCGGAACACATTCGGGGGCTGTTTCGCGACCGCCCGGTAGCCCTCAACAAGACCCTGAGCTTCAGTGCTGCCCGGCACTTGCGGGAACGGATCCTCGCCACGGGGGCCGACTGTGCGTTGGTGCCAACCACGCAGTCCGGGGCCAAACTGGACCTCATCCCGCCAAAACAGGCCACCGCCCCGTCCGCCCAGCCGCTCACCTGCCCCAAGTGCGGCCACAGCCAGCCGCCGAGTCCCACCTGCCGCCAGTGCGGCGCGATGTTCGCCAGACGCCGCCAAGGTGCCCCCGCAAAGCCGCGCGCCGCGCTGGATGTGACAACGATGGCCAAGTACGCTGCAGTGATCGGTCCGAACGCCGATCGCTACCTTCCCAAGTTCAAGCGGTTCGAAGAGGGGGGCTTCGCGCCGGCCTGGCATTGGCCGGCCTTCTTTGCCCCCCTCCTGTGGGCGCTCTACCGCAAGCTGTGGTCCTGGGTACCCCTGATCGCGTTGAGCAGCCTGCTGTGGCCCCTGAGCGGGGTGATCTGGGCCTTGAGCGCCGACCGCCTCTACTTTCGCCGGGTGCGCGCCGCCCTGCGCGAGGGGCATGCTGTGGACGCGAAAGGCGCAACCAGCCCAATGGCCGTGTGGGCCGCACTCCTGTTCACCCTGGCGCTCGGCCCCCTGTCGCTGGCCACCTATGGCGACAAGCTTCTTGTGACCCTCGCCGAGAGGGGGGACAGGGAGGTGAGCGGCGCGCAGGGGGCGGGGGGTCATGGGCACACCGCGGCGCGAACCCGAACCGTCGCGCAGTTGCATGCCCTCGCTCTCGTCGCGAGGCGGCTGCGGGCCGCCGGCCGCGACCCGGCCGGCCTGACCCTCGCCCCCTCCTGGTATGGTCTGGATCTGGAGCCGGTGCTGCGCGACGCGTGGGGCAATCGCATTGCCCTTGAGCCCTTGGGCGGCGCCGACCATCTCGTCTCTGCCGGCCCCGACGGGACCCGCGCCACCGACGACGACATCATGCTGCGCCTCTATCCGGACGTGGACTCCGCAGGGGGCAGGCAATAGCTACCGCCGCCAGGACGTCGAGCGAAACCCGCACGAGACCCATCCTAAAGCATCGAACAGGTAAACGGAAAGATCGCCAATCATTGCGCCGCAGGTAGCGGGGGCAGCGAACCGAGGTGGATAAGCGCAGCGCATCCACCAATTCGACACCGCACGGTGGATGCGCTGCGCTTATCCACCCTACCTATTGGGCGCGTCGGATTTATCTGTTCGGTGCCCTAACCACAACGCGCGCTCGGCACGGGCATCGACAATCCTGCTCCCCATCCGGCACAATCCCACCGCTCCGCTGCACCACTGCGGAGTCGTTCCGCGACCCGCTACTGGTGACGAAGATGGACGGCTACGACGCGATCCCTTACGAGAGCACCCCATTCCATGAAACCCATCCCGGGTTTCTGGCCCCCCTGGCCCGCCTGTTCGGCCTCGAGGCCCCCCATCCGGCCCGGGCCCGGGTGCTGGAGCTCGGCTGCGCCAGTGGCAGCAATCTCATCCCCATGGCCTGGCACCTGCCCGCCAGCCGCTTCGTGGGCATTGAACTCTCCGCGACTCAGGCGGCCGATGGTGTCGAGTTGGTGACCCGCCTGGGGCTGAAGAATGTCGAGATCCGTCAGGGTGATATCCTCGCCTTTAACCGCTCCGAGGGAGAGTTCGACTACATCATCGCCCACGGCGTCTACTCCTGGGTACCGGCACCCGTGCGCGAGAGGATCCTGGGCCTCTGCCGCGACCACCTCAGCCCGCAAGGGGTCGCCTACATCAGCTACAACGTGCTGCCCGGCTGGCGCATGCGCGGGGCGTTGCGCGACATGCTGCTCTACCACACCCGCGGGCTCGCCACCCCCGCCCAGCGCCTGAAAGCGGCGCAGGAATTCCTTGCCGGCCTGCTGGCGGGCACTCGCGGCCTGGACGCCTACAGCAGCCGGTTTCTGCGCGAGGAGATCCAGCGCATCCAGAGCCGTCACCCCAGTTACCTCTACCACGAGTATCTGGAGGAGACGAACCAACCCTTTCTCTTCAGCGATTTCGTAGCCGATGCCGCCCGCCATGGGCTGCGCTATGTCTGCGACACGGAGCTGCACTCCCTCTTTCCTGCCACCCTCGGCGATGAGGCAGCCGCCATGCTGGAGGGGATCGATGACGACATCGCCCTGTGGCAATACATGGATTTCCTCGCGAGCCGCAATTTCCGCCAGAGCCTGCTCTGCCGGGAGGAGAACGTGCTCCAGGCCGACCCCGATCTGGACCGGTTCACGGGCTACAGCTTCTACGCTGACCTGCGCCCGCCGAAGAAACTGGACCTGCGCCGCAGTAAACCCGCCCCCTTCACCGCCCCCGACGGCGCGGCCCACGAAGTCTTCCACCCGCTCACCAAGGCGGCGCTGGCCTATCTGGGGGCCCACTATCCCGCTGCCGTGGGCTTTGACGAGTTGCTGGCGCAGGCGCAGCAGGCGGTCGGCGCGGCAGGTGCGGCTGCGACGGCGGGCGAGACCGACCACCTCGCCAGCGAGCTGTTCGGGCTCTTCGCTCACCAGCTGGTCGGCGCCACCCTCGAGGCAGAACCCCGGGTAGGTTCCACCGCCGAACGCCCGCGTGCCTCGGCACTCGCGCGGGCCCAGGCCGCCACAGGCGACGATCACCTCACCACCTCCCGACACCTGAGCCTGGGCCTCGATCCCTTTGCCCGCGCCGTGGTCGGCCACCTCGACGGCACACGCACCCGCGAAGAGCTGCAGTCGCAGCTGGCGGCCGAGGTGCTGGCCTCGCCCGAACTGATTCCCAATGGCAGCGCGCTGGTGAACAACCCTCAGCGCTTGCATCAGACCATTGGGCAGAACCTGGAACGGCTCCTTGCCCTGTTCACCCGCTACGGGGTGCTGGATTAGCCCCGCCAAGGGGTAAGGTGCCCGTACCGACACTTCAGTCCAGGGGCAATGCCAATGGAATGCGCTCGACTGTGGCCACTGTTTATCGCTCTCTTCGTGCTGGTGGGTGCCTGTAGCGCCGGCCATTCTGCCCCCCAGGGGCCACCCGCTGCCCCCCGCTGGCAGGTGATGCTGGATGTCTCGGGAGGAGTTCGGGGCATCGCCACCTCCCTGGCAGTGGACGCCGACGGCGCAGTTGTGGTGCGCGATGCTCGGCACGGACTGCAGGTGGAGGGGAGAACGACCGAGATCCAGAACCGTGCCCTGACTCAGCTTGTCGATGCGCTGGAAGCAAGATCCCCCACTCCCCGGACCGACACGGGACACTGCGCGGATTGCATCAACTATGCCCTGCGCATAACCACCGCCCGGGGCCGCCATGGGGTGCGGCTGGACACGCTCTCGCTGCGTGACAGCAGCTATCGCCCCCTCGTGGAGGAGCTGCTGGCCCTGCAGCAGGCAGTGCTCGAGCAACACCTGTCTCAATGACGTCGGCCGTGAAGGCGATGACAAGGAGTGAAGCATCACATGGCAAGAACTCTGGCGCTCCTGATGGGGATCGGACTTTGGCTGAACCCTTGGGGGCCGGCCCACGGCCTGGTCGGGGAGGGCGCCATCCGCACCCTCGAGGCCCAAGGTGCGCGGGTCGCGCTCGATCGAATGGGGCAGGTGAGATTCATCGGCACGCCGGCCAACCACCCTCTGGCGCTCGGCGCGGACAACGCCTCCGCCGAGAAGGCCGCAAACGCGGCTCTTGAGCGGTACGGCGTCTACCTGGGTTTGCAGGATCCGAGGCAGATGCGCCTTCTCAAGGAGACCGCGCGGGCGGATGGCGGCCAATCACTGCGCTTTCGACAGGAGCTCAATGGCCTCCCAGTGTTCGGTGGCGAACTGATCGTCAACCTGGATGGCACCAACCGGATGCTCTCCCTCTCCGGGGAGGTGGCCCGCAAGGGCACGGTGCCCACCCATCCCCAGGTGAGTGCCGAGGAGGCGAGCCGTGTTGCCCTGGAGGCCGTAGCGAAGTGGCATCGCGTCTCGGTCCACGCCCTGAAACCGTCCCCCCCCGAGCTGTCGGTGTATGTCCCCGCGCTGGTGAAACCCGGCGAGGGACCCACCCGCCTGGTGTGGCAGCTGGAGGTCGCCTCCGTCGCCCTCGCCCCCATCCGGGAATTGCTGCTGGTCGACGCTCTCCGTGGGAGTGTGGTATTGCACTTCAACCAGGCAGACACCGCCCGGATCCGCCGGACCCACACCGCCCACAACACCGACGCCCTTCCGGGAACCCTCCTCTGCGACGAATCGAAGCCCAACTGCACCGGAGGCCAGGATCCCGATGCCGATGCGGCGCACCGCGGGGCAGGCGAAACCTACGACTTCTACGCGACCCGCCACGGTCGCGACAGCTTCGATGGTGCCGGCGCGACGCTGGTCTCCACAGTGCACTGGGACGACGGCTGGAGCTGCCCCAACGCCTTTTGGGATGGTGCCCAGATGGTCTACTGCGAGGGCTTTCCGGCCGCCGATGACGTGGTTGCCCACGAACTGACCCACGCAGTCACGGAACACAGCTCCAACCTCTTCTACTTCTATCAGTCCGGGGCCATCAACGAGTCGTTCTCCGATCTCTGGGGCGAATTCGTCGACCAGACCAACGGGCGGGGCACCGACACCCCGGAGGTGCGCTGGCTCATTGGGGAGGACGTCCCCGGGATGGGAGCAATCCGCAATATGGCCGATCCCACGCAGGACCTCGATGGCGACGGCTATGCCGACCCGGACAGGATGACCAGCCCCCACTACTGGATCGAGAGCTCCGACAGCGGCGGGGTCCACATCAACAGCGGCGTGAACAACAAGGCTGTGTTCCTGATGACTGACGGAGACCACTTCAATGGCAAGGAGGTGGAGGGGATCGGGATGGAGAAGGTCGCGAAGATCTACTACGAGGTGCAAACCAACCTCCTGACCTCGGGCTCCGATTACTTCGACCTCTACCACGCGCTGCAGCAGGCCTGCGCCAACCTGATCGGCACCGCCTCCATTACGCAACACGACTGCACCCAGGTAAAGGCGGCCCTGGACGCGGTGGAGATGAACCAGGAACCGGTCCCCGGCTTCCATCCCGAGGCCTCCTCCAGCTGTCCGGTCGGCGCCACCAAAAATGTGCGCTTCTCGGCGGACATGGAGGGGGATGGCAAGTTCGTCTTTGCCAACCTGAAGGGAAGCCCCACCGTCTGGAGCTATCAGTCCGTCTACGCCACTTCGGGCGTGAGGTCCCTAAGCGGTGACGACACCCCGGAATTGGCCGATGGCGTCGCAGCCATGAACGCCTCGGTGATCATCCCCGCCAACGCCTTCCTTCATTTCCGCCACGCGTTCTCGTTCGAATATGACGACTATCACTTCTACGATGGGGGCAGGCTGGAGTACAGCACCGACGGGGGCACCAGCTGGAAGGACGCCGGGCCCCTGGTAGTGGACGGCAAGGCGTATGGCGGCAGAATCACCGCCGTCTCAGGAAATGCCCTTGCCGGGCTGGATGGCTTTGTGGGGGACAGCCATGGCTATGTCTCCACCCGCCTCTCCCTGGCCAATTTGGCCGGCCAGAGCGCCCGGTTCCGCTGGCGCCTGGCCACCGACGAGCACGTCTCGACGGGGGGGTGGGTGGTGGACGATGTCAGCATCTACTCTTGCGTGAATACCGTCAGTCCCCCCACAGCCGATGCCGGGCCGGACCAGAGCGTCACAGAGGGGGCACTAGTGGTCCTCTCCGGTAGCGGCACCGACAGTGACGGGGTGATCGTCAGCTACACCTGGACTCGGGTCAGTGGTCCCGCGGTGGCCCTCAGCGGTGCCGGAACCCACAGGGCGAGCTTCATCGCCCCGGCGGTCACCACGCCCACCCAGCTGATCATGCAGCTCACTGTCCGGGACGACGACAACCAGAGCGCGAGTGACCAGGTCACCATTACCATCAATCCCGCCACGGCCGGGGCCGAGCCCAACGAGGGCGGGGGCAGTTCCGGAGGCGGCGGCGCCACTGAATGGCTGACGTTGCTGACCGCTGCTCTGCTGGCTCGCCGCCGCCGCGCGGCGAGCACGCCACTGCTGCGCTAGAGCACCGAACAGGTAAACCGAAAGATCGCCAATTGCAGCCAAGTTGCGCCGCAGGTGGCGGGGGCAGCGAACCGAGGGTGGATAAGCGCAGCGCATCCACCAATTCGACGCAGCACGGTGGATGCGCTGCGCTTATCCACCCTACATGTTGGGCGCCTCGGATTTATCTGTTCGGTGCGCTAGGCCGCTGAGCGTTCCACTACACGATCCCGTCGATGATCTTGTCTTCGACCTTCACCGTCACCGTCGCGTCGTAGGTATTGGTGTAGATGTCGAAGGTGTGCCCGTCTTCCGTAACGGTGCCCCCCTTGGTCCAGCCGTCTGCGCTCTTGAATGAGACCGTGTCGTACTCATCACCGAGGATCATCAGCTCGTTCTCCCCGTCGGTCATGGCCAGAACGTCAGCCAGGCTCAGGTTGGTCAACGCGTGGTCGCTGTTCGCACCGTCAGCATCGGTGTTCAGATCGATGACCTCGATGTTCCTGATGGTTCCGGCAGTGATATTCGAAAAGTCCAGATCCGTCCCCGTCTCCAGGATGAGGGTATCCAGACCGTCGCCACCGTCGATGAGGCTTGCGGTTTCGCTGTAGATGAGGGTGTTGTCCCCATCGAGGCTGATCCTGACGGTGCCGCTGTCGCTGTCGCCGTCGGCATCGGTGATGCTGTAGCTCAGCCGCATGTCGAAGTCGACGTAGTAGTTCACGGAGCTGATGGATACCACCCCCAGCTTGTAGGAACTGGTGCTCCCGGCCTCGAAGACGATCTGCGAGATCAGCTCCCCGCTCGGTGCGGAGACAGTGTAGTTGCCTTCGGCATCCAGATCGGCATTGGTCACGTACTTGGTGTAGACGTTGCCGTTCACCGTGGTGAGAGTGATGGTCAGCTCGTCCGGCGCGGAGCGCGATTCGCTGTCGAAGTTGAAGAAGCCGATCTTCATGGAGGCGACGTCGTTGGTGCTGGTGACGTGGGTGCCGTCCGGATAGGCCACGCCCGCCGTCGCGAAGTCCATGGTGAGCTTTTCGCCGGCGTTCATGAGGTTGTTGTCGACCCCCACATACATGTTGTTGGTGTTGACGGTGTGGCTCCCGCCATAGAGGGTGTTCTCCGCCGTCAGCACGGCGTCGTACACAATGTTGCCCTCGGAATCCTTGAAACCAAGGACGAGGTTCGAGTTGTTGCCGCCGCCGGGCAGCACGATCCCGCCGTCGGCCACCTCTTCCACGCCGAGCAGACTTTCATACTGGGTGTAGGTGACGTCGGCGTTGCCGCCCTCGTTCAACTTGATTTCCACTTCGAACACGGTCCCGGCACTAGTCGTTCCGGTAACCGTCCCGGTCAACCCGTCACCGCTCACCGCGTAGTTGATGGTCACCAGCTCGCCACCGGAGTAGATGGTCGGCAGCGAGGAGGCCAGTTCGTTCCAGGAGAAGGTGTTCCCCCCATCCGCTGAGAAGTAGGTCTCGATGGTCTCCGTGACGCTGCCGACGAAGTCCGCCTGATTGGCCAGGAACAGGTCGTTGTCGCCGATTTGGGGGACGTCGTTGGCGTTCTTGCCGGTGATCGGCATGGTGACCGTGGTCGAGATAGAGCCGACCGCCGTGTCGGCGTTGCTGCCCTCCTCGCTCGTGGCGCTCGCCGTCAGGGTGAACGAGGACTCGGTCGCGGGCCGCTCCATGGTGAGCAGGAGACCGGTGACATCA
Source organism: Gammaproteobacteria bacterium (assembly GCA_041690535.1). Taxonomy (GTDB): domain Bacteria; phylum Pseudomonadota; class Gammaproteobacteria; order Thiohalomonadales; family Thiohalomonadaceae; genus JAWLHA01. Next base: position 4,087 of record JAWLHA010000083.1, on the reverse strand, counting down.
CTGGCGGAGACCGTCCAGCTGTAACCGCCGTCTGCGAGAACGACCCGATCCACCACGGTGCCGTCACTCAGCGTCAGAACGGCGCTGGAGGGCACATCGACGCTGGAGATGACGATGGAGTCTTGCAGGCTTTCGCTGCCGTCCCGATCCACCAACGCCGCGGCGATATCCACGGTGTAGGTGTAGGTGGGCGTCACGGGCGCGGCCAGGGTGACGTTGTCCATATGAACGCCAATCCCGTCACCGCCACCGGTATCGGTGGCCGATGTTTCGACAAACTGCAGTTCGTTCGCAGTGCTCGCGACCACATCGAATGTGAAGGTCTGCAGAGCTGCAGTGAGCGAACTCTGATCCACTGTGGCAATTTTGGCTCCATTCCAGTAGATGTCGAGGGAGCCTTTTCCCCCCGAAGGAATCGCCAGGTCGACGCTGAGGGTGTAAGTGCTCCCGTCAGTCAAACCGTTCACCGCCTGGGTCAAGGTGACGCCCTTCTTGGCGCCTCCAGACATATCGAGGACATAGTTGCCATCGATCCCGGTTACACCGGATTGGAACAGCTCCAGCGCTGTGTTTGCCGCGGTGAGGTAAGACCATCCGGTCAGCGCGCCAGTGACAGGGGTGCCGCCGTTTGAACTGGGAAGCAGCACAGGATCGGTCCCTGTCGCTCCGGTGAACGACTCAAAGCTCCCGTTGACGATGTAGTTGGTCGCCGTGACGGGATCGTTGACGGGCTCGCTGACACGGATGGCGACCTCCGGGGCGTCCGCCACCGCCTCCACCGTCACTGTGACGGTTGCATTGACCGAGTTGCCCGCCGCGTCGGTCTTGATGATGGTGAAGCTGTCCGTCCCGGAGAAGTGTTCGCCCGGCGTGTAGGTGAGCGTGCCGGCGGTCCCGGTGACAGAGCCATGCATGCCCTGTCCCAGCACCTCGTAGCGATAGCCGTCGGGCGGGGTAAGAATGGCGGCCACGTCCTCGTCTGTGCCCAGAGTGATCACGTCCACGATGTACGTGGAGGTTGTGATCTCCGCCCCTTGGTTGGCGATGCCGGGGTCCTCCGTGGAAGCCACCAGAGTCAACAGCTCGTCGATCTCTGTCACCCCATCGGCTATCGTCCGGACCTGCACCTCCACGGACTGGCCGACGTCCGGGTCGCCCGGGATGGTGACCGTGGCGGTGGGATCGCTGATCCAGGTAACCCCACCATCGATGCTGTACTCGAAGTCGGCGCCAAGCTCCGCAACGCCGTCGAAGCGGATCGAAATGGCCGTGTCCGTCGCCTTGGTGGCACTCACCTCCAGATCGAAAATGGCAATCTTCCCTTCGCCCACGTAGGAGGGGCCGCTGACCAGCAGCGAGGGGCTATCACTGATGACCGTCGCGCCGGTCGCGCTCATGTTGGCCATGTCCGCGCCGGGGTCGCCGGTGATTTCCGCCGTCAACGTCAACGACTCGATTTCGTCCTCTACCCCGTCGGCCAGGGTCACGACCTTGACTTCGACCTTGGTCTGTCCTGCCAGGAGGGTGACCCGGTTGTCCACCGGCAGGTCGGTCCAGGCGCCGTAGCTCATGTCTGCATTCTGGACCCGATACTGAATCTGCGCCGAGTAATCCGCGCCCGGTGTCGCCTCGCCCCCGAGGGTCAGCGTCAGTTCGGTGTCCACCGCTCTGGGGTCGCTGAGCCGGACCACGAAGATGGCGGCCTTGCCTTCATCCACCGGCAGGGGATTGGAGACGGTCAACTCCTTGTTCACGCTGAAAGTGAGGGTGTTTGAGGTATCGCTGTAGGCGGTGCCATCGGAGACGACAAAGTCGAGCTTCGCATAAAGACTCGGGTCGGTCTCTTCGGCAGGCGTGGTAAGCGCACCCGCGCTGTTGGTTTCATCGGTGTCGGGCTTGAAGACCAGGAAGCCGTTGTCGATGTCTTCCCGGGTGATTTCCTGGTCGAGGGTGACAGCGACCCATGCCGTGCCGTTGTAGTGCAGCAGCTGGCCATCGGTGGGCAGGGAAGTGATCTTCACCCATTGCAGCGAATCGCCTGTGTCGGCATCACGGAAGCCGAAATCCTCCGCTGCGAGCACGTGGGAGCCATTCTTGGGCATTGCGATGGTCGCATTGGCCCCCTCCGGGGTGTCATTGGCCCCCGTTACTTCGATGGTGATCTCCCGCGTGTCCGTGGCCCCGCCCGGGTCAGTGACCGTCACTGTGAAGCTTTCAGTCGCATTCTCTCCGGCCTGCAAAGCGTCCACAGCCGCCCCATTCACCACGTAGCTGTAGCTTCCATCGGGGTTGACGGTGAGGGTGCCATAGGCGCCCACGCCGTTGGCGATGCTCCACACCAAGGCGCTATCCAGGTCGTCCACATCCGTGGCCAGAAGCTGCCCGGTGAGGTTCGCGAAACTGTCGGACGCTGCGGTGTCGGCAACCGTGTGTGCATACGTCCCGCTCGCCACCGGGGCGTCGTTGGCGCCGTGCAAGGTGACGGTGATCACCTGTTCGGTGCCGTCCTCGGACTTGACGGTGAAGGTGTCGGTCAGCGTATCGCCCGTGTTCAGGGCGTCCACCGCAGAGTGGCCGTTGTTCAGGGTGTAGCTCCAGACTCCTCCTGCGTCGATGGTGAAACTGCCATAGCCGCTGTCGCTGGCGCCGCTTGCCGCCTGGAAGAGATTATCGGCGTCATCCACATCGCTGGCAGCGAGCGTGCCCGTGGCGGTCGGGGTTCCCGCGCCGGCCATTCCCGCTTCGGTCACCTCGCCGCTGGTGATACCGCTGATCTCGGCCGCGTCGTTGGCGCCCCGAATCGTGATGATGATGTCCTGTTCCGTTCCATCGACGGTACGAATCGTCACCGTGTCGGTGAGTATGTCGCCCACGTTCAGCGCATCCACCGAGGCCTTGGTGTTGTCCAGGACGTAGATCCAGGTTCCCCCGACGTCCAGGATAACTTGGCCGTACTGTCCAACATATACGCCGCCCTGGAATCCGTCGGCGTTGTCCACATCCGTGGCGACCAACGCGCCAGTGGCGGTGGGGACGCCGGTATCGATACTGGTCCCTTCGACCACCGTGCCGGTGCTCGTGCCGTTAACCACTGCCGCGTCATTGGTGCCGGTGATGGTGATGGTCACAAGCTGGTCCGTGCTGGCCCCTGCACTGTCGGTGGCGCGTACGGTATAGGCCAGGGTCAGCGTCTCCCCGGTTGCGAGATAATCAAAGGCCTCCAAGCCGGAGTCGAAAATCCAGGTAAGGGTGCCGCTGGAGGCGCTGTCGCTGATGATGTCTCCGCCATCCACGCCCAGCATCGCAAGAAGCGCGGCGTAGTCGCTGCCCAGGCCACTGGTAACCCCGGTAGCGGACACCGAAATCACGCTCGCGCCTACGGTGTTCATGGTGTCCACATCGCTCACCGACAAGGTCCCGCTGGCGGTCAGCCCGGCATTGGCCTCATCGATAACCGCTGAGGCGCTATCACCCATTTCCACAGCGATCACCGGCGCATCATTGGTGCCGATAATGGTGATGCTGATCTGGTGAACCGTGCCATCCATCGCTGCGACGACAAAGCTCTCCACCTTGGTTTCGTTCAGGCTCAGGTATTGGACGGCGGCATTCGCCACCGTGTAGGTCCAGCTGCCGCTTGCATCGATGGTGAGGCTGCCCAGGGCCCCCGGGCTCGCCACCACCGGCGCGGAGGTATCGATGGCCGACTCTCCCGCGTCGGGATCGGTGACGGTCAATGTGCCGCTGACAGTCAGAATCGGAGCAGCGGCATCCTCCACGACCGAGCCCGTGTCATCGCCAGTGAATACAGGAAGGTCATTGGTGCCGGTCACCGAGATGATCACCTCCTGACTGGTGCTCGCGCCATGTTCGTCGGTGACGGTTACGGTGAAGGTCTCCGTGACGGTCTGGTCCTTGGCCAGCGACTGCGCCGCCGCGTTATCCAGTTCGTAGGTCCACGCGCCGGTGACGGCATCCACTGCGAAGTTGCCGTAGGCACTGGTCGCGTTGCCGCTGTAGGTCAGTACTGCACCGGTGTCCGCGTCGCTGGCCGTCACCTGACCGTTTGCGGTCAAGGTCCCATCTT
>JAWLHA010000082.1:0-16062 GCA_041690535.1 Gammaproteobacteria bacterium | reverse complement strand
GGATGCGCTGCGCTTATCCACCCTACATGTTGGGCGCGTCGGATTTATCTGTTCGGTGCTCTAAATGGCGAGCAGCCACACGCCGCTGGCGCCGATGGCCAGCCCGGAGAGTCGCAGCGCCAGCGGGTGCGCCAGGCGCCCGGCCAGCACGCCGGTGGCGTGCAGCAGGGCGGTGGCGAGCAGCAGGCCGGGGCCGTAGGCGGCCATGGGGGTGGCGGCCGGCATCTCGCTGCCGTGGGCATGCCCGTGGAAGACTGCAAACACCGCCAGCAGCGCGGCGGCAATCGCCAGCGGTGCGCGGACGGGCAGGGCCAGCACTGCGCCGAACACCACCAGAGAGGCCATCAGCGCCGGCTCCACCGCGGGCAGCCCCAAACCGGTGGCCCCCAGCGCAATGCCGACCACCATCGCCGCCAGAAAGGTGAGGGGAAGCATCCATACGGCGCGCCCGTCGTGGCGAGTGGCCCACAGCCCCACGGCCACGGCGGCCAGCAGATGGTCCCAGCCGAGCAGCGGGTGGGCGAAACCTGCGGAAAACCCGCTACCGGGGTGTGTGCCGGTGTGTGCCATTGCGCTTTCGCTGGCAAGGAGTCCGAGGAGGGCGAGCAGGCTGAGTGCGCGTCTTGCGATCATTTGGTTAATCTCCCGATGGATGGTTCGTTATCCGGTAACTATACAGCGTCGCTGTGCGAGTCACGCTCCTGGCAGGGTGAACGCATACTCACAGCACGGCCGTGACGTGAGCGTGAGGCCCGGCGGGCGGGTTGACAGCTCTGGCAGAGAATCAACACACAGTTTGCACGGTGCAGGGTGAACGCATCGCTCTTGGGTAAGTATGCGTTTACCCTGACGCTCCTGGCCAGAGGGGTGCGAACTCATCCGCAGGTGACCTGCCGACGCCGCGTGCGGTTCCAGCCCGCACGTGAAAGGGCTCTGAATCGATGCGCCCTCCCAAAGTGTAACCTGTGCCGCACTGCAGAGGCGCGGCACCGAGGCTGGTGCGGCCCGGCCGCAGAGGGACAGACCAGACCCTCGGGATACCGGTCTCATTTGCCAGGTTTCCATGTCCGGGGACGGGGAACTATTGACATGCGAATGCGAATGATTATCATTGGGCTTCGGTTTTCGTGTATAAGCAATCGCTGAGGGCACCCGTCAGGGCAGCCGATCCGCGTCCGATAGATGGCGACGAACTCTTGAGGTCCCCCATGGCACGTCGAAACTCTCCCTTCTCCCTGTGTGCGGCCATTGGCGCTGCAATGGCTTCGCTTTCGGCCTATGCCGATGTCCCCGCCCAGCGGCATGGCGCCGTGGAAGGACCTGCGGCCCCCACCGTGGAGGCTGGCCTGACCCTGACCTTCCAGAGTGCTTCGGACAGTCGAGTGCGTGAAGAGGCGGCTGCATCCGTGGACTTCCTGGCCGGTGTCCCCCTCGGCGCCGGTGTCCTGACCCTCTATGTGGAGGGCGCCACCTCTCCGCGCGACCGGGGGGTAAGCGCTTTTGTCCCTGACGCCAACGCCGACGTGGGAAGCGCGCTGGACCGCGACGATGCGGGGCGGTTCCAGGTCTCGGAGCTCCGCTATGACTTCAATGTCGGCACCGCCCAGCTGTTTGCCGGTCTGCTCAACCCCTCCGGCTTCCTCGACAGCAGCGCGGTGGCCAACGACGAGACCTCCCAGTTTCTCAATGCCTCCCTGGTCAACAATCCCACCATCGAGTTGCCCGACTACACCCTGGGGCTGGCTCTCCATCGCGATGCCCAAGCAAGGGGCGCCGGATTCACGGCCCTGCTCACCAGCTCCCACGGCCTGGGCGACAACCCCGATCGCTCCTACCGCCAACTGTTCGATGTGGATGGCGAAGGCAAAGGGCTCTTTCTCGCCGGGGAGCTCTACTGGGAACTGGGCGACTTCACTCCGCGGCTCGGGATCTGGACGCACACCGCCGACCACGAGCGGTTGAATGGGGGCGCGGGCAACGAGTCAAATCATGGTGCCTACGGGATGCTGGACGGGGTGAGTGGTCCCGTGCAGTGGAACCTGCGCCTCGGGGCGGCGGACGCCCGGGTCTCGGAGGCCGCCTGGTTCGTGGGGGCCGCCATGGAGCGGCCGTTTGGCGCCGCGGGCGTTGGGGTGGGGCTGACTCATACAGCCGTCTCCTCCGATGCCCGCGACGGGGCGCCGGGTGCTCTGGGCGACACCACCCAGGCGGAACTTTACGGCCGGTTTAACCTCGGCGCACGCTGGCAGCTCACGCCATCGCTCCAGTACGTACGCAATCCCGGGTTTGACCGGACCGGCGATGTGGTGGACCGGGAGCTTTGGGTTGCCGGCGCACGGCTGTCGGCCGCCTTCTAACCAGCATGGCGTAGGGCGGAGCAGCGCAGCGCATCCGTCCTATGTACATTTTGGTGCTCCAACGCACAGATTCAAGAGCGAGGCAAACGCATGAACCGACAAATGAAGGGAACGACCGGAAGAGGGGGGCTCCTGCCCTTGGGCCTCCTTGCGGCGGGCGACAACGCGGAGGTGGTGCAGCTCTTCGGCCATGCCGGGCATGGTCACCGCCACGCCGGCTCCCCTGAGTTGGTGCGGTTGGAGGAGATGGGGGTGCGCGTCGGCAATGTGGTGGAGGTGGTGGCCAACGAGGGCCACGGCCCGTTGTTGGTGAAGGTGGGTGAATCCCGCATCGCCATCGGCCGCGGGGTGGCCATGAAGATCCAGGTGCGCCCGGCTGCTCGCGGCTGCGCCATCTCCTGCGGAGGATGCGCGCGATGAGCGGGACCAAGCTTTCGAAGTTGCGCCCGGGCCAGCGCGGGCGCATCACCGCCATTGGGGTGACCGGGCCGCTGAAGCGGCGCCTGATGGACATGGGGGTGCTGGTGGGCGAGACGGTGAAGGTGGAGAAGGTGGCGCCCCTGGGCGACCCCATCGAGATCACCGTGAAGCACTACAAGCTCTCCCTGCGCAAGGGGGAGGCGGACGGCATCGACGTGGAGGCATTGGCATGAGCGCAGTCCTGCAACCGCCGCTCCCCCAGACCGACCGCCCCCTGGTGGTGGCGGTGGCCGGCAACCCCAATGCGGGCAAATCGACCCTCATCAATGGCCTGGCCGGGAGCCGGCTGCAGGTGGGCAACTGGCCCGGGGTGACGGTGGAGAAGAAGGAGGCGAGCCTCCTGCACCACGGCCGCACGGTCCGGCTGGTGGACCTGCCGGGTACCTACAGCCTGAGCCCCTACACCCAGGAGGAGGTGATCGCCCGCGACTACCTGCTCCACGAACGCCCCGACATCATCCTCAACGTGGTGGATGCCACCAACCTGGAGCGCAACCTCTATCTGACGGTGCAGCTGCTGGAGTTGGGGATCCCCATGATCCTGGCCCTGAATGTCTATGACGAGGCCAAGGCCAAGGGCTTTCACATCGATGTGCCCGCCATGGAGGCGATCCTCGGGGTGCGGGTGCTCCCTACCGTGGCCACCCGGGGCGAGGGGCTGGAGGGGCTGCTGGACGCCGCGCTCAAGCGGGTGGAAGAGGGGGCCGCCCCGCGGGAGGTGCACTACGGCGACGACATCGAATCGGCGGCCGCGACCATCGCCGAGCGCATCGGGGCGGCGCGTCCCGACTTGGCCGAGGCCTATCCGCTGCGCTGGCTGGCTCTCAAGGTGATGGAGGGGGATGGTCAGGTGCTGGAGGAGACCCACCTTGTCGCCGAGGCCCCGGCGGTGGTGGGCGATGCCCTCGACCACCTGCACCGCGCCCACGGCGAGGATGTGGAGTCGCTCATGGCCGACGCCCGCTACGCCCAGGCGGCGGGGCTGGCTCGCGAGGTGGTGCAGCGCCCGGCCCTGCCCCGCAAGGAGCTGACCGAGCGCATCGACCGCATCGTCCTCAACCGCTTCCTCGGCCTGCCGCTGTTCTTCGCGGCCATGTGGCTCACCTTCAAGCTCACCTTCGACATCTCCACCCCCTTCGTGGACTGGATCGACGGGGTCACCGCCGGCCCGCTCACCCGCTGGGCCGCGGCGGGATTGGGGGCCCTGGCGGCGCCCGATTGGGTCATCGCCCTGATGACCGAGGGGGTGCTGGGCGGGGTCGGCTTCGTGCTGGTGTTCGTGCCGGTGATCTTCGCCATGATGTTCTTCATCACCTTTCTGGAGGCGAGCGGCTATATGGCCCGCGCCGCCTTCGTGATGGACCGGGCGATGCACGCGGTGGGGCTGCACGGCAAGAGCTTCATTCCGCTGCTGATGGGGTTCGGCTGCAACGTGCCCGCCATCTACGCCACCCGCACCCTGGAGAACCGCCGCGACCGCATCCTCACCGCGCTGCTGGTGCCGCTCATGTCCTGCGGCGCGCGCCTGCCGGTCTACGTGCTGTTCGCCGCGGTCTTCTTCCCCACCTCGGCCGGCACCGTGCTGTGGTCGCTCTATGTGCTCGGCATCGTCCTCGCCATCCTGGTGGGCATGGTGTTCAAGCGCACCCTGTTCCGTGGCGAGGCGCCGCTGTTCATCATGGAGCTGCCCCCTTACCGTCTGCCCACCCTGAAGAGCCTGCTCATCCACACCTGGGAGAAGGGCAAGCACTTCCTGATCAAGGCGGGCACCTACATCCTGGCCGTCTCGGTGCTGGTGTGGTTCGCCCTCAATCTCCCCTGGGGAGTGGAGCAGAAGCAGGATTCTGTGCTCGGGCGGGCCGGTCAGGTGATCGCCCCGGTGTTTGAGCCCCTCGGCTTCGGTACTTGGGAGGCCGCTTCCTCGCTGCTGACCGGGGCCGTGGCCAAGGAGATCGTGGTGGGCACCATGGGCGAGATCTATGCCCCCGAGTCGGGTGGGGCCGAAGGGCCGGTACCCACCGTGGGCGAGGACCTGCGGGAGATCGGCAGCTCGTTCGTGGAGGCGGTGCAGACCGCGGGGAACAATGTCGTTGCCACCTTCGGCATCACCAGCATCAGCGCCGAGGACGAGAGCGGATCGGCCCTGCGCGAGGCGGTGCGGGCGGCCTTCACGCCGCTGTCGGCCTACGCCTTCATGGCTTTCGTGTTGCTCTACATGCCCTGCGTGGTGACCATGATCGCCATGCGCCAGGAGTTCGGCACCTGGAAGTGGGCGGGGGTGGCGCTGGGTTACGAGTTTGCCCTCGCCTGGTCGGTGGCCTTCCTGATCTACCAGGGTGGCCGGCTGCTGGGGTTCCAGTGATCTTCTCGCCCAGGAGGTGAAACGTGGGGGTGACGGACCTTATCTGGCTGTTGGCCATTATTGCGGGGACCGCCTGGCTGGTGCGCCGGGCCTTCCGCTCGGGCAAGGGGGGCTGCGCCGGTTGCAGTGCCTCCAGTTGCCCGGGGTCGAAGCGACACCTGCCGAAACGGGGATAGGCGCACGCGGAGATGGCCGGATCGGGCAGGTTGCCGCTGTCGTTGGGGCTGGTGACGCTATCTCATTCGGAAAGCACGATCAACACGGCCACCAGGAGGCCGGCGCCGAACGCCAAGGTGCTGTACTTCCCCCTTTCCTTCTCCGCCTGAGGCAGCAGATGGGTGGCACCCACGTAGACAAGGGCCCCCGCCGAGAGCGAAAGCAGACTGCCAAGCAGGGGACGCTCGATGATGCTGATGAAGGGATAGGACACCAGCATGCCCAGCGGGGTGGTCAGGGAGGCGGCCAGCAATGCAAGTATCAGCGCCGCCCTCTCGGTGAAGCCCCCGCGCAACAGCAGCAGGTAGGTGATGATTCCTTCAGGAAATTCATGCAGCACCATGCCGAGGGCCGCGACCGCGCCGGTGAACAGACTGACCGTAAAGGTGGTGGAGTAGACGAAGCCGTCAACGAACGAGTGAAGGCCTATCCCGAACATGGGAATCAGACCGATATCGTAGCTGGCTGTTGGCGTTCGCCCGCACACCAATGCGTGGACGGAACGGTTGAGCAAGTGGAGCAGGAGAAAGCCGCCCAGCAGGTAAGCCGGGGCGTTGGCACTCATGTCCATCGACTTGGGGATGAGGTGCAGGAAGGAGACGGAGATGAGCACCCCGGCTGCAAAGCAGACGAAATAGATGTTGTATTTTCGACCCCATGCCCCGAAGTGACGGATGGTATAGATCCCTGTTGCCGTCACCACTGCGGCCAGCGAACTGGTCCCCAACGCCGTCCAGAAAGTCGTGTCCATGGGCTGAGTCCGTTCGCAGGGGGGTGAGCGGCGGCTCGCCGCTCCTCAACGGAAGAAGCCGGCCAAAATAGCCGAATCGACCTCGTGGCATTGTGTTCACCTCCCTGTTGCGTCCTTTCAATCACAACTGTAGACGGGTTCGGGCGCCCTCTCTTCCGGCAGGTTGCCATCGTCGCGGGGGACCGCCTGGCTGGTGCGGCGCGCGTTCCGTTCGGGAAAGGGGGACTGCGTCGGTTGCAGCGCCTCCGCTTGTCCGGGCACAAAGCCTGACCCGGAATCGTGCGAGAAGTTCTGCTGCAGCCTGGATGGAGCCCCGCGGGGGAAATTCGCGTATCGTCCGCTAAGCGGGCCCGCCGAACTGGTTTCGTCGGCGCGAGGAATGCAGCGATGTCGTTGATGAGGTGATGCGGTCCGATGCCGTAGCGCATTCGTGGTAGTCGGTCACATATGACTTGGCGAGCTCTCTTCTCCAGATTTGTGATCGTGCGGTGGAGCGCATTGACCTTCCTGCAAGGTAATCTCACGATGACGCCTCAGCAAGCTATCGATGCTGCGCCACATCAGTCCGTAATCATCGCGTCCGCCCCGCACATCAGGCATTAGAGCGTTTGCATAGATGCGATGTAACTACTCGCCCCAGCTGATCACGCAATGCCTTGGAAATTCGTCATCCCCGCGTAGGCGGGGATCCATTTTGAGCCATGCATCTGTTCTCTGGATTCCCGCCTTCGCGGGAATGACGGGGGGGGGGAGTAGTTACGATGCGATGTGTTCTTCAACTTCTCTTGCTAGCAACTCGGTCAACTCGTCGGCCTGTTGTTCACGGTAAATCGCCTTGTCCACCTGAATCTTGCCTAAGATGCTAAGTGCGTCCTCGTATGCCTTGATGAGCCCCTCGTCTTGTGGCTGTCCGACGAGGAAGTACATACGAAATTTATCCGGGGAATTTGCGACGCTCGTGACGCGGCCCAGCCAGCGGTGCGCTTTATCCTTGATGCCCTCCGGTGAGCTCAGGTCGAAGGAAACCGGCTCAAGGCAGTGGAGCACGCCATTTTTCCATGTGTACTGGAAATCTATCTCGTCATCTCGTACGGCAATCTTTGCGGGCTCGAAGTACTGGAGAAGCTGTCTCGATTCGAGGTTACGCTTGAAGTGCCTCCAAACATCGTCCTCGGTCCGCCGCTCCCGCACCGTGCAATTCTCATAACGCATAACCATTCTCTCGAACAGGCGCTCAAGCGTCTCAGCCGGATCAGAGGTCCTGCCCGCCCCTGTGGGCGACCATTGCAGGGAGCTTTCGTCGGCCGGGAGAATCTTTCGAGCCAGCTCTTCGATCGATTCGACAGGCTCAAGTGCCAACTGGACATTTGCTCGCCCATCTCTTCGAAACGGGCCTGAATGTGGCGCATCAGCGACTTGATGTAGTCGGTATTGATACCCGGGAAGACCTTGCTTAAGCGCCCAATGGTCGGGCGACACAGGGCGCTCGCATAGCGTGCCCGGGGCGCATACAAGGCGACGCCGACGTTTATGAACTCGCCTGTCGTGATGTCATGGACATAGCGCAAGACGGTGTAGGTGTAAGAAATCATGCTGCTCATTGCAAAATCCTCCCGACCTCTGCCAAGGCCGAGTCGATATTGTCTCTGATTTCGGCGATGTAACCCAGCGCGTCATCCGCAACGGCGAACCCGTCGGCCCATGCCGCTGGAAGCGCCTGCCGGTATTCGCCCAAACGCTTGTCAGACAGGGTCCGCCAGGCCCCTTTCAACCGATCGAGGTCCACCGGTTCCCGCTCACAGCCGGCGGAGAACTTTGCGATCACCGAGCACTGAATGCCCGTATTCGCGGGCATGGCGAACAACTGGATGCCCGCCCCCCGACTGAAGCTTTTGGGGGCAGGCTTTGCGGGCATGACGAATTAGCTAGCGGGCTCCGGTGATGCAATCGTTCACCTGCGCGGCGACATCGCGTCCCTCATCCGTCTTCACGGCCATCAGGAACAGGCAGCGTCCACCGCTTGTTTCCGCCCACAACCGACCGACCGCGTTCTTCTCGCGGGAGTCGTCGTTGCTCTTGTAGACCTCGCCTTTGTACTCCACCACCAGTAGCCTGCCATCGTTCAGCTCGGCGACGAAGTCGGGATAGAACCAGCCGCCCGAGAGCGGCAGACGGAAGGAGGCGTGGGGCCGGTCCACCAGATTGCGGACCCAGTGCCTGACGGCCGGGTGTCGGTCGATAACGACGGCGCAGTCGAACTCCTCGCCCTCACCCTTGAGGTCCTCGATGACCGGGTAGTAGTGTTTGGCGAATCGGTAGCGCCCCCGGTAATAGGGAACGCGGGCGGGATACAGCCCCGGCATGAAACGGTAGGTGTAATCGAAATTCGCCTCCACCGAGGCCGCCTGCCCAAACAGAACCTGCTGGAACCCACGGTCGGCCACCCGCTCACGCAACAGCGCGAGTTGTCGCTGAATGGCCCTGACCAGCAGGAACTTGGTGCGCACGAGGGCGGTGAGCGTGAAGCCTCTCTCTTTGGTGAGGTGGCCGACCAGTTGGGCAAGGTAGCGGATCATCACCGCCTGGGTGACGTCCTGGCGCCGGAGCTGGCGATCGAGCCAACGGACAAGGTCGGTTTCGGTCACCCCCGAGTCGATCAGGTTGAGATCGTAGGTCTCCTTCTCGTCGGCGATGTGGTAGGTGACCCGTTTGCCCTCCACGTCCACCTCGAACGTGGTATCGCTCTCCTGCAACCCGAATCCCGGCAGTTCGATGGGGAAGTCCAGGGGCGACCAATCGCCGTTGAGGAACAGGAAGGTCTCCGGTTCCAGCAACGCCAGCTCGCCCTGCTGGGCGAGGCAGAGCCGCGGGAGGGCGGCAAAGGGAACTCGCCTCTCAGAGGGGGAGCGGCTTACCTCGACGCGCGCGTTGTGCTGCGTGATCTGATCCCGCACCTCGGCCTGTTCCGCCCCCTTGAAATGCTGGATCAGCGCCTCCGCGACCCGCTCGTCGAGAATGCCTTCGGCCTTGACCCGGAAGGTACCGGATTCCGTCTCCGCGATGGTCACGTTGTGCAGCGCATCGGCATGCTCGTCGCTAAAGGTGGGACGCACCGGCAGCTCGATGGCGAGCGGCGGCTCGGAGGGCGGGGCGGTCAGTTCGAAGTCGTCGCCGAACAGGTCGGCGGGGCCGTGTTGCAGGTGGGACGGCACCTCCATCGCCTCGAAGCCCATGTTGACCAGCTTGTCGGTCAACTGCTGGGCGGCCTGGGCAAAGCCGGGGGAGGCGAGGTGGGCGTAGGCGCGGTTCAGGGCCTCGACCGCCCGGCGCTTGGCGAACGGCATGCGCAGCACCCGCCCGAGCAACTGCTCCACGTCCTTGGCCGAACGCACCTCCTTCACTGAGCAGAAGACATAGGCAAACGAACAGTCCCACCCCTCCTTCAGCGCCTCCACGGTGATGATGTACTCGATGGGGCAGCCGGGGGCGAACAGGTCGATGCCCTCCAGCTCGCGCTGGGATTACCATCAGTCGGAAATCCCCGGGATGTTAATGGCTGCCTAAAATACAAGCAAGGGGAGCGATCACTAAGGAAGAAGGTAACTACTTACCCGCATCCGTCATTCCCGCGAAGCCTGCCCCCGAGCGGGGCGGGAATCCAGTGCTGGACTTCAGAGGGCCAGGGGTATTGGGCTGGGTGCCTTATGGATTCCCGCCCCCCGACTAAAGCGCTCGGGGGCAGGCTTCGCGGGAATGACGAACAGTACAAGTAGCGAGGATCGAGTGCGTTGAGCGACCGCATCCTAATTTGCATAAGCGGGAGGCAGTCGGGGGCGAGTAGTTATGTTTCCCCAAATGTTGAGTGAGGGTCCAAAGAGTGGTGGTTGCGCCAAGGCTTATCCAACCTCTCGCACCTCATACCTTGCGCAGCGGATTTGGTTGTTCGGTGCTCCGCATTTCGGGTCACGGCTTCTGCTCAGAACAGCGTCCGTCCCCAGTGCAGCTGCGCCCGCAGCAGAAACACGTCAATCGCCGTGTCGCCGGCGTCATCCCGGTGCCATTCGCCGAGCAGTCGCAACGCCGGTGAGGGGCTCCAAGCGGCCACCAGACCCATTGCCATCGGTTTTCCATCGGCCTCGACGATCCCGGCCTGGGCTGCGACCAGACCGGCATTTGCACCATTGAGGTGATTGTTCATCTGCAACCGTTCGGCCCGTGCCGCAACGGTGACGGTGGGGGCGAGGCGAAACCCTGCATCAACCCAGCCCCCTTCGATTTCGCCCCGGTAGTCGGGGGTGCCGTAGATGCTGTCCAGGCGCCCCCGCTCCCGTTTGTACCAGTACTCGCCTCCAAGCCACCAGCGGCTCTGCCGGGGCCGCCAGCGCGCCGCGACACTCCACAGCGCCACGTCGCCGTGAAAGCAGACCCGGTCGGCGGTCACCGAGTCGCAGCTTGGCACACTGTGGGTGTGACCGCCTTCCCCGGTGGTCAGCAGCGCGCGCCCCTCCGCGTCGGTTTCGGCATAGCCCGCCTCCAGGTGCCAGGGGCCGCCGCGCCAGGCCAGGCGCAGGGTGGTGAGATTGACCCCGCCGGACTCGGTGCCGGGGTAACTGCGGTTCTGCCAGGCACCGGCCCCGGCGGCAAAGCCGCCAGGCAACGCCCAGTCCACGCGCAGGCCGTCGGCGATCCAGGCCTCATCCACCGTGGCGCGCAGGGTGAGCGGCGCGATGCCGAAGGTCCGGGCGTGCGCATGCTCCAGGTTCTCGAACCCGAGCGGCAGCTCCTGCCGGCCGCCCCGGGCGGTGAGCCCTCCGCCCCGCGCCTCCAGCCACAACGCCTCCAGCTCCGTGTGCGGATCGGCGCCCCCATGGCGGGTGTAGCGCAGGGCACCATTGAGTTGCGGAGAAAAGCGGGCGCTCAGTCCAAGTTCGGCGTAGTCCAGATCGCTGCCCCGTTCGTCGGCCCGGGGGCTGCCGGCCTCCAGCACCCCCGGCAGGCGGGGATAGGGAAAGGCCGTGTCCGCGCTCAGGTGGCGCAGCCCCACCCCCAGGGAGAGGCTAAGTGATGGCTCCTCCTCCGCGTCGTGATCCACCCCTTTGTGGCCCCAGGCGGCGAGCGGAACGGCCAGCCCTGCCAGCAGTGCGGCCCGGACAAACCGGGCTTTCAACCGGGTGAAGCGGCCAGCACCACGAGTGCTCTCGGTTGCGGCGGCCATCACTCACTCACCCTCCGTCTGGAAGGGATCGGCATAGCGGGGATTGGTCAGCAGGCTGTGGTCGGTCAGGGTCTTCAGAAAGGCAATGATGTCCGCCTTGTCCTGCTCGCTCAGGCTGATCATGGTGATGAGGTCGCTCTTGAAAGGGTTGTATCGGCCGTCCCCCGCGTAGGGTCCGCTCTCGATGTGGCGCCCGCCCGCCGCGTAGACATCGAGCACCTCTTCCAAGGTGCCAACGCTGCCGTCGTGCATGTAGGGGGCGGTGAGCTCCACGTTGTACAGGCTCGGCGCGCGAAACGCCCCCATGTCCTGGGGCAGGGCGGAGAGTTCGTAGATGCCGCGATTTCCTTCGGGAAAGA
This sequence comes from Gammaproteobacteria bacterium, assembly GCA_041690535.1. GTDB lineage: Bacteria > Pseudomonadota > Gammaproteobacteria > Thiohalomonadales > Thiohalomonadaceae > JAWLHA01. The sequence continues at coordinate 4,322 of JAWLHA010000082.1, read as the reverse complement.
GCCCTTCGGCGGTGTCGCCGATGTTGTAGAGCCCGGTGTTGTGAAACAGCGTCTCCACGCTGCGCGCGCCGCGGTAGGTCACCTGGTCGTTGAAGTTGAAGCTGCCATGGCAGTGGAAACACTCGGCCGTCTCGCCGTTGAACAGCAACCGCCCGCGCTCCTCGGCGGCGGTGAGCGTGGCCTCGCCGCGCTGATAACGCTCGAACCTGGAGTTTCCGGTGAGGACGCCGCGCTGAAAGGTGGCGATGGCCTTGATGATGTTGTCGAAGTTGACCGACTCCACCTCCTCGGCAAACGCCTCGGCAAATTGCCGCCCGTAGTCGGGGTCGTCCCGGAAGCGCTGCAGCACGGTCTCGCGGTTGGCGTCGTTGATCCCCATCTCCACCGGATCGGTGGCAAACAGCGGGACCGCCATCTGCTCTTCCAGGGTGGTCAGGTCGGGGCGCGCCCAGGTGAGCGTGGGGTGGTAGACGGCGTTGGCGATGCTTGGGGAGTTGCGGGGCGTTTTCTGCCCGGTCGCCCCCACGGATACGGCCAGTCCGTCGGTGAAGGCCATGCCTTGCAGGTGGCAGTTGGCGCAGGCGTAGGTTCCGTTGCCGGAGAGGCGGGTGTCATAAAACAAGCGGCGCCCTAGCTGAAACTTGGTCTCCGACATGGGGTTGTCCTCCGGCACCCGGGGGGTCGGAAAGTTGGGCGGGAGGTCCCAGCTCCAGTTCGCATCGGTCTGGCGCGATGGGTCGACGATGGTGGTGCCGCTTTCGATGCAACCGGCCAACAGCCCTCCGGCGGCCAGCACCACGAGCCAGCGCGAGCGCGGCCTGGGGGCGGGCCGCGACGACGGGGTCTCCTTGTCGACCCGCCGGTAAAGCGGGGCTCTGAGCATCAGGCCTCCTCGCCGCTGTGCTGGGAGGGAGGGGCCGACGCGGCGCCCTCAATGGTCCGTAGTTCACCTGCGGCGAACGGATCGGAGTAGCGTGGATTGTTGAGCAACCCCTCATCGGTGAGGGCCTTCAGGAAGGCAATGATGTCGGCCTTGTCCTCGGCGCTGAGGCGGATCCTGTCGATGCGTGCATCCTTGTAGGGGTTGTGCCTGCCGTCGCCCTGGTGCGGCCCGGCGGTGATGTTGCGTCCGTGCTCCCCATAGAAATCGAGCACCTCCTCCAGCGTCCCGATGGAGCCGTCGTGCATGTAGGGGGCGGTCAGCGCGATATTGCGCAGCGTGGGCACGCGGAAGCGGCCCATGTTTTCCGGCTGAGGCATCACCGCGACGAGGCCCGGGTTGTCGTCCGGATAGCCCCCCTGGCCGTCCACGTTGTAGAGGCCGGTGTTGTGAAACGGCTTTTCCACCCGCGTCGATTGGGCATGCAGGGTCTGATTTGAGAAGTTGAAGCCGCTGTGACAGGACGAGCACTGCGCCTGCTCGCTGAAGAACAGCCGGCGTCCCCGCTCCTCCGCCTCGCTCAGCACCGTCTTGCCGGCCTGGGCGCGGTCGTAGCGGGAGTCCCCGGAGATGACGCCCCGCTCGAAGGTGGCGATGGCCTTGATGATGTTCATGAAGTTGATGGGGGCCTCCTCGCCGGGAAAGGCGGCCCGGAACCGGGCCTGGTAGTCCGGGTCACCCGCAAAGCGGGCCAGCACCTGCCTCTTGTTCTCGTCGTTGATGCCCAGCTCCACCGCGAGGTTTTCCACGAACATGGGCACCGCCGCCTGGATCTCCAGGGAGGCCTGCGACGGGTTGGCCCAGGTCAGGGTGGGGTAGTAGGCCACATTGGCGATGCTCATGGCGCTGCGCGCGGTGCGATCGCCGGTGGAGCCGGTGGAGACGGCCTTCCCGTCGGTGAAGGCGAGGTGCTGGAAGTGGCAGGAGCCGCAGCTCTGGGTGCCGTTGCCGGAGAGGCGCTTGTCGAAGAAGAGGCGCCGCCCCAGCTGGAACTTCGCTTCCGACATGGGGTTGTCCGCGGGCACCAGGGGCTCGGGAAACCCGTCCGGAAGTTGCCACTCCCAGGCGCTGTCCGTTTGGGACGCGGCAGGTTCGGACCGTGCACCCCACCCGGGAAGGACGAGGGTGGCCGCCGCCCACGCGGCGGCCGCCCCTCCGATCAGCAGCAGTGATCGCTTCATCCCTAAGGCCTACTTGACCTTGAACACCGTCTGCGCGTCGGCGCCGGTGAGGGTCCGGCCGTCGACGAGGCTCAATCCCAGGGCCTTGAAGATGGGCGCGCACTCGGGGTCGGTGGTGCCGGACATGCAGCCTGCCGCGCCGCCGCCGTCGAAGGTCACGTCGGCCTCCTTGAACAGCTCCGCCACGTCAAACACCACCTTCTGGGTGGCCGCGTCGAACGCATCGAACTTCAGGCTGAGGCGATTGGCATTGGTGCAGGCGGTCTCGTTGCCGACCACCTTCGGGTCCCCCGCACAGCCGGTGGAGCCGATGTGCACATTCCACTTGGTGGTGGTCTCATTCCCGATCTTGCCGATGTTCGAATCCGGATGGAATTCGACCTTCATGAACTTGCGGCCGTTTTGCCAGGACCACGACATGGACTGCAGCTGCAGTGGCGCCGGGGACGACGGTTCGGCAAAGTTGACGTGGTTGAGCTTCGTCTCCAGGTCCGCGGCATGGATGGGCACGCCGACGGTCATGGAGATGCCGGTGTAGGTTCCCGGGGCCACCTTGCCGCTAATGGCGGTGTGGCCCGCAGGGGTGCAGGTCACCTCCGGGAGGTTTGCCGTGTTGTATCCGAAATCGAGCAGGGCGACGTTCTTCGCCTGGTAGTCATTCTCGGTCAGCACCAGGGGCACCGCGTGGCCCGCGTCGTCCCACAGCATCACGTTTGAGACGTAGAAGCGCAGGTCCACCATCTTCCCTTCGGTGGTCTGTGTCTCGGGGGTCTCCAACCGGGTATCGGTGTTATGGTCCCACAGCTTGGTATTGCTCAGGGTGATGGGGTCGCCACACTTGATGGAGGTGCCGCCATTGACCACATCGAAGCTCACGGTCACCTCCTGGGTCGCCGCACCGCCGGCGACCCGGCTCGCCACCGCAGCGAGCAGGGTGTTCATGTCCTCCGCGCCGACGGGGTTCGAGGGGTCGGCCGTATCGCCCTGACTCTGCAACGCCTTCTCGGCCACCCTGGCCAGCATCACCGCCAGCGCCTTCTGATCCCCCTCGGACACGTGACTTTTCACCAGGTCATGGTTGGCCCGCAGCGAATTGGCAATGACCTTGGCTGCGTTGTGTACGTGCGCGGTGGCTTCGCCGCCGGCGATGTAGTCGGCAAACAGATCGGCCTCGCCCAGCTCCTCATTGTGGAGACTCGCCACCCGGCTCTTGATGGCGTTGGCGGCCGCATCCGCCGTCAGGGACGGATCGCCCAGAATCGCGGCCTGCACCAGGGTCGTCAGCGGGCTCACGAACCCCCCCTTGCCGGCGGGTGCCATCAGCACGAAGCTGCTGCCCACGGTGGCATTCAGGTCGGTCGCGGTGTCGTCGCTGTCCTGCGCCGTGGCCGGCACCACGGCCACGATGGGGGAGGAGGCCGCATCCCCTTCCGGCACCCCCGCGATGGTGTACCGGCCCTCGGCATCGGTCTCGTTCGAGACCGGTTCTCCGGGGTCACAGCGGGCGTTGTGATTCAGGTCCACGCACACCGTGGCTCCCTTCAGGTAGCCGTCGGCCACGACCCCGCTCACGGTGGTGGTGCTGGCGCCATCGCTGCTGTCGCCGCAGGCGCTCAGCACGGCCGTGCAGAGCGTGGACAGCAAAAGGGCATGCGTTTTTTTCATTCTTCTCTCTCCTTCGGGTGATCGGCAAAGCCGAGCTAAATGGGACGGCGAGCCGTGATGGCGTCCTCCGAGCCCTCTCTCACTTGGTCACGGTGTTTGGCTGGGGGAGCGAGCCCCCTCGCCTGCAGACTCCAACGCCATCCGCTGGTGAACCGAGGCTCGGGCCGGGAGCGTTGCGCAATTGATAATTCGCAATTATTGCGCCAGGGGGCAGCCCGAGTTGAATCAACCAGTTAGCGGGAAGGCGAGGGAGAAAGTGTGGGAAATGCCGTGCTGCGGCAGGGGATATGACGCAGATGGGGTGCGCTCGGATGAGGTCTGTCGAGGCGGCACCCTCCGCAGCCTGCCAAGGCGGTCGGTGCTTGTGAGTGCCGCAGCGTTGCTGACTAGAGCACCGAACAGGTAAACGGAAAGATCGCCAATCGCAGCCAAATTGGGCCGCAGGTGGCGGGGGCAGCGAACCGAGGTAGGGTGGATAAGCGCAGCGCATCCACCGTGCGGCGTCGAATTGGTGGATGCGCTGCGCTTATCCACCC